>NZ_CP079195.1:2405000-3005000 GCF_019263805.1 Polaribacter sp. NJDZ03
CATGGCTGATATCCGATTACTAGCGATTCCAGCTTCACGGAGTCGAGTTGCAGACTCCGATCCGAACTGTGATATGGTTTATAGATTCGCTCTCTGTTGCCAGATGGCTGCTCATTGTCCATACCATTGTAGCACGTGTGTGGCCCAGGACGTAAGGGCCGTGATGATTTGACGTCATCCCCACCTTCCTCACTACTTGCGTAGGCAGTCTCGTTAGAGTCCCCATCATAACATGCTGGCAACTAACGACAGGGGTTGCGCTCGTTATAGGACTTAACCTGACACCTCACGGCACGAGCTGACGACAACCATGCAGCACCTTGTAATCTGTCCGAAGAAAACTCTATCTCTAAAGCTGTCAGACTACATTTAAGCCCTGGTAAGGTTCCTCGCGTATCATCGAATTAAACCACATGCTCCACCGCTTGTGCGGGCCCCCGTCAATTCCTTTGAGTTTCAGTCTTGCGACCGTACTCCCCAGGTGGGATACTTATCACTTTCGCTTAGTCACTGAGCATACACCCAACAACTAGTATCCATCGTTTACGGCGTGGACTACCAGGGTATCTAATCCTGTTCGCTCCCCACGCTTTCGTCCCTCAGCGTCAGTACATACGTAGTAGACTGCCTTCGCAATCGGTATTCTGTGTAATATCTATGCATTTCACCGCTACACTACACATTCTATCTACTTCCATATGACTCAAGTCAACCAGTATCAAAGGCAGTTCCATAGTTGAGCTATGGGATTTCACCTCTGACTTAATTGACCGCCTGCGGACCCTTTAAACCCAATGATTCCGGATAACGCTCGGACCCTCCGTATTACCGCGGCTGCTGGCACGGAGTTAGCCGGTCCTTATTCTTACAGTACCGTCAAGCTGGTATACATACCAGTGTTTCTTCCTGTATAAAAGAAGTTTACAACCCATAGGGCAGTCATCCTTCACGCGGCATGGCTGGGTCAGAGTTGCCTCCATTGCCCAATATTCCTCACTGCTGCCTCCCGTAGGAGTCTGGTCCGTGTCTCAGTACCAGTGTGGGGGATCTCCCTCTCAGGACCCCTACCTATCAAAGTCATGGTAAGCCGTTACCTTACCATCTAACTAATAGGACGCATAGCCATCTTTTACCAATAAATCTTTAATTAAAACTCGATGCCGAGTCTCAATACTATGAGGCATTAATCTTCATTTCTAAAGGCTATTCCTCAGTAAAAGGTAGGTTCTATACGCGTTACGCACCCGTGCGCCGGTCGTCATCTGTGCAAGCACAATGTTACCCCTCGACTTGCATGTGTTAAGCCTGCCGCTAGCGTTCATCCTGAGCCAGGATCAAACTCTTCATTGTATATTTTAAATATTTTAATGAATAAGTTTCAAAAGAATTTGTTTAAATAAATCTAAACATGGTTATTCTACTCTTTAATTACGCTGTCAATTTCAATATTTTCAATGAACTTTGTTTTAATCTTAATAAACAACTTAAAGTTATTTATTGGTTAAAACTTTGTAGAAATGCTAGAATCGAACTAACTGACTTTTTTAATAGTCATTCCAAATTTTCTTTGATCGTTTTTGCTGTATTTCTTAGCGGCTGCAAATATACAAACTATTTCTAATCTGACAATAAAAAATTAAACTTTTTTTTATTTTAATTTCAACGCTAAAATTAAATCTTAATCACCTTCTGATGAATGTTTTTTGAGATTTAAAAGCAAACTATAAATGAACGAAACTAACAAACTAATATTGCTGTTAGCGGGTGCAAACTTACAACTCCTTTTTAATCTAACAGCTATCTTTTAACCTTTATTTTAATTTAATTTTACATTAAGTTATAAAACACTTATTTTAAAAGAGTTATAAATCATCTTTTTTTTATTTTATTTTGAAGAACTTGGATTTACAATTTATTTTGGAGTTCAAGGGATGGTTTTAACACATAGTAGCATAGAAAACATAGAAGAGTTGAGTAGCCTATTTTAATGTGAATTATTTTTTTTCTACTTTGAAGCTTGTTGAAATAGATATTATTTTTAAATATATTGTACTTGAAGTCTGTTTTACTAGTTAATGATAACTCCATTTTTGGCGCGATGTTTGTTCTTAATTTATTTTTTGGGGAAATTATATAAGAAGTCTACTCATGGAATATTGAAATGATCCCTTTAATATAGATTTTACTAAAAAAATAAGAACATAGATCCTCTTACTAAATAAAACATTTGTCTATTGAGTATTTATTAGATATAAATGGAAAGTAAAATTGTTTCCTTCTTAAAACAGGCTTTCATACGAATGATGGATATTTATAGGAAACAAATCCTTTTTAGTTTTTGAAACCTGAAGAGGCTAAATTTATTGTTCTCGGAATTAGGTTCTGAAACTATCTAGAACTACTAATTAATTCGCTGCACCTTTTTTACTGCATAGGTTTTGCGTAGGGCTTTGTATTATCACTGTCGTGGGACTTCTCAATATTTGTATGTGACAAATTTTGAAGTTGTTATAAAAGGTTTTATTCTATTTCCTTTACTAGGAATTCTTAACAGACGAACACTTTTAAATAAACAACAAAAAAAATGACCTCATAATGTAATAGAAAACGTAAACTTTGGGTTTTATAAAAAAGCCCCTTCTGGTTTTTAAAACTTGAAGGGGCTGATATTTCTTATAAGAGATTGCTACATTAAACAAAAAAAATTGTTTAATTATGATACAAGTTAGCAAACTGGTTTAGCCCTGATTGAAGTGACATCCTTTTTGTTTTTTACAAAAAGATATAACGGAAAGCAGGAAACAGCTTCTAATACTAACTAGGATTTATCATCCATTTGAATTTAAAGTCTGTTTGAGGAACTACAATTCTTTCTGTAATTCTGTACATTCTGTCTGGTAACTTCATTAGATAATCTCTAGCTTTTTCTGCTTCTGGCGTAAGATTTGTAATTTTATCAATTTCCCAAGCTTCGTTTAACTTTCTTATAATGTCTACGTAATCGAAACCTGTATAAACACCAACTCTTTGTGCAACAATTGAAAAATCATCGAACAGAGTTCCTTTTTCTTCAAAAGATTCTCTTAAGTGCATTGCAGGCATTACAATTTTATATTTCATCATGTGTTGAAAAGCCAACATCATTTCACTAGGGTCTATTTTAAATATTTCTTTTACGAATTCTGTATATGCATGGTGGTGGCGCATTTCGTCTCCTGCAATAATTCTAGACATTTTAGCTAATGCTTTGTGTCCTTTTTTACGTGCAATTTTAGCTACATTGTTGTGTGAAATATAGGTTGCTAATTCTTGAAAACTTGTGTACACGAAGTTTTTATATGGGTCTGTTGAAGTACCAATATCAAAACCGTCTGCAATTAAGTGTTGTGTAGAAATTTCTACTTCACGCATATTTACTCGACCGGATAAATACAAGTATTTGTTTAAAACGTCTCCGTGTCTGTTTTCTTCTGCTGTCCAAGTTCTTACCCATTTTGCCCAACTATTGTCTGGGTCTTGGCATACTCCATCTAAATCTAGTAACCAAGATTCGTAGGTTGGCAATGCTTCTTCTGTAATGGTATCTCCTACTAATACAACCCAAAAATCGTCATGTAATTCTTTAGATAATTCTCTAATTTCTTCTACTTCTGAAATAAAAGAGTCTTTTTGAGAATTGGGTAAAAAATCTGTTGGCTGCCAGATTTTTTCTGCAGGGATTAAATATTTTTCCATGAAACGATCCATACTTTTTTCTAAAGTTAGCATCACTTCTTTTCTTACATTATGTATAGACATATTTTTATTTTATGTATTCTTTAATAACTGATTCTGTTTTTTCTAATAATTCATCAAAAGGTAAAGAGTTTATTTTTACGGGTTGATGTACTGTAAATGTAATTGGGCTACCTAAACCTAATGGAAATTTTCCGTATTTAAAAATTTTCCAAGAATTATTTATGGTAATCGGCACAATATAGCCCTCTTTATTGACTTTTGCGATGACTTTTAGTCCGTTTATTGCAAACTGTTTAGGTTTACCGTCTCTACTTCTTGTTCCTTCTGGAAAAATAACGGCACTCCATTTATTCTCTTTTATTTTTTTAGAAAAGGCTATTAAAGCGGAAATTGCTTGTTTTGGATCTTTTCTATCTATTAGTGCTGCACCGCCATGTCTTAGGTTAAATGAGATACTTGGTATGCCTTTACCTAATTCTTTTTTTGATACAAATTTTGGTTGATGTTTTCTAAACGCCCAACTAATTGGCGAAATATCAAACATACTCTGGTGATTAGAGACAAATACGAGCGTACAATTTTCTGGTAATTTTTGCTTATTATCTATCTTTACTACTACTCCTAAAATTAAAAGTGTTTTGGATAAAAACCAGTTCATATAATCTACCACTAACTGGTGTCCTTTATATCCAAATATTTTTAAACCCAACCATTGTAATGGATGAAATATAACTAGACTTAAAAAAAACACCAATATAAAAATTGGAGATACTATATAACTTAAAATTTTCATTGAACTCTAATAAATGTTTCTGTAAATACAGAAATGTTAGTTATTAAAACCAGTTACTCCAAGGTATTCTAGAAAGAATTAATAATAAAGCAATACCATAAAAGATGGCAAATGTTTTAAATTTTGCTACATCTTCTGTTTGCTTTTTATGTTTAGACCAACCTATTGTAATAAATACAATGGCAATAACCATCATTAATGGGTGTTCTACTGCTAATAATCTAGCTGCTTTATCTCCCATAACTTCGCTTCCGTTTGCTTTTAATGCTTTATACCAAGGCGACATAAAATACCATCCTAACCCAATTAATAATTGAATATGAGATAGAATTAAGGTAAACAACCCTAATCTTAAATCTTTGTCTGTAAAAGCTCTTTTTTTAATAACACCTGTAACAGCATTAAATACTGTAAAGATTAAAATGGCTAAAACTAAATAAGCCCAATATGAATGTACGTCTTTCATTATATTTTTTAATAAATTTTTAAAGGTGTAAAGTTACTAATTTTAATAATAAAAAAACCACCTCGATTGAGGTGGTTTTTTAAAATAATTTTAAATTTAATAATTAGAAATTATATCTAAGACTTACATTCCAAGTTCTACCGAATCCAAAATAACCTTCATTTGCAGTATCTATACCCTTGTACAATGTACCATTAGCATCGCTAGACCCACTTGTAATATTAGTTCTTAATTCAGATAAATATTCTTTATCTAAAACGTTATTCATGTTTGCTCTTAAGCTTAATGATTTATTTCCTTCAGTTCCTAAATTAAATTTATAAGATACTCCAAAATCTAATAATCCGTAAGATGGTAATTCTAAATTTTCCTTAACAGCACTTACATTTGAATATAACTTGTCATAAAATCTATAATCAGAATCTATACTTAATCCTTTAAAAATATTATAATCAAAACCTAAACCAGTAGAAAATTGAGCTGCATCACCTACTTTACCTCCATCTACATCGACTAAAGTTGGTGCAGCAATAATATTTCTATCTTCATCTAAAGTTCTAGAAGTTACATTACCAACATACTCCCAATCACCAACAGATAAGAAACCTTTTAATTTAATACTTGAAGTAACCTTCGCAATAAAATCTACCTCAACTCCTTTATGATATTGACTTTGACCAGTTGTTTCTTTTGTAGTAAGAACACCTCCTGAAATTCTTGAACTCGCATCTACTCTATCTTTCCAACTTGTGCTATATAAGTTTACATTAGCTTTAAAGTTTTCAGAAGAATAACTATAACCAAATTCTAATCCAAAGATTTTTTCATTTTGAGAAGAAGGGTTAATAGCATTGTTGTAACTGTTAAAGATATTATCATGGTATGGTTGACGAGAATAATAACCAGTATTCGTATAAAAAGAACTATTATCATCAAACTTATATGCTCCACCAAGTTTAATATTGTAACCTACATTATTAACTTTTTCTGAGTCTTGGTGCTCTGCTTCATAATCATATCTATCAAACCTTTGGTGATGTTGACTAGATAAAGCTCCTTGAAAAAACCCAGATAAACCATCTTTAGAATACTCTAATTGAGTAAATATACCTGCGTAAGATATTCTTTCACTATTGTCATAATCAATTCTTTGGTTCTCATCTGCTGAATTAAACATAGTACCCCAAGGATTAGCATCAAAACTTTCTGTTGCAGTAACAGCTACCACTGTTCCATCAGCAATATTATCTGTTCCTTTTAATTTTCTATCTTCTGTCCAAGAATTTAATCCGTGTAAATTTTCAACTTGTCTAAAGTGGGTACCATAATAGGTTCTTAAATCTGCACCAACATTCCAAGTAAGAGCTTCGTTAATTTTATGCTCAAAATTAGAAACCACACCAAACCATTTGTGGTTATTCATAGAAGATCTTGTAATATATGCACTGTTTCCAAAGTTACCATCTACTGCGGTAGCATTGTTTGCATAAATAGCATCATAATCAATAAGACCATCAGCAGTTCTTACTCTACTACCTCTATTTCCTGTTCCACCACCAACACCAAATGAAGCATAAGCTACTGTTGATAAACTAGAAGCATCAGAGATTGTATAATCCCAGTTTAAGTTTAAGACAGGTTTATGATAGAAGTTTCTTCGTTCTGACATATACTCACCCTTATAAGTACCCCAATTATCATTGTATTTTAATCCTTTATCTAAAAAAGTAGCTATACTTTTTGAAAAATTTTGATCATGATATTGTGGAGCACCCGTAATTAAGAAGTTAAAGTTATGATTATCATTTGGTTTATACCCAAAAGATATAAAATATGTTTGACCTTGACCTTTACTCCCATCATTATATCCATCTCCTTGCCAATGAGATAACATAATACTTGCTCCAAAACCTTTCTCATTAACACCTGTATTATAAGAAACTGATGTTTTATAATAGCTATCATTTGCAGTTCCTGCATAAAAAGAACCACCTTCTTTTTTATCTGTAGTTTTTGTCACAAAGTTCATTGTACCTCCAACAGAAGAAATAGCTAATTTAGAAGCACCTAATCCTCTCTGAATTTGTATTGCGCTTGCAATATCATTTACTCCAGACCAGTTAGACCAATACATTTTACCATCTTCCATACCATTAATTGGCTGTCCGTTTAATAAAAAAGCAGTATTAGTTTGATCAAAACCACGAACTGAAATTCTAGAATCTCCAAAACCACCAGATTGTCCAGCAACATAAACAGAAGGAGTATTAACTAAAGCCATTGTTACATCTTGTGTACCAATTTTCTTTTGAATTTCTGCAGCTTTAATTGTTGAAACTGCAACAGGGGTTTTTCTTCCTCCAGCTAAATCAATTACACCTTTACCAACAACAACAACTTCATCTAAAGAATTTGCGTCTTCATCTAATTGAATTGACCCTAGATTTGCTTTCGAAGAAGAAAAAGTTACATTTTTTGATTCAAAACCAATAAATGAAACTTTAACAGTACCAGAATTAGTATCTGCTGTTAGCGTAAATTTTCCATCAAAATCTGTTGATGTACCGTTTGTTGTGCCTTTTACAACAACACTTGCGCCTGGTAAAGGTTGGTTTGTATTATCTACAACCATACCAGTAATTTTAGTTTGTCCTAAAACAGTAGCTGTTACTAATAGTAGAGCTACAAATAATAAGTTTTTAAAATTTCTCATTTTTTAATTTTATGTTATTAAATGTTCTGCAAAATTCCTCTTTTTACAGACGTTTAATGTTAAGCTAATGTTAAGCTTTAACAAAAAATTAAGACACCTAAAGTACTAAAACTACACTTTCTTAACTGAAAACTATATTATTACAACAAAATAGGCCCTTTATTTAAAGTTACTAAATATTTAACATTTTTAATAAACAACAAAAAATATGAAAACCAATATTATACATACGCAATAACCCGCCAAATGGCGGGTTATTGTAAAATAGAAATTCTTTAAAATTATGTTTTAAGATTTATTCAATAATTTCTTAGCCATTTCTTTTCCTAGCTCTACACCAAACTGGTCATAACTATAAATGTTCCATAAAATACCTTGTGTAAAAATCTTATGCTCATACATTGCTATTAATTTCCCTAAAGAACGTGGTGTTAATTTATCGAAAAGAATAGCGTTACTTGGTCTGTTTCCTTCAAATACTTTAAAAGGTAACAGTTTAGAAATTTTATCTTCATCACCAGAAAACTTTAATTCTAAATGCACCTCTTCTTTTGTTTTACCAAAAGCTAGCGCATCCATTTGCCCATAGTAATTAGACATTAATTTTTTATGATGATCTGTTAAACCATATAAAGATTCTTTGTAACCAATAAAATCTGCAGGAATTAACTTTGTTCCTTGGTGTACCAACTGCATAAAAGCATGCTGCATATTTGTACCTGTACTTCCCCAAACTATTGTACCTGTTTGGTAATTTACTTTCTCACCATTTCTATCTACACCTTTACCATTACTTTCCATAATAGCTTGTTGTAAATAAGCAGGTAGTTTTGCTAAATATTGAGAATAAGGTAAAACAGCCTCTGTTTCTGCTCCGTAAAAATTGTTATACCAAACACTTAACAATGCTAAAATTACAGGAATATTATGCTCGAAATCTTCATTTTTATAATGAAGATCCATTTCTTCTGCTCCTTCTAAAAGTTCTTTATAATTATCATATCCTACAGATAAACTAATAGACAGACCAACTCCAGACCAAAGAGAAAAACGACCACCAACCCAATTCCACATAGGAAAAACATTTGCTTTATCTATTCCAAAATTATCTACTGCTTCTAAGTTTGTAGAAACTGCTACAAAGTGTTTTGGGATATCAAAAATAGTTGCCGATTTTAAAAACCAGTTTTTAAGTGTTTCTGCATTTGTAATTGTTTCTTGCGTTGTAAATGTTTTAGAAACAATAACAAATAAAGTAGTTTCTGGGTTTAAAGTTTTCATCACTTCAGAAACATGATCTCCATCTACATTAGAAACAAAATGTGTTGTTAATTGATTTTTATAAAACTTTAAAGATTCTACCACCATATCTGGTCCTAAATCAGACCCTCCAATACCAATATTTACAATATCTGTAATAGATTTACCTGTATATCCTTTCCATTTACCCGAAATAACTTTGTTAGAAAAACTTTTAATTTTTCTTAAAGCAGCTTGTATTTGTGGTTTAATATTTTTTCCTTCTACTAAAATAGGTTCATCAGAAGTACTTCTTAATGCAGTATGTAAAACTTCTCTACCTTCTGTTACATTAATTACTTCACCTGCAAATTGCTTATCAATGGCATCTTTTAAATCTACCTCTTTAGCTAATTCTACTAATAAATTAATCGTTTCTTTATTAACTCTATTCTTAGAAAAATCTACTAATAAATCATCAAACTTTAAAGAAAAATCTTCTTTTCTATTTATTTCTTTATCTAAATCTTTTATGCTGATATTTTTAATATCATTAAAATGATTTGTTAATGCTTTCCAAGCATTTGTTGTAGTTGGATTGATATTTTTTAAAGCCATTTTAGTTTAATTTTGTGCTATTTTTTCTATAACCTCTGGTTCTTTAACCGGAAGAATTTTATTTTCTAATTGATATTTAAGCGGTTTAATAAACTTTAAATAATCGGGTAATAAAGTTTTCTTTAAAGGTTCTGCAGAAGGTAATTTCTCTTTAAACGGATCTACTTGTTTGCCATGTTTCCAAAAACGATAACACACGTGTGGACCTCCAGAATTACCTGTCATACCTACCCAACCAATTACAGCTCCTTGTTTTACATATTGTCCTTTCTTTACATTTTGATTTTTCATATGTAAATATTGTGTAGAATAGGTGCTGTTGTGTTTAATTTTTACAAATTTACCGTTACCGCCTCTTCTTGTAGATTCTACAACTGTTCCGCTTGCTGTTGCTAAAATTGGTGTTCCTATTTTTGCCGCAAAATCGGTGCCTTTATGAGGCCTAATTTTATTACCATAATACGCAATTCTTCTTCTTAAATTATACCTTGAAGAAATTCTGTATTGAAATTTTATAGGTGCTTTTAAGAATTGACTACGCAACATGTTTCCATTTTCATCGTAATACTCAGAAATTCCTTTTATAGAATCTGAAACATATTTAAAGGCAAATAAGTTAGTTCCGTTATGATTAAATACTGCCGATTTAATTTCTCCATAACCTGCAAAAAGAGAATCTTTTATAAATTTTTCTTCAAAAGTAATTTTAAAAGAATCTCCTTTTTGAAGCTTGTAAAAATCTAAAGTCCAAGCATAAATATCTGCTACAGCATATGTTAAATTTGCTGATAAATGCAAACTATCCATAGTATTAGAAAGGTTAGAATAGATTACTCCTTCTACAATTCTTTCAACAGTTTTTATAGGTTGTTCATATACATGTGCTTTAATTATTGAATCTTTAAAATCAATAACTGTCGCATTTATTACACTATTTTTATAAATAAAAACTTTAGCTTTAGACAAGGAATCTTTACTAGATAAAATTAAGTAAGGTTTCCCTGTTCTTAACCTTCTAACATCAAACTCTTCTCTTATTGAATTAGATATTTCACTAATTTTAGGGTAGCCAACATGGTGTCTATCTAAAATTTCACCAAAACTCTCACCACTTCTAATAGTGTCTTGAATTAATTTATAATCATCCATATTATACCCATATTTAAAAATGGGTTTAGGCTTCACTTTTTTTGGAGGTGTAACGGTTTTCTCAACCTCTTTCTTACAAGATGATATTGAGGTAATTAAGACTAAAAGGAAGATTATTTTTCTCAAGAATAGATGCTATTGAATGTAATTTCAAAAGTACAAATAAAAAATATTTCTAAGGGTGCTATCTTTATGAACTTCCGATAGCGGTTTCGTTAAAAATTTCTTAATTTTTAACGAAGGGGTTTGCTAAGCCTTTATAAGACTCTAATTCAGCCCTTAAAGACCCAACAGCTAAGTCTGCTTTTATCTTTATTGGAATTTTATTTGCATCAGCAGTTATCCAAAGCGTAACACTTTCTTGCGCTTTAAAAACTCTACCAGATTGCACCAAGGGTCTAAAAATTAATGTATTTATTTTACCGAATTTTGTTTTTAAAGTTTCTGTTCCTAAAAAACGTAGTTTAAAAGGATATATTTGAGTATCTAAAAACATATCAATAGCAATTTCTTCTCCTACTTTCATACCTGTAACATCTTTATTCCTTAAATAATAAAAAGAAGAAAGTATATCTTGTACATTAGAAAAAGCTACTGAGGTATCTTTTTGACGAGTAAAATCCTGAACATAAGCTTTATTAGAGTTATAATTAAAAGATGTAATTCTATGTTTTTTATAACCACCTTCATCAATCTTTCTTTTAAAAAGATAAGGTTTTACAGAATCTTTATCAAAATAAGATTCATACACATCATCTACTTCAAAAAACCACTTTATCATGCCAGAAGTCCAACCAGTTCCTTTTGTATAAAAAACCGATTTACCATTAAGCTGTTTTTCATTAACTTCTAAAACCGCAGTTCCAGCTCTTAAAAAACCACTATAACTCATTTTATAACGCAACAACTCTCCACTTTTAAAAGCGTTTAAACGTTCTTGACTATTAGTAGTTGTCAAAAAAAGTAGGGCAAAAAATAATAGGGTGTATTTTTTCATAAAAATCAAACTTATAAAAAAGTAATGACAATTACCGTTCCAAAACGATAAAAAGCAACTTGTTAACTATTTAAGGGCGTCTCTCTAAGTAATAAATGGACTTAAAATGTTCCCCAATTTTTCAATTCATCTTCACTCCATAAATATGGAAAAAAAATTCTTCGTTGATATTTGGGATGCATATATTTACGCCAGTTACTACCTCCTGTGGCTTCTAAATCTTTTTCTTTTCCGCCAATATATTTTGCAGCTGCGTTGTAATGTGCCATTACCCATTTTACATTTACTGTATAATCATAATGACGCATGGCTTTAATTAATTCTTTATTTTCTTGAACCTCTTTGGGTAGTTGTTTAAATTTTAAAGACAAATTAATATCATTGTAATCTTCCATAAAATCGATAAAATCTCCCATATATTTTTGTTCAAAAAGATTTAACAAAGTAGATTTTTGACCAGTTGTATAATTTTTACCTGCAGCTTGCCAATACAAGTGATTGTAGGCATTTTTAAAAGACGAACTTCTATCAATTTCATCTCTAAAACGGACATCAATTAAATTAATTAATTCTGTAGAAGCAAATTCTATTTTACGGTATTGCGCGGATTGAAAACCACTTGCAGGCGTTAATGTGTTTCTAAATTTTAGATACTGTTCTTTCTCCATTCCGTCTGCCATCACATTAAAAGAACTGCAAAGCATATCAAAATAGCGACTGATTCTACCTAAATGCAAAGAAAATTTATCTGCAGTAACTTCTATTGTTTTTGCAACCTGATCAATTTCCCACAAAATCATTTTAAACAACAACTCGTTTACTTGATGATACATGATAAAAACCATTTCATCTGGTTGTGTGGTTCTTGGAGTTTGCAAACCTAAAAGCGCGTCTGTCTGTATATAATCCCAATACGTAATCGGTGTACTCCAAAGCAAACCCTCAAGCATAGAATCTACAGGAACACCTAATTTATCGTATTTTTCTTCTATTGCTTTTAGTATTTCTTCTCTGTTCATGTTTTTAAAAAATCAAGATTTATAGGACCAAGAGACAAGATAAACTTTGATTCTTGGACTTTAATGGCAATTTAATATAAAAATTGATATTAATAGAGCATTAAATATTCACAGTTTATCTTAATTACAGATAATACCCACAAGGTTTTTGAATATTTGCAGGATAATGAATTTATAACTGTTTACTAAATTTAGTCTTAATTCATGGTTCTAAAAATCTTGATTCTTTTTTTAAAGCGTTCCTCTCTTGGCCTGTTCTCTTTCTATAGATTCGAACAACGCTTTAAAGTTTCCTGCTCCAAAACCTTTAGCGCCCATTCTTTGAATGATTTCAAAAAATAAGGTAGGTCTATCTTCTACTGGTTTTGTAAAAATTTGTAGTAAATAGCCTTCTTCATCTGCATCAATCATAATACCTAAGCCTTTTAGTTTTTCGATATCTTCTTTTAACTCGTGACTATGTTCTTCCAATCTTCCAGGAACCGCTCTGTAATATGCTTCTGGTGGTGTTGATAAAAATTCTACCCCGTTCGCTTTTAATTGACCAACCGTTTTTATAATATCATCTGTGGCAACGGCAATATGTTGCACACCAGCACCTTCGTAAAAATCTAAATATTCTTCAATTTGGGAACGTTTTTTTCCTTCTGCAGGTTCATTTATCGGGAATTTGATTCTTCCATTTCCGTTAGACATTACTTTACTCATTAACGCAGAATATTCTGTATGAATTTGCTTGTCATCAAAAGATAAAAAGTTAACAAAGCCCATAACATCTTCATAAAACTTCACCCAAGTATTCATTTGATTCCAACCCACATTACCAACCATGTGGTCTATGTATTTTAAACCTGCTGCTGGCGGATTGTAGTCTGATTCCCATTTTTGAAAACCTGGTAAAAATGCGCCGTTGTAGTTTTTACGCTCAACAAACATATGTACGGTTTCTCCGTACGTATAAATTCCTGCCCTAACAACCTCACCATGTTCGTCTTTTTCTACGGTTGGTTCCATAAAAGATTTCGCTCCGCGGGAAGTTGTTTCTGCATACGCTTTTCTAGCATCTTCTACCCAAAGTGCAATAATTTTTACGCCGTCGCCATGTTTTACAATATGATCATTTATGGGAGATTTGCTGCTTAACGGCGTTGTGAGCATTAACTTTATTTTGTCTTGTGTTAACACATAACTCACTGAATCTTTTGAACCCGTTTCTAATCCGCGATATGCGTGCGATTGAAAGCCGAATGCTGTTTTATAAAAGTGTGCTGCTTGTTTTGCGTTACCCACATAAAATTCTACATAATCTGTACCTAACAATGGAAGGAAATCTTGTGCTCCTTCAAATATTTTTTCTAAACCGTAGTTTACTGATTTTATTTCTTTTGCCATCTTTATATTTTATAGACCTCACTGGTTTTAAAAACCTGTGAGGTCTTATTTTTTATTATTTTAATTACACGCAACCCTGAAAGGGTTTGAAACCCTTTCAGGGATATTAAAAGCCTATTAATATGTATTACTCTTAAAAAAAGCTATTTGCTAGCACAAAATCTTAGCCCTGATTGTAGCATTTGTTTGAGCTCTTTTTTGTTTTTCTCAAAAAAAGCGAGTGCGAAAAGCAGGAAATAGCTTCTAATAATTATGCTACTCTAACCACGATTTATAATACTCTTCATCGGCAATTTTCATGGCTTCTTCCGTAACCATTAAAGGTTTAAAAGTGTCTACCATAACGGCTAACTCTTCGGTTTTTGTGTGCCCAATACTGCGTTCTGTTGCGCCTGGGTGCGGACCATGAGGAATTCCGGATGGATGTAAGGAAATATGACCTTGATCGATGTCGTTTCTACTCATAAAATCGCCATCTACATAGTATAAAACCTCGTCGGAATCTATATTACTGTGGTTATATGGTGCAGGAATTGAGTTTGGATGATAGTCATACAAACGTGGTACAAAACTGCAAATTACAAAGGCATTTGTCTCGAAAGTTTGATGCACTGGTGGCGGTTGATGAATACGTCCCGTAATTGGTTCGAAATCGTGAATTGAAAATGCATACGGAAAATTATAACCGTCGTAACCTACCACATCAAAAGGATGTGAAGCGTAAATCATTTCTATAATTTCACCTTGTTTTTTTACTTTTATTAGGAAATCGCCTAATTCGTTATGGGTTTCTAATTCTTCTGGTCTTCTTAAATCTCGTTCACAAAACGGTGAGTGTTCTAATAATTGACCAAAGTAATTTCTGTATCTTTTTGGTGTGTAAACAGGCGAATAAGATTCTACAATAAAAAGTCTGTTGTTTTCATCATCGAAATCTAGTTTATAAATAACGCCTCGTGGAATTATTAAATAGTCTCCGTATTTAAATTTGATGTTACCAAGATGTGTTCTTAATTTTCCGGTTCCTTTATGGATAAAAATAACCTCATCTGCATCTGTATTTTTATAGAAATAATCTTCTGTTGATTTTTTTGGTGCTGATAAAATAATATTACAATCTGTATTTGTTAAAACAATTTTTCTACTTTCTAAATAATCGTTTTCTGGCGGAACTTGAAATCCTCTAAACCGGTAAGATTGAATGTTATTTGCTTTGGCTATTTTGGGTTTTACAGAATATTGCTTTCTAATTTCTTTGACCATTGTTGGTCTGTACTCGTGGTATGAGTTGGTAGACATACCGTCGAAACCAATAGTGCCAAACAATTGCTCATAATACAAACTGCCATCTTTTTTACGAAATTGCGTGTGTCTTTTAGGTGGAATTGTCCCTAGTTTATGATAAAAAGGCATAATTTTAATGTATTAGATGATTAAAAAAATGAATGGATAAATAAAACCTAAATAGTTCTTTGAATAAAGATTTAGATTTTAATTGAGAGATTCTGAAACAAGTTCAGAATGACAGTATACTGTAATCACTCTGGATTGCGTTTTATGAAGAATTTTAGATATGCAAGTAAACCTGAAAACATCTCAATCGATTTCGTTGTTCTACAAATATAGGAAAATATTGTTAGAAGATTGATTTTCAGAATTAAAAAACTATAGTCTTAAAAAATCCTAAAAAGGAGTAAATGCTATTAAAAGAATTAAGATACACGCTAATATAGTAACCGAAGAAGACATTTTTCTTTCGACTATTTTAAAACCAACATTTGTACTATTAGATTGTAGTAAAATATCATTTGATTGATATAATGGATGGTCTAATTTGCTTTTTGCGAAATTATTTTTTGAAATCTTCTGATAATAAAAGAGTAAAAATGAAATTACTACAAATGAACCAAAACTAAACATTAATAAATCATATGCAGTTAAAACTCTATCGTAAAAAGGAAAAAAAGGTAATAAATTAAGACTATTCATAGTTTCTAATTTTATATAAGATAAGCAAAAAAAAGAAAAAGCCCCTTCAGGTTTTTGAAACCTGAAGGGGCTTATATAATAAGATTATAAAACTAGCTACGAATTACAAATTAATTACTCAATCTTTTTAACAACGGCTTTTGGCGCTTCTTTTTTAGATCCGTCAAAACCTTCTACACCACCAACTGTTGTGTATTTCATTACATATTTTTTATCTGGAAATATACGTTGATATGCACTCTGACACATTAAAGTAGCTTCGTGAAATCCGCAGAGAATTAACTTTAATTTACCCGGATAGATATTTACATCTCCAATTGCGTAGATTCCTGGAATATTGGTTTGGTAATCTAAAGCGTTGTTTACTTTAATAGCATTTTTTTCTATTTCTAATCCCCAATTTGCAATAGGACCTAATTTTGGAGATAACCCAAATAACGGAATAAAATGATCTGTGTTAACTATAAATGGTTCTTCTCCTTTTTGAACCACCGAAACTCCGGTTACTTTATCTGTACCTACAATTCCTTTTACTTCTGCAGGTGTTATCATGGTAATTTTACCGGCATCTTTTAATTCTTGTACTTTATCTACAGAATCTAAAGCACCTCTAAACTCGTTTCTTCGGTGAATTAATGTCACAGATGAAGCGATGTCTGTTAAAAATATAGACCAATCTAATGCAGAATCTCCTCCACCAGAAATGACTACTTTTTTATTTCTATAAAATTCTGGATCACGAATAATATACTCTACTCCTTTATCTTCGAAATCTGCAATATTAGGAATTGGCGGTTTTCTTGGCTCAAAAGAACCTAAACCACCTGCAATTGCTACTATTTTTGCATGATGTTTTGTGCCTTTGTTAGTTGTTACTATAAAAGTACTATCTTCTTGCTTGTCTATTGTTTCTGCGCGTTCACCAAGGGTAAAACCTGGTTCAAATTGTTTAATTTGCTCCATTAATTTATGGGTTAAATCTCCCGCTAAAATTTCTGGATATGCTGGGATATCATAAATAGGTTTCTTAGGGTAAATCTCAGAACATTGACCACCTGCTTGTGGCAACGCATCTATTAAATGACAGCGTAATTTTAATAAACCTGCTTCGAAAACAGTAAATAAACCTGTGGGTCCTGCACCTATAATTAAAATATCTGTAGTAATCATTTTTTATTATTTTTAAAGACCTCACAAGAATAAAATCTTGTGAGGTCTTTTTTTATGTTGATGAGCGCGTTAGGGATTGTAGCATTTGTTTGAGCTCTTTTTTACTTTTTTGGAAGTAAAAAAAGCGAGTGCGAAAAGCCCGACCAAGCTTTTTTGCTTGGAACGCCCAAAAATATATTTTTCTAAATATTTAAAAACTGATTTTTATCAGCTTACTCAATGTTTATAACCTCTATTATTTGTGGCGCATACTTTTTAATAGTTGCTTCTACACCATTTTTTAAGGTCATATGATTTACAGAACATCCTATACAAGCACCTTCTAATTGTACCTTTACAATAGATTCTTCTATAGAAAGTAGTTTGATGTTTCCTCCATCACTCATTAAAAAAGGACGAATTTCATCTAATGCTTTTTCTACATTGTTTAATGTTTCTTCTGCTGTCATAATCTTATTTTTTTACTGAACTACAACCACTCATTGTTGTAATTCTAACAACTTCGGTTGGCGGTAAATCTGCATTTCTTTTTAATAATTCTGAAACCATTTCTTTAGTAATATCATTAAAAGCTTTTTCTAAAACAGTGCCTTCTTGTAAAGCTACCGGATGCCCAACATCTCCCGCTTCTCTAATACTTTGTACTAAAGGAATTTCTCCTAAAAATCTAGTTTTAATATCTTCTGCTAAGTTTTTTGCACCGTCTTTACCAAAAATATAATACTTATTGTCTGGTAATTCTTCTGGTGTAAAATACGCCATGTTTTCTATGATTCCTAAAACAGGCACATTAATGTTTTCTTGTTGAAACATTGCAACTCCTTTTTTAGCATCTGCCAAGGCAATATTTTGTGGTGTACTTACCACTACTGCTCCGTTAATTGGTAAGGCTTGTACAATAGATAAATGGATATCTCCTGTTCCTGGAGGTAAATCGATTAAAAGAAAGTCTAACTCACCCCAATTACCATCAAATATTAATTGATTTAATGCTTTTGATGCCATTGGTCCACGCCAAATTACGGCTTGGTTTGGGTCTGTAAAAAAGCCTAATGATAATAGTTTAACTCCGTAGTTTTCTACAGGTTCCATTTTAGATCTACCATCTACATTTACAGAAAGTGGTCTTGCTTTTTCTACATCGAACATGATGTGTTGTGATGGCCCGTAAACATCGGCATCTAAAACACCTACTTTAAAGCCCATTTTTGCTAAAGAAATTGCAGTATTAGCCGTTATAGTAGATTTACCTACTCCACCTTTACCAGATGCAATTGCAATAATGTTTTTTATATTAGGAATTGCTTTTCCTTTAATTTGATTTGGGTTTACTTTTTCTGCAGGCTTTTCTACTTTTACATTTACTTTTACGGTAATTTGGGCCCCAACATTGGTTTGAATTGCCTTGGTAATTTCCGTTTCAATCTTCTTTTTTGCTTGTAAAGTTGGATTGCTAATAGTAACATCTACTTCTACTTCATCTCCAAAAGTAACTACATTAGTCACATTATTGTTTTCTATTAAACTTTTACCTTCTCCGGGAGCGGTAATCGTTTCTAATGCCTTGTATATATCTTGTTTTTTAAAACTCATCTTTTTTGTCAGGTCGAGCGCAGTCGAGACCTAAAGTATTTTAATCTGACATAACCTCTCGACTGCGCTCGATAGGACAAATGTAGTTTTACATCTCAATTGCAAAGATACGTCTTACTGCTTAGAAAAGAAAGTTTGTAGATTGTGATTATTTATGAATTGATAAGTTGAAATTATAGATACAAATTTCACGAATAGTTTTGTAATTCTTTGTAAACTTAAAAAAGCTAAGACAACTCTTCCATAGGAATCCAAAGTACTTTTTCTAAGTCTTGAATTTGATTTTCGACAACTATAATTCCTTCACTTTCTAGTAATTGCTGCATAAGGTTAGTGCCATCGAAATGATGTTTGCCTGTTAGTAACCCTTTTCTATTTACAACTCTATGTGCCGGAACATCTTCTAAATTATGTGCTTTATTCATTGCCCAACCTACCATTCTTGCAGATCTTGCTGCTCCTAAATAGGTTGCAATAGCACCGTAACTTGTAACCCTACCATAAGGAATTAGACGAGCGACTTGATATACTTTATCAAAAAAATTATCGGATTCTTTCACCTTGTGAAGGTAATGATATTCTAGGAAAGTTATGTCACAGAGGTTTTCAAAAAAAAGTGACACAGATTTCACGGATTGTCACTGATGACTATGGTGTAAAGTTATTACACTGAGATTTACAGAGAAAAAGCAGAGACTCACGGAGTTTAAAAAAAGTATTAATAATTGTTATGAGATTCCTCAATCGCCTAAAAAAGGCTCATTTCGGAATGACAGTAGAGAATTAAAAACTATAAATGGAATAGAATTCAGCGTCTAAAAACGACCTACTTTTAATTTTCGTAATAATTCAAGTTTTATGGAATGGCAAGTGTCCAAAGAACGCAGTGGTCTGGATACGGTAATGGAGTAAAATGTAGAATTTTAGAAAATTAAAATAAGTCTAGATTTTTTTGTTTCGTTTTTCATCGATGGAAAAAAGAAAAGAATAAAATGACACAAATTTCACGGATTAGCACTGATGATTATAGTGAAAAATTATTCCACAGAGCTTCGCTGAGAAAATAGGAATTCATGAAAAAGCACTTCGACAGGCTCAGTGTGACAGCAGAAAGTTTAATTGGAATAATCGAAAATAAGAATTAACAGTTGTGATGTTATGAGATTCCTCAATCGCCTAAAAAGGCTCATTTCGGAATGACAGTAGAGAGTAAAAACTATAAATGAAATAGAATTCAGCGTCTAAAAACGACCTACTTTTAATTTTCGTAATAATTCAAGTTTTATGGAATGGCAAGTGTCCAAAGAACGCAGTGGTCTGGATACGGTAATGGAGTAAAATGTAGAATTTTAGAAAATTAAAATAAGTCTAGATTTTTTTGTTTCGTTTTTCATCGATGGAAAAAAGAAAAGAATAGATAGTTATTACACGAAGTTCGTAGTCGAAAATAGGAATTCATGGAAAAGCACTTCGACAGGCTCAGTGTGACAGCAGAAAATTTAATTGGAATAATCGAAAATAAGAATTAACAATTGTGATGTTATGAGATTCCTCAATCGCCTAAAAAAGGCCCCTTTCGGAATGACAGTAGAGAGTAAAAACTATAAATGGAATAGAATTCAGCGTCTAAAAACGACCTACTTTTAATTTTCGTAATAATTCTAGTTTTATGGAATGGCTAGTGTCCAAAGAACGCAGTGGTCTGGATACGGTAATGGAGTAAAATGTAGAATTTTAGAAAATTAAAATAAGTCTAGATTTTTTTGTTTCGTTTTTCATCGATGGAAAAAAGAAAAGAATAAAATGACACAAATTTCACGGATTATCACTGATGACTATAGTGAAAAATTATTCCACAGAGCTTCGCTGAGAAAATAGGAATTCATGGAAAAGCACTTCGACAGGCTCAGTGTGACAGCAGAAAGTTTAATTGGAATAATCGAAAATAAGAATTAACAGTTGTGATGTTATGAGATTCCTCAATCGCCTAAAAAAGGCTCATTTCGGAATGACAAGTGGGGAGTTAATTAAGTAATAGATAGTTTAATTCCCCTAAATGACACGTTAATACTTCAATCTAAATTTAATATAAGTAATAGGTTTATCTACTTCTAAATACTGTTTTTCGTAAAAAGTTTGAGTTTCTGTTACTTCTTTTGGTGCGCCTTCATTTTTATACACAGTATGGTTTGCATATAAAATTTCATGACCTTCACCATGCAACAAACCTAAAGTATAACCATGCATAAATTCTGAATCTGTTTTAAGATTCATGATTCCTTCTTCATTAAGAATATGATGGTATTTTTTCATAAAACTAGAATTTGTCATTCTATGTTTTGTACGCTGAAATTTTATTTGAGGATCTGGGAAAGTGATCCAAATTTCTGAAACTTCATTTTCGGCAAAAATAAAATCAACCAACTCAATTTGAGTTCTTACAAAAGCTACATTATCTAGATTTTCTTCTATTGCAGTTTTTGCTCCTCTCCAAAAGCGGGCACCTTTTATATCGATACCAATAAAATTTTTATTCGGATTTTTTCTAGCCAAAGCAATGGTATATTCTCCTTTACCACACCCTAACTCTACAACAATAGGATTATTGTTACCAAAAAAAGAATGCCATTTACCTTTATGAGAAAAATCTGTTACAACTTCTTCTCTAGTTGGTTGAATGACATTTTTAAACGTTTCATTTTCTTTGAAACGTTTCAGTTTGTTTTTGCTTCCCAAATTATTATTTTAAGCTTTATCTTCTGTTCCTTCTCTCTTAAACTTAAGAGTTTGTCCCATCCAGTATGCGAATAAACATAATAAAACTACTAGAAACCCCCAGTTTACTGCATTAGAAATCCACCAACCAAAATCTGCATTTGCTACAGTTAAACGTAACCAATGGAATGGCGTAAATAATAAATCGGTAAATAAACTACCAATCCATCTAAAAATATTGCTTGCTATCATAACTTAATTATCTTTACGCTGCAAAAATAACAAAAGAAACGATGCTAGCCAATTTTTTAGAGAAATCTAAACCAATCAATTTTATAGTCTATTTTGGACTCTTTTTTTGCTTCTTTATAATTACTGTTTTTTCTAACTTACTAACAGATAGTTTTACTTGGCTAAAAGCCATGGAAAACGTCTCTTTTTTAGGCCTCTTTTTAATTATATTTTTCTTCTACAGTTTTATTGTTTCTAAAAATAAATTAACGTTTGACCACTCTTATTCTTTCTTTGTTTTTATATTAACAAGCATTCTTTTTATACCCAAGCTACTCGAGTTTAAAACCTTGATAACACTAATAATTTACCTTCTTTTTTTAAGAAAAATATACAGTCTACGTTCTCCTAAAAAGATGATTCAGAAATTATTTGATAGTGGCTTTTGGTTAGGTGTTCTTATTATTCTAGAACCCTTTACCTTGGTTTTTTTCATACTAATTTACGCATCTATTTTATTGAGAAAAAAAGTTTCTTTTCACACTATATTAACGCCAATTATTGGGTTTATTTCTCCCTTAATCATCTATTTTTCGTACCTGTTTTGGTATGATTATAACGAAGAGTTTAAGCAACTTTTTGCTTTTAATAATATAAATAATGTATTTATCTACAGAAAGGACACCACTCTTTGGATTTTTGGAGCCGTACTTTTATTAACCATAATTTCTGTATTCTTAAAATCGCCTAAGGTATTATCTGTAAATAATTCTTTTAAAAAAAGTTGGATTATTTTAATTATTAACTCAATTATTGCAGTTGTTTTTGCTTTAATAATTACTGAAAAGAATGGTTCGGAAATTGTTTATTTATTGATACCTGCATCTATAATTATAGCAAACGGATTTGAAGTAATAGAAAAAATGATTGTTAAAAACAGTATATCAGCATTACTTTTAATAGGTACAATACTTACCTATTTCTTGTTATAATTTAGTTCCAAAAGCTAAATCGCCAGCATCTCCTAAACCTGGTACTATATATCCTTTACTATTTAATTGATCATCTATAGCTGCAATCCATAAATGTGTGTTTTCTGGAAATTTATCTCTAATAAACTCAATTCCTTCTTTAGAAGCAATAACTACTAAAATATGAATTTCTTCAGGAATTCCTTGTTTTTTTATCGCCTCATAAACAGACACCAAAGATTGCCCTGTTGCCAACATAGGATCTAACAATAATAAAGTTTTATTTTTAATTGATGGGGCTGCAAAATACTCTACTACAATTTCAGATTCGGCATCTTTATTTGGGTGATGACGGTACGCAGAAATAAAAGCATTTTCTGCATCATCGAAATAGTTTAATACCCCTTGATGCAAAGGTAAACCAGCTCTTAAAATTGAACACAAGACAACCTCGTTATCAGATAGTTGTTCTGTATTTTTACCTAATGGAGTTTCAACAGAAACATTCTTATAAGAAAGATTTTTACTTAATTCATAACCTAAAATTTCACCAATTCTTTCAATATTTCTTCTAAAACGAAGTGAATCTTTTTGAATTTTTACATCTCTAATTTCTGCAATGAATTTATTAAGAATAGAGTTTTTTTCTTGTAAGTGATGAATAATCATTATAAATAATTTTAGAATGACAAATGTAAAACAATTGTGTAAAATGGTATCTTACAACAACACAAAAGATTAAAACATTTACAAAAACTAAAAAAATTAAGAATACCACTTTCAATAGACTACTAAAAACAACTACATTAAAAGAGTTTCTATATATAATTTGAAACTCTTTTAATGTATTGTACAACTAAAAATTATTCTCAACTTTACAAGCTCATTTTAGAATTCTATTTTTGAAAATAAATCAAAGAACAATAGCCTTAATTGCAGTTACTATAGCTACCATAATTTATGGCCTTAATTACTCTATTGCTAAAGAAGTAATGCCTACCTATGTAAAACCATTTGGTTTTATTTTAATAAGAGTTATTGGTGCAACTACAATTTTTTGGGTTCTTGGTTTGTTTATTAAATCTCAAAAAATAGAAAAATCTGATTATAAAAAACTACTCTTAGCAGCCATTTTTGGTATTAGTCTAAATATGCTTTCTTTCTTTAAAGGGTTAATTTTAACCACGCCAATTAGTGCTTCTGTTATTATGGTTACCTCACCAATTATGGTACTCATTTTCTCTAGTCTTTTAATTAGAAAAGCCATTGGTAAACTTCGTGTTTTAGGTATAATCATTGGTTTAATAGGTACAGTTTTACTTATTACGTACGGTAATTCATCAAACAATAGTGGTACAAATAGCAATTGGGGCAATTTTTTAATTTTTGTAAATGCCACCTCTTATGGTTTGTATTTAGTAATCTCTAAAAGCTTAATTCACAAATACCACCCAATTACACTTGTTAAATGGCTCTATTTAATAGGGCTTATATTTGTACTTCCTTTTGGTTACAGAGATTTTACAGAAATAAGTTGGCAAGAAATGCCTATAAATATTTACTGGAATATTGGCTTTGTTATTGTGTTTACTTCTTGTGTTACCTACCTATTTAATTTATATGGTTTATCAAAATTAAAACCAACAACTGTTAGTGTTTTTATATACTTACAGCCAGTTATAGGAACAATTTATGCTTTAATTATTGGTAGCGATTCTTTAAACCTTATAAAAGTTGGTGCAACAATACTTATCTTTTGTGGTGTATATTTAGTAACCAAGCAAGTAAAAGAATAGCCACAATTAAAACTTATAAATCAACTTTGCTCGTTTAAATTAGTAAAATTCATCATCCTTAAAATTAGTGCGAATTTTTAAAATATCTGTCTTTATCATTTTCAATGATTTACAAATGCATTCCCTTAAAAATTCTGTGAAATAAAAACTATATTTGCCCCTCATCTAAAATGTTGATTTTATGATTCAATCTATGACTGGTTATGGCAAGTCTGTATTACAATTACCTACTAAAAAAGTAACCATAGAAATTAAATCTTTAAACAGTAAAAACCTCGATTTAAACGTTCGTATTCCTTCTTATTATAAAGAGAAAGAATTGGCAGTACGTAAAAAACTAGCAAGTGCTTTGGTACGTGGTAAAGTAGATTTTTCAATTTTTGTAGAAATGACTGCAGATGAAACTTCTACAACTATTAATCACGGGGTTGTAAAGGAATATATGCAACAACTAAGAAATGTTGTACAAACCGGAACTACTAATGATGTTGAATTATTGAAAATGGCCGTAAGAATGCCAGACGCTTTAAAGACAGAACGTGAAGAATTAGATGAAAACGAATGGAACCTAATCAACGAAAGTGTAGATATTGCTATTAAAGATATTGTACAATATAGAATTGATGAAGCTTCTTCTTTAGAAATAGATTTTAAAGAAAGAATTGCTAATATTAAAACCTATTTAGAGGAAGTAAAAGCTTTAGATGGAGATAGAGTAGAAAACGTAAAAACACGTTTAAAAAAGGCTATCGACGATTTAAAGGTAGATACAGATGAAAATCGTTTTGAACAAGAATTAATTTATTATCTAGAGAAATTAGATATTAATGAAGAAAAAGTTCGTTTAGCGAATCACTTAGATTATTTCTTACAAACAATGGAATCTAAAGATTCTAATGGTAAAAAATTAGGATTTATTGTTCAAGAAATGGGTAGAGAAATAAACACTACTGGTTCTAAAGCCAATTTTGCACCTATGCAAAAAGCCGTTATTCAAATGAAAAACGAGCTAGAACAAATTAAAGAACAAATTTTAAATGTATTGTAATATTTTCTACAAGGTTAAAAAAACCATGTAACTATTACAAGATACTAATTACAAGATGCTGAAACAAGTTCAGCATGACAAATAATAAAATATATGTCAGATTTTAAAGGGAAATTATTCGTCTTTTCTGCCCCCTCAGGTTCAGGTAAAACAACTATTGTACGCCATTTATTAAAACAAGAAAGGTTTAATCTAGAATTTTCTATTTCTGCTACTTCTAGAGAACCTAGAGGAGAAGAAATAGACGGTAAAGACTATTACTTTATCAACTTAAGAGCGTTTAAGGATAAAATTAAAAGTGATGAATTTTTAGAGTGGGAAGAAGTTTACAGAGACAACTTCTACGGAACTTTAAAAAGTGAGGTAGAGCGCATTTGGGCCTTAAAAAAACACGTTATTTTTGATATTGATGTAGTTGGCGGATTGCGTATTAAAAAGAAATATCCAGAAGAAACGTTATCTGTTTTTGTAAAGCCACCAAGTGTAGACGAGTTAAAAATTCGTTTAAAAAAACGTTCTACAGAAAGTGAAGACAAAATAAACATGCGTATTGCAAAAGCTTCTGTAGAATTAGCAACTGCACCACAATTTGATAAAATTATAAAAAATTACATTTTAGAAGATGCTTTGCAAGAAGCAGAAGAGTTAATGAGTAATTTTTTAGAATTGAACTAAAGGCAAAAGGCGAACAGCTAAAAGCATAAAGATGAAAATAGGTTTATATTTTGGTACGTTTAACCCAATGCATATTGGGCATTTAATTATTGCCAATCACATGGTAGAAAATTCTGATTTAGATGAAATCTGGATGGTTGTTACGCCTCACAATCCGTTTAAGAAAAAAAGCTCTTTACTAGATAATCATGAACGTTTTGAAATGATCTATAGAGCAACCGCTAATTACCAGAAAATAAAACCATCAGATATAGAGTTTAATTTACCACAACCTAACTACACAGTTCATACGTTAGCACATGTTTCTGATATGTACCCAAACAAAGAATTCTGTTTAATTATGGGAGAAGACAATCTAAAAAGTTTACATAAATGGAAAAATTATGAAACCATTTTAGAACATCATCATATTTATGTGTACCCTAGAATTGCAGAAGGCGTTATGGATGATCAATTTAAAAATCATCCTAAAATTCATAAAGTAGAGGCTCCTATTGTACAAATATCTTCTACCATGATAAGAAAGGCTAGAAAAGAAAAAAAGAACATACAACCTCTGTTACCTAAAGAAGTTTGGGAATATATAGATGAAATGAACTTCTACAATAAATAATTAAATTACATTTATATCGTTCATAGACACAATACGCTCTATGAGGGTTTCGTTGTATATTTACTAAACATCAAATAAATATTTGTGGCTAAAAAGGATAAAAGAAAGGGAAAACTAAAACAAAAACTAACTGATAAATACAGGTTGGTTGTTTTAAATGAAGACACTTTTGAAGAACGTTTTTCATTAAAATTATCAAGATTAAATGTATTTGTTTTGGGTGGTTTTTTTTCTATACTATTAGTAGCTGGCACCATTTTATTAATTGCTTTTACGCCTTTAAAAGAATACATACCGGGCTACTCATCTACTACTTTAAAAAGAAAAGCTGCCAATTTAACTTTTGAAGCAGATTCTTTAAAAATTAAATTAGCCATTTTAGAAAATTACACAAAAGCATTAAGACCTGTTTTAACAGGAGAAATTCAACCAGAAAGTATAGATTCTGTGCAAGCGGAAGCAAGACATCGTTTTATAGATGAAAGTGAGTTGGCTGCCACAAAAGAAGATTCTTTATTTAGAGAAAAAATAGAGAGTGAAACACTGTTTTCTATTGAACAAAATGCAAAAAGCAATATTAAAATTGTCTTTTTTGCTCCTTTAAATGGTACCGTATCTCAATCTTTTGACGCTACCTCTAAACACTTTGCTGTAGATATTACCGCAAAAACCGGAACCCCCATTAAAGCAACCGCAGATGGTACTGTTATTTTTTCTGGTTGGACTACAGAAACAGGCTACGTTATCATTTTAAAACATGCTAAAGATTATATTTCTGTTTATAAACACAACGGAAATTTATTAAAAGAACAAGGAGACTTTGTAAAATCTGGTGAAGTAATTGCCACTGTAGGTTCTACTGGAGAATTAAGTACAGGACCTCATTTACATTTTGAACTTTGGAACGGTGGTTATACCGTAAACCCAACAAATTTTATAGATTTTAAATAATGAGCATTAAATCATTTTTTGCGATTCCGTTTGCTAAAATTGCAACAAAAAAAGTTTATAAATGGGCCAATAACCCACATAAAACACAAGAAAAAGTTTTTAAAAACTTAATTTCTAAAGGCAGTAAAACAGCTTTTGGAAAAGATCATAATTTTGATACTATTTCTAATTATGATGATTTTAAAAAACAAGTTAAAGTTACAGATTACGAAGGTTTAAGACCTTACGTAGATAGAATTGTAGCAGGAGAATCGGATGTTCTTTGGACAGGAAAACCTCTATACTTCGCAAAAACTTCAGGCACAACTTCTGGCGCAAAATTTATTCCTATTACCAAAGATTCTATGCCCACACATATTAAGGCTGCAAGAAATGCTTTGTTATTTTATATCAAAGAAAAAAACGACGCCAGTTTTGTAGATGGAAAAATGATTTTCTTACAAGGAAGCCCTGTTTTAAGTGATAAAAACGGCGTAAAACTAGGTAGACTAAGCGGTATTGTAGCACATTATGTACCTCAATATTTATTAAAAAACAGATTACCAAGTTGGGAAACTAACTGCATAGAAGATTGGGATACCAAAGTAAATGCTATTGTAGAAGAAACCATTAATGAAGACATGTCTGTTATTAGCGGAATTCCTTCTTGGGTGCAAATGTATTTTGAGAAATTAATTGAAAAAACAGGTAAATCAGTTTCAGAACTGTTTCCTAATTTTAATTTCTTTATTTACGGAGGCGTTAATTTTGAACCTTATAAAAATAAGTTTGAAAGTTTAATTGGTAAAAAAATCGATTATATAGAATTGTATCCAGCATCAGAAGGGTTTATTGCCTATCAAGATTCTCAGACAGAAAAAGGAATGTTGTTACAATTAGATTCTGGTATTTTCTATGAGTTTATTACTGCGGATGAATTTTTTAATGAAAACCCAACAAGAATCTCTTTAAAAGATGTAAAAATGGGCGTTAATTACGCCATCATTTTAAACACAACAGCAGGTCTTTGGGGTTATAATATTGGTGATACGGTAGAGTTTACATCAACAAAACCTTATAGAATAAAAGTTACCGGTAGAATAAAACATTTTATATCCGCCTTTGGCGAACATGTTATTGGTAAAGAAGTAGAAAAAGCTTTAAACGATGCAATAACCGGCACAAACATAAATATTAGTGAGTTTACGGTAGCACCACAAGTAAGTCCAGAAAGCGGATTGCCCTATCATGAATGGTTTATAGAATTTGAAAATGAACCAGAAAATATAGAAGAGTTTGCTACCAAAATAGACATCTCTATGCAGGCTCAAAATATTTATTATATAGATTTAATTGAAGGAAAAGTTTTACGTCCTTTAATAGTTAGAAAAGTAAAAAAAGGTGGTTTTCATGAATATATGAAATCTATTGGTAAATTTGGAGGACAGAACAAGATTCCGCAATTATCTGACAACAGAAAAATTGCAGATGTTTTAAATAATTTTTTAATTAAAGAGTAATAAACACAAACAAAATGGGAGGAAATTTTTTATTTTTAGGATTGGCAGTAGCTTTAGTTATTGTTTACTTTTACAACAAATTTAGAAACAGAAGATAATTAGAATACTTTATCTTTTCGAACAAAGAACGACAAGAAACCTGAGATTAATTAGATTTCTCTATCGTTCCTTATTTTCGAAATAGCAAACTAATAAAAAACACAAATGAGTACAATTAGAATTACAAAACAATTTAGCTTTGAAACTGGCCATGCCTTATATGGTTATGATGGTAAATGTAAAAACGTTCACGGACACTCTTACAAACTTTCTGTAACCGTTTCTGGAAAACCAATTAAAGACAATAACAATGTGAAATTTGGTATGGTGATTGACTTTGGAGATTTAAAAAAGATTGTAAACGAAGAAATTGTAGATATTTTTGACCATGCAACCGTATTTAATAAAAACACACCGCATGTAGATTTGGCTAAAGAACTAATAGACAGAGGCCACCATGTATTATTGGTAGATTACCAACCAACAAGTGAAATGATGGTAATAGATTTTGCCGAAAAAATTAAAAATAGGCTCCCTAAAAACATCAAACTTCATGCTATAAAACTGCAAGAAACAGACTCTAGTTTTGCAGAATGGTATGCTAGTGAAAATTAACATTTTATAGTTAAAAAGTGGTGTTTTTTAATAGTCCATTTTTAAATTATGACTTATATTTGCCCAAAAAATCAAAATATTATGAAATTATTAAAATCATTTTTAATCTTATTTATCGCAATTTCAATTACTAGCTGTAGTAGCAGTGATGACGATAACTCTATTGAATTAACAGCTCAAAGTTTTGTTGGTGTTTATGCACTTACAGATTATGAATCTGATGTAACAGAAAGCGCAACATCTTCTACAGGTAAAGAATCTATTCTTTCTGAAACTGAAAACGAAGGAAGTGTTTATAATACAGTTATAACATTAAACACTGATGGTACTTACACTATAGATGGAACTTTTTTACAAACATCTGAAATTGATGGAGACCAAAACAACGAAATTGAAACAATAATAACCTTAGAAACTTCTGGTACTTATGTTTTAAATATCACTTCAAGAACTATTACATTTACAGAAGCTATAATAGCAGATGCAGATGGATCAGGTTTTATTACTGGTGAATATGTAATTGAAGATTTAAATGAAAATGAATTAGAATTAAAACAAACTAATACTATTGCTGCTGCTGCTGGAACTAATAAAATTGTAACAGTTACAGAAATTTCTTTAACAAGAAACTAAAAAGTAAATCACTTTAATAAAAAAAGGTATCTAGCAATAGATACCTTTTTTGTTTTCCACTATTTTAACACTAAACATATTTTAGAGTTTTAATACAATAATAATTAAAACCATAAGAACCTAAAATAAATTCAGGTTGACAAAAAGCCAGTTTTAAGAATTATTTCCCGTTAAACGTATTCATAGTATTATTTAAACCCGCAGTACCAAAAGAAGCAATTACTTTAGCCGATGTTGGCAAACGCTCTATTAATTCGCTAGTTTCTTCTTTATTCCATTCACCAAGCACATAATCTACTTGCCTACCTCTACCGTAATTACCACCAACACCAAATCTAAAACGAGCATATTGCTGCGTATTTAATTTTTCTTGAATATCTTTTAAACCGTTATGTCCGCCTGCAGATCCTTTTGCTTTTACCCGGATTACACCAAAATCTATATTTACATCATCTGTAACCACTAAAATATTTTCTACAGATATATTTTCTTTATCCATCCAATACTTTACTGCCTTTCCACTTAAATTCATAAATGTACTTGGTTTAAGTAAAACAAATGTTCTTCCTTTAAAACGGAAAGTAGCTACATCTCCAAGCTTTTCAGTTTCAAAAGTTGCGTTGTGTTCTTCCGCAACCTCATCTACAATTTTAAACCCAATATTATGACGTGTATTTGTATACTGTTCACCAATATTACCTAATCCTATAATTAAAAATTTCTTCATCAACTTTTCTTTAGCTTCAACTTTAATACCAAATATTTCAGAAAAAAAGTTTGTAAAATTCATTCTTCAAAAATAAGAAGAATTAAATAAATTTAGATTGCCTAATTATAATTATAAGGTTTAAAATTAAATTTATGGCAAAAAAAAAGCGTTACAAATTTGTAACGCTTTTTATAATTTATGTTGCAAAAATTATTCTGCTGCAGCTTCTGTTGCTTCTGCTTCTTCTTCTTCATCATCTTCAGAAACAGTTGCGTTACGAGAAGTTCTTACTTGAACAACAACCGTATTGTCTGGGTGCATAAATGTATACCCATCTGTTGCTAATGATGTTACTGTTAATTTATTTCCAATTTTTAATTTAGAAATATCTGCAGTTACAAAATCTGGTAAGTTAGCAGGTAATGCTTTTACTCTTAATTTACGGTTTGTAAAACGTAAAGAACCACCATTTAATACCCCTGGAGAAGTACCAGTTAATTGTACAGGAATCTTCATTGTAATTTCTTTATCATCAAATAATTGATAAAAATCTACGTGAATAATTTTGTCTGTTACCGGGTGAAACTGAATGTCTTGTAAAACTGCTGGTATTTTAACTCCATCAACATCTAAACTTGCTGTATACACATTTGGAGTGAATACCAACTTTTTAAACGCTTTTTCTTCTGCTGAAAAATGTATTGGGTTTTCTCCTCCGTATATAACGCAAGGAACCATACCAGCATTACGTAAGGCTTTAGTTGCTACTTTACCTACGCTTTCTCTTTTTGATCCTTTAATTGAAATTGATTTCATTACTTTTTTGTATTATTTATTTACATTAAAAATTGTCCACTAATTGAAGTATTGTCTTGCACTTTGTGCATAACATCCGCAAATAATGGCGCGCAAGATACCACTTTTATTTTAGATGTCTCCTTTTTTAACGGAATAGTGTCTGAAACAATCAATTCTGTTAATCCTGAGTTTTCTATTTTTTCATAAGCCCCACCAGAAAGTATTGGGTGTGTACAAATTGCTCTTACGCTTAAAGCTCCTCTTTCCATCATTAAATTGGCTGCGTGTGCTAATGTACCTCCAGTATCAATCATGTCATCTACTAAAATTACATTCTTTCCTTTAACGTCTCCAATTAACTCCATGTGCCCAATTTGATTGGCCTTAATACGTTGTTTATAACAAATAACAACATCACATTGCAGGTGCTTAGAGTATGCATAGGCTCTTTTAGAACCTCCCATATCTGGAGATGCAATTGTTAAGTTGTCTAAATTTAAGCTATTAATGTAAGGCATAAAAATAGTTGATGCATATAAATGATCTACAGGTTTTTCAAAAAACCCTTGAATTTGGTCTGCATGTAAATCCATCGTCATAATTCTAGTTGCTCCAGCAGATTCTAAAAGTTTTGCAACTAATTTTGCTCCAATAGCAACTCTAGGTTGATCTTTTCTATCTTGTCTAGCCCAACCAAAATATGGCATAACTGCTGTTATGTGTCTTGCTGATGCTCTTTTTGCTGCATCACACATTAACAACATTTCCATTAAATTGTCTGCATTCGGAAATGTAGAACCAATAATAAAAACACGTCTTCCACGAACAGATTCTTCAAATGCTGGCTGAAATTCTCCGTCACTAAAGTAAGTTGTTTTAACTTTTCCTAAGGTTGTATTGTATTCTTTTGCAATTTTTTCTGCCAAAACGGTGCTTTGTCTGCAAGCAAAAAGTTTTGGGGCTAACTGATTTGTAGGCATTTAGTTGTTATTTTTTGTTGTGTTGTTGTATCCTCACAAAAGTAGAATTTATTTATTGACTTTGAAATATATTTATAGACTTTAAAATAAAATAATTTTATACATTTGCAATCTTATTAATACTTGCTCAAGTGGCGGAATTGGTAGACGCGCTGGATTCAAAATCCAGTAACTTCGGTTGTGTGGGTTCGATTCCCACCTTGAGTACTAAAAAAACCTGTTAATCAAACGATTAACAGGTTTTTATTATTTACAATCATATTTTAAAACAGCATACTCAAACCCGAACAGCCGCAAAGACCTGATTACCAACACAACACATACATCGTTATTTTTTCTTTATAAACGAATCTAATTCATAAGCGGTGCTATCTTTAACAGAATCCATTACAAAAGAACTTTGTATGGTTAAAATACCCCCCACTAAAGATAATTTTTCATTAATAAATTCATAAAATTCATCAATATCTCTAGCAGATACCTTCAATAAGAAATCGAAATTTCCAGAAACATGATGACATTCCATAATTTCAGATAACAAAAGCACCTCATCTTTAAAATTATTTATCAATTCTTTTTGATGTTTAGCCAACGTAATTTGACAATATGCAATTACCTTTCTGTCAATTTTAGTTTTATCAAGTAAGGCAACATATAATTTTATTATTTTACTTTGTTCTAATTTTTTAATTCTCTCGTAAGTTGGCGTTACACTTAATCCTATTAAACTCGATATTTCTTTTGTATTTAGCTTCGCATCTCTTTGAAGATGCATCAAGATCTCTTTATCTATTTTATCCATTCTAGATTATTTTTCCAAATTTTCATTATATCAGAAGAAGTACAGTAATAAAAAACTGATATTTTATGTAATATAGATTAATTTTCTTAATTCAATTATATATCAGAATAAAAACACTACATACTATACATTTACAGTGTTAAAAAGCTTAAAAAAAACCTTATAGTATGGAAATTAATACTGTGCAAGACGAACAAATACAAGATCTTCTAAAAAAAGTAAAACAAGCAAGAGATACTTTTCTCGGTTACCCTGTTTCTAAAGATTTTGACTTTTCTGAATTAAATGAATTCTTAAAATACCCTATAAATAATTTAGGCGACCCATTTGAAGATAGTACCTATAAAGTGCATACACACGAAATGGAAAAAGAAGTAATTAACTTTTTTGCGTCCTTTTTTAGAGCCAACCCAAAAGATTATTGGGGTTATGTAACTAATGGAGGCTCAGAAAGCAATCTGTATGGCTTATATATTGCAAGAGAATTATACCCAAAAGCAATGGTGTATTATTCAGAATCTACACATTATAGTGTAAAGAAAAATATTCATCTATTAAATATTTCTAGTATTACCATTAGATCACAAGAAAATGGTGAAATAGATTATCAAGATCTAGAAAGCACGCTTCAACTTAATCGTCATATACCTGCTATTATTCTTACAACATTTGGCACAACGATGATGGAGGCCAAAGATGATGTATCTAAGGTAAAAGGTATTTTAAAAAAATTAGCCATTCAAGATCATTATATACATTGCGATGCTGCTTTGTCTGGTTGTTATGGTCCATTTATAGAACCTCGCATTCCTTTTGATTTTCAAGACGGAGCAGACAGTATATCTATAAGTGGTCATAAATTTATTGGATCTCCTTTTCCATCAGGTGTAATTATAACCAAACGGACTTTAAAGGATCGTATTTCTAAAGGGATTTCTTATATCGGTTCTTATGATACTACTATTACAGGCTCTAGAAATGGCCATAGTCCGCTTTTTTTATGGTATGCTATAAAAAAACTAGGCATAGAAGGACTAGAAAAGCGTTACCAGCATTGCGAAGAAACAGCCAGTTATTGCGTAGACAGATTAACATCATTAGGTATAAAGGCATGGAGAAATGAAAAAGCAATTACAGTTGTATTCCCTAAAGTATCCCAAGCTATTAAAGAAAAGTGGCAGTTAGCAACAGAAGATGTTAGTCATTTAATTTGTATGCCCAATGTTACCAAAAAACAGATTGACGAATTTATTGAAGACCTTATGATAGAGAATGCGTTAGAAGAAAATAAAATATTAAATAATATACTCTGTTAATAATAAGGTTAAAACTAAAAAATATAAAAAAGTAAAATCATATTTAAAAAAATTAGTAGTAGAGAAAGTTCTTTTTATAATTTTTACAAAGGCAATATCTAAACCGGTTTCTCATAATATTCTGAAGTACAATACCCAAGTAAGCAATAATACCGAACGTTTGTAAGAAAATAATAATTTAGATATTTAGATTTCTGATTTTCATCAACCAAAGAAAAATCTTTTTCTAACAAAGTAAAAACAGCTTCCTCTTTTTGCTTCGATATTGAAAAGTATTTCTCTACTATTTTTTGAATATTACTTGTATTCACTTTTAATATTTCTTGATTAAATAAACGCTGATAGTTTTTTTCAAATTCTAAATATCCAGCTATAAAAAGCTGCTTATTTTCTTTAGAAACTGTATGATATAGCATTTTATCGATAAACGAAGTATAGTGAATATTAACATTAGAAATTGGTAAAACAACAGCCACCAAATGATTCATCACTAAAGATTGTTCTTTTGATAAAAACAGATAATTAACATCAACTTTATCTGAAGTACAAGATGCAAAAATACTAAGTATAGATGGCGTAATTACAAAACCACCAATAGCCAAAGACATGCTTTTTAACGCTTTTCTTCTATCCATAATTAAGCATTTTGTTTTTTAAATAGTTGTATTGCATGGTGTGCCGCTCTTGCTGTTAACGCCATATAGGTTAAAGACGGGTTTTGGTTGCCAGTAGAAGTCATGCAAGAACCATCTGTTACATAAACGTTTGGCACATTATGAACTTGATTATTCTTATTTAAAACGGACGTTTTTGGATCATTCCCCATTCTTGCTGTACCCATTTCATGAATGGCGTGTCCTGGCACAAAAGCATCTTCAAACCCTTTTACATTAGCAAAACCAGCTTTTGTAAGCATTTCTATCGCTTCCTTTTTCATATCTACTCTCATTAATTTTTCGTTCTCTTTAAACTCGCAATCAAATGTAATTGTAGGCAAACCCCATTCGTCTTTTTTGTGATAATCTAAAACCATTTTATTTTCGTGATACGGCAAACATTCTCCAAAACCAATAATTCCAATTCGCCAAGGTCCTTGCTTTTTTAGATTTTCTTTTAAATCTAAACCAAAACTTAATTCTTTAATATGGTGTCTCCAATCTCTTCTGCTTGCTGCTCCTTGAAAAGAATAACCTCTTAGATATTCTTTTTTTGATGCTTTATCTCCTAAATTTTGAAAACGGACTATATGAAAACTGGTGGGTCTAGTGTTTTTATAACCAACATCTTTAAACCCATTATAAATTGCGGTGGCTCCCACTCTAAAATGATGGTCCATTAAATTATGACCTAACTCGCCAGAATCGTTTCCTAACCCGTTAGGAAAACGTGCCGATTTAGATTGCATTAAAATACTGGTCGATGCAATTGTAGAAGCACAACAAAAAATAATTTCTGCATAAAAAACGTGTACTTCTTTGGTTAGTGCATCTATAACTTTAACTCCGGTTGCTTTCTTTTTATCTGCATCATAGATAATTTCATAGACAATGGCATTGGGTCTTAACGTCATATTACCAGTTTTATTAGCTGCTGGTAATGTTGATGCATTACTACTAAAATAACCTCCTAACGGACAACCTCGCATACACCTATTTCTATGTGCACAAGTATGCCTGTTTTCATAAACAGTATCTCCAGTAATATTAGCAAACCTACCCATGGTTAAAAACCGATTCTTATAATTTTTACCAATCTGGTTTTTAAATTCTTGCTCTACACAATTTAACGGAAAAGCGGGTGTAAAATGGCTATCTGGCAATTGCGGCAAGTTTAAAGCTTCTCCACTTACGCCAATAAATTTTTCTACATAGGTATACCAAGGGGCAATATCTTTATATCTAATAGGCCAATCTACAGCTATATTTTCCTTTTTGTTTGCTGTAAAATCTAAATCACTTAACCGCAACGCTTGTCTGCCCCAAGTTAAAGAACGACCGCCAACATGGTAGCCTCTAATCCAGTCGAATCTTTTGGTTTCGTTATAAGGATGTTTTAAATCATTTACAAACCAATGTTTGTAGGCTTGCTTAGTTACAAAGCCTGTTCTAGCCTGCTTGCCTTGTTTTTTTAAATCTTCGTTAGAAGTCTGATCTCTAAAATCTAATTCCCAAGCTTCTTTATTGGCTGTTTTGTAATCTGTAATATGCGTTATATCTCTACCTCTTTCTAATACCAAAGTTTTTAAGCCTGCCTCACAAAGTTCTTTTGCGGCCCATCCACCAGAAATTCCGGTTCCTATTACAATGGCATCAAAAGTATTTTTGTTGTTCTTCATATTTTTTTATCTGTTGAATATGCTTTCTTAATCTCAACTTACAGGAAATTAATTTACCAAAAACGTGTGTTTTCTAAAGTTGATTAAAATTAAAAGCCAAATATAAGAAGTGATAGAGGGTAAAATTCCGTCAGAAAAGTAGCCTAATTCGTTTTTTAGTTGATATTACATTTTTTTTCTTTAGAATTGCTACCCAAGCAATAAAGGCAATAATCTTCTCCAATTTAGAAAATGAAAACTATGTTTAAAAAAATTCCCATTATGAGTTCTAAAAAATTAAATTATTTAAATTTTAAAGGCACTTTTTTTATTGCGATGTTATTATTAACCAATTCTTTTTGGTCTCAAAAACTAAACCCTATTACCGATTATAAGAGCTACATAGAAAATGAAAAAGTTATTTCTGAAAACAAATTAGATACACATAGTTCGTTTACCTCTTTTACTTCAGAAAAAAAGGCGTTGTCAAATACAGAAACATATACACAGAGTTTAGATGGTGATTGGAATTTTAAATGGGTAAAAAATCCTAAAGACAGATCGGTAACTTTTATGAATCCTGATGAAGATGTTACAGATTGGGAAACGATAAAAGTACCTTCTAACTGGGAAGTAGAAGGTTTTGGAGTGCCTATTTATGTAAATCATCAATATGAATTTGCAGATTATAAAGCTCCCATAGCAGAAGATATGGAACTTATAAATGGAGTATACCCGAAAAACCCAGGTAATGTACCAGATAATTACAATCCGGTTGGTTCTTACAGAAGAACATTTAATGTGGCATCTAGCTGGGGCAATAAAGAAATGTTCTTACAGATAGGTGCAATGAAATCTGGTGGATTTGTCTGGATAAATGGCAAATATATTGGGTATTCTCAAGGGAGTAAATTACCAGCAGAATTTAATATTACCGAAGCAATAAAACCAGGAAAAAATACCATTGCAATACAAATTTTTAGATGGACGGATGGTTCATATTTAGAATGTCAGGATTTCTGGAGAATTAGCGGAATTGAACGTAGTGTTTATATTTATGCACAACCTAAAACACGTATTCAAGATATTGAAGTGAAATCGGTTTTAGATAATGCTTACCAAACGGGTGTCTTTGAAGCAACGGTATCTTTAGAAAATCACACTTCAAAAAAACAAAAAGTTAGTATTCATTATAAAGTTTTAAATGATAAAAATAAAGTAGTTCTTTCTAATGAACTAAAAACAGATGTTTTAAACAGTAAAAAAGGTGTTGTTAATTTTAATGGATTAATTAATAATGTAAAACAATGGAGTGCAGAACACCCAAACCTGTATACATTACTTGTTGAATTAAAAGATAAAAAAGGTAAAACGTTGGAAGTAATTCCACAAAAAATAGGTTTTAGATCTGTAGAAATTAAAAATGGATTGCTTTTGGTAAACGGGCAACGAATTACATTGAAAGGGGTAAATACACAAGAACATAACCCAGAAACGGGACATGTAGTGCCAGAATCTCAAATTTTAAGAGACATTCAACTTTGGAAAGAAAATAACATTAACGCAGTTCGTTTAAGCCATTATCCGCAACAAAGAAGATTTTATGAGTTGTGTGATGAATACGGAATTTATGTTGTTGATGAAGCAAATATTGAGTCTCATGGTATGTATTATGGAGAGCATTCTTTGGCTAAAAAAGCAACTTGGGAAAATGCCCATGTAGACAGAATGGTTAGAATGGTACAGCGTGATAAAAACCATGCATCGGTTATTATTTGGTCTATGGGAAATGAAGCTGGTAACGGTATTAATTTCTATGCTGGTTATAAAGCTATAAAAGCACAAGATGCTACAAAAAGACCTGTACAATATGAGCGACCATATAAAGAAGAAGATGGTAACATTTTAGATATGGATTGGAATACAGATATTATTGTTCCTCAATATCCGTCTCCAGCAACCTTTGAGTACATCGGAAAACATAAAACAGACAGACCTTTTATACCCAGTGAATATGCCCATGCAATGGGAAATAGTACTGGTAATTTTCAGGATTATTGGGATATTATTGAACAATATGATAATTTACAAGGAGGTTTTATCTGGGATTGGGTAGATCAATCTATTTGGAAAACAAATAGTAAAGGTGAAAAATATTATGCCTTTGGTGGTGATTATGGCGAAAATATGCCAACAGATAATTCTTTTTTAAACAACGGAATTGTGTTTCCAGACAGAACACCTCAACCTGCTTTATATGAAGTTAAAAAAGCGCATGAGTTTATCAACTTTAAAAATAGTGGCTATACCAAAAAAGATCAATTAAGAATTTTTATAGAAAACTTATACGATTTTACAAATTTAAACGCATTTGATTTTATTGCAAAAATTAAAGCTGATGGAAAAGTTTTAAAAACAATAAAAATTAATTATATAGATGTAGTACCACATATTGGTAAATTGGTAAGAGTAGATTTAAGCGATGTAAAATACACAGAAAACACAGAATATTTTCTTGAGATAAGTGCCTTAACAAAAGATACATGGGGAATTTTACCAAAAGGATTTGAAGTTGCACACGAGCAATTTAACCTAACCAAAAAGTATCAAAAAAGTGTTTCTGAAATTAAAAATTCAACAACATTAAACATCTATAAACAAGCAAACGGAATTAAGGTTTCTAATAATAATATAGACGTTTATTTTAGTAAAGATAAAGGAAGAATAACAACTTATAAATACAAAGGAAAAGAGTTGTTAAAAGAAGGAAAAGGGCCAAAACCTAATTTCTGGAGAGCCGTTACAGATAATGATTTTGGAAGCCAAATGCATATTAAAAATATAGAATGGAAAAAAGCTTCCTTATTTTCTAAAGTAGTAAAATTAGAGGTGTCTACCTTAGACAACGGTAGTGTGTTTTTAAATGTAGTTTATAAATTACCAGGCGTAGAAACTACATTTGTTTCTAAGTATACAATTTACGGAGACGGTGTTGTAAAAATAGATAATACCCTAAATACTACAGAATATGGAGCAGATTTACCAAGAATTGGTATGAGCATGCAACTTTTAAAAGAATATGAAAATATGACTTTTTTAGGTAGAGGGCCTTGGGAAAATTACCAAGACAGAAATAATGCAGCATTTGTAGCTATTTACCACTCTAAGGTAAAAAATCAATACGTACCTTATATTAGACCTCAAGAGAACGGCTACAAAACAGATGTCCGTTGGGTTGCCTTAGCAAACACGAATAATACGGGTTTATTAGTTGTTGCAAATAACATTAAAAAAGGATTAGGTATTAGTGCTTTACACATGCCAAATGAAGATTTTGATACTACTGCAGGATTATCTTATGGAGGAAACACTAAAATTAATAAAGAGTATCAAATAGATGGAATTCCAAAAATAAATGCTTCTAAACATACCATAGATATTAAAGAACAAGATTTAGTACAATTAAATATAGATTTAGCACAACGTGGTGTTGCTGGAGATGATAGTTGGTACTCTAAACCACAAGAAAAATATTTAATTAAGGGCGATAAAAAACATAACTATAGTTTTTATTTAATTCCTTTTAAAAATAGTGATGAAGATGCTTTGATAGAAAAAAGCAAAATGTATATAGAAGAGTGATTTTATTATAAGAATAAAACTTCAAAGGCTTTAAAACCTTTGAAGTTTCATAAAATTATGTTTAAATATTATTCGAAGTCTAATATATCTATGTTGTATTCTTTTAAATACGCTTCCATATCTTTAGATGCATTTGCCTTATTTTTAAACACCTTTGGGGTTAATTTAAATTGAGCTTTAAAACTTTTTGAAAAATACTTAGGGTTGTTAAAACCAACCATATAAGCAACTTCAGAAATATTGTAGCCACATTTAACCAACAAGACCACAGCTTTATTTAAACGCGCCTGCCTAATGTAATCTATAAGACTTAAACCGGTTAACGAAGAACATTTTCTATACAAGCTAGAATGACTCATATTTAATTTATCTGCTAATTCATCTACCTTAAAATTAGGATCATTTAAGCGTTCATTTACTATTTCATTAAAACTTTCTAAAAAGAGTTCATCTTGCGATTTTTCTATTTTTATTTTAGGACTATTAATTAGTTCTTTTCTATATTTAGAAATAATAGAGTCTTTTGAAGCAATAATATTATTAATTTTTAACAACAACTCATTTGAGTTAAAAGGCTTATTTATATACTCTATTGCACCCGTTTTTAAACCCGTAATTTTTGCTTGGGTAGAGTTTTTTGCTGTTAATAAAATTACAGGAATGTGTTTTGTTAAATTATCTTTAGACAGCACTTCGCACATTTCTATACCATCCATTTCTGGCATCATTACATCACTAATTATTAAATCTGGTAAGTTATTTTTGGCTAAATAACAGCCTTCTCTACCATTTTCTGCCAGTATAACATTGTATTCTTCTAATAATAAATCTTGTAGAAAATTTTGCAACTCAAAATTATCTTCAACAACTAAAATTGTCTTTTTGGTTTTATTAATAGTACTTTTTACAACAGGTTCTTTTACCAAATTTGTTTCTATAGCAATAGGTTTATGAACTTCTTTTTTACTTGACGTAATTTTTTCATCATCTGAATAAGAATCTTCAGAAACAGGTATCTTAAATGTAAAAGTGGTGCCTTCGTCTTTAGAACTATCTACTTTAATTCTTCCTTTATGTAAAGTCACCAATTCTTTGGTAAGTGCTAAACCTATTCCGGTACCTTTTGCTTCATTTTTATTACTAGATCTATAAAATAATTTAAAAATATCTTCTAGCTCATCTTTTGGAATTCCAATACCAGAATCTGATATAGAGATTTTTAATACTTCCTTTTTATTTATTGGTTTTACCGTTAATAAAATATTCCCTTCTTTAGGGGTGTATTTAAAAGAGTTTCCTAAAATGTTATATAAAATATGCTCCATCTTATCTTTATCGTACCAAGTATCTCCTATATTATTAGGGCAATTTATTGTAAAATCGATGTTTTTAATTCTTGCTAATTCTTTAAAGGATAAAGAAACCTGATCTATGTTTTCTTTTAAATTATTTTGAGTAACCGAAAGTTTTAACCTGTTTAAATCTTTATTTCTAACCAAAGTTAAATCTCTGGCAATTCTAGATAACCTACTCGCATTATTTGCAATAATCTTTAGGCGTTCTTTAAGTAGAAGATCTCCATTTTGTGCTGCCCTTTCTAACATATTATCTATTGGCCCAAGAATTAAAGTTATTGGCGTTTGAATTTCATGAGACATTTTGGTAAAGAAATTCATTTTTGCTTTATTAAACTCCTTTTCTTGTCGTCTGCTAATTTTATTTATCAATAATTTTCGTCTTATTAAAACCCATTTAGACACTATAAATATGATTACAAATAAAATTAATAAATAAAAGAGATAAGCATAAGAGTTTTGCCAAAATGGTGGTGATATAGTAATTGTAATTTGCTTATGTAACTCTTGTAATGGCTGGTTAATTTCATTGGCCTTAATTTCAAAAATGTAGTTACCAGAAGGTATATTTGTATAGGTTGCAGAAACTTCTGAGTAGGTAGATTTCCATTCTTTATCAAAATCTTTTAACCGATAAGAATAGTTATAATTTGGGTTAATAATATTACCAATAGCTGCAAATTGAATGGTAAAAGAAGATTGATTGTATTTTAAATCTAAATGATCAACATTAAAAATTTCCGAAGTTATTTGTTCGGGAATAATTTGTTTTGCAGGTTTGTTTAAAATATCAATACTAGTAATAAATAAATGTGGCTCTATAGTTTTTTTGACTGATGATCTTTCTAATTTTTTAGGATTAAAAAAATTAATTCCTTTTGCTCCTCCAAAATAAATTTGTCCCTCTTTATCTTTAAAACCACTTCTTAATATATAAGGTTCTTCTTGAAAGCCTTCGGATGAATAATAAGATGTTACCTCTTTTTTCTCTGTATTAAAATGATGAACACCCTGAAAAGAACTCAACCATAAATTGGTTGAATCATCTGCTTCTATCGCCGAAAAAGTATGTGTTTTATTTGGAAACAAATTCTTAAACTCATAAAAAGTAGCTGTTTTTGAATTGAATAATTTAAGCTCAAAGTTCTGGTTGATAAACCAAATTTCTCCCTCTTTACCTAAACTCATATCTATAATTCTAGGCAGCGTATTCTCATCTTTATCAACATAATGCGTAAATGTAGATTGTACTAAATCTTTACTATTTTCATTAAACTTATAAAGACCTCCATTTTGTTGACCCAACCAAATATTATTATCGTGATCTTCTATAATACTTTCTACAACAACCCCATTTAAAGCATCTTGCTTATTATTAAAACTTGCTAATAATTTTTCATTTTTAGAATATATATTTAAAGATACAGTAGAACCTGCCCAAATACGCCCCTTAGAGTCTTTAAATACAATTCTAACATCTTTTCCCTTTTGGTTAAGCTTGTTTATTACAGGTATTTTTGAAAATAAGGCTGTTTTAGCATCAAATTTCCAAAGTCCATTTCTATAAGTTCCTAACCAAAGGTTTGCATTTTCATCTTCTGTAATAGATTGAATATAAAAATTGTTATCAATATTATTAAAATATTCTTTTGCCTTTTTATTTGCTTCAAGTCTAGTTAATCCATTACCATCTGTACCAATCCATAAGGTTTCTTTTTTACTCTTATAAATACTTAAAACTCTAATAGGAGTGCTAGAAATAGAACCTTTATGGTAATTAACGTTTTTATTTTCTTTTGGAATTACATTTGCGTGACCATGATTGGTTACCAACCAAATATTTTGTTGCAAATCTTCGCTAATATTCATTATAGTATTACTACTAATAGAAAAATGATTAGGAAACTTATTCTTATAAACTACAATTTTACCTGTTTTGCTATTAATTTTATACAAACCACCACCGTCTGTACCACACCAAATAAAACCATTTGAATCATAAAAAATACTAATAAAGAATTCCTTTGCAATTCCTTTTGTTTTTCCATTTAAAAAACTGTCTTGTATAAATATTTTTCGCTTTACATCGTACACAAATAAACCATGCGCCTCCGTACCCATCCAAAGTTTACCTTTGTAATCTGCCTCTAAAATAATTTTCCCTGGATATCCGGTATAATCTCCAATAATTTCTTCTAAACGTTTCGTTTTTAGAGAATAGTTAAAAACTTTTCCATTATAAGTACTTATAAAAAACTCTGTTTCTCCATCAAAATCTATATTTGAAATTCGTTTTTCAGATTTATTGGTATTTAGAATTGTACAAATATATACTGCTTGGTTCTTATAAATAGTGTATATTTTTCCTGAAGTTGTGGCTATTAAAAGTCCTTTTTTTATTGGTTTTATAATTTCTATAGATTCCTCTATTAAATAATCTAAAGTAGTAAAAATACCTTTTCTAGAGTTGTATTTAGCTAAAAGACCATTGCTAGTTTTTATCCAAATATTATTATAGTAATCCGTACAAATTTGATGTATTCTATCGTTTTTTTCTATTTCTGAAAAAATTTCTTTTTTATCAATAAAATTATAAGAATAGCCATTGTATCTTAAGATTCCAGAACCACTAGACATCCAAATATTACCTATAGAGTCGTGTGCAATTTCACCGATATCAATTTTTTTATTTTTATAAAAAGGACTTATGTGTTTTATATTCAAATTACTTTGCCCATTTACACGAACAACAGCGCCAATTATTAACAAAACTAGAAGGAAAAAAAATCGCTTCTTATAACTCATATTTTTTTTATTATGGGGGATAATATTCCATAAAGATATTCTTTATTTTATAAAAGTCTTTTCTTAGATTAAGATTATATAGGTATTAAGATTATTCATAAAAGTATACTTATCAGTCAAAAATTGAATTTTGACTGTAAATAACGCCTTATTTGGCTGAAAAAATATAGTTAAGATACTCTTAAAAAAACCATATTTGTACAGTATAACTTTAACATTGTGTAAACATGGAATCAAATTCAAGAAGATCTTTTATAAAAAAAGCAGCAATAGCAACAGCAGGATTATCAATATTACCAGGTGTATCATTTGGTGCAGATTTTAATTTAAAAAAAGATAAATTAAAAATTGCTTTTATAGGTGTAGGCTTAAGAGGAACAAATCACTTAAACAATGCACTACAAAGAAAAGATATTGAAATTGTGGCTATTTGTGATTTAGACCAAAAGAGAATAGACATGTCTTTAGAGTTAATTAAAAAAGCAGGTAAAAAAGCTCCAGAAGTATTTGGTAAAGATGATTACGACTATAAAAACCTTCTAGCTTTAAAAGAAATTGATGCTGTAATTATAGCTACACCTTGGTTATGGCATACAAAAATGGCAGTAGATTCTATGAAGGCTGGTAAATATACAGGCTTAGAAGTATCTGCAGCAAATACATTAGAAGAATGTTGGGACCTGGTAAACACACATGAGGAAACAGGATCTCATTTAATGATTTTAGAAAATGTTAACTATAGAAGAGATGTACTTGCCGTTTTAAATATGGTAAAACAAAATGTTTTTGGTGAATTATTACATTTTACATGTGGCTATCAACACGATTTAAGAGGGGTAAAATTAAACGATGGAAAATCTGCTTATGGAAAAGGTGTAGAATTTGGTGAGAAAGGTATTTCTGAATCTGCTTGGAGAACACAACATTCTTTATTAAGAAATGCAGATGTGTATCCTACACATGGTTTAGGTCCTGTAGCAGTTATGGCAGATATAAATAGAGGTAATAGAATGGTCTCTTTAACATCTCACGCTACCAAAGCTATTGGATTAAATAAATATATTGTTGATAATGGCGGAAAAGACCACCCGAATGCAAAATTAAAGTGGAAACAAGGTGATATTATTACCTCTACTATAGAAACTTCTAATGGAGAAACCATTATAGTAACACACAACGTAAATACACCACATCCATATTCATTAGGCTTTAAAGTACAGGGGGTACAAGGCTTAACAGATTTTGATTACCACACACAAAGAATCCATGTAGAAGGAACAACCAAAGGACATGGTTGGGAAGGTATGGATGCTTGGTTTGAAAAATACGATCACCCATTATGGAAAAAATATGGAGATTCTGCAACCGAAGCTGGCCATGGAGGAATTGACTTTTTTGTATTAAATGCCTTTGTAGAATCTGCTAAAGAAAATATTGCACCACCAATGGATGCTTATGATGCCGCAGCTTGGAGTGCAATTACTCCATTATCTGAATTATCTATAGAAAACAATGGTGAACCTCAAGATTTCCCAGACTTTACAAGAGGAACTTGGATAAAAAGAAAACCTTATAACTGGATTAAAGAAAACTATTAATCAAAAATCAACTAAAACCAATCTTATATGAAAAAAAGTACCTTATTTTTTATAACAATGCTATTCTTTTCGGCGGTACTATTTGCCCAAGAAAAGTCTGTTGTTGTTACCGTGGTAGATAGTGACCAAGTGCCAATACCAGGTGTAAGTGTTGTTCTTAAAGGAACAACCAAAGGAGGGTCTACAGATTTTGATGGTGTTGTAACCATTAAATTAAGTTCTGGAGATATTATTGTCGTTTCTTCTCTTGGGTATACAACCAAAGAAGTAACAGTTGCAAATGAACAAAATTTAAAAATTTCTATAAGTGAGAGTTTAAGTCAATTAGACGAAGTGGTAATTGTTGCTTATGGTACTCAAAAAAGAGAGACTGTAACTTCTTCTGTTGTGCAAATAGACGCAGAAAAATTAGCCGATGTAACCACTCCAGAAGTAGCATCTATGTTACAAGGTAAAGTTACTGGAGTACAAGTTTTACCTGGTGGTGGATCACCTGGAGCTTCTCCAAGTATTTTAATTAGAGGTAGATCTTCAATCAACTCTACAAATTCACCATTGTGGGTAGTAGACGGTGTTATTATTGGTAATAGTGATCCTAAATTAAACCCTAATGATGTTGCTAGTATTTCTGTTTTAAAGGATGCATCTGCAACTGCTTTATACGGTAACAGAGGTGCAAATGGTGTAATTATAGTTACTTCTAAAAGAGGTAAAATAGGCGCTAAACCACAAGTTAAGGTTTCTTTAAAAAGTGGTGTAAATGTATTTAATCCTGGAAACTTTAGATTAATGAATTCTCAAGAACTATATGATCTTCATACAGAAATAGGGAATCCGAATCCTTGGTTTACAGAAGATTTATTAAATAGAGATTACGATTGGGTAGATGGAGCAACACAAGATGCTTTTGTAAAAGATGCTTCTATAACTTTTACATCTGCTACAGAAACTCATAATTTATTTATGTCTATGGGGTATTATAATGAACAAGGTACCGTTATAGGAAATGAGCTTGACAGATATACTTTCCGTACAAATTTAGATTATAAAATAACCGATAAATTAACGATTAAACCTAAAATCAATTTTGTTTTTGATGGTAGAGATGATACAAGAGAAGCTAATTTATACGAAGCTTATACAAATATGCCTTGGGACAATCCTTTTGCAGAAGATGGCTCTGTAATAAATGCAAATACTTCTCAAGGAGATGATTGGTTGGGTAGAGATAAAAGAAACTTTTTCTATGACCGTCAATGGAATTATTCAGACTCACAATCTTTTGACTTGTTTGCAAGTTTCGATTTTGAATACAAACTAGCTCCAAACTTAACTTTTATATCTACTAATAACTTTAGATATGGAACGTATGAATCTTTTAGCTATACAGATCCAAGATCTAACGGAGGTAAATCTACCAACGGTTCTATAAGCGATTATACCTATAGAAACTTAACAAGATTTACAAATCAAATGTTAAAATATTCTAACACTTTTAATGATGATCATACTATAAACCTTTTAGCAGGTTATGAGTATAATGATGGTAGTTCTAAAAACATTACTACTGGGTCTGAAAATGTGGTTGTAAACGGAGAAGTACAAAGTGTTGGTTTAAAAGCTTCTGTTGCCAATGGTGACGCAAGTGAATTTGCTCAGCAATCTTTCCTATTCTCTGGAGATTATGATTACAAAGGTTTATATTTTGCTAAAGGATCTGTAAGAGTAGATGGTGCATCTGCATTTGCAAAAGACTACCGTTATGGTACGTTTTATTCTATAGCTGCAGGTTGGAATATTCACAAAGAAGATTTTTTTAATATCGATGATATAAATATCTTAAAACTAAGAGCCAGTCATGGTGCAGTTGGTAATCAACCAGGTGGTTTTGGGTATTTAAGTACGTATGATGTTAAATTTCAATATGCTGGTATTATTGCAGCAAAACCGCTTAGGTTAGGTACCGAAAATTTAACTTGGGAAAAAGCCATTGAAACAAATATTGGTTTAGAGTCTAGATTTTTTAATAAAGTAGATTTAGCAGTAGATTTTTATAACAAAGAAAATTCTGGATTACTTTACTACAGAGCATTATCAGACCAAACAGGTTTTAGTGGTAGGTTTGAAAATATTGGATCTATTACTAACAAAGGTGTTGAATTTTCTTTAGGTGCAGACATCGTAAATAAAGATGATTTTGGAATTAATGTTGGCTTTAATGCTAGTTTTAATCAAAATAACATAAAAAAGCTTGCAGATGGTACAGATATCATTAGCGGATCTACCATTCTTAGAGAAGGTGAAGAATTAGGTACTTTCTACATGAGAAAATGGTTAGGTGTAAACCCAGGTAATGGAGCTCCTGTTTATGAAAAAATCGAAGAAGATGGTACTGTAAGTACTACAGCAGATTATAATGATGCTACTGTACAAATTGTAGGAAGTTCTAACCCAGACTTTACAGGTGGTTTTAATACCAATATTAGATATAAAAATTTCACTTTAAGTTCTAACTGGAGTTTTGCTTACGGAGCAGAATTATACAATTCTTCTCGTAATTTATTTGATTCAGACGGGTATTATTTACAATTTAATCAAATGGTATTGCCAGAAGGTTCTAGTAGATGGGAAAATCCAGGAGATATTGTTACGCATCCAAAACCTAGAATTGGTGGTTATCCAGGAAGTAACCAAACTTCTTCTCGTTATTTAGAAGACGGAAGTTATTTAAGATTAAATAATGTTAGAGTTTCTTTTGACATACCAGAAAATGTACTAAGTAAAATTGGTGTAACTGGAGCAAACATCTATTTAACAGGAGATAACCTAGCTACTTTTACGAAGTTTACAGGTGTAGATCCTACTATTGGAGGAGCTGGTGGTTTTACAGATTTAGGCTACCCTATTCCAAAGCGTTATGCATTAGGACTTAATATTACGTTTTAATTAAATAAAAATTTAAACATGAAGAAAATAATATATATATCACTACTAGCAATCACAGCTGTTTTTACATCTTGTGAATTAGATAGAAGTCCCTTCACAGAAATATCCGCAGATGATTTATTTAAAGATCCTGGAGCCGCCCAATCTGCTACTCTTGGTAATTATTTGTTTTTAAAGGGTGATAAAGGATATGATGGTTGGTCAGACGATTTACATAGAATGTCTGAATATTCTGGAGATAATGTAATGATAAGTGGTGGAACAACAGATGCCCTATTTTTCTTTTACAACTACCAAAGAACTCAAAACAACTCAAGAAATAATAGATTTTGGAGTAATTCTTTTAAAGCTATTGTTGGTACAAATAGAGTTATAGAGAGCTTAACAGAAGGTAGCTCTGCAGAAGCAGATCAAGTAATTGGAGAAAACTATTACATTAGAGCACTCGTATTTTTCCAAATGGGTAATGTTTTTGGAAAACCTTATAACCAAGGTGTTTCAAACCTATCAATTCCTTTAAAATTAACTTCGGATATTACAGATTTACCAGACAGAAATACGGTTGGTGAAGTGTATGACCAAGTAATTGCAGATTTATTAAAAGCAGAAGCTTTAATGAATGAAAACAAAAGTGCTTCTTTTGCTACTAAAGAAGCGGCACAAGCATTATTATCTCGTGTATATTTATATATGGAAGATAATACAAAAGCCATAGAATATGCCGATAAAGTAATCAACTCCGGGCGTTATTCACTTTTACCTTCTAGCCGTTTTGCTGTAATGAATACATTAGCTCCGGCAGAAAACGAAGAGGCAATTTTTTCTATTACTTTAACCAAAGATATTGATATTCCTGGAACTGAAGATTGGTATACAATTGGCTCTTTTTACGCAACGATAGACGGTGTTGGTTGGGGAGAAATGTATGCTTCTCAAACCTATCTAGAATTGGTAAATAAAAATGCAAGTGATTTAAGAAAAAGTTTTATAGAACCACAATATTTATTAGATGCTAATGGTCAAAAAATTCCGGCGGTATATTGGGTAGATGATACCTATACATACCAATTTAGACGTACTACAAATACAGGTGGTGTAATTACTTTACAAGATGATGAAATTACATACCCTTTACTATCTGAAACAGTAGCTGGTAAAACACAACATTACTTTGTAGGAGCTACCGGACGACAAGATGTAACTTTTGATTTTGATATGGACAAACGAAATGGGTATCCAAAATTCTTTATCCTTAAAGCATCTCAACAAGAAAACGATTTACACCTTTGGTCTCCAACAGTATCTCGTTTAGCAGAAATGTACTTAAACAAAGCCGAAGCGTTGGCCAAACAAGGAGCTACACAAGCTGCCCTAGATGAAGTAAATGTTTTACGTACAAGAGCTACAGTTCCTACATACACAACGAGTACTATTCCTGTAGGAAAATCAATATTAGATGTTGTTTTAGAAGAACGTAGATTAGAATTAGCTTATGAAGGTCATAGAAAATTTGATGTATATAGAAATGGAAAAACAATGAATAGAAAGTATCCTGGTACGCACTTAAATAATTCAAATCCATTTTATGAAATAGAGGCTAATAACAATGTTATTATAGAATTTATTCCGGAACAGCAAATATTAATACAACCAACTTTAATTCAGAATGATTAGTAAAAAAACCTCACAAGGTATTTTGAAAACGATAATGAAGATTTGGAACACTTAAAATAAATGAAATTTATGAAAACAAAAATCATACAAAGAAAGATAACACTCTCTGTGGTTGCATTATTTTCAATTGCCATATTAGCAATTACATATTCTTGCACACCAGATGCAGTACTTATAGACACGAGTCTTAAACTACCTCCTGTACCTTTAGATACAACAGGTTGGGTAGTTACAAATTACACTAGTCAAGAAGATCAAGACGGAGAAGGAGAAGGAAACGGAAGAGTTTTTAATACGTTTGATGGTAACCCAGATACCTTTTGGCATACTTGCTGGAATGGTTGTACCGCAGTACCTCCTCATTCTTTTGTTATAGATATGTTATCTGTAAAAGAGATTAGTGGTATTATTTTTACACAAAGACAATCTCTTTCTAGAAACATTGAAACTTGTTCTATAGAAATTAGTGATGACAATACTACCTGGACTTCTTTAGGCGAATTTTCTTTAGAAAAAGTAAAAGTAGGACAACAAAAAGAATTAGAAGAAGTAGTTGCTGCTCGTTACATTAGACTGAATGTAATAACAGTTTATGACGGTTCTAACAACGCTGCTTTAGCTGAGTTTGCACCTTACTTTTAAAATATAGTTCCCCCTTTTTTTTAAAGCCAAGGCTACATCTTTTGTCTTGGCTTTTAAATACCTTTTTTAACTAATTTAATAAACGTAAACAATTTTGAGAACCATAGCCCTAAAATATTTAAGCGCACTTGTTATAGTATTTAGTGTTTTTTCATGTTCTAAATCTGTAGATAGTTTAGGTTCAGAAAAAATGTTTACAAAAGTACCTTCGGATATTTCTGGAGTAACTTTTCAAAATAAAATATTAGAATCAGAAAGACTGCATTACTATAAATATCAATACATTTATATTGGTGGTGGCGTTGCTGCTGCCGATTTTAATAATGATGGCTTAGAAGATTTATTTTTCACATCCAACGTATATCACAATCAATTATTTATCAACAAAGGCAATTTTAAATTTGAAGACATCACCTTAAAAGCTGGTATTGTAAAAAGACCAGGTTTTGATGTAGGTGTTTCTGTAGCCGATGTTAATAATGATGGTTTCTTAGATATTTATATCAACCGAGCAGGTTGGTACCAAGGAGATGAAAAATTAGCCAATATGTTATACATAAATAATGGCGATCTTACTTTTACAGAGCAAGCTCAAAAATATGGTTTAGCAGATACTAATAAATCTATAAATTCTACTTTTTTCGATTATGATAAAGATGGAGATTTAGACGTGTATATTGCAAATGCTCCTTCAGATTTTGGTTTAACAGGAAAAATTATAGACTTAGATAAAATTGAAGGAAGCGAACAAACGAAAAGCTTAAGAGGTAGCGATAGATTGTATCAAAATGATGGAAATGGTCATTTTACTGATGTTTCTAAAGAAGCCGGAATTAAACTAGACATTGGCTTTGGATTAAATGCACAAGTTGGCGATTTAAACAATGATGGTTGGGATGACATTTATGTTTCTAACGATTTTATTACGCCAGATTTTGCCTATCTAAATAATGGCAATGGTACTTTTACTGAAGCTAGAAATGACTTATTTAAGCACATTTCTTACTATAGTATGGGTAGCGATATTGCAGATATTAATAATGACGGACTCACAGATTTAATGGTGTTAGATATGAGTCCCGAAGACTATGTACGTTCTAAAACCACCATGTCTATGATGTCTATAGACCGTTTTCAAGAAATGGTAGATGCAGATTATCACCACCAATACATGCACAATGTATTGCAAATAAATAACGGAAATAATACCTATAGCGAAGTCGCTAACATCTCTGGTATAGCAAGTACAGACTGGAGTTGGTCTACGCTGTTTGCAGATTTCGATTTAGATGGTTATAATGATATTTACGTTACAAATGGTGTGTACAGAGATGTGGTAGATAGAGACACCAACAAAGAAATTGATGCATATATTAAAGAAAATAAAGCAAAACTAAGTGAAGAAGATTTCTACAAATTCACTCAGAAATTACCACAACAAAAATTAACCAACTACTTTTTTAAAAACAACCAAAAAGGACAGTTTAGCAACACTACAGAAGATTGGGCAAGTGAAGCACCAACTTTTTCTAACGGAGCAGTTTATGTAGATTTAGACAACGATGGCGATTTAGATATTGTTACCAATAATTTAGATGAAGACGCTACTATTCTAAGAAATAACACCAGAGAAACCAGTAATAAAAACTACTTAAACATTAAGTTTAAAGGTTCTGATAAAAACAAATTTGGTGTAGGTACAAAGGTTCAATTATTTCTAAATAACGACGAAATAATTACAAGACAATTAATAAATGCTAGAGGATATCTTTCTTCTATGTCTAACATTTTAAATTTTGGTATTGGAGAAAACACCACAATTCCAAAGTTAGAAGTTACATGGTATAATGGTAAAAAACAGGTTTTAGAGAACGTAAAAGTCAATCAGACTTTAACCATCAATTATGCTGAAAGCTCTGAAATTTCAAAAGTAGAAAAACCAGTAATTACAAAAATATTTACAGAAGAAGCTTTTAATTTTTCTCACAAAGAGATTCCGTATAATGATTTTGATAAACAAGTATTGTTACCTCATAAGTTATCTCAAACCGGACCAACAATAGCAAAAGCAGACTTAAATAATGATGGTTTAGACGATCTTTTTATAGGAGGTGCCCACCTACAAGAAGCACAATTATTAATTGCTCAAAAAAGTGGAGGTTATACATCAATTGCAATTGCTGATTTTAAAAAGGATAGCAAATATGAAGATGTTTCTGCTTGCTTTTTTGATGCTGATAATGATGGAGATTTAGATGTATATGTGGTTAGCGGAAGTTATGAATTTACAGAAGGATCGGACCTTTTAGAAGATAGATTGTACATCAATAATGGAAATTTTAAATTCAGAAGAAATACTACTAAAATTCCATCTATAAAAACAGCAGGTGCTGTTGTAAGAGCTGCCGATTATGATAATGATGGAGACATCGATCTATTTGTAGGAAGTAGAGTTGTTCCTGATAAATATCCCTACGCTCCTACTTCTTATCTTTTGATAAATGAAAAAGGTGTATTTAAAAATAAAACGGCTACTATTTCTCCAGAATTAGTAACTATTGGTATGGTTACAGATGCGCAATGGGCAGATATTGATAATGACAATGATATCGATTTAATTGTTACCGGAGAATGGATGGGGATTGAAGTCTTTGTAAATGAAGACGGAAAACTATCTGAAAATAATTCTTATGCTAGTTTATCATCAGCCAAAGGCTGGTGGAATACCATTGTAATTGAAGATATTGATGGTGATGGAGATAAAGATATTGTTGCTGGTAATTTAGGACTGAATTATAAATTCCATGCTTCTAAAGAAAAATCTTTTCATGTATACACACATGATTTTGACAACAATGGTACAGAAGACATTATGTTGGCTAAATACTACAATAACAAACAAGTACCCGTTAGAGGAAAAGGCTGTACTGCACAACAAATGCCTTATTTAAAAGATAGAATAAAAACCTACAACGAGTTTGCAAGCAAAGACATTGGAGGCATATTAGGTGCTAATTTTTCTGAATCGTTACACTACGAAGTAAACGAATTTCAATCTGGAATATTTATAAATGAAGGTGCTGGTAATTTTAATTTTAAGCCATTTCCTTTAGAAGCACAAAGAGCTCCTATAAACAGCATTCTTTTTGATGATTTTGATGGCGATGAAATTAAAGATCTTTTAATGGCAGGAAATAACCATTTATCAGAAATAGAAACTACGCGTGCAGATAGTGGAATTGGTGTTTTCTTAAAAGGAAAAAAACAAGGTGAGTTTGAATTTTTTGTAAATACAAAAACTGGTTTTTTTGCTGATAAAGATGTTAGAGCACTAAAAAAAATAAAAACAAATGCCGGTACATCTGTAATTGTAATCAACAATAATAGCAACCACCAAAAGTATAATACAACCAAATAAATTTAGCAATGAATATATTAAATAATCAATTTAGAATTAATAAAACCTTACTATTATTTACAGTTGTTACATTATCTGTATTTTTATATTGCTCATGCTCTGCTGCAGAAAGTGCCACGCCAGAACCTGTAGACCCTAAAGATGCTGTAACCAGTTTATCCTTTACTAAAACAATACCAATTGGTTCTAATAGTTGGGTTATTGATAATTTAGCGCAAGATCTAGCAATTATTTCTGCAGACGGAATTCATAACTGGTCATCAACAGATGATGTAATTCGTACGTACGTAAATACAGGAGCCGGAACTTTAGATGTTGGTTTCAGTGCAAAATCTGAAGATGGAACATCAAAAATAAAAGTTACAGTAGGTACTATAACAAAAGAAATTACACTTACCTCTACAGAATATACAACAATAGATGTTGGCTCTTTTACAGTGCCAGCAGGATATAATTATATAGAAATTAAAGGAATCTCTAAATCTGGTACTTATATTGGCGATATTAACAGCTTACTTTTAGGTGGTTCTGCAATAAGTTCTACACTTAACTTTAACCCAACAACCAATCAGCATTTTGGTAGAAGAGGTCCTTCTGTTCATTTAAACTACAATCTGCCAGAGAACAAAGAAATTCAATATTTTTATAATGAAGTTACAGTTCCTGTAGGACAAGATAAGTTAGGTTCTTTCTTTATGGTAAATGGGCATGCAGAAGGGTATTTTGGTTTACAAGTAAATTCTGATACCGAAAGACGTGTATTATTTTCTATTTGGAGTGCTTTTAGTACAGACGATCCAAACCAAATTCCGGATGATTATAAAGTAACTAGTTTAGGACATGGTGCTGGCGTAACGGTTCAAGATTTTGGAAATGAAGGTTCTGGAATACAGAGTTTTAAAAATGTAAATTGGAAAGCAGGAGTTACCTATAAATTATTATTAAAAGCAGAACCTTCTACAGAAGTGTCTGGTTCTACAGATTATACAGGATACTTCTTTAATCCTGATACAGCTAAATGGGAGTTAATAGCTTCTTTAAGAAGACCAAAAACAAGTACCTATATAAAAAGACCTCATTCTTTCTTAGAAAACTTTAACCCAAGTACTGGTTACAAAACAAGACAAGGAGAATACGGAAATCAATGGGCGTATTCTACTGATAAAATTTGGACAGAAGTTACTACCGCCAAATTTACTGCAGATGCTACTGCAGCCGCAGGAGATAGAGTAGACTTTTCTGGTGGAGCTAACGGAAATAAATTCTTTTTAAAGAATTGTGGTTTCTTTAATGATACTGTTACTCCGGGTACAACTTTTACGAGAACCGTAAGCGGAACAGCGCCAAACATCAATTTTTCTACTTTACCAATACCAACACCACCTACAACAGTAACGGTATCTTTAATTGACAGAAGTAATTGGTCTATTAAAGATTTTAGTACAGAAGAAGCTGTAGGAGAAGATGGGACAAATAATGGCTTAGCTTCAGATGTATTAGATGGAGATTTAGCAACTTATTGGCATTCTTGTTGGAACGGAGATTGCGGTACTGCTGCTTATCCGCATCATATTACAATTGATATGGGAACAAGTACAGAAATTGCCGGTTTACAATTTAATCAAAGAGATAATCTTTCTAGAACAGTGAGCACTATTTCTGTAAGTGTGAGTGTAGATAATACTAATTGGATTGCATTAGGAGATTTTAATTTAGCAAATTCTACTGACAATCAGAATATAGATTTTGAAAATTTACAAACTACAAGATACATTAAAATCTCCATGAATTCTGCTCATGATAATGACCGATTTGGTGCATTAGCAGAAATTAAAGGATATACATATTAGTTTTTTTTTTTTTTGAATTATGTTTGGAATAAAATCTTAAGTACATTTAAGGTTTTATTCCTTTTTTTAATTTTAGAAGCAGTAAAACAAATAGTTACTGTACTTACAAAAAAGATGCAAGTAAAATGTAATTAGAAATTGTAAGTTCGTTGCCAGAAAGTATAAATGATGCTGCTGCAAGACAAGATTAAAAAAGAAAACCAGAATAGAATTTAGATAGCACTTCTAAAATAATGAAAGAAAAATACAGTTTAAATACTGTAAAATAAAAGATACACGATGTACGGAAGCATAAAAGAGAATTTACAAAAAGAATTACAAGCCATTAAAGACAATGGTTTATTTAAAGAAGAACGCATTATTACAACCTCTCAAGATGCCGTTATAAAAGTTTCTACAGGAGAAGAAGTAATTAATTTTTGTGCCAATAACTACTTAGGCTTGTCTAATAACAAAGAAGTAATTCAGGCAGCCAAAGACACGTTAGATTCTCATGGTTTTGGTATGTCTTCAGTTCGTTTTATTTGCGGAACCCAAGATATTCATAAAGAATTAGAAGCTAAAATTGCCCAATTTTTTCATTGTGAAGACACCATTTTGTACGCTGCCGCTTTTGATGCTAATGGAGGAGTTTTTGAACCTTTATTATCTAAAGAAGATGCAATCATTTCCGACTCCCTAAACCACGCTTCTATTATAGACGGAGTTCGTTTGTGTAAAGCAGCTCGTTACCGTTATAACAATAACGATATGGTTTCTTTAGAAGAACAGTTAATTGAAGCCAACAAACAAAACCATCGTTTTAAAATAATTGTTACAGACGGTGTATTTTCTATGGATGGTGTTGTTGCCGAGTTAGATAAAATTTGCGATTTGGCAGATAAATATGATGCTTTGGTAATGGTAGATGAATGCCATGCATCTGGTTTTATAGGTAAAACTGGTCGTGGTACTATTGAACTAAAAAATGTACTTGGCAGAGTAGATATTGTTACCGGAACTTTAGGAAAAGCTTTGGGTGGTGCAATGGGTGGTTTTACTACTGGTAAAAAAGAAATTATAGAAATGTTACGTCAGCGTTCTAGACCTTATTTATTTTCAAATTCTTTGGCTCCTGCAATTGTTGGTGCCTCTTTAAAAGTTTTTGAAATGATAGAAAATGATACTTCTTTACGAGATAAATTAGAGGAAAACACCAATCGTTTTAGATCTAAAATGGAAGCAGCAGGTTTCGATTTAGTGGGGGCAGATGCTGCAATTGTACCCGTTATGCTGTATGATGCAAAATTGTCTCAAATTATGGCAAATCAATTATTAGAAGAAGGTATTTATGTAATTGGTTTTTTCTTTCCGGTAGTACCAAAAGACAAAGCAAGAATTAGAGTACAATTATCTGCAGCGCATACAAAAGAACATATAGATAAAGCGGTAGCTGCATTTATTAAAGTAGGTAAAAGATTAAATGTAATTAAATAAAACACACTCAAATTAAATTTATCATTTTGAAACAAATCGGTAACTTACTGCTACTTTTAATATTTCCAACGTTACTATTTGGACAAATAGATAGCACAAAATCTAAACTTTCTTTTCAGGGTGATTTTAGGTTTAGAGTAGAACAAGATTGGAGTTCTCGTAAAAGCGACGGAACTTATAGAAACGATAGAACAAGGTTAAGATATAGGGCACGTTTTGGTGTAGAGTATCAATACAAAGATTGGCTTTCTTTTGGGGCTAGATTGCGTACTGGAGATCCAAAAAAGCAGCAAGACCCTCAATTAACACTAGGTGATAGTTTTAAAGAATTTGGAACTTTACCTATTTCTTTTGAAAAAATATATGTAAAATTTAACCATAAATGGTTTTCTTCTTGGCTTGGAAAAAATGCCTTTCCTTTCGAAAAACAAAATGAATTATTTTGGAGTGATAATGTGTTTCCAGAAGGAATATCTTTAAGTGGTTCCTTTAATTTAGAAGGTAATTTTATAAACGCTTTGCAAGTAAATACAGGCCATTTTATTGTGGCTTCTAATGGATCTTCTTTAGACAAAGATGCTTCGTTTCAAGGAATTCAGGTGGTTACAACCCATTTACAAAAAAGGTTAAAGCTTTTTCCTTCGTTTTACTATTTTAATAATATTCCAAATATTCCTGATGGTAATGAAACTTTTGTAATGGATTACGCCATTTTACATATAGGTGCAAAATTTATAATTGTGCCAGAAAAACAAATTACAGCTGGTTTCGATTTTTATCAAAACGTAAAAAATTATGATAACAACCCTACTATTTCAAAAGAAATTTCGAATCAAAAACAAGGAATGATCACGAGTCTAAGTTTTGGAAACCTTAAAAAATCTGGAGATTGGAAACTGAACTTCACCTACTCTTTTTTAGAAAAATTTGCAGCGGTAGATTTTTTTGCACAAAACGATTGGGCAAGATGGGATTATTCTTCACAAGGTTCTAATGACGGAAGACTTACAAATTTTAAAGGATTAGAGGTTATGGGTGGTTATGCCATCAACCAAAGTATGAACTTAAAATTGAGAGCTTTTTTTGTAAATCAAATTGTTCCTTTGGGTATAGAAAAAGAAAATGGAAACCGAGTTCGGTTAGATTTTAATATTAAATTTTAAAAGAAATTTAGAACCTCTCTAATTTTAAAATTCCAAAAGAAGTTGGAGTATGAAAATTAGGAGTTTCTGTATTTGGGTTTACCCAAGTAATCCAAGTTGGTAAAAATGTACCTTCTTTTTGTTTGTGGTACTTTGCTCTGTAAATACCTGTTTCTATAATTCCATTTTTTAACAAATTTAATGCTTCTAAAGATTGAAGTGAGATGGCAATTTCTACAATAAAATTCGTTTTATTGATAGACGATTTTACAAAGATATCCTCACTTGGCCAACTCCAATTAAAATCGAAATTTTTGTTCGGCTTTGCTTTAAAATCCATAATTCTTCCTGCAGTATCAATCTCTAAACAGTAATACGGATTTATAAAAGCATCACTTCTAAAAAACAACTCTACCCTATCGGAAACATTAATACTGTCATTCTTATTTTCAGATAAATGAAGATGTCTTAAAGAATCGTTCACTATAAATTGAAAAAATATTTTTTCTGAATTATAGACAGCCTTAAATGTTGTTTTTTTTATCACATTTCCATTCCAAGGTGATGTAAAGTCAATTAAAGAATCGGCCTTATTCCATATATTGTTATTTCCGTCTCCAGAAATTACAATATCATTTTCTTCACTATATTTTACGGAGTATGTTTTCAATTTTCTAAATAAGTTTCTAAGTTTTCTGCTGTAATAATATCTATTGGCAACAAGCTTTTTGTTGGTATTTCTTTATTAAAAAGAAAGAAATCAACTAAATAATTTATACCTAAATACACCTGTTTTTTAGGGTTCTGATGAATTAAAAAATGAATGATATTGTCTTTTAAATACTGAATATTTTCTTCCAATAAATCGTAACCAATCAATTTTACGTGATTTAAATTTTTACTTTGGATGAATTCTGCAACCTCAAAAATTTTAGAAGTGGTTACAAATATGGCATCCGAAGTAAAAGACTCAGAAAATATAGCCTCTAGATTATTTGCAAGGTCAGATTGTTTAGAGTTATGCGTTACAATTTTATAATTAGCATTTTTTATTTCATCAAAATACGCTCTAAAGCCTTTTTCCTTTTCTTGCATGTGAATGGAATTATTAAAATCTTCATCGACATGAATAATAGCAATCGAAGCATTTTTTTTAACAATCATTTGCAACAATTCTGCCGCTATTCTACCACTTTTAAATAAATCTTGACCAACAAAATTCTTTGTATTTTCTATTTCTAATTGATTATTAAACTTACTAACAATAATATTTTTAAGTGCATATTTATTAATAATAGCTACCGTTTCCTTATAGAATAAAGGAGCTAATAAAACAGCATCCGGAGATAATTCTAATACTTTATTATTAACCTCTACAAAAGAATACACATCATTAGGATGAAAAAAGAAGGACTCTATAAAAATACCAAAAGACGCAAATTCATTTACTGCCTCTACAATACCCTGGTAACATGGAAGCCAAAAAGCATCTTTATTATAATCTGGCAAAACAACACAAATATGGTAATCTTTGGTGTTCTTTAAACTTCTAGCTAGTAAATTAGGCTTGTAATCTATTTCATTTAAAATAGCAGTAACCTTTTCTAAAGCTATTGCAGATACTTTACCTCTTTTATGAATAACTCTATCTACCGTTCCTTTAGATACTCCTGCTAATTCTGCTATGTTTTTAATAGTATATTTCTTCATCAAAGCAAATATATATCTTTTCGTCTTAATAAATGTGTTCGAGCACATTTTATTACTATTCTCTTGGTAACACAAAATAATATATATATTTTTGTTTCAATCAGAAACCATTGAAACTTAACAAAAACATTAATACTGACTAAATATCAACTAATTATGAATGAAAACAAGAAACCTACACTAGTTATTTTAGCAGCAGGAATGGGAAGTCGTTACGGAGGCTTAAAACAAATGGACAGTTTTACTAAAGAAGGAGATACTATTATAGATTTTTCTCTTTATGATGCCGTTCACGCTGGTTTTGGTAAAGTAGTATTTATTATTCGTAAAACTTTTGAGAAAGAATTTAAAACTATTTATAATTCAAAATTAGCAGGTAAGATAACTATAGAATATGTCTTTCAAGAATTAGAAAACGTACCTAAAAAGTACAGAAATCCAGAAAGAGTAAAACCTTGGGGAACAGGGCATGCTTTATTAATGACAAAAGATGTGGTAAAAGAAAATTTTGCCATTATAAACGCAGACGATTTTTATAGCAGACAAGCTTTTGTTGCCATTGCAGAAAAGCTAAGAAATACAGATAAAAATAGTTATAATTTTAGCATGGTAGCTTATTCTTTAAAAAATACAATTTCAGAAAACGGTTATGTTTCTAGAGGAGAATGCACTGTTGATAAAGACGGTTTTTTAACAGATGTTACAGAAAGAGTAAGAATTGAAAAAATAGACGGAATCCTAAAAAGTGAAGATGATAACGGAGAAATGGTTCCTATTGATGAAAACACCACTGTTTCTATGAATTTTTGGGGTTTTACTCCTAAATGTTTTGAGTTTGGAGACACCTTATTTTTAGACTTTTTAGAAAAAAATAAAGAAAACTTAAAAGCAGAGTTTTATTTACCAACCATTGTAAATACCATGTTGGCGTCTAAAAAAGCATCTGTAAAAGTAATAGAATCAGACTCTAAATGGTTTGGAGTTACCTATAGTGATGATAAAGAAAAAGCACAATTAGAGATTAATAAACTAAAAGAAAACGGAGTGTATCCAACTAAATTATGGAACTAATATGAAAGCAGAAACGATTATCTCTATTTTTAACGAATTCGATCATCAATTTAATTATAAAAGTCATTCAGAATTAAATTCTGGGCATATAAATGATACTTTTTTAATAAAAACAGATGGTGATACGAATTACATACTCCAAAGAATCAATCAGATTGTTTTTAAAGATGTTCCGGGGTTGGTAAACAACAAAGTATTAACAAGCAATCATATTAGAAGCAAATATTCAAACGCATCAAACGAAGCATTAAATAAGACAGTTTTAAGTTTTATAAAAGAAAAGAATAGTAATTCTTATTATCACAAAGAAGGTGTAAATTTCTGGAATGTGATGATTTTTATTGATGATAGTGTGACCCATGAAATTGTAAAAGATGAAGAAATAGCCTACGAAGGCGGAAAACTTTTAGGAGACTTTTTAAACTTAACTTCAGATTTTGACAGCAGCCAATTAATAGAGGTGATTCCTAATTTTCATAACATGGCTTTTCGTTTTAAGCAGTATGCTTCTTCTATACAAAGTGCCTCTAAAAATCGCTTAACCAAAGCTGCAGATTACATACAAATAGTGGCAGATTTAAAGGAAGAAATGCACATTCTTCAAAATTTAAAAGATGCAGGTGAAATTCCTATAAGAGTTACACATAACGATACAAAAATATCTAATTCGTTATTTACAGAAGACAATAAAGGAGTTTGTATGATAGATACAGACACCGTAATGCCCGGTATTATTCATTATGATTTTGGCGATGCTATTAGAACAATTTGTAACACAGCCGCAGAAGATGAAATAGATTTATCTAAAGTAGAATTCAATTTAGACTATTACAAAGCATACGAAAAAGGATTTTTAGAAAAAACCAAAGATTCATTAACAGAGATAGAGTTAAAACATTTGCCATTAGCAGCAAAAACAATGATTTTTATAATGGCACTGCGTTTTTTAACAGACTACTTAAATAATGATGTTTATTACAAAACCAGTTACCAAGAGCATAATTTAGACAGAGCAAAAAATCAATTTAAATTGATAAAAAGTTTTTCTAAAAAAATAAGTCTATAAATAATTATACCAACTAAATCACCTATTAAAATCTCTTATATATGTCTAATCAACAAACTTTATCAAAAACAAATTATACAATTCCAATTGCAATAATAGCAGGGTTATTTTCTATTTTCGGTTTTGTAACTTGGATTAACGGTGCCTTAATTCCGTTTATGAAAACTTTAAATGAGTTAACGGAGGCGCAATCCTACATGGTAGCTTCTGCATCCTATATATCATTTGTTGTAATGGCACTACCATCATCTTATATCATAGGAAAAGTAGGGTATAAAAAAGGGATGTCTTTGGGTTTATCAATCATGGCTATTGGTGCATTAGTATTTATTCCAGCAGCTGAATCTCAAACATATTGGTTGTTTTTAACAGCAATATTTATTCAAGGAACCGGAATGACTTTATGTCAAACAGCTGCTAATCCATACATTACAATTATAGGACCTATTGAAAGTGGAGCAAAACGTATGGCGCTAATGGGTATTGCAAACAAAAGTGCAGGTGCTTTAGGTTCTTTAGTTTTTGGAGCTCTTTTATTATCTGGAATTGATGAAGTTAAAGAAAAAATAGGAACCGTTTCTGCTTTAGAAAAAGAACAATTATTAGCAACCATGGCAGATAGTGTGATTACACCTTATATAGTAATGGCAGTTGTACTATTCATTTTTGCTATTTTAATAAGAAAAGCTCCCTTACCAGAAGTTGAAGCAACAGAGGAAGAAGTTGAAGATGACGTTAAAAATGAGGAAACTACAAAAACAAGTATCTTTCAATTCCCACATCTTTGGTTAGGAGTACTTACATTGTTTGTATATGTTGGTGCAGAAGTAATAGCCGGAGATTCTATTATAGCTTATGGTTTATCTCTAGGAATACCAGCTGCAGATGCTAAATTCTTTACATTGTTTACGTTATCTGCAATGGTAGTAACGTATGCACTAGGAGTATTCCTTATTCCAAAATACCTAAAACAAGATACAGCCCTAAAAATAAGTGCCATTCTTGGTATTATTTTTAGTTTTTGTATACTATCAACTACAGGTTTTACCTCTGTTCTATTTGTTGCATCCTTAGGTATTGCAAACGCCTTAGTTTGGCCTGCAATATGGCCTCTAACATTAAATGGGCTAGGTAAATTCACTAAAACTGCATCTGCTTTATTAATTATGGCAATTGCAGGAGGAGCTGTTATTTTACCATTATACGGAAAATTAGTAGATGCAGGAAAACATCAATTAATGACAAGCGGATTAGAAGAAGCAGAAGCAATAGCAACAGCTTCTACCAGTAGTTATTGGATTCTAATTCCTTGTTATGCCATTGTACTATTTTTTGCAATATGGGGACATAAAATTAAAAACTGGAGCAAATAAATAAAGTAACTTTTCAAAGAAACAAATAACAAATTATGTTAAAAAGCACTATAGACAAAGCAACAGGTTTCGAAAAAAGATTCGAAAATATTGGAACTATCGTATATGAAGATTCTACATCAGCAGCAAAATCAATTGCACAAGAAATTGCGAGCCTTATTAAGGTAAAGCAGTCTCAAAAACAACCTTGTATTTTAGGTTTAGCAACAGGTTCTTCACCAAAAGGACTATATGCAGAATTGGTAAGATTACATAAAGAAGAAGGTTTAAGTTTTAAAAACGTAGTGTCTTTTAATTTAGATGAATACTACCCAATGGAACCAGATTCTATAAACAGTTATGTGCGTTTTATGCAAGAACAACTGTTTAATCACATAGATATTTTACCAGAAAACTGTCATGTACCAGACGGAACGTTATCAAAAGCAGCTATTAGAGATTATTGTGATCAATATGAAGCAAAAATTGAAGCTTTAGGTGGTATCGATTTGCAAATTTTAGGAATTGGAGGAAATGGTCATATTGGGTTTAACGAATCTGGATCTCTTCAAAATTCTAAAACAAGATTGGTTGCTTTAGACCATATTACAAGAGTTGCAGCTAGTGGAGATTTTTCTGGTTTAGAAAACACACCAAGAACAGCAATTACTTTAGGTGTTAAAAAAATAATGGAAGCTAAAAGAGTCATTTTAATGGCTTGGGGAGAAAGCAAATCTAATATTATAAAAGCCTCTGTAGAAGATGAGGTTACAAGTTTAGTACCTGCTTCTTATTTGCAAGAACATAGAAATGCAACTTTTATTTTAGACCAAGCAGCAGCTTCTAAATTAACAAGAATCAATACGCCTTGGTTGGTAGAAAAAATAGTTTGGACAGACACGCTTACTAGAAAAGCAGTTTTAAGTTTAGCACTTTATTTGAAGAAACCAATTTTAATGTTAACAGATGCCGATTACATAGAAAATGGAATGAGCGATTTGTTGGCAGATTCGGGGCCTGCGTATGACATCAACATAAAAATATTTAACAAATTACAAAATACTATTACCGGTTGGCCAGGTGGAAAACCAAATGCAGACGATAGTAAACGACCAGAAAGAGCTGAACCCGCTAAAAAACGTGTCTTAATTTTTAGTCCGCATCCAGATGATGACGTTATTAGTATGGGCGGTACTTTTAAACGATTACATGAGCAAGGCCATGAAGTACATATTGGATACCAAACCTCTGGTAATATTGCAGTTGCAGATGATGAAGCATTGCGTTTTGCAAGTTTTGTGTGTGATTATAATGATAAATTTGGAATTGATAATTCTGAAGCAAATGCAATCTACAAGAAAGCAGCAGACTTTTTAAAGAACAAAAAAGCGAGCGAAATAGATACTGCAGAGGTTAGATACATTAAAGGATTAATTAGAAAAGGAGAAGCAAGAGCAGCCAGTCATTTTATAGGGTTACCAGATACTCAAATCCACTTTATGGAATTGCCTTTCTATGAAACCGGAGCGATAAAAAAGAACCCAATTGGAGTTGGAGATGTAGAGATAACCAAAGAATTAATCGAAAAAATTAAGCCGCATCAAATTTATGCAGCTGGAGATTTAGCAGATCCACACGGAACTCATAAAGTGTGTCTAGATGCAATTTTTGCAGCTGTTAGAGCCCTAAAACCTAAAAAGTTTATGAAAGACTGTTGGGTTTGGTTGTACAGAGGTGCATGGCAAGAATGGGGCATTGATGAAATAGAAATGGCCGTACCAATGGGACCAGACCAAGTTCTAGAGAAAAGAAAAGGAATTTTTAAGCATCAATCTCAGAAAGATGGTGTTGTTTTTCAAGGTGCAGACAGTAGAGAATTTTGGCAACGTGCAGAAGACCGAAATAGAGAAACCGCAGAATTATATGACCAATTAGGCTTGTCTCATTACGCAGCTATGGAAGCATTTGTAAGATGGCATTATTAAAAAGTAGATTACTTTAATATCAAAGTATAAAAGAAACAAAAAAAAACCTCAACTGTAAAAGTTGAGGTTTTTTAATTAAATAGCTAAAAATGATACTAACTTAATCAGTTAAAACTTTTGATGAAATTCTATCTATTTAAATGAATTTTATTATAAAAATCAATATAAATGATCTTATTGTGACGAGTCCTTTAAAAAAAGAAACGTTTTTTTTGTTACTAATCTAGTTCTATAATTTTCAACAAATCTAAAGGATGTTCTAAAATATGTGTCGCTCCACCTTCTATCAATCCTTTTTTATCCCTAAAACCCCAAGACACGCCAACAGGAAGCATATTTGCATTTTTAGCTACCAAAATATCTACGTCTGTATCACCAACAAAAATGGTTTCCTCTGGTTTTACTTGTATCTCCTCGCAGATTTCTAAAGCTACTTTCGGGTTTGGTTTTTTATCAACCTCAACCTTCAATCCTAAAACAGGACTTAAATAATCTGGCAACAAAAAGGCCGATATTTTTTTAGTTAACGTATCTTCTTTATTAGAAAGTACACTTACTTTAATATTTTTTGTTTTTAACGCTTCTAATAACTCTAATATACCTTCATAAGGTTTTGTTTTATTTGTGCAAACCTCACTGTACACCTGCATCATATCTATAAGACATTCTTCTACTTCTTCCGTTTTAGGTTTTGCATCTGGTAACGCTTTAATCACTAAACTTTTAACACCACTGCCCACAAAAGTTTTATATGTTTCATAATTATAGGTAGGATATTCGCGTTTTTTAAGCACAATATTCATCGCATCTGCAATATCTTTAATTGAGTTTACGAGCGTTCCATCTAAATCGAATATAACAGCTTTATACTTCATTTTTTTTTGATAAAATTACTAATAATATCATGATTCTAGGACGAAAACGCACTAGACTTTTCTATATTTTTCAAATAATATATCATCATTAGTATATATTAAAAAGACGTAAGACCGCTAATCTAAATGACAAAAAAAAAGACATACTAAACAAGCAGAATTGTCCATAAAAAAAATAGTCTTATTCTTTTGTTTTAACCTCAAAACATAAAAAATTCGTGAATTAGTGGCTTTTTTTATGCTAAATGCATTCCACCCAACTCAAATATGCACACAACAAAACCACCACAGTTTGTCACTTCGAGTTTAGGAGAAGTCTCATAACAGTGATACCACAGCAATATTTACAAACTTTATGTGATTCCTCAATCGCTTGAAAAAAGCTCATTTCGGAATGACAAACTGTGAGTATAAACACCCAACGTCACTTCGAGTCTACGAAAAGCCTCATAACAGTGATGCTACAACAATTTACAATCTTTATGTGATTTCTCCCTACGGTCGAAAAGACAAACTGTGTGTTAAAACCATTTTTAGTAGACTACTATTGACTTTACACAAAAGAAAAATCCCTCTAAAAGAGGGATTTAAAATATTAGAAATCATAATTCTTAACACTAAAAAGGAACTATAATACTAATAATTTACTTTGCTATTTTTTATTTTCCATTTAAAAACTTAGGCTTAATTACTAACATTGCCCAAGCCCAATTCTGATTATTAGCTGCAGCTGCTTCCGTTACACCTTTTAATTCATACATACCATCATTGGCAAACATTTGCGAATACCCAAGTACTAAAGAATATCCTTTAAATTTCTTTTTGTACACTAAATCTACTTCTGTTCCTAAAGATTTTTCTCCACTTGCTAAGGCTTGCTCTCCTCTAAAATTAAGGGCTTTTACCATTAAACTAGAAGAATCATCTATAGTAAAGTTTGCACTTACATGATAATCTACCAAACCAATTGAGTTTGCGTGGTTACCCACATAAAAATAATCCATAAAACCATTAAATTTATGGTTTGTTCCATATAAAGGAAAGAATGCTCCGGTTTCTCCTGCAGCTCCATCATTACCACTAATTGCCTCAATACCTAGACCTAAACCTACTTTTGGCGCTACTTTATATGTTGCATCTAAACCTACTAAATAAGCACCTTTTACATCAACGCCACCTTGACGCTTACCTGTTTGTAAAAATGCATTTGCAGACAACCCAAAACTTCCATCTTTATACTCTAAATGCGTTCCTAAAGTTTGTAAATTACTAACTCCATCTGCTTCATTTGTAGTAGCATCAAATTCTTGAAAGCCATTATTTAATAACAATAAACTACCAGATAATTTATTCCATTTTTGCTTCATATATAACATTTGCATGGTTTTATATGAGAAATAACCGGTTGTATTATACGCAGTTCCTGCGGATTGAAAACCGGTTGGATTTGAATAATCTTGGTTAAATGCCAGTGCAAAGTCTAACATAAAATTATCTTTTTTATACTTAATTAAAGCGGCATCATGGTTTCTACCTTGTTGTGCCCAATCTAAGCCTCCTAAAATTCTTTGATCATCATAAGATAACACTTGACGACCAACTCTTGCAGATGTATTCTCTCCTAATTTAATTTCTGCCCAAGCCTGAAAAATAGCAAATGAGTTGTTTTGATCATTAGGTAAAATCTGTCTGTTTTCTCCCCAAACCATTACATCTTGTAAACTAACATATACCCAATAATTATCGGTCATATAGCTAGTATTTAACCGTACTCTTGTAGAAATTCCAAACCCTGCATCTGCTGCATCCGGAATTAAACTTCCAAATCCGTTTCTGTATTCTGTACGTGGTCTAAACTCTCCGTCTAAAGTAAGTTGTGCGTTTACAAATTGGAAACTCACTAACAATAACGCTAAAACTATGTATTGTTTTTTCATTTTTAATTCTATTTTAAGTTCTAATTTAATTTTTATTTGAGCATGCAATATAAAAAGACAAAAACATCTTTTTTATGATAAAACTCATATTATCCTGTTGAAAAATATCTTTATTTTAAACTTTTGTCTGTTGTATAAATTGATATTATTTAACGAGTACTATTTTCTGAAAACTGGTTTTTGATGCTTCACAAAGAGAACATTCATAACTTTCTGGTAGGTCTTTAAAATAAGTTTTAGGTGCAATATCTTGTGTAATATCTCCAAAAGCTTCATCATAAATTGTTAAACAATCTTTACATTGATATACTTCTAATTCGGTTGTTTCCTTTTTAGCTTCAGCCTCTTTCTCTACTTCTTTTTCACTACCTAATTGATCAAAATACAACTGACTTAATTCCATCAACAAACCAGGTAACTCTACTTTATCCACGTCTTGTACGTGCATAATATATTGCCTAGTATTTGGATCGAAATTTTTAGCATATAACAGGTTATACGTATCTCTTGTCTGAAAATTACCAATCATTTCTGGTTGCTTATTTTTTTCAACTACGATGGATGTAAAATAATAAGCGGCTTTGCTATAATCTGTAATTCCGAAGGTTAAACCATAGGTACTAATATCATTCTGATCGAAGTTAGAAACCAAGTATTTCTTTAAATTTAAGGCATCTTTATTTGCTACCGGAATGTGCCAATTTAACTCTAACATAGAATGGCGAACATTGATTCCTCGCTTCCCTAAAAACTTCTCCCAAACCAGTTTAGATTCTTTCGGAATCCCTTTCACTACAAAAGATTTCCAAGGTGTAATAGAAATTTTACCAATTTTATTTTCAGAGCACAATTCGCACATTTCCTTTAAGAAAGAAATATCGTATTTATTGTTTCTCCAATACAAGCCCAACCAATATTTATCCATACCAATTTTGTTCATTCCTTCAAAATAAGGAAAAGGATAAAAAGGCACTTCTAAAGGTTTATCAACTGTTCTATTATTGGTGTCAATGGCATCACTTACCAAATCAAAAATCATTTCTATGGTTTCTGGTTCTTCTTGTAAGATATTTTCTATGGCAGTTTCAATCTTATCTAAATCCCAACTATAAATTAAAGCAGGATACATTTGTGTTTTTTTCCAATCTGGAAGCCTCACATACAAATACCAATAATCTTCATGCTCTGAAGCAATAAAATTAATATTCCCTGTAAACAAAGGAACTAAACGTTGTTTTGGATCCGTTAAATTGATTTTCAATTTCGATTTTGATCGAAACTGTTCTAATAAATACAAGTATCGATCTCCTGTTAACCAAGAAGTACTCGGAAAAATATCTGCACAAACATAAGACGATACAATGTTTTCTACACCAGTTTCATCGGCTTCTACTAATTCTAATTTATCAAATTGAGCCAGCTCTTCTTGATTTATTTTTTTTGGTAATAAAATATCTTGTCGAGACCCAAAAGAAATTGTTTTCTGACCTAAACTTTCTACGGATTCGCAGATATATTTTAGTTCTCCTGGAGATAAAACGCCACCTCTAACTATTAATCTATTTAATTGCTTGCTCATACCGTTACTTTTGCATTATTCAAAATATCTCTTACTTCCGTTTTACAACTTCCACACCCTAAACCGGCACCCGTTTTATTACATAATGCTGTAAAATCTGTACAACCACCAGCAATTGCTTCTTCTATATTACCCGATCCTACTTGGCTACAAGAACAAACTAATTCTCCCAACATTGGGGTATCATTAGATGCGCCTCTTAACAATGTATCTCGCTTGTCAGACATTTCTATCTTACTTTCTATCAAAGTCTTAAACTCTGCAAACTCATTTTTATCACCTACTAAAACAGCTCCAATTAATAAATCGTCTTTTACAATACACTTCTTATAATATCCTTTAGAAATATCTGTGAAAATAATTTCCTCGTAACTCGGATCGTTTTCTGGCACTTTAATTTCACCAATGCTACACAAGTTTAAATCGCTGAATTTTAAAATATTCATCAACACAGAACCTTTGTAAGCTTCACTGATATCTCCAGCAATAAAGTTGGCTAAAATACCTGCTTGCTCTTCTGCTGCAGAAGTAATTCCGAATAACTTGTTTTCAAACTCTGCAATCTCTCCAATGGCAAAAATATCTGGATGAGAAGATTGTAAATGCTGATTTACTTTTACACCTCGTCCGCAAAGAACACCGTTATTTTTAGCAATTTCTATATTTGGTCTGGTACCAATCGCATACACAATTGCGTTTGCCGTAATATATTTTCCAGATTTTAGGTTGATGGTTAATTCGCCTGTATCTTCATCATCAAAAACAGTACTTACCTCATTATCAAAATAAATTTGAATACCTCTTTCTTGTACATTTAGAGATAATAATTTACTAGAAATTTTATCTAACTGACGTTCCATTAATCGAGATGCACGTTGAATAATTGTAATCTTTACATTCTTATGCTTCATCGCGGCAGCCAACTCTAAACCTAACAAACCTCCACCAACAATTACAACATGTTGTTCTTCTGGCGGTAAACCTGTACTGTCTAGGTAATTTTTAAAGCTGTCTGCATCACTTTTATTTCGCATGGTAAAACGACCTGGTAAATCTATCTGTACATCTTTCGGGATGAAAGGTCTACTACCAGTTGCTAAAATTAGCTTGTCAAAAGAATGCTTTTCTCCGTTAGAATCTGTAACTATTTTAGCATCTTTATCAATCTTTTCTATAATTGTTTCTGGGTGAATTTTAATATTTAAATTCTTTAATTCAGCATTTTTTATTTTCAGTAATTGCTCCCAAGAAAGTTCTTCTGTAATATATTCTGGTAATAAAACACGGTTGTAAAACAGGTTCTTTTCCATAGAAAAAACATGAATTTCATCAACCTCATTATAATCTCTATAATTTTGTAAAAATCGAAAAGCTGCGGCCCCTGCACCAGCAATAATAATTTTGTCCTTCGGTTTTTTATATTTTGAAACAGAAACAGATGTAAACTTAAAATCGGGTTCTTTAGAAACCGGATCTACATGTGTGTTTGTTAAATTATTTGCTCTATTTAAATTACTTTTTAACACTTTACCCCAATGCATTGGCAAGAAAACAACACCTTCTTTAATATCGTCTGTAATTTTTGCACGCACTCTTACAACTCCATTTGCACTTTTTATTTCGGTAATATCACCCTCTTTAATTTTGTTTAAAAAAGCGTCTACCGGATTAATTTCTAAAACTGGTTTTGGGTAATGTGTTTTTAACCTTGCTACCTTGCCCGTCTTCGTCATCGTATGCCATTGATCTCTAATACGACCTGTGGTTAAAATCAACGGAAATTCCTCATTTGTTTTTACGGATGTATTTTCTATGGTAGATGGTGTATTAAAAATTGCTTTCTGAGAGGGTGTATAAAACTTTCTATCCTCAAAAAGACGCGGTGTTCCTTTACTTCTATATTCATTTACGGGCCACTGAAAAGTACCTTCGTTTTTTAAACGATCATAATTTAAGAAAGAAACATCAATATTTGTTCCTTTGGTCATAGACGCGTATTCGTCGTAAATTTCTTCTGCTCCGTTAAAATCGAAACCTCTAAAGCCCATTCTTTGTGCAAAATCACAGAAAATTTCTACATCTGGTCTTGCTTCTCCTGGTACTTCTATTTCTTTTGGTAAATAAGAAATTCTACGTTCAGAATTTGTCATGGTACCTTCTTTCTCTAACCAAGCTGCAGCTGGTAAAACCAAGTCTGCAAAAGCTAAAGTATCTGCTTTGTGAGAAATTTCTTGCACCACCACAAATTTAGATTTTGCCATGGCTTTTTCTATCTGATGAGAATTTGGCATACTCACCAACGGATTTGTACTCGCAATCCAAACAGCTTTTACTTTTCCGCTTTCTAAAGCATCAAACAATTCTGTTGCCGTTAAACCTGGTTTTGCAGATATTTTATCTACGCCCCAAAACTGTGCAACTTCTCTTCTATGTTCTTCGTTTCCTAAATCTTTATGAACCGCTAATAAGTTTGCCATTCCACCAACTTCTCGTCCGCCCATTGCGTTTGGCTGCCCTGTTAACGAAAATGGACCAGCACCTGGTTTACCAACTTGCCCCGTTATTAAAGATAAGTTTATAAGTGAGGTGTTTTTATCTGTACCAATTACACTTTGGTTTAAACCCATTGCCCACATGCTGATAAATCCTTTTGCAAGACCAATCATTTCTGCAGCTTTTTGAATATCTTTTGCTGGAACTCCACAAATTTTAGAAGCTTGCTTTAAAGATGTTCCAAAAATCACTTCTTTATAACCATCAAAACCTTGCGTATGTTTTTTGATAAAATCTTCGTCAATTAAACCACTTTTATACAAACACCTACCAATGGCATTGTGCAAAACAACATCGGTTCCTGGTGTTAATTGCAAATGTAAATCTGCAAATTTTGCTGAATCTGTTTTACGTGGATCAATTACTATAACTTTTACCTTCGGATTTTCTTCTTTGTGTTTTTCTATTCGTCTAAATAAAATTGGATGACACCAAGCAGGATTTGCACCTGTTATTAAAAAACAATCTGCTAATTCTATATCATCGTACGAAATTGGCACACTATCTTCTCCGAATGTTTTCTTGTAACCAACCACCGCAGAACTCATACATAAACGTGAGTTGGTATCTATATTATTGGTTCCTAAAAACCCTTTTGTTAGCTTATTTGCTATGTAATATTCTTCGGTTAAACTTTGTCCGGAAACGTAAAAAGCTACTGAATCTGGACCATGTTTTTTTATGATGGATTTAAAAATATTCGCTGCTCTATCTAAAGCTGTATCCCAAGAAACACGCTCACGCGGATGCGAACGAGACCATCGCATTTCTGGGTACAAAATTCTGTCTGAAGTATCATTGGCAACGTAATGCAGATTCATCCCCTTAGAACATAACATTCCTTTATTAACAGGATGGTCTTTATCACCTTCAACAAAAATCTTGTTGTTAATGTCTTTTTTTACGATAATTCCACAACCTACTCCACAGTAAGAACACGTTGTTTTAATTTCATTTTTAATCATTTAGACCAATATTTTATACTAAATACGACATTAAAATTTTACCAACCAAAGTTTGATTTTATTATTCTGAATACACTAAAAAAGTGGTATCGAATTTTTAAATCAATAAAAAAACACAAGATTAACAATGAATTTTGTTATTTTTTTATTGATTAGATTGGACGCTTAAGAACTCTCTTTTAAGCTTTTATTTTTATAGGTATTAACTCTTCTACACCTCTTGGAGCTTGCTCTTCTTCCTCTTCTGTTGAGAATTTAATAGTTAATGCCACAATACCTGTAACTACAACGACAAAACCAATTAGTAAATATCCGCTAGACACCGCGCTTGAAGATGCCGCAGACTGTGCTGCCTTAACAACCTCTGCACTTAAACCTTCACTAGATAAAATTGCTGATTTTTCTGCCAATGCAGATTTAGATTTTAACAACATTGCTGCTAAAAAAGCACCTACATTACCTCCTGCTCCAACAATTCCAGAAACAGAACCAATTGCTTTCTTATTGATAAATGGCACTACAGAAAACGTTGCTCCTTCTGCCATTTGAACACTTAAACTAAATAAAATTAATAATACAACTCCTAAAACTAAACTGGTTGCTCCAGAGAAAAATATCAACATTACTCCTTGTAATGTTAAAATGAAAGATAAGAATAAAACACGACCTCTTAATCCTTTTAATTTACCGAATTTATCACCAAAGAAACCACCTAAAGTTCTTGCAAAAATATTCATCAATGCAAATGATAAAACAATGTTACCAGCAGTTACTCTTTGTAATTGAAACGTATTTTGAAGATAATCATCCATAGTTCCATAAACGGTTAATTCAATTCCGAAACTTGCTGCATAGACTACAAAAAGAATCCAAACCCTATAATCTTTTAATACTTCTAAAAAACCAACTTGGTCTTTTTTAGTAACCACCATTTCTCCAGCTTCTTTTAACTCGCTAAAATTTCCTTTTGGCGTATCTGTTGTAAAGAAGTAATATACAATTCCCATTGCAAAACAAACAATACCAGCAATTACCATAGAATATCTCCAAGCCTCACCATCTGCAACACCAAAAGCAACAACTGCTGCTGCAATTAAAGGCATTCCTAATCTATTGGCTCCACCACCTAAATTTCCCCAACCTGCAGAAGTTGCATTTGCAGTACCTACAATATTAGGCGCAAACATTAAAGAAGTGTGTACTTGTGTTATTACAAAGGATGCTCCAATAAAACCAATAAATAGTCTACAAACTAAAAATTGAGTGGGTGTTTGTACCAATCCACATAAAATTACAGGAATTGCACCTAACATTAACAACCAAGTATAACATATTCTTGGTCCGTACTTGTCACATAATTTACCAATTAGTAAACGGGCAAAAACAGTACCAGAAACGGCTAAAATAATTGAGTTCCATTTTTGATCTGGTGTTAAACCTAAATCTTTTACAACATCTGGCATAAATGGTACAATACCAAACCATGCAAAAAAGCATAAAAAGAATGATATTGAGGTAATCCAGAATGTACGAGTTGCTACATTCTTAAAATCGAATAGACTTAATTTTGTTGACTTTTCTTGAGCTAGATTTATCATAATACATATTTTTAGATACACAAAACTAAGTATAAATACTTAATTAACTATCTAAAAAATACGTATTATTTAAAATTTACTAGATTAATAATTACGTAGTATCGAATTTATGAATTTGATAAAATTGGGGTTTAAAAATAATTGGTATGAAAAAGGTGTATTATATAAAATGATGCTATTCAATTAAAAATCAAGAGATAAATTGTAACAAATAGTTCAATTATACTACTAATCAATTGAAAATAAACAGAACAAAAATGAAAAATAATAAAGGAATAAACCTATTTGTACTTGGAATGGCACTTTCAACAATCGGAATGACATTTTTAGCTGATTATAGAAATTTACAATATAGCGCTATGATTCTTGGCTTACTAATTATGATATACAGTGTATTTGTAATTGATAAATTAAAAAAAAATCAAACGAAAAAGTAAGTATTAGTTGTTACACAGAGATGCGCTAAGAAACTCAGAGATGCACAGAGATTCTTTTCTTTGCGAGCTGAGCTTTGCGGTTTATTCTATATTAACTGATATTCTTTCGCTTTATTGGTTAATTCTTGTAGGTTTTTAGCTTCTAGTTTCTTCATTAAGTTAAAACGATGTACTTCTGCAGTACGTTTACTAATTGCTAGTTCATCAGCAATATCTTTATTATTCTTTAACTCTAAAACTAAAGTCAGTACTTGTCTTTCTCTCTTTGTCAATTTAAAAGGAAGTTCTTTTATAACTGTTTTCGCCTCTTCTTTTCTAGCAGTATTTCCGTTTACAAAATTGTTCATGATAATGGTAGAAACATCACCCGTAAAATACTTATCTCCTGCAGCTACATTATTTACAGCTTTTAAAAACTCTTCTTTACTTGCTCCTTTTAATAAATAACCATCGGCTCCTGCTTGAATCGATTTTACTACGTATTCTTCAGAATCGTGCATAGAAAGTACAAGAGTTTTTACATCAATCTTGTTTTTAGTAATTTCTGCAACTACTTCAATTCCGTTCATTTCCGGCATACGAATATCTACAATAAGAACGTGCGGTTTGTTTTTAGCAATAACTTCTAGCGCTTCTTTTCCGTTAGAAGCTTCATCAATCACAGTAATTCCTGTTTGATCTTCTAAAAGTGCTTTTATTCCGTCTCGTACCAAAACATGGTCGTCTGCTAAAACTACATTTATCATAATTGTAACTATTTTATACGTACAAAAATAAGGTTTTTAAGTAAAACTACGTATTTATATAATGTGGAGTTTTGTGTTATCACTGTTATGAGACTTCTCAATACTTCGAAGTGACAAATTGAGTGGTGCTTTCTACATCCAGTTTGTCATTTCGACGATAGGAGAAATCACATAAGGCTTGGTTTGTGTTGTTGTGGTATTACTGTTATGAGAATTCTCAATACTTCGAAGTGACAAATTGAGTGGTTATTTTTACGTGCAGTTTGTCTTTTCGACGATAGGAGAAATCCACGCTAGTGCTCATTTGTAACGAGTACCGTAACAATTATAAATCAATATACTTTATGATATATAAAAATTAACCACATAGGAACATAGAAAAACATAGCGGTATCATTGTTGTATTTTTTTTCTCGCTAAGGCGCTAAGACGCAAAGTGGTGTGCGTATTGTATTCCCACGCTAGTGCTCGTTTGTAACGAGTACCGTAACAATCTTCAACACAATTATAAACCAATATAAACTTTATAGTTTATAAAAATTGACCACATAGGAATATAGAAAAATATTGTGCTATCACTTTTGTAGGATTTCTATCGCTAAGACCCAAAGTGGTGTGGGTATTGTGTTTCTTCCTGGAGCCTGCATTGAGCGCAGACGAAATGGGAAGATTAAGATGGACTATTAAATAGGAATATTCAATGTAACTCTAGTTCCTTTTCCTAATTCAGAATTTAAAAACAAACGACCATCAATATATTTAATACGCTCTTTCATAAACGTCATTCCCATGCCACCATCTCCATTTTTAACTTTCTTTATTTTGGATGGTTCAAAACCTTGTCCGTCATCATCAATATTTATACTTAAAATATTTTGGCTATGAGAAAGAGACACTAAAATATGTGAAGAATCTGCGTATTTAATAGCATTATTAATAGCCTCTTGTACAATTCTATAAATATTAATTTCTACTAAAGAATCTAGCCGTTCGTTAAAACCTGTTTTATTAAAAAAGATGATTTCCTTTCCTGTTAATCTTCCTAATTCATGCGTTAACTTGGTAATTGCAGGCACAATTCCGTGATCTGATAATTCTGGCGGCGTTAAGTTAAACGTAGCGGTTCTAACGCCTTTTATAATATTGGTAGTTAATTCTTTTAGGTGTTCAATTTTTAAAGTCGTTTTCTCAATATCATTCATATTGATGCTTTCTAGATTGTACTTTAATCCAGTTAGCATTTGCCCAATTCCGTCATGTACGTCTTTGGCAATTCTGTTTTGTTCTTTTTCTTGATTTTCAATAATCTTACTAGAGATTATTTTTTGCTGACTAATTTTCTCTTCAAAACTTTCTTCTGTAAGTCTTTCTATTTCTATTTGAGCTACTTTTCTATCTGTAATTTCTGATGCAATAATTAACAATTCAGATCTTTCTTCTGTAGGTCTATACGGAACTATAGACATTTCTAACCAAATTGCTATATCGCCTTTTATGGTTGCTTTTACTTCACCTTGCCAACCCGTTTTTTTATGACTATTAATTAAGTCTTCAATTAGTAATTGCTCGTTTTCATTGCTCGATAAAACAGTCCAAAACAATACTTCTTTTTTAAATTTTGATAACTTAAACAAACGAGAAAACTTATTTCCCATATGAATTAAATTTCCACTTGGAGAGACTCTTGCAAACAACAAAGTTTCATCCATAGCATGACTTAAAGCGCGTAATTCTTTTATTGATTTTTCTTTAGAAAGACTTAACTCATCTGCATCAAAAGCCATTTTTTTAGCCTTCTTTTCTGCAAATAATAAATCTGATAATGTTGCTTTTACCGATTTTGCTGCCGGCCAAAAAATAAATACTAATTCTCCTAAAAGAATCAATAATGTTAAACCCATTAAAGAAAGTTCTAATTTTCTTAACCAAACTACTTTTTCATCGGCTTCTAAATCGTACTGATTTACAATTTCATCCATTATCAACAAAAAAGAACCTTCATTATTAGTTACTTTTTTAATATCCGAAGTTAATTCTTCTACAGAAATAGTAGCATTATCTAACTTTTCTATAATTGCCTTTGATGCTTTTTGAATAGTCTCAAAAACAGGGTTAATTGCTATAAACTTGCTTTTAATTTTATCACTATTCTGCTTAGGAAGCCCTAAACTGTCATTTCCTTTTTGAAGTGACGTATGAGATAATTCCCACAAATAAAGTGTGGCTGTTATTTTATTTTTAAGGAGAATTCTATTTTTTTCATCCGAAGAAACCAAAAGAGAAACTATTTCTTTGGTTAATTTCTGACTCAGCATTCTTTGTCTACCAGCAACATTAATTACGGTAGAATCACTTTTTTGAGTTTCTAAATGATTGCGAACTAAAACCTGACTAATAATTACAGAAAGTGCAATAGTACTTAATGCCACAATATATAAACGGCTTAATTTATTAAACGTTCTTTGGTCTAATGAATTGCCGTTTTTAGTCATAATAAATTACATTTTGTTTATGAAATAGCTTGTTTTACCAAGGCCAAACTTTTTTCTGAAAATGGAATTTTTAAGGCAGCTGCATGTCCATTGTCAGACATTTTTACCCATGTTTTCTTTAAAATATCGATAATTTTTTCATCGGTATGTTTTGCTGCAAATTCATCAAAATAATAATCTAGAAAAACCAGACAAATAACGTCTTCTAAAGTTTGAGATTCTTCGTTTTTCTTTATGAGTTTTTTTAAGATAATTTTTTCTACTCTGTCTACAAATTGTTCATCAAAACCAACTTGTTCTAGAATTTCTCCGGTAGTACTTGCATGCATCTTTTTTAATTCTTCACGCCATTTTAAATATCCAACTCTATCCATTGGATATTCTTTTCTACCAATTTTCCAACGACAAATATGATGACCTCTTACAGAAATCTGAAGTGCCTTTGATGCATTAGAGTCAAACTGAAGCAACTTTCTCGTCATCCTTTGCGAGTACAATAACTCTTTAGGATACTCTAATCCAGAAACTTGATAGGTGTTTGGGTCTTCTGCATTTTTTTTATCTATTAATGCAATGGCAGTTTCAAATCTTGTTGGCTTCATCTTTTGTGTTTATTTAAAAACGTGCTACCAATTTTCTTGGTAGTATCCGTTAAAATTGTCATTCCTGTAAAAACAGGAATCTAAATAGAAAAAACCATTTTCATTTTTCTATTCTGAGAAGCCAATATACACATTTTCTGCTTCAATCTTAATAGGATACACAGCAATAGGTGCTAAATCTGCATTTAAATTTTCGCCCGTTTCTAATGAAAACGTTTTTTTATGCAACGGACACGCAATTTTAGGAATCCCTTTATGATCGCCTAACATACCTCTAGACAATACGTTTTCTTGCTTTTCTGGTGATAAATTCTGACAAGCATACCATTTACCTAATCTCGAAAAATTGAAAACTGCAATTTGTAAGTCTTTATACTTTACACAGGCGCCACCATCTTTTGGAAATGCACTAACTGATGCTGCTTTAAACCAAACTTTTACATCTGCTTCTTTTACTGTTTTGTATTTTAAAAGTAATGTGTCCATAATTGTTGTTTTTGTTGATGTGTTCTCGATACATAATTTCTTAAAAAGAAATTTCACTCGAACTGACAGTACGTTTTAATAGTTCTAATTTAGTGTTGTCACATCGAGTTATTTTGCTTTTTTGCAAAATTGTATCGAGCTATTTTTATTTCTTAATTTATCTTTAATTTTTCCAAAGTTCTGGCATTTTCTGATCACGTAGAGGCACAAATACCAAGTTATCATCTCTATCTTCTGAATTTACAAAATGCTGAAAACGTTTTTCTGTTTCTTCGTTTTCAATTGCTTGTTTCCACTCACATTCGTAAGCATCTACTAAGAATTGCATTTCTTTTTCTAGATCTTCAACAATATTTAAACTGTCTTCTACAACCACTTTTTTCAATTGCTCTATTCCGCCTTCTAATTTATCTAACCAAGCAGCAGTTCTCATTAACGGAGCAGCCGTTTGTATGTAATAAATTAAGTATCTGTCTAAATATTTTATAACTGTTTCGTTGTCTATTTTTTCTGCTAATAACTGTGCGTGTCTTGGTGTTGCTCCACCATTTCCACCAACATAAAGATTCCAACCACCTTCTACAGCTATAATTCCAAAATCTTTACCTCTTGCTTCTGCACATTCTCTAATACAACCAGAAACACCACCTTTAATTTTATGCGGAGAACGCAACCCTTTATATCTGTTTTCTAATTCGATGGCAAACGTGATACTTTCATCTAAACCATAACGACACCACGTAGAACCCACACAACTTTTTACCGTTCTTAAAGATTTTCCGTATGCATGTCCGCTTTCAAAACCAGCAGCAATTAACTCTTTCCAAATGGCAGGTAAATCGTTTAATTCTGCACCAAAGAAATCAATACGCGCTCCACCAGTAATTTTTGTGTATAAATTATATTTAGCACCAATTGTACCTAAAACAATTAAACCTTCTGGTGTAATTTCTCCACCAGCAATTCTTGGCACTACAGAATACGTTCCGTTACGCTGAATGTTGGCTAAAAATTTATCGTTGGTATCTTGGGTAACGTCTTCTTTATTTGGCGTGTCATTATATAAACTTGCAAAAATTGAAGAAACCAAAGGCTTACACGTTTCACAACCATGTCCGGTTCCACAAGTATCTAACGCTTCGTTAAAGGAAGTCAGTTTTTTAGCTTTTATAATTCCGTATAATTCTTGTCTGCTATATTCAAAATGTTCACAAATTACATTTTTAACCGTTTTTCCTAACGATTTTAAGGTTTCGTTTACTAAATCTGTAACCATTGGTTTACAACCACCACAACTTGTACTTGCTTTTGTTGATGATATAACTCCGGCTAAATCCTCACAAGAACCATCTTTTATGGCGCCACAAATCTGACCTTTCGTTACATTTTCACAAGAACAAATTTGCGCTGTGTCTGGCAAATCTAATGCGCTACCAAAAGCTCCGCCTTCTGTTGCTGGTAATATTAATTGTGCTGCATCTTCTGGAATTGCCATTCCGTTTAAAAATACTTGATGTAACATATTATAGTCGGATGCATCACCTACTAAGATTCCTCCTAATAAAGATTTACCATCTAAACTAACGTTAATTCTTTTATATAAATGTTGTGTTTTGTTTTCGAAAATAACAGAATGTCCTTTTGATGCTGGCATAAAAGGCTCTCCAAAACTTGCTACATCTACACCAATTAATTTTAATTTGGTAGACATATCTATTTCTGCAGGCATTAACTCTTCTGTATTTCCAATAATTTGATTCACCGCAACACCCGCCATATCGTAACCAGGAGCAACTAAACCATAAATCATTTGATTGTACAAAGCAACCTCTCCAATTGCAAAAATATTTTCGTCGGAAGTTTGCATTTTGTTGTTGACTACAATTCCGCCACGAACACCCATTTCTAAACCAGAAGTTTTACCAAGCTCGTCTCTTGGTCTAATTCCGGCAGAAACCACTAACATTTCTACATCTAAAACATCGTCTTCGCCAAACTCCATTCCTGTAATAGCATCGTCTCCTAAAATCTGATTGGTTGCTTTACTTAAATGTATATTTAATCCTATAGATTCTAATTTTAATTGCAATACTTTACTACTTCTTGCATCTAATTGTCTTGGCATTAATTTAGGCGCAAACTCTACAATATGAGGTTCTAAACCCATATCCATAACCGCTTTACCAGCTTCTAAACCTAACAATCCTCCACCTAAAACGGCAGCTCTTGCATTCGGATTTTTTTCTTTCAGTTTTGCTGCATACGCTAGCATTCCTTCTAAATCTTCGATGGTTCTGTATACAAAAACACCTTCTTTTTCTACGCCTTTAATTGGCGGAACAAAAGCAGAAGAACCTGTAGCTAAAACTAAGTAATCGTAATTAAGCACTCTATTTTTTGCAGTAATAATTGTTTTTGTTTCTCTTTGTATATCAGAAACTCTTTCGTTAACAACTAAATCTATTCCGTTTTCTTTGTACCATTCTGCAGGTGCCATTTCTAAGGCTTTTGCATCTTGGTTTTCGAAAAACTCACTTAAATGGACTCTATCATAAGCAGGTCTTGGCTCTTCACCAAAAACAATAACTTTAAAATTTTTACTTTCTGGAGTTGCTGCAAATTTTTCACAAAATTTATAACCAACCATTCCGTTTCCGACAACTATAACTGTTTTCATAATTACGTATTTGAATCACAAAACTAAGTATTATTACGTATTTATACGTATTTTTAGTTGTAATATTTACGTATTAATCAAATTATTATTGATTTAAAGAAATGAATACTTATAAATTTAATATTATTTAAAATTTAGCAATCAGAATTGTTAATAGTGTATTTAAGCTTTAATACGATTACAGTTTTTAATATCTTTGACAATCACCTAACGATTTTTATTAAATGGACGATTTTTTACTGTATTTTAAAATGGGTTTAAACCATGTGTTAGACTTAGCTGCGTACGATCATATTTTATTTTTAATTGTTTTGGCTGTAGTTTTTAGCTTTCACCAATGGAAAAAAGTTTTATGGTTGGTTACTTTATTTACTATCGGACATTCTATTACATTGGCTTTATCTGCTTACGGAATTCTAAAAGTAAAAATGGATCTTATTGAGTTTGCGATTCCGGTAACTATTTTTATAACCGGACTGGTAAATGTGCTTACAGCTAAAAAGGCATCTTCTGGTAAACAAAGCATCAACTTATTGTTTGCTGTTCTTTTTGGTTTTATTCATGGATTGGGTTTTTCTAATTACTTTAAAATGATGGTTGGCAAAGAAGAAAGTAAATTGTTACCACTTTTAGAATTTGCTTTAGGTATAGAAGCGGCTCAGATTATTATTGTTTTAGGTATTTTAATTATTGGTGCATTACTTCAGAATTTTATTAGAGTTACCAGAAGAGATTGGATTTTAGTTTGCTCATCTATTGTTATTGGTTTTGCCATACAAATGATGCTAGATAGAGTGTTTTGGTAAAGCTATAATTTTGAAGCATTAAACTACTGTTTACAAACTAGATGCGTTAGGGATTGCAGTGAAAATCCTTTTTATGAAGGATGAATAAAAAGATTGTAGCGGAAAGCCCGACCTGTAAGGGAACGCCCAAAAAGTTATTCTTGACAGCTGAAAATAAATTTTGTCTAATTATTAACGTCATATTTATTTAAATCTTTTTACTTTCGTTCTGTATGACTGAAAAGAAACAATTAAAATACGATAGGGCTTATTTAAAAATGGCTCGCGAATGGGGGAAACTCTCTCATTGCAAACGTAAACAAGTAGGTGCGTTAATTGTAAAAGGCAGAATGATTATTTCTGATGGCTTTAACGGAACACCAACTGGTTTTGATAATTCTTGCGAAGATTGTAATGGAGTTACAAAGTGGGAAGTTTTACACGCAGAGGCAAACGCGATCTTAAAAGTGGCGTCTTCTACCCAATCTGCAGAGGGTGCAACCTTATATATTACCTTATCTCCGTGTACTCAGTGCAGCAAATTAATTCACCAAGCAGGAATAAAACGTGTTGTGTATGCAGAATCATACAAGGATACTTCTGGTATCAATTTTCTAGAAAAAGCAGGCGTAGAAATTATGCATTTACCTTATGAAGAATAGAAACAACCTCCCTATATATTTATCTTTAGCAGTTATTATTGGTTTACTAATTGGACTTTCGCTTAACGGAAGTGGTAGCAATATGTTGTCTTTAAATAAAAATTCGTCTCAAGAACTAAAAATAAGAAAACTTATTAATTTTATTGAAAAAGACTACGTAGATACTGTAAATACAGAAAGTCTTTTAGACGGAGCTATTACGCAAATGTTGGGTAAACTAGATCCGCATTCTGTGTATATTCCTAAAGAAAAACTGCAAGCTGTTACAGAAAATATGCAAGGTAATTTTGTGGGAATTGGCGTTCAGTTTAGAATGATTGAAGATTCAATTACCGTTATTCAACCTATAAAAGGTGGCCCAAGTATAAAAGCAGGAATTAAGGCAGGAGACCGAATTTTAATGGCAAATGCAGATACTTTGTATGGTAAAAAAATGTACACAGATAAAGTACCTGGTTATTTAAAAGGGAAACCAGACACTAAAGTTGCTCTTAAAATTTATAGAAAAAGTATCGATTCTACCTTTACCGTTTCTGTGACTCGTGGAAATGTAAATATTAAAAGTGTTGATTTAGCGTATATGATTAACGATTCTGTTGGTTATATTAAACTAGATCGTTTTGCAAGAAATACCTACAGTGAATTTAAACCTGCGTTAAACACCTTAATTAATGAGGGAATGACCGATTTAATTCTGGATATTAGAGGCAATGGTGGCGGTTTTATAGACATTGCAAATAGTATTATTGATGAATTTTTAGAAGATGATAAACTAATTGTTTTTACTAAAAACAATAAAAACGAAATTGATGAATCTTTTGCAACCGCTAAAGGTGATTTTGAAAAAGGTGGTTTGTATGTTTTAATTGATGAAAACTCTGCTTCTGCATCAGAAATTTTAGCTGGTGCTTTACAAGATAATGACAAAGGAACCATTATTGGTCGTCGTTCTTTTGGAAAAGGTTTGGTACAAATAGAAATGGATTTAGGCGATGGTTCTGCAGTGCGTTTAACAACGGCTCGTTATTATACGCCAACGGGGAGATCTATTCAAAAACCTTATGACCACGAAGGAAACAAGAACTATTATACCGATTACCAAAAGAGAATTTCTAGTGGAGAGCTGTTAAGTAAAGACAGTATAAAGGTAGTAGATTCTTTAAAATATACAACCCCAAAAGGAAAGGTTGTTTATGGTGGTGGAGGTATTATTCCGGATGTTTTTGTGCCAATAGACACCACTTCTTATATGAATGGTTTCTATTTTAATACTATTAATGATTTTGCTTTTGATTATGTTGATAACAATAGAAAAAAGCTACAAAAATGGACAATAGCTAATTATATTACAGATTTTGATACTGATGAAACTGTTTTTAACAGCTACTTATCTGAGATTAAAGATAGACCTAAACCTTCTTTTAATACTAGTCAAAATTTAAAAAAATATTTAAAAGCAGCTATTGCAAATACGCTTTTTGGTGATGTTGGTTTTTACAGAATTATGCATCAGGATGATAAAATGATTCAGAAGGTTTTAGAATTGGAAAGTGAGAAATAGTTAGTGGTTTTAGTATTCAGTTTACAGTAGCAGTATTCAGTGTTTTACGCTATTTGTCATTCCGAAATGAGCTTTTTTCAAGCGATTGAGAAATGGCTAATTCTTTAAAAAATAGATACAAAGCTCAGTTACCTCCTCTAATTCTTTAGACATGTTTTCCTTTTTCCAAGGATGAGAAACATTAAAAACATGATCTGCATTTTTAATGATTTCAAATTGACTTTCAGCATTCCAAGAATGTATATTTTTACCTTCATCAATAGGGACAGAAGTATCTTTATCTCCGTGAATTATTAACTGTGGAATTTTTAATTTTGCTACCGCTTTCTGAATATTTAAACGTGTTTCATTTTCTTTAAAATCTAAATAAAACTGATAGAAATGTGGCATATTTTGTTTTGTTCTTCCATTTAAAACGTATTTAACACCTGTTTTCTTCCAGTTTTCTAAATCGCCAATTGTTGAGCTTCTAGAACCAAAATCGCACACTGCAGCTAAGGAAATTACTTTTTTCACTCTTGCATCTTCATTTGCTTTTAGCAATACAATTCCGCCACCTCTACTATGTCCTATTATTGAAATATCATTAACAGCTACTTCATTTTTAAATTTTTCTTCAGATGAAATCCAATCGATAACACTTTCTAAATCGTCTAATTCTTTGGTATAATTATTATTCCCAAACGCTTCTAAATCTGGAAAATCAATTGGGTTTTCAGCGGTACCTCCGTTATGAGAAAAGTTGAATTTTATAAGGAAAAAACCTGCTTCTGCAAAAGCGTCTGCCATTAAATTCCAAGCGCCCCAATCTTTAAAACCTTTGTAACCATGACAAAAAATAACTACTTTTTTTGGTTGATGATTCTCTTTGTAAAAAACATCTGTTACTATGGGTTTGCTGTGTTTTCCTTGAACAACTATATTTTTAATTCTATTCATCTTATGTCAATTATATTACAAATTTAAGAAATGTTACCAATGCAAAACCACCTGTAATAAAACTAAGTAGTAAATTTATATTGTTGGTTAAATTTCCAGTTTTTTGTTGAATCAATTTTGCGAAACGTCCGTATAAATACAATATAAGATACGTACCAAGTACAGAACCAAACACAAAAAGTAGTATTGAAACCAGATCAAAACTAAAGCTATTAAATGTAATTAAAAAAGCTGTTGACCCGCAGAAAAAAGGAATTGCAAACATATTTAATAATGATAAGATAACGCCTGTAAAAAAAGTATTCTTGTGTTTAATTTCTAGTTGTTTCTTTTCTTTATTGTTTTGTTTAAAAAAGTAAACAGATAAAAAAACAAGAACTACAACGCCTGTTTTTTCTAATATTTCTAAAAATGTTGGGTTTTTAGAAACGTATTCTATAATATAAATAGAAAAATATACTTGCATAAAAACAACCATAGAAACACCTAATATAAACTTGGTAAACTCTCTTTTATTAGCTTCTAAACTAATTTTTAAGGCAGTCATATTTAAGACACTTGGTAGCGTATATCCTAAAAAGGAAAAAACAAAACCAAAGAAAAAAAGAGAAATCATGTTACTTTATTTAGTAATAATTAAGTCGAAAGTAATGTTTAAAAATTACTATTATAATTAAAACAACTGTTTTATAAGAGAAAAAACAGCGACCAAACCTGTTAGAATAGACAAGATTAAATTGATGTCTTTTGTGAGTTCCCCTGTTTTCTGTTGAATTATTTTTGCAAATTTCCCATATAAAAATAGAATATAGAATGTTCCTAACACAGATCCTAAGGTGAAAAAAAATACAGAAACAGCATCAAAACTAAAGAGCTTAAAAACATCTAACGTAATAATTGTTCCACTAAAAAAAGGAATGCCAAACATGTTTAAAATAGATAGTGCAATACCTGTTAGCAATGGGTTTCTATTTTTAGTTTTTACTGCATCAATCTTTATTTTTCCTTTTTTAGATTCTTTATAAAAATAATAAGATAAAGCTATAAAAACAACGATTCCTACTTTTTCTAAGGTTTCTAAGATGGTTGGGTTTTGTGCAATGTATTTGATTAAAATAACGGCTATTATCACTTGAGGAATGATAATTAAAGAAACTCCGAATGCGTATTTGTTTGCAGCTTGTTTTCCTTTTTCTAAGCTAATTTTTAACGCCGTCATATTTAACATACTTGGTGTTATAGAGCCTACAAAAGAGAAAATAAATCCGAAGAAAAAAAGTAAAAAGATATTCAAAATAAATTATTTATAGAGTAGAAAAACGAAGTTTCCTACAGCAACGACACCTGTTAAACACCCTAAAATTAAATCCATTTTAGAAGCAATAAAAGTTAGTTTATGTTCAATTTTTTTGGCAACAATTGCATACAATGAATATAATGTAAAAGAACCAATTGTAGAACCAATTGAAAAATAAAATCCATTTACGTAAGAATATTCAAAATATTCTAATCCTATTAAAACAGAAATAGTTGTAAAATAAAATGGAATTGCAATAGTGTTTAAAAGAGACATACCAATACCATGTAAGTAAGCTTTAGATTTAGGTATTTCTTCTTTTACGTTCTTTTCTTTTGATGTAAAATACAGTCTAAAAAAATTAATAGATAATAACAAGAGAATACCTGTACCTACCTTTTGTAATAAGGTTATGTACTCTGAGTTTTCCATTAATATACTCGATAAATAGGCACCTATATTGGCTTGAAAAAATAAAACGGTAGCGTAACCACCAATAAGATAAAATGCTGCTTTTTTGCCATTTCTTAAACTGAATTTAACGACTGTTAAATTTAAAAAACTGGGTGTTATACTACCTACAACAGCAACAGTAAAACCTAAGAAAATAAAAATTAGAAAGCTCATGAATTATTTTTTATATAGGCAAATAAACAAAAAAACGCGCCAAAAAATTGACGCGTTTCATTTATATAATAACTTATAAGAATTTTTTACTATACTACACCTTGCGCTAACATTGCATTTGCAATCTTTACAAAACCTGCAATATTTGCTCCTTTTATATAATCTATAGATCCATCTTCATTTTCACCATATTCTACACAAGAATCATGTATTTTTTGCATAATTTCTTTTAACTTTTCATCTACTTTTTCACTAGACCAGTTTAACCTTAATGAATTCTGACTCATTTCTAAACCAGAAGTTGCAACACCACCAGCATTAGATGCTTTACCTGGAGCAAATAATATTTTTGCTTTTTGATATTCATGAACAGCCTCTGGTGTAGAAGGCATATTTGCACCTTCAGTTACACAGATACAACCGTTGTTAATTAATGTTTTTGCTTCTTCACCATTTAACTCGTTTTGAGTAGCACATGGCAATGCAATATCACATTTAACAGACCAAGGTCTTTCTCCTTTAAAATATTTTGCTTTTGGGTATTCTTCTAAATATTCGCTAATTCTGCCACGTTTTTCATTTTTAAGATACATAATGTGGTTTAATTTTTCTGCATCAATACCATCTTCATCGTAAATATATCCTCCAGAATCTGAAAGCGTTAATACTTTTGCTCCAAATTCAATAGCTTTTTCAGCTGCATATTGTGCAACATTTCCTGATCCAGAAATCACTACATTTTTTCCTTTAAAAGATTCGTTTTTACGTTTTAGCATAGATGCTGCAAAATATACAGTACCGTAACCTGTAGCTTCTGGTCTTATTAATGAGCCACCATATTCTATTCCTTTTCCTGTTAAAACGCCTGTAAATTCTGTTCTCAATTTTTTATACATTCCAAACAAATAGCCAATTTCTCTTCCTCCAACGCCAATATCTCCGGCAGGCACATCTGTATTTGGTCCAATATGTTTTTGCAATTCACTCATAAAGTTTTGGCAAAAACTCATAATCTCACGATCAGATTTTCCTTTCGGATCAAAATCTGCACCTCCTTTACCACCACCCATTGGTAATGTTGTTAAAGAGTTTTTAAATACTTGCTCAAAAGCCAAAAACTTTAAAATACTAGCATTTACAGATGGATGAAATCTTAAACCACCTTTGTAGGGGCCAATTGCAGAATTCATTTGTACTCTATAGCCTCTATTAACTCTTATTTCTCCTTTATCATCTATCCATGTAACTCTAAAAGAAATTAATCTTTCAGGTTCTACCATTCTTAATAAAATATTTTTGCCGTAATACTTTTTATTTTCAATAATAAAAGGAATTAAAGTTTCGGCAACTTCTTTAACTGCTTGTAAAAACTCAGGTTCATGGCTGTTTCTTTTTTCAACCAACTGCATAAAATCTTCTATTTGGGTCTCTATTTTTGTAAGCATTTTTTTTGAATTTTATAAACATTTAACGAAAACAAATATAAGTTATTTTCAATATTAGTAATCTTAAAATAATCAAAATTATGTATTCATATCCGTTAAAATTAGACCTATAAGTCTTTGCAAAAACTAAATTTTATTATTTAGAACTGCTCTTATTATCACTATATTTTACTACTGTTCTATTTTTATTTTAATCACGGTAACTAACATTTATATAAGATTTTTAGTAGGTCTATAAAACATGCACTTATTTATTTAAATACAGTTATAACTCATAAAATAAATGAGATTACCAGATATTTATATAAAAATCAAAAAAAAACGCATCAAAAGGATTGATGCGTTTTAGTCTTTAATTTATTTTTTTATATAACTCCTAAGTCTAACATAGAATCTGCAACTTTAATAAAACCAGCAATATTTGCCCCCTTTACATAATTTACATAGCCATCTTCTTCTGTTCCGTATACTAAACAAGCTGTATGAATTGAATGCATTATTTGATGTAATTTTTCATCGACTTCTTCTTTCGTCCAGTTTAGTTTCATTGCATTTTGCGACATTTCTAAACCAGAAACTCCAACTCCACCCGCATTTACTGCTTTACCAGGTGCGTATAAAATTTTAGCATCATGAAATGCATGAACAGCTTCTGGAGTACAACCCATATTAGAAACTTCTGCAATATACTGTACGCCATTTGCAATTAATTTTAAGGCATCTTCTCCATTTAATTCATTTTGAGTAGCACAAGGCATTGCAATATCACATTTTACACTCCATGGTTTTTCATTAGGATAAAATTTTGCTTCAGGAAATTCATCTACATACGGCGAAACAATATCGTTATTAGATGCTCTTAACTGTAATAAGTAACTAATTTTATCATCATCTAAACCTTTTTCATCGTAAATATATCCGTCAGGACCAGAAATTGTAACTACTTTTCCGCCTAATTCTGTAATTTTTAAAGCCACACCCCACGTTACGTTTCCAAAACCAGAAAGTGCTACTATTTTACCTTTAAAATTATCATTTTTAGTTTCTAATATTTCTTTTGTAAAGTAAACACCACCAAAACCTGTTGCTTCTGGTCTTATTAAGCTTCCTCCCCAATTTAAACCTTTTCCTGTAAAAACGCCTGTATGTTCTTGTTGTAATTTTTTGTACATACCGTACATAAACCCAATTTCTCTACCACCAGTTCCAATATCTCCAGCTGGTACATCTGTACTAGGTCCAATCATTCTCCATAACTCTAACATAAATGCTTGGCAAAAACGCATAATCTCAGTGTCCGATTTTCCTTTTGGATTAAAGTCAGAACCACCTTTTCCACCTCCCATTGGTAGTGTTGTTAAGGCGTTTTTAAATATTTGCTCGAATCCTAAAAATTTTAAGATACTTAAGTTTACACTTGGGTGTAAGCGAATACCTCCTTTATATGGTCCTATTGCATTATTAAACTGTACTCTATGACCAATATTTACTTGAACCTGTCCTGCATCATCAATCCAAGAAATTCTAAAGGTTAAAATTCTATCTGGTTCTACTAAACGCTCAATAATTTTAGCCGCTTCGTATTGTGGATTTTCATTATAAATTGTCTCAATAGACTCTAAAACCTCTTTAACAGCCTGTAAATATTCTTTTTCACCAGGGTGTTTTGTTTCCAAATTTGTTAAAATTTCTTTTACATTCATAATGGTATAATTAGTAATTTTTTATTGAATAACTTGTACTTCAAAAATACATTTTAAAATTGATTTTAAAATAAAATAGTCAGCATGTTTTTTGACAATTAACAATATTTTATCCTTTTTCTAAGAATCTGAATATTAATTCATTTATTTAAGGTGTTTTTTTATAATATATACATTTTACATAAACCCTTCTGGAGGTAATTCCTCAAATGATTCTTCTTTATTTGAAGTACTGTTTTCCAAGGAAATACCTTCTTTAAAAATAACTGCTTTATTATTTTTACCATCAATAATAACAGTAAGGTCCTTTTTAAAAGAAATATGCCTTAAATAAGAATCTTCAAAAACAGCTTCTTGATTATTTAAATAATCTACATCAAAAAAGCCATCTTTTATAAACGGGTTTATAGTTAAATAGCCCACTTTAAAAGAGGTTAAATTTTGAAAAAAATGGGTTCCCTGACTTGGGTCTATTCTAAAATCATTTAAACCAGATTCTACAATTATTTTTGCTGCTGATATTTGAGACCAAAGCACCGGAATGCCTAACCAAGAATCGCTAGATCCCCAACGCCCGGGCCCCACTAAAATATAGGGTTTGTCTAGTGCCACAAATTTTTTATTAATTTCTTCTACTGCACTTGCAATATCTCTTGTATTTGCAGAATTAAACGTTTCTGGTTTTACATAAACTACATCACAGATGTTTTCATATTTACCATTTCCTAAAGCGGATTCAGAATAAATGATGGTTTCAGAAATATCTAAATTTTCAGGCAATTTACTTACGGTTTCCACACTTTCTATGATGGGTCTTATCTGCAAAAAGCTAAATTCTTTTGGTTTACCTGTAGGAACATCTAATTTTACTGCAAATTCTATTTCTATTGGGTTTCTCATTTCTCGTTGCCCAACACGTAAGAGTTCTTGTAAAATTTCTGGCAATGGAAACGTATTGTATTTTAAAATATTATCGAACGTAATTACACGAATACCATCATGCATTACACCAGGTCTAATCATATTATTTTGTAAATCATAGGTAGATGCTACAAACTTTAAAGACCCATGATTTTCTGCTTTTCTAATCGTTACCTTCTTTTTATTGATAGCTTCACAAGTTGAAACCTTATAACTATCTGGGTTTAAATCTAAACCATAAAAATACTGTTGCGTTTCTCTTTGCGTAGAACCTGGAGAAGATAGTTGTAATATTTTTTTAGGATAAGAAGGTGAAAAACGTAATGTTTGTCCGCCACCCACTATTATTTCCCCTAAACCTAAAGCAATATTGGCAATTCCTTCACTTGCCTTTTCATCTCCAATGGGATAAAAATTAATAGAACGTGCTACCCCAGAAATGTTTGGATAATATACATCTTGATATGGCTTACCGATAACTTCTTGTAAAATTACAGCCATTTTATCTTCTTCTATAGTATGTGATATTGCTTTTAAATATGCTTTACTGTTTTCAAAAAAAGCAGATGCAATAACAGATTTAATTGCATTAGAAACCATTTCAACTTTTTTGTTTATTTCAGAATTTGGAATCATGTAGGTTGCAAAAACACCTGCAAAAGGCTGATAATTTGAGTCTTCTAACATACTAGATGATCGTACTGCAATAGGACAAGTAGTGGTTTTTAAAAATGCTCTAATATCTTCTAAAGCCCATTCTGGTAAATCTTTAGAAATAAATTCGTTTAATATTTTATCATCATCTGTACATTTTGCTGCAAATTTTATTAGTTTATGGGTTTCTATAAACTGATCAAAAACTTCTGTACTTATTACAACAGTTCTTGGTATAGTAATACTTACGTTTTTATATTTGTTATATAAATTATTGCGTTTTAAAAAGGAATCTATAAAAGCTAAACCTCTTGCTTTACCTCCTAAAGCACCTTCACCAATTCGTGCATAACCAACAAACTCATCGTATTTATCTTTGTTAAACTTTACAATTACACCTCTAGATCTATAAACTAAATATGACTTAATAGAATTAAGTAAGAAATCTCTTATTTGACCATTGTTTTCAAATTCATCATATTCTATAACGCTCAATAAATCTGCTAAAGGAAACAGCGCTCTAGATTTTAACCATTTAGAAAACTCACTTCTTTTTGCGTGATACATCAAACAATCTTCAGTAACTTTCTTTATAGCTCTTTGAAATTCTCCTAAATCTTTAGCTGTTGCTAAAACTTTCATTTGAGTAGGATCCCAAAACTCGAAATCTCCAAAAGCAAAGTATTTTATAATGTAATTTTTAATATCAACTCCTAAAGTTTCTGAGTGTTTATATAAAAATTTACCTTTCAATTCTAACGTTCGCCTCTCATTATTTTCATTAGATGATTGCATTAAAAAAGGAAAATAACGTTTATATTTTCTTACATAATCTAATAATAAAAAACCTGCTTCTTTGTTTCTAACTCCGTCTTTAAAGTAATTAACATCAGAAATTACACCTAGTAAATTTTCTTTGTACGTATCAAATAATTCAATACCTTCTTCAAAAGTAGTGGCTAGTAAAATTTTTGGTCTCCCTCGCATTAACAGCATTTTTCTATGCTCGTTTAATCCTTCAGACATTAATCCTTGTGTTTGTTTAAGAATCACTTTATAGATAAGCGGAATATATCTAGAATAAAACTTCAGTGAATCTTCTACCAATAAAATGGCTTTAACACCAATCGTATTAATATCAACTTCAGCATTCATTCTATCTTCAGTTAATTTAATAATTGCCAAAAATATATCTGCATTACCATTCCAATGAAAAACAAAATCTATACTATCTGTATTTTCTTTTTGTAATTTACTTCTTAATTGAGAAGAATGATGACTTAAAGCTGCTATTGGAACATTTGGGTATGCTTCTTTAATTTTTTTTGAAGTTTCAAAAGCATTGTAATTACCAATATCTAACCAAGTAATAACAATGTCTATTTGGTGAGTCTCCATCATTTTAATTGCTCTCTTAGCAGAATTTGCATGAATAAAGTTTGGTGGATGCCTTAGGTTTAAAGAAGTGTATTCATTAAAAATTCGTTCTTCAATTCTACCATCTTCTTCAAGCATATAAAAATCGTAGTTAGAACAAACTATTAATACCTTATTAATTCTATTTTGCATTAATTTATCAAAAGTTACCTCCTTAAAAGCATACGTTTTTAAATTAGATAAGATATTTTCTTTCATTATTATACTGTTTTATATAACTTACAATATATTAATTTTCTAGTTTAGAACATTAATAATTTGTAAGTATTCAGCTCAAAATTAGATTCAACAAAAATAAAAATGTGTAAATTCGCCATCTAATTTAGTATGTAATGTTAGATAAAGTAAAAGAACTGATTGGTGATGTAAAATCATTTAATGCAAGCACAAAAGAAGAAGTTGAAACTTTTAGAATTAAATACCTAGGTAGCAAAGGCTTACTTAAGGATTTATTTGCTGAATTTAAAAATGTAGACGCAGAGTTGCGTAAAGATTTTGGACAAGCATTAAATAATTTAAAAAAATCTGCAGAAGGAAAAGTTGCCGAGTTAAGCGAGTCTTTAGACAGTACTACAAGTCATAAATCTTTTTATGGAGACTTATCTCGCCCATCAGAGCCTATTAACTTAGGTTCTCGTCATCCAATTTCATTGGTAAAAAACCAAATTATTGATGTTTTTAACAGAATTGGTTTTACGGTTTCAGAAGGTCCAGAGATAGAAGATGATTGGCATAACTTTACTGCCTTAAACTTGCCAGAATATCACCCGGCAAGAGACATGCAAGACACGTTTTTTATAGAACAAGATCCAGATATTTTATTACGTACACACACATCTTCTGTACAAGTAAGATATATGGAAGAAAATAAACCACCGATAAGAACAATTTCTCCAGGTAGAGTTTTTAGAAATGAAGATATTTCTGCAAGAGCACATTGTATTTTTCATCAAGTAGAAGGTTTGTATATTGATACAGATGTTTCTTTTGCCGATTTAAAACAAACACTTTTATACTTTACTAAAGAGATGTTTGGTAAATCTAAAATACGTTTACGTCCTTCTTATTTTCCGTTTACAGAGCCAAGTGCAGAAGTAGATATTTATTGGGGATTAGAAACAGAAACAGATTATAAAATTACAAAAGGTACCGGTTGGTTAGAGATTATGGGATGCGGAATGGTAGACCCTAATGTATTAAAAAATGCAAATATAGATCCAACAAAATACTCTGGTTATGCTTTTGGAATGGGAATAGAACGTATTGCCATGTTGTTATACCAAATACCAGATATTAGAATGTTTTATGAAAACGATAAACGTTTCTTAGAACAATTTAAATCTGTTTTATAAAATTTCTAACCTTTTAAGTAAGGAAAGAGTTAAGATGTTTGTATAATAGGTATTGTAAATTTTAATAATAAAAAATAATTTATATAATGAAATACTTTTCACAATTTTGGGATGAAGAAAGAGATGATGAATATGCAGATTGGGGAACCTCAACTTGGTATTTTGAAACCAATGATGCAGACGAAGTTTTAAAACAAATTACTGTTTATAAAAACGAAAAAGTGACTAAATATAACGAAGATCATCTAGAAGATGAGTTTGGTGGTTTGTGTGAAGGAACTTTAACGATAGATGAATGTGACGGAGACGTTATCTCTAAAGAAGAGTTTTATAAACTTTGGTAATTCTATAGTTACAAAAGAAACATTTTTAAAAAGCTTATTATCTAGATCTTTATCCGCTTTTAGCGGTTAATAAACACATTTTAGACTTACATATTACAAAACTTAAAGCCGATATTTCTATCGGCTTTTTTCTTGAACAAAAAAATAACTTCGATAAGTTCGGTTTGTTCCGAACTAAAAATATATATTTGCACCGAATTTTACTGTACATGGATAATTAATGTTCAAAAACAGTGTTAAAGCAAAGAAAATGAAAGAAAAAATTTGCAAAGTAAAAATGGGCTTGGTAGAAAAACTAGGTGTCCATTTAGAAGACAGAGAACATTTAGCACCTGTTGCCGCTCGTATTTTATCTTACATCATCTTAACAGGTAAAAAAGGAACCACTTTTGAAGACATGGTAACCATACTTTGTGCAAGCAAAAGTACCATTTCTACACATCTAAATCATTTACAAGACTTAAATAAGATTGTGTATTTCACCAAAACAGGTGATCGAAAAAAATATTTTATCATTAATAAAGGTATGGTCTTACAACATATAGATAATATGATAAATAAATGGGGAGAAGAAAGAGAAATACATTTAGAATTAAAGAACTATAAAGAAACTATTAACACTAAAAAAATTGAAAATGAAAGTGAAAAATTCGATCTAAGTTTTCATGACGATTACATAAAATTTATAGACGGAGCGACAGCTTCTGTAGAAGAATTAAGATTAAAACTAGCCAATAATAAATTCGATATTTAAACCAAGATTAAAATGAAACATTATAAATTATTACCATTACTATCACTAAGTGTATTTTTAGTAATTGCAAGTTGTACAAGCAAAGAGCAACCAAAAGCAGCTGTAGCGCAAGGTCCTGCACCTTCTTTTCCTGTAGTTACCATGCAGCCTAAAACAGTTACAGGTTTTAAAGAATACCCAACAAGTTTAGAGGGAGTTGTAAACAGTGCTGTAAGAGCAAAAGTTTCTGGATACATACAAAAAGTAATGGTAGACGAAGGTCAGAAAGTACGTAAAGGGCAAGTATTATTTAGATTAGAAACACAGTCTTTAAGTCAAGATGCAGGTGCAGCAAAAGCACGTATTAATGTTGCACAAGTAGAAGTAAATAAATTAATACCGTTAGTAGAAAAAAACATTATTAGTTCGGTTCAATTAGAAACTGCAAAAGCAAATTTAGCACAAGCTAAAGCAAACTATAGTAGTGTTTCTGCAAGTATTGCTTACGGAACTATTAGAAGTCAAGTAGATGGTTATGTAGGTGCTATTAATTATAGAGAAGGTGCATTGGTAAGTCCTGCAGATCCAACTCCATTAACAACCGTTAGTGATATTAGTAAAGTATATGCTTTTTTTAGTTTAAACGAAAGTGAGTATTTAGACTTTTTACAAAATGCTGAAGGCAAAAACTTAGAAGAAAAATTAGCAAATTATGCTGCAATAAATCTAGTATTAGCAAACGGAAGCACGTATGCAGAAAAAGGTAAAATAGAAACAAGCACAGGACAAGTAAATAAAAGTACAGGTACTGTTAGTTTAAGAGCTGTTTTTAACAACCCTAACCAACTATTATCTAATGGAAATAGTGGTAAAATTCAAATTCCAACAATTTATGAAGATGCAATTGTTATTCCACAACAAGCAACTTATGAACAACAAGGAAATATTATGTTGTTTAAAGTAGCTGAAGGTAACACCGTAGAAACTTCTATTATTAAAGTGAAAGCAATAGTAGACAATTTATATGTTGTAGCATCTGGTGTAGATTTAAAAGATAAAATTGTAACAACTGGTGTTGGTAAATTAAGAAATGGTGCCGCTATTACACCACAAGAAATCTCTTTTGATGATGCAATTAAACCTATTGAAACTTTATTTAAAAACTAGCAAACCATAAACTTATTTAGTTATGTTAAAAACATTTATTGAAAGACCCGTTCTTTCAACCGTAATTTCTATTATCATTGTTTTGCTTGGAGTTATAAGTATTACAAGCTTACCTATAGAAGAGTACCCAGATATTGCTCCACCAACCATAAAGGTAATTGCCTCTTATGCCGGAGCCAACGCAGAAACTGTTTTAGAAAGTGTAATTGTACCTATTGAAGAACAAATTAATGGTGTAGAAGGTATGACGTACATTACTTCTACGGCATCTAATACAGGTACCGCAGAAATCACTGTTTATTTTAACCAAGAAATAGATGCAGATATTGCTGCAGTAAACGTTCAAAACCGTGTAGCTAGAGCAACGCCTTTATTACCTGCAGAGGTTGTACAAACAGGTGTAACCACGCAAAAGCAAGAAACAAGTGCATTAATGTTTATTTCTATGTATTCTGAAAGCGACAACTACGACGCTACTTTTATTCAGAATTATTTAAAGATAAATGTAATTCCTGCTATACAGCGTATTAGTGGTGTTGGAGATGTTAGTGTATTCTCTCAACAAGATTATGCTATGAGAATTTGGTTAAAGCCAGAAAAATTAGCAGCCTATAATTTAATCCCTTCGGATATAACAGCAGCTTTAAAAGAACAAAATTTAGAAGCAGCAGCTGGATCTTTGGGACAAAATAGTGGAGAATCATTTTCATATACATTAACCTATAGTGGTCGTTTTAAAGAAGAAAAACAATATGGAGATATTATTATAAAAGCATTAGGTAACGGACAATTTTTGCGTTTAAATGATGTTGCTAAAATAGAATTAGATGCGCAATCTTATGCGTCTAATGCTATGAGTAAAGGACATCCTGCCGTTTTTATGGGTATTTTTCAAACTAAAGGATCTAATGCAAGAGAAATTATAGAAAACATTAAAGTAACTTTAGAAGCTGTTAAAAAAGACTTACCAGAAGGCTTAGATGTATTTGTTCCTTATGATACTAGTTTATTTTTAAACGCCTCTATAGAAAAAGTAATTCATACCTTATTAGAAGCCTTTTTATTGGTGTTCTTAGTGGTATTTATCTTCTTACAAGATTTTAGATCTACCTTAATTCCAGCGATAGCTGTACCCGTTTCTATTATTGGTACTTTCTTTTTCTTAAATGTTTTTGGGTATTCAATTAACTTATTAACGCTATTTGCATTAGTACTTGCTATTGGTATTGTGGTAGATGATGCCATTGTGGTTGTAGAAGCCGTACATGCCAAGTTAGATGAAGGAGAAAAGAGTGCTAAAAAAGCAACCTTAACTGCCATGAACGAAATTTCTGGAGCTATTATATCTATTACTTTAGTAATGGCAGCTGTATTTATTCCGGTAACTTTTATCTCTGGTCCAACAGGAGTTTTTTATGAGCAATTTGGAGTTACCTTAATTATTGCAATCCTTATTTCTGCAGTAAACGCCTTAACTTTAAGTCCGGCATTATGTGCTTTATTATTAAAACCACATAAAGAAGATAAAGAATTAAAAGGTAAAAGCCCTTTAAAACGTTTTTACACACTGTTTAATCGTGGTTTTAACGCTACTGTAGAAAGATATGGAAAATCGTTACATTTCTTATACAAAAGAAAATGGATATCTGGTTTATTATTAGTGTTAGCTATTGTAGGTATTTTTTGGGCATCAGAACAAACACCAACAGGTTTTGTACCTAATGAAGATAGAGGTATTATTTTTGCAAATATAGAGTTACCAGCAGGTTCTTCTTTAGATAGAACAAATGCAGTTTCTAAAGATTTGTACAATAAAATAAATGGTATTGAAGGTATTGTTGCCGTCAACTTTATTAAAGGTAGAAGTTTAATTAGTGGAGCGGGTAGTAATTACGGATTTGGTATTATAAAATTAGCAGATTGGGGTGATCGTGAAGATCCATCTACTTCTGTACAAGCAATTACAGGTAAATTATTTGGAGTTGTAGCAGGAATACCAGAAGCAAATATAATTTTCTTCTCGCCACCAAGTATTCGTGGTTTTGGTAACTCTGCCGGTTTTGAAGTAAATTTACTAGATAAATTTGGAGGAGAATTTAAAGACTTAGACAAAGCAAATAAAGAATTTGCAATGGCTTTAATGAAACACCCAGAAGTAAAATATGCACAATCTTCTTTTAACACTAGTTATCCACAATATGAAATGGATATTAATGTACCATTAGCAAAAGAAAAAGGAGTGCCTATTAATAGTATTTTCTCTACATTACAAGGTTATATTGGTGGAGTTTACGCATCCGATTTTTCTAAATTCGGAAAACAATTTAGAGTGTATATTCAAGCATTACCAGATGATAGAGCAACGGTAGATGATTTAAATAGCATGTATGTAAGAACAAATTCTGGTGAAATGACACCAATTACACAATTTGTAAAACTAGAACGTGTATATGGGCCACAATCGGTAACGCGTTTCAATTTATTTAATTCTACCACCATAACAGGTGCTACAAACGAAGGTTTTAGTACTGGAGATGCTATTAGAGTTATAGAAGAAGAAGTTGCAAAATTACCAAGTAACTATACTATTGCCTATTCTGGTTTAACAAGAGAAGAAGTAAGTGCGGGTAACCAAACTATATTTATTTTTGCTTTAAGTATTCTTTTTGTATACTTCTTATTAAGTGCACAATACGAAAGTTATTTATTACCATTTGCAGTAGTATTATCACTTCCTTTTGGTGTATTTGGAGCCTATATAAGTACCTATTTTTTCGGATTAGAAAACAATATTTATTTCCAAATTGCTTTAATCATGTTAATTGGTCTGCTCGCCAAGAACGCCATTTTAATTGTGGAGTTTGCGCTACAAAGACGAAAAAATGGAGAAAGTATTTCTGATGCAGCTATACATGGAGCAAAATCTCGTTTACGTCCTATTTTAATGACCTCATTTGCCTTTATACTTGGTTTAATGCCATTAGTATTAGCAAAAGGAGTTGGATCTGAAGGAAACAACTCTATTGGTACAGGTGCCGTTGGAGGAATGTTGATAGGAACGATATTAGGAGTCTTTGTAATTCCAATATTATTTATATTATTTCAATGGTTACAAGAAAAAGTTTCTAGTAAACCAGCAGTTATTTCTGAACAAAATGAAGAAGCATAAGATGATATCAATTATAAAAAATAAAAACCTTCAAAAAGGAGTCGTTGTAGCTGTAATGGCTTTTACGTTACAAAGTTGTTTTGTTGCTAAAGAGTACACAAGACCTACAGTAGAAGAAACAGAAAACTTGTACAGAACAGATAATTTGCCATCAGATAGTATATCTATGGCAGATGTATCTTGGAAAACGTTGTTTACCGATACTTATTTACAGCAATATATAGAAGAAGGATTGCAAAACAATATGGACATTCGAATTGCAATTCAACAAATAGTTGCAGCCGAGGCATATGTTAAACAAGGTAAAGCAGGTTATTTACCTACTTTAAGTGTTGGTACAAATCTTACACATCAAGAATTGTCTAAAAACACACAATTTGGGTCGTTTTTAACAAACACTTCTACGGATCAATGGGATATTACTGCAAACCTTTCTTGGGAAGCTGATATTTGGGGAAAAATACGTAGCAATAAACGTGCAACACAAGCTGCTTTTTTACAAAGTGTTGCCGGTCATCAAGCTGTAAAAACTCAATTAATTTCTAGCATTGCTGCTACTTATTATAATATTTTAGCTCTAGATGCACAATTAGAAGTTACCAAAACATCTATTAAAACAAGAGAAAAAGGGGTAGAAACTATTAAAGCTTTAAAAGAGGCAGGTTTAACAAACCAGATTGCAGTAGATCAAAATATTGCACAATACAACAATGCCAAAGCATTAGAAGTAGATTTAGAAGTGGCATTATTTAGAGCAGAAAATACACTAAGTATTTTATTAGGTAAAACTCCGCAAGAAGTTAAAAGAAGTAGTTTAGAGAATCAAACTATAAATGCTGATATGAAAATAGGTGTTGCATCGCAATTATTAAGCAATAGACCAGATGTTATGGCTGCAGAATATGGTTTAATTAGTGCTTTCGAATTAACAAATGTTGCTAGAAGTAGCTTATACCCATCATTTAGATTAACCGCTGCTGGTGGATTGCAAAGTTTAGAATTAGATAAATTATTTAATGCAAACTCAATATTTGCTAACATTGTTGGTGGTTTAACACAACCTCTTTTTAATCAGCGAAAGCTAAAAACACAAAAAGAAGTTGCTATTGCACAACAAGAACAAGCGCTTTTAAGGTTTAAAAAGACCTTATTAGTTGCCGGTAACGAAGTTTCTAATGCATTGTATTCTTTTAATTCTGAAAACAAAAAGTACGAATTCTTAAAGAATGAAGTAGAAGCTTTACGTAAAGCAGAAACAAATTCTGAAGAATTATTAAAGAATGGTTATGCAACTTATTTAGACTTATTAACAGCAAGACAAAGTGCATTAAGCTCAGAAATTAAAGTAATTGGTAGTAGATTACAACAATTACAATCTGTTGTTAACTTATACGAAGCTTTGGGTGGAGGTTTAAAATAATAACTTAAAATGGTTAGTAAACAAGAACTTATAGAATGTTCTATTACAAACTTTATCAAGTTTGGAAGCAAGCGTTTTTCTATGAACGAGCTCGCTTCTGAACTTGGTATTTCTAAAAAAACCATTTACAAACACTTTAAAACTAAAGACGAACTCATTTCTAAAGGGGTTCGTCTTATTATTGAAAAACACCTACATGAAGTAGATAAAATTCTGAAAACCACAAAAGATCCTATTGAAAAAATAATCTTAATTCAGAAAAATAGTTTTCAATATTTAAACTACGTTCAACCTGCTTTTTTATACGGAATTAAAAAATATTATCACAATGCAGATGCCGCTTTTATAGAATTTAAAGATAATTTTATAAAAAACAACTTAAAACCTTTGTTAGAAGAGGCTATAGAAAAAGAGTATATTTACAAAAAATTAAACATCAATTTGTTTTGCGATTTGTATTTTACAAAACTAACTCACTTAGTTTTTGAGCCCATAAATCTTTTTGATAAATACGGTGTTGATACTGTTTTTGAACACCTTATAATCAATAATTTAAAAGGGGTAATTACATCAAATTACAAAGACATAAACAAATTATTTTCTTGATTATTCTCTATGAAAAAAGACATACATATACCAGAAGTTACAGATGTAGAAATGGCAATCGTTTATGAATTTAACGATATTTATAACACCAACGATTGGAATGTTTACATTATCAATAATAAAAATGTAGATTTAGAAATGATGGTGGTTGTTACGCAAGGTTTTTCTGAAACTAAAATAACCTCTTTATTTCGTAAAAAATTAGACAAACTTCCAGCAAATTCTTTTGCTAAGATTGAGTTTATTCAACCTGAGTTATTCAAATTAAACAACCGTTTTCAGGTTACTTTTTTTGAAGGAAACACTTTATACGAAAAAACCTTTATCTTTAAAGAAAACACTATTAAAGAAGGTGCTTTACGTATGATTGATGAAATTAAAAAGCGTGGTATTTTAGCTGAATAAAAAAATATTTAATATATAGTTTATCAACCTCTTTAAGTTTTAAAACTTAAAGAGGTTTTTTATTTTAATGCAGGATTCAAAAAGCTCCAAAATTGTCACTTCTACGTTATGAGAAGTCGCATTACAGTGATAATACCAAATAAACATTAAAATGACCGATTAAATTCATTTGGTATAACACAAAAATGAAAAAGCCTTATGTGATTTCTCCTAAAAAGTCTAAATGACAAACTGGGTGTGAGGTTTCTCAATTGCTATTAATAGAATTGTATAATATAAAACCTTAATTATAATTAACTTTTAACTCTTTGCTTTAAACCCAAATATTGAGTAATCCACCAAGTTTACCCAAAAGCGGATCTTCATTAGGTATGGGAAGTGACAATATATTATTATCTGCAGTTGGTCGCTCTCCTTTAGAGCCTCTCATTAAATCCCAGTCACGACCATCAGGGTATGCACCTACTACACCAAGATTTGAACTTTCAATTTTTTTGTGACCAACACCAGCAGGTATAATAATTACATCTCCTTTGGTAACTTTAACTTTTTCTCCTTGTTCTCCACCTAAATGAATGATCGCTTCACCAGAATATATTCCTAAAACTTCATGTGAGGTACTATGGTAGTGGTGAAAAGAATAGATACCGTTTGTCCAAGAATTTGTCCAGTTATTAGATTCAAAAGTTTTTATAAACCATTTACTAGGGTTCCTTTCGTTTTTTGGTAAAGCATCTTTAATAAGTAGTAATGGTAATTTATTATTAGGTATTACTCCATCATCTTTAAAATAAAACTTCTCATACTGTTTTTCATTATCATTATCATTATCATTATTGGTAAATAATTTTGAAACAGGAAATATCAATGGAGTTAACCCCAATAAGTGTATAAATTTTTTTCTATTCATAATTGTCGAGTTTCAGAACGTTATTAATTTAGGTTGATTAAATAATATTGTAAATTTATATTTTTTTGATTAAAAATAGTTAGTGTTATTTTAAAAATTTCTGTCTTAAATGATGCGGTTTTCAACCTTTAGTTCTTTTCTAATAGAATTATGTTTTCTATAAAGGTTCGCCAAAAAACAAAATAAACTCCAAAATTGTCACTTCAATCTTAAGAGAACTCTCATAACAGTGATCCTAAAAATTAACAAACATAATGTGATTTTTCCAAAAAGGTCGAAACGACAAATTGAAAGCGAGGTTTCTCAATCGCTTAAAAAAAACTTATTTAGAAATGACAGACTAAACGAAATTGCAACTTGTTTATAAATATGCCCGCGTTAGCGATTGCAACGGCATCCTTTTTGTTTTTTACAAAAAGATATAGTGGAAAGCGCGACCCTTGTGGTAACGCCCAAATTGTTATAACAAACAGATTACTTTATTCGTTACTCATTCTTAATAATATTACCCAAAAAACCCGATAAACAAATACATAATTACTGTAATTGCACCACCCACTAAGGCGTATGGTAATTGTGTTTTTACATGGTCTATATGGTCACTTGCGGATGCCATGGAAGAAATAATAGAAGTATCGGAAATTGGCGAACAATGGTCTCCAAAAATTCCGCCACCTAAAGTTGCTGCAACTACAATAGTTACATCTGCTCCATGAATATTTGCCATTGGAATTGAAATTGCCAACATTATTGCAAACGTTCCCCAAGAGGTTCCGGTAGAAAAAGCGATAAAAGAACTGATTATAAAAACTACTGCTGGCAACAATTCTGGCGACAACCATTCTTTGGTAACATTGGCAACATAAATTCCGGTTTCTAATTCTTTACAAGCGTCTCCAATAGCAAATGCTAGCAACATTAACAAGGCTAATGGCATAAGTTCACTAATTCCTTTTAATGTTAAATTAACGGCTTCTTTTGGCTTCATAATTCCTTGTATAAAATACATTGCCATGGCAACCAATAATGCCGTAATTACAGCATATAACACAGAGGAAGATCCAGAACCTTTACCAATTGCTTCTGAGACATGATTAAAAAATGAGGTAGATTTTTCTACGGCACTCCAACCTGTATAAATTAAGTTTATGGGCATCATACAAACCATTACCAAAAGCGGTACAATCATATTATAGGCTTTTGCTTGAATGCCTTCTTTTGGGGGAAATGACGTAATTTCATCTGAAACCATTGGTTTAGAACCTTTGTCCATTAATTCGCCTGTTTCTTTGGTTCTCTTTTCGGCTTTTTTCATTGGGCCAAAATCTTTCTTTGTAAGGATAACAATAAACACAATTGCGATGGCTAATAAAGGGTAGAAATTATATTTTATAGATGCCATCATCATAGGAAAAGGTTTGTCTATTCCTTGCGTTAATAAAAGGCCCATTATAAAGGCTCCCCAAGCATTAAAGGGAATTAATATGGATGATGGCGCAGAACTAGAATCGGCTATATAGGCTAGTTTTTCTCTAGGAATGCCTAATTTATCGAAAATTGGTCTGTATAAAGTACCTACTGTTAGTGAGCTAATACTGGTTTCTACAAACAATAATAAACCGGTAAAAGTTGCCAAAACTTGAACCACTACTCTACTGTAACCCGATTTTTTATTTTCTAATTTTACTAATTTTCTGTTGATAATATTGATAAAACCTTCTACTCCTCTAGAATATTGAATAAAAATTAACAACGCACCCACCAACGCACTAAACATTATGGTTCTTGTATTTCCTTTAGATTGAAAAACGTTTACCATTCCTTCTATCATTGCTAAAGTTCCCGCAAGCGGATTAAAGCCTTCTATAATTAACCAAGAAAACCAAATACCAAATAACAAAGCAATGTATACTTGTTTGGTTTTTAAGGCTAAAATGATGGCAACAATTGGTGGTATTACTGAAAGAAATCCATATTCCATAAAAAAAGTATTTTTTTGCCTAAAATAAACAATTAAAACGATAATTTGTAAATTAGCAACCTTATAACCATTTACAACATGTCTAAATTTTACACCAAAATTACCTCAAGACTTCAAAAATTTATTGAAGCTCAGAAAATATTTTTTGTGGCTACTGCGCCAAATTCTGGACGAATTAATTTATCACCTAAAGGAATGGATTCTTTTAGAGTGATGAATGAAAACCGAGTTTTATGGTTAAACGTTACCGGAAGCGGAAACGAAACTGCGGCACATTTGTTAGAAAATGATAGAATTACCATTATGTTTTGTGCTTTTGATGGTGCACCAAACATTCTTAGGTTATATGGTAAAGGAAAAGAAATTAAAGAGGGAGATGCTTCTTGGAATGCTTTAATTACACTGTTTCCAGAAACACCAGGAACGCGTCAGATATTTGATATTACTATAGCATCTGCACAAACTTCTTGCGGAATGTCAATTCCTTTTTTCGAGTTTAAAAGCGAGAGAAATCAATTAAATGATTGGGCCGCAGAACAAGGAAAAGAAGGTATTACACAATACTGGAAAGATAAAAACCAAACCAGTATTGATGGTTTACCTACCCAAATATTAGAATAATGTTTTGGGTAACTTATAAAAAAGAAAAATATAATTACCCTAATAACGGGCCTAAACTTGTTGGTTGGTAAAGCAACCAACCCGTTAAACTATACCTGTCTTTAAAAGATTTTAAAACAGCATGTGGTACTTTATCACTTTTAAATAAAACACATCTTTTTGCAATAGGTGCTACTAATTGTAATTTTTTATTTTTATCTAAAATTTCTAATTGTCCACCATTTTCTGTTTCCCAATTATCATTAAGGTAAATAATCATAGAAATCATTCTATTATTTCTACCTTCAAATTGATCTAAATGTCTTTTATAATAACCTCCAGAAGGATAATGAGCTAAATGAAATTCTTGGCCAGATAAACTTAGATAACAATACCTATTTAAGATGCTTTTAGTTTCTTCTAATAAGTTCCAAAAACCACTAAGAACCGTATCTCTGTCTTTATTTAACCAGTAGGTTTTATCGCCACGAATGGTTTTTTTTATTGTGTGTTGGTTAAGAGAACCAATACCTGCTTTATCAAAAACATCTATTTTTTTAAAAAGGAAGTTTTTAATTTCTTTATAAAGGTTGTTGTCTATAAAATCATCAATAATTACATAATCTTGCTCTGCAAGATCGTCCATCCAGGACAACCACAGCTCTAGGTTGTGAATTGTTTGCAATTAAAAATTAATCCTTGTTCACTAATTTTATTGCCTTAGTAAAATCTTCTAAATCGTTGTTATTTATCACTAAATGAATTGCTTCATCACATATTTTTTCTACATTATCATGTGAAAAATGTAAGCGAATTGCTATTTTTCTCATCAATTGAATTTCAACTAATTTTGCTTCTCCGTCCACCAAAATCATTTTAGCCAAACGATACAAACGTTCTATTCTATCTTCATAATTTGCAGGTGCATTTGTTGGGTACTTTTCTGGGTTTGTTAATATAAGAATAGATTCTTCTAACGAAATATGTAAATTTTTGCCAGCTCTAATTAATAATTCTTTTTCACCTTCAGAAATTTCTCCGTCTGCTTTTGCAATTTTTACAATATTTGCAAAATGCCCTATTTCTTGTTTGTGTTTTCCACTAGTATATAAATCTGATATTGCCATTTTAGTTTTTTTGATAAAAATAGTGAAAATGGTCTAAAAAAAAAGTTAAAAAACATCTTTCTGAAAAGTTTTCTAAAAAGACAAATTGAATGTTTTGCTTTTTTGTACTTTGCTAAAGATTATTTTTACTTAAATATTCGTTTATAAATTCAACTTAAAATATGAGTCACTTTTCTTATTTCAATAGAGAAAATATTACCAAAGAATTGCAAGCAACAGAATTTGATGTACTAATTATTGGTGGTGGAATTACAGGCGCAGGTATTGCTCTAGACGCAGCTTCTAGAGGAATGAAGGTTGCTTTGATAGAAAAGAATGACTTTGCTTCTGGTACGTCTAGTAAATCTACAAAACTAATTCATGGGGGTTTACGTTACTTAAAACAATTCGATTTTTGGTTGGTAAAAGAAGTAGGTACAGAACGTGCTATTGTGCATGATTTAGCCCCTCATTTAGTGGTTCCAGAAAAAATGATTTTGCCTTTAATAGAAGAAGGAACCTATGGTTCTTGGCTAACATCCATCGGACTAAAAGTATACGATATTTTAGCTTCTGTAGAAGGAGAAGACAAACGAAAAATGTTAGACAAAGCCGAAGCTTTAGAAAAAGAACCTTTGTTACCAAAAGACATTTTAAATGGTGCTGGGTATTATGCAGAATATAGAACAGATGACGCTCGTTTAACTATTGAAGTTTTAAAAACAGCTTTAAATTACGATGCAAAAATTATAAACTACACCGCAGCTAAAGCCTTTATTTATGAAGATGATAGGGTTGTTGGCGCAAAAGTAATAGATACTTTTTCTGATGAAGAATATAAAGTTAAAGCTAAATATGTAGTAAATGCTTGCGGACCTTGGGTAGATGAATTACGGCAAATTAATCACTCTAAAACTGGTAAAAGATTACACCTTACAAAAGGAGTTCATTTAGTAGTTGCTCATGAAAAATTACCTGTAAAACAATCTGTTTACTTTGATGTACCAGACGGACGTATGATGTTTGCTATTCCGCGTGGAAAAGTTACCTATTTTGGTACTACAGATACCAATTATCAACTAGATAAAAATAATGTAGAAACCAATTTGGTAGATGCTACGTATCTTATTTCTGCGGTGAATAATATGTTTCCAAATATACAACTTACGTTGGATGACATTCAATCTTCTTGGGCAGGTTTGCGACCTTTAATTCATGAAGAAGGAAAGTCTTCTTCTGAGTTATCTAGAAAAGATGAAATTTTTGTTTCTGATACAGAATTGATTTCTATTGCTGGTGGTAAATTAACCGGTTATAGAAAAATGGCAGAACGAATTGTAGATTTAGTTGCCAAGAAATATGAACGCAGATTCGATACAAAATTTGAAGAAATAAAAACAAAGGAAATAGCACTTTCTGGCGGTACTTTTGATAACTATCAAGAAGTATTAATTTATACAGATGCTATTCAGAATAGAATTGCAGAAGTAGACTTCGATAGAAAAGATGCAGAATATTTAGTACATAATTACGGAAAACAAACAGATATTATTTTGCAAAAATTTGATGATTTAATGCATGATAATATGCAAGAAAAAATGATCATTGCAGAAGTTTGGTTTACCATAAACTATGAAATGACTTGCACGCCTACCGACTTTTTTATGCGAAGAACCGGACGTTTATTTTTTGACACACACAGCGTGTTTCTGTATAAAGAATATGTTTTAGACTTATTTAAAACTCATTTTTCTTGGGATGAAAAAGCAACTGAAAAATATCAACTAGAATTAGAAGAAAAAATACAATTGGCTACTACTTTTAATTAAAATCTCGTTGTAAAACACAAATATAAAACCTCACAGATTGTAAAAATCTGTGAGGTTTTATATTAAAGCTACCTTTTAAATACAATTATTAATATTCAAACTACTGAAAATCAAGTTAATTAAAATATAGTACTTTTAAAAAATTGAGATTAATACTCGTTATCAATAAAAAAAAATATTATATTTGAGTATGTCATTCTTAATTTTAATGCTGATGAATTTACCCTATTAATTTAAATAACTTCTTTGTCACAAAGTATTTATAATATTTACAATAACCTTAAATTTAAAAATTATGAAAACGTTATATACCTCAATTGTTATCTTGTTTATTGCATGCTCTTTCTCTGCAAAAAAAATAACATTTCAAGAAACAGTACATACATTAGTTGCTACTTATATTGGCCCTACAGAAAATCAAGATTATAAATTTGTAGATGATAATAATATAGAGTATTTATTTTATGATAAATCAAAAAATATAGATTTTGAGAAAGAAGATGATAGTAAAATAAATAAAAAATTTATACTTACCTGGAAAAATAAACTTGTAGATGAATATGATTCCGTAGGGCAACAAACAGGTGAAAAAATTACTGTAAAAACTATATTATCTATTAAGTTAAATAAATAGTAATTAAAACAATTTATAAATTTTTACAACTAGTTTTTATATGCGCTGTAAATACTGATTTATTACCTTTTTTATAGACCTATTTTAACTAAAATATAGTTTGCCTTTTCGAATGATAAAATTACTTTAAATTTAATTTTAGAAAGTGATATTTATTGTATTCTTACCCTATTTAGCACAGCTAAAAATTGTGTAATGTGTTTTTTAAAAAAAACACATATAATTTAACATACTGAATATCATTATTATAGTTTTAAAAAAGAACACTTAAAAATATTTATTTGTTAATTTAAAAATTAACAAAAAATTTAATTTTCAATTAAAAAAAAATGTACATTTGATATATACTATCAGTAATTTTTAAGGCTTATGAAAATATAGTTTCTAGTACTTCTAACAAAAAGCAGGTTCTTTTAAGAAAAAGAACAGCTACTATATTTATTAAAAAATAACCTTAAAATTTAAAAATCATGAAAACATTATATGCATCAGCATTAGTGCTGTTTATTACCCTTACTTTTTCTGTAAATTCTATTTCTGCACAAGAAAAAGAAAACAAAATTGTTGCTACTTTTAAAGGATTAACTGAAATGGAATATTTTAGATTTGTAGACGATAAAGATGTAACTATTTTATTCTACGATTTAGATGAAAATATAGAACTTTCTTTATATGAAGATGAAATGATTGATAAAAAATTCAATATTACTTGGATAAATAAAGAAATAGACCTGATTGATGAAGAAGGTAATTTTACTGGAGAGACACAAACTGTTAAATCTATTTCAGCCATAAAAGAAGAAAAATAATAATTCTACAACCGTTTATCACAAATACTGATAAACGGTTTTTTTATGCCTTAAAATTACGCTTCTTTCTGGTTTGCTTCTATCTCTTCTGTTAAATCTAATTCTCTTAACGTTGGGTTTAAAGCACCAATACCTACAACAGTAAGCAACGTCATCGTTCCTCCAAAAACAACCGCCATAGAAGCTCCTAAAAACTTTGCGGCTAAACCACTTTCAAAAGCACCTAACTCGTTAGAAGAACCAACAAACATAGAGTTTACAGAAGAAACTCTACCTCGCATATCATCGGGTGTTTTTAATTGTAAAATTGTTTGGCGAATTACCATCGAAATTCCGTCTGCAGCACCACTTATAAACAATGCTAAAACACTTACCCAAAAAATAGATGATAATCCAAAAGCGATAATGCTCAACCCAAAAATAAAGACAGAAACCAACATTTTTTTACCTGTTTTTCTGTTGATAGGAATGTATGTTGTTAAAAACATGGTAACAATACTTCCCATAGAAATAGAAGCATTTAAAATACCGAAACCTTCTGGCCCAACTTTTAAAACATCTTGTGCAAAAACAGATAAAATAGCTACGGTTCCACCAAATAAAACTGCAATCATATCTAATGTTAAAACACCTAAAATAGCTTTATTATGAAACACGAACCTTACACCAGCTTTTAAACTTTCTTTCATTGGTTCTCCAATTTTTTTATTTAAAATAGGTTTCTTTTCTATTAAAAAAGTAAAAATTAAGGATAGAATGACCAAGATAAAAACCAAACAAAGTGTTTTATCAACACCAATCCAACTGATTAAAAAACCACCAAATAAGGCTCCAGAAACCGAAGCCGTTTTCCAGGTACTTGTACTCCATGTTGCCGCATTATGATATATCTTTTTAGGAACTAATAATGCCACTAAAGAGAAAATTGTAGGTCCGAAAAATGAACGTAAAAATCCGCCAAAGAAAACCAAAGCGTAAATTGAATATAGAATTTTATTAGTAGACCAATGACCAACAACAACATCTGATGTTAATAAAAACAGCCCCAAACTAATCAATGAAAATGCTGCTGTACAAATAGCTAGTAAGTTTCTTTTTTCATTTTGATCTACAATATGACCCGCAAATAAAGCCATTGTAAACGCCGGAATAATTTCCATTAAACCAATAACGCCTAAAGATAAAGGATCTTTTGTAATAGAATATACTTGCCATTCTATGACAATAAATTGCATAGACCAACCAAAAACGAGCAAGAATCTAACAAATAAAAAAATATTGAATTCCTTAATTTTTAATGCTGCATAAGGATCTTGCTTTGTCATTATAAAAAATAGATAGTTGGTTGTTTTTATAATATACCTACAAGGTTTTAGAAGCCTTGTAGGATGATCTGTTAATTTAAAATAAGTAACTAAGGTTCTATTTAACTCAATTTCATATCCATTAAAATGGCAAAAGTTTGATTAATATCTTCTTCTTTTACAACAATCGTCATTTCATTTGTAGTAGAAATAATTTCTTGTAGCGGTATATCTGCCCAAGCCAATTGTTTTAAAATAAAATAATAAATACCAGATTGTTCTTGGTTTTCTTTTGGAAGTTTAATAGTAATAGAAGCCAAATCTAATACACTAGAAATAAGGGCTTCTTTTTCAAAAATCTCATTTACAAAAGGCTCTAAATTTTTACTAGTAACAATATTAGTTTCAAAAATACCTTGAGAAACGGTTAAAAAATAATCAGAACTTTCTGATGATTTCATTAAAATTTTTGCAATCTCTTTTAATAATGAAGTTGTATTTTTAAAAGTAAAATCACACAAATCAGATCGTACAATTACATCTCCTAAATCTAAAGCTAATTTTTTTATATTCTTTCTAATACGTAATTCACTTGCAGGTGAAAGTCTATTAATAGCCATCATAACCGCACCAACCTTAACTTCCTTTTTTAAAGCAGTAGAAACTTCCGGTAAAATAATTCTTGCTAAAGAAGAAACATTTATCAACTTTTCATTTAAAGCCTCTTCTATAAAAGGTGTTTTTCTAATGGTGCTTTCTACAACTTCTTGTATTGTTTTCATTGTAATTGTTTAATAATTAACTTCAATGTTCAAAAATAAACAATTTATTATAAAAACAACATTAAATATCTGTTATAACTATTAGGTACATCTTATTTTAAATAGAATTAGAAATTCTTTATTTAGATTCCCGTTTTTACGGGAAAGACAATTTTAAGGGAAACCTAGAGGTAAAAACCTCAAGGAACATTTAATCTAATTTATCTGTCAATTTTTGAAATTCTTTTTTAGGGTTTTTATTTGCATATAGAATATTGTAAACGGTATCTATAATAGGTGTATTTGCCCCGTTTTCTTCTTTCATTTTAAAAGCACTTTTGGTCGCATAATACCCTTCTGCAATCATGCTCATTTCCATTTGTGCAGATTTTACCGTATACCCTTTACCAACCATGTTTCCAAATTGTCTATTTCTACTAAAAAGAGAATAACCGGTAACCAACAAATCTCCCAAATAAGCAGAATTATTGATGTTACGTTTCATTTTATGCACCTTTTTTATAAAGCTTTTCATTTCTCTAATAGCATTACTCATTAGCACTGCCTGAAAATTATCTCCATACCCCAAACCATGTGCAATACCTGCTGCAACCGCATAAATATTTTTTAACATGGCTGCATATTCTGTACCAATAATATCGTCTGAAATTTTAGTTTTTATGTACCAACTTTGAATAGATTTCTCTATAAACTTGGCATTTTCTTCATCTTTACAAGCAATAGTTAAATAAGATAAACGCTCCATAGCTACCTCTTCTGCATGACAAGGTCCCGTAATAACACCAATATTTTCTATAGGAACATTAAATTCTCTATTAAAGTGCTCGCCAATAATTAACCCTGTTTCGGGTACAATTCCTTTAATAGCAGAAAAAATAATTTTTCCCTCTAAAGAAGACGTTAATTTTTTTAATTCACTGGTTAAAAAAGCAGACGGAATTGCAAAAATAAGAACATCGTAATTTTCTACCGTGTAATTAATATCACTAGACAAATCTAACTGACGTGCATACACATCTGCAGATTGTAAATAATTAGGATTATGATCGTTTTCTTTTATGTGTTCAATTGCTTGTTCATTACGCATGTACCAACCAATTGTTTCTAAATTTTCGCTCAACATTTTCACAATTGCGGTTGCCCAACTTCCTCCACCAAAAACTGCTATTTTTTTTTGCTTATTCATCTATTGATCATTTTATACATCAAAAGTAATAAAACTATTATCTTTTGAGGATTGCATTTACGAATTATTATATTTGTGTTCGCTAATTAAAAATTTTGAGTTCCTTAAAACGTTTTTTTAAAGACACCATAATATACGGAATTGCAGCTGTTTTACCACGTGCAATAAATATCTTTTTGGTAAAACTACATACCTCTACTTTAGATGCAGAAAAATATGCTATAAACACAGATTATTATGTGTACGCTGCCTATTTAAATGCACTACTAACTTTTGGTATGGAAACTGCCTTTTTTCGTTTTTTTTCTAAAGAAAAAGAGAAAGGAAAAGTGGTGTCTACATCCTTTATTAGTTTGCTAATTTCTACACTCATTTTCTTATGTTTAGCCTTATTTTTTAATAATGAAATTTCTCTTTTCTTCGGATTTAAAAATCCATTATTTTTTAAATTATTAGTATATACAATTACGTTAGATACTTTAGTAGTGGTGCCATTCGCATATTTACGTGTTACAAACAAACCTTTAAAGTTTACAGCCATAAAATTAATAAATATTGGTGTCTTTTCTATTTTGAATGTTTTCTTTCTTTGGTTTGTACCTTATGCTTTAAAAAACGAAATTTCTTTACCAGAATTTATTGTAAATTATTATAACAATTATCCTAAAGTAATTCACATTTTTGTAGCCGGTACACTCGCAAGTTTATCTACTTTTCTGTTACTTTTTCCTGATGTTTTTAAATTTAAATTCGATTTTGATATTTCGCTTTTCAAAAGAATGTTCAAATATAGTTTTCCTATTATGATTGGAAGTTTAGCATTTGTAACCAATGAAAATTTAGACAAACTGCTGTTAGGAGATATTTTAGGCGAAAAACAAATGGGAATTTACGCGGCTTGCTATAAATTAGGCGTTTTTATGACTTTGTATATTATGGCATTTCGTTTGGGTGCAGAACCTTTTTTCTTTAATAATGCTGATAAAAAAAATGCTAAAGAAACTTATTCGAAAGTTTTGACTTGGTTTACCATTTTTGGAGCCTTTTTTATGCTAACTGTAGTTGTTTTTATCGATTTGTTTGCGCAAATATTATTAGGAAAACCAGAATACTTTACAGCGCTTTCTATAGTGCCAATTATACTTTTAGCAAACTTATTTTTAGGTATTTATAACAATTTATCCATTTGGTATAAACTAACGGACAAAACAAAATACGGAATGTACTTTTCTATTGTTGGCGCCATTATTACCATTGTTTTTAACTTAATAATGATCCCTAAAATTGGTTTTATGGCTTCTGCTTGGGCAACCTTAATAGCCTTTGGTACCATGATGGTATTGTCTTATTTTGTGGGTAAAAAACATTATCCTGTAAATTATAAATTAAAAAAAATAGCTTATTATTTAGTATTCTCTATTGTTTTTGAATTGATTTCTTTTACCGTATTTAGAGGACAGTATTGGTTTTCTATTTTAACCCTTTTTCTTTTCTTTGGATTGATTTATTTTAACGAAAAAGAGGAAATTAAACAAATATTAAAACGATAAATTATGAAAAGAATATCACTTTTATTTTTAGCTTTTCTACTTTTTTTTATTTCTTGTAAAGTAAAAACAACAGAAAAAGTAAAAGAAATAAAATCTAAAGTAAATTCTGAAAAAACTTCTACAAAAGCAGCCAATGTTACCATTTTAAAAAAAATATTTGTTATTGATGGTTTAAACGATATTCCGCATAAAATTTGGTTGTATTTACCTCCAAATTATAACTCATCAAAAGAGAAATATGATGTAATATATATGCACGATGCACAAAATTTATTTGATAATGTTACTTCTTTTGTGGGTGAATGGGAAATTGATGAAACATTAAATAATCTTTACAAAAAAACAGGGAAAAGTTTTATTGTTGTTGGTGTAGAAAACGGTGGAGAGAAAAGAATTGAAGAATATACACCTTGGAAAAATGTAAAATACGGTGGAGGAAAAGGTGAAATTTATGTAGATTTCTTGGTAAATGAACTAAAACCTTACATCGATAAAAATTACAGAACCAAACTCACCCCAGAAAATACCGCAATTATTGGTAGCTCTTTAGGAGGACTAATTTCCTTTTATGGAGGCTTAAAATATCCTGAAGTTTTTGGCAAAATTGGTGCACTTTCTACCTCTTTTTGGTTTTCTGATAAAGTAATTACATTTGCCGAAGAAAATGGAAATCAGCAAAAAACAAGACTTTATTTATTAGTGGGTGATAAAGAAGGAAATTCTATGGTTCCAGATACCGAAAATATGGCAGAATTATTAATAGATCTTGGTTTTCCATCACAAAATTTAAAAACAAAAGTACACCCAGATGGCAAACACACAGAGTCTTTTTGGAAAGCAGAATTTTTAGAAGTAATTACATTTTTATTTAATTTAGAAAACAATGAACGTACAAATAATTAACAAATCGAAACACGCAACACCTAATTACGAAACTGAAGGTGCTGCAGGAATGGATTTAAGAGCAAATATTGAAACTTCAATAACATTAAAGCCGTTAGAAAGAGCGATTGTTAAAACAGGCTTATTTATAGCTTTACCAATTGGTTTTGAAGCACAAGTAAGACCAAGAAGTGGTTTGGCTGCAAAAAAAGGGGTAACTGTTTTAAACTCTCCAGGAACTGTAGATGCAGATTATAGAGGTGAAATTGGGGTTATTTTAGTCAACTTATCTAACGATGATTTTGTAATAAATGATGGTGAAAGAATAGCACAATTAATTATAGCAAAACACGAGCGTGTAAACTGGCAAGAAGTAACTGTTTTAAATGAAACAGAACGTGGTGCTGGTGGTTTTGGAAGCACAGGTGTTTAAATACTAAAACACTTCTTAAGATAATTATTTATAACTTTTATTCCCGCTTTCGCGGGAATTTTATTTTAAAAGGAAAAGGAATTTTTAAGTTTTTGCATGTATTCTTTTCCAATAGGAATAACGTTTTCTTCTAAATCTATGAAAACATCTTTTGGATGTAAAAATATTTGTCCTTTTCTAGTATTTAACTTTTCAATACAATCTTTGTTTATAATAAAACTCTTATGAACTCTAATAAATTTTTTTGGTAACGTTTCTTCAAAATGTTTTAAAGATTTTGAAGTAGATAACTTCTCACCAGTTATATTAAAAACATTGGTATAGTTTCTTTCTGCTTGTAAAAAGCAAATGTCTTTATAAGCCAAAATATTTATGTAAGAACTTGTTTTTACTGCAAGATGTGTTTGTCCTTCTGTAAACACTTTTTCAAATAATAATAATGACTTTTGTAGTTCTACAGGTTCAATTGGTTTACTTAAAAAATAAGATACTTTATTATTTACTGCTTCTTTTGCATAATAATTATGTGCTGTAGTCATAATAATAGTTGGCAACTCTATAAAAAATTCCTTTAATTTAGGAATAAGTGTAAAAGAATTTTTATCATCAATTTCTACATCTAAAAAAATAAGATTGGGTTTTGTTTTAATAATTAAAGAAAAAGCATCTTCTAAAGTTGTTGCAACATCAACTAACTTATAATTAGAATGTTCTTTTAAAGTTGCTTTTAAATCATCTAAAGCATCTTCTTTGTCTTGTATAATTACGTATTTGTATTTCATATTCTCATTAAAAAAGGAAAAATCTCAAAAAATAAAATTTTTACAAATTTAGAGATAAAAAGTATTAATTAAATTAATTTTAGGATAAACAATAATAAAAAAAGGACGAAATTGTATAATTAATTGTACTTTAAAGTATTAATAATTAATTTTTAAATATTTTTTATAAAATTAATAAGTTTAATTATATTTAAAGTTAATAACAAAAAATTTATGATTTATGATTTTAGGTGTATGTCAATGGTTAAGTACAAAAACACAGTTTACTGCAAAAAATATTAGAATATTATTTGTACTGTTAGTTTTATTTGCTGGTTTAGGGCTTGGTGCTTATCTAATTTTATGGTTGGTAAAAATAGTGTCTAAAGAATAATTTAGTCTTCTAATACTTTATAAACCTGACTCATTTTTCTTACCTCTTTGTATAATAAATTATAAGGTAAAAAAGTGTGAGAATGATATACAAAACCTAACTTTTTATAGAATTGAAAAGCTTGGGGTTGCTCATCCATTGCATCTAACCAAATAATAGTATAGCCTTTTTGAATTGCTTTTTCTGATAACCAAGAAACAAGTTTTTTTCCAATTCCGTTTCCTTGCATTTTTTTATGAAGATAAATTCTGTGTAATTTTACTTGTTTTTCTTCGGATAAATATTCTAATTTTTCATCCCAAATAATTCTAAAATTACCAACAATTTCATCCTTAAAAAGGATAAAATAATACTCCGTATTTTCTTCGGATATTTCTTTTAAAATATGCTCTTTAGAATATTGAGCGTTTATATACCAATCTCCTTTATCTTTCCAAAAATGACTGTATGCTAAAGGGTAAACTTCGCGCATTAAATCATACAATTTAGTACAATCTGTAGTTGTTATATTTTTTAAGGATACTTGTTTTGTTAGCTTAATCATATTGCAAACTTATAAAAGTAATTGTTGCTTTACAAAAAGAAGTAAATTATACACAACAAAAATAAATTCGTTTTTTTAGCATAAAAAAAACTGCTATAGATTGATTACTTCTATAGCAGTTTAATAATAATAGTTAGAACTTTTAATATTTATTCTTGATTTTCAATAGCAATCTTAATTTTACCTTCAAGTTCTTCTGCCAACTCAGGATTGTCTTTAATTAAGCCTTTAACAGCATCTCTACCTTGGCCTAATTTTGTTTCTCCGTAACTAAACCAAGAACCACTTTTCTTAACAATACCTAACTCTACACCAATATCTAAAATTTCACCAACTTTAGAAATTCCTTGTCCATACATAATATCAAATTCTGCAATTTGGAAAGGAGGTGCTACTTTATTTTTAACAACTTTAACTTTAGTACTGTTTCCAATAACCTTGTCTCCGTCTTTAATTTGTGTTCTTCTTCTAATATCTAAACGTACAGAAGCATAAAATTTTAATGCGTTACCACCCGTTGTAGTTTCTGGATTACCAAACATTACTCCAATTTTTTCACGTAATTGGTTAATAAATATAACCGTACATTTTGTTTTAGAAATTGTACCTGTTAATTTACGCAATGCTTGAGACATTAAACGAGCATGTAAACCCATTTTAGAATCTCCCATTTCTCCTTCAATCTCTGCTTTTGGCGTTAAAGCCGCAACAGAATCAATAACCACAATATCTATTGCACCAGAACGAATTAAGTTTTCTGCAATTTCTAAAGCTTGCTCACCATGATCTGGTTGAGAAATAATTAAATTATCTATATCTACTCCTAAATTTTCTGCGTAAAATTTATCAAATGCATGTTCTGCATCAATAAAAGCTGCAATTCCTCCTGCTTTTTGAGCCTCTGCAATTGCATGTAATGTTAAGGTAGTTTTACCAGAAGATTCTGGTCCGTAGATTTCAATAACTCTTCCTCTTGGGTAACCACCAACGCCTAAAGCCAAATCTAACCCTAAAGAACCAGATGAAATTGCATCTATATCTTCAGTTACTACATCACCTAATTTCATTACAGCTCCTTTACCATACGTCTTATCTAGCTTATCTAGAGTAAGTTGAAGTGCTTTTAGCTTTGCTGTTTTTTCTTTATCTGCCGCCATTAATCTTGCTTGTTTTAATTTTAAATAAGTGCCACAAGTTACAAAAAGAGTTTCTTTTTGTACTCATCTTTTTTTGTATTTTTATAAAAAATTGAAAAAGATGAAAAAGGAAATCGTAGAAAGCTTATCCAAAAATTTTGAAGACCACTCTCAAACTACTGAAAGTGGTATTGAGTTTTGGTTTGCAAGAGATTTACAACAACTTTTAGGATATTCTGAATGGAGAAATTTTCAAAAAGTAATTTTTAAATCTAAAACAGCTTGTGAAATTACTAACAACCTTATTTCAGACCATTTTGTTGACATCAACAAAATGGTAAAATTAGGTTCTGGAAGTGAAAGAGAAATTGAAGATATTATGTTAACAAGATATGCTTGTTATTTAATTGCTCAGAATGGAGATCCTAGAAAAGAGAGCATTGCTTTCGCTCAAAATTATTTTGCAATGCAAACTAGAAAATTTGAGTTAATTGAACAAAGAATTAAAGATTGGGAAAGATTACAAGCAAGACAAAAATTAACATTGTCAGAAAAAGATTTATCAGAATTAATTTATGAAAAAACGGGTAATGACAAAAATTTTGGGTTAATAAGAAGTAAAGGAGATCAAGCATTATTTGGGTTGTCTACCACAACAAATGAAAGTTAAATTAGGGATTCCTAATAGTAGAGCTTTAGCAGATTATTTACCAACTATTACCATTAAAGCAAAAGATTTTGCAACAGAAATAACCGTTTTTAATACCAAAGAAAAAGATTTAAGGACTGAAAATAGTATTTCTAAAGAGCACGTAACAAACAATAGTTCCGTAAGAAAAATACTAATTGAAAGAGGAATTAAACCAGAAAATTTACCACCTGAAGAGGATATAAAAAAATTAGAAAGAAGGGTAAATTCTGAATCAAAAAAATAGGTAAAAATCCTGAAAAATTAAATTAATATGAAAAGTATACAATCCTTAATTTCTAATGATAAAAAATCTAAGGTTAACATAGAAAAAGGAGAAATTATCAGTTTTAAAAAAGATGATAAAGAATATATTCATCAAAAAGGAAACAAAGGTTGGCGTAATTCTGATGATGAAATGTTTCCTGTAATTGGTCCAACTTCTAAAAATAATTTTAGAGTGCATACCAAAAATGGAGATGCAATTTTAGATCAACATGGTTTGTTGCGTGAGTTAGAATATTCTTTAGTATCTTCGGATGAAAACTCAGCTAAATTCATCAAAAAATATAAAAAGGATACCCTTATTAACAATAGTAAATTTCCTGTAAAATCTACAGAAGAAAACCTTTCTTGGCCTTTCGATTTTACATTTGAAAAGAATTTTACACTAGAAAATGATGTTTTAAACATAGAATTTATCATTAATTCTGATGAAGGAATGCCATTTATGTTGGGCTATCATCCGGCATTTATGCTATCTAACACTGGTAACGAAACTTTAATTTCTAATGATACAGAAATTACTTTAGCCGATGTTTATAAAGCGGGTGCTAATGCTTTTCCTATTTTAAATGCTGATAAAATCACTTTAAAAAATATTGATAGAAACGATTTAGAAATTACTACAAAAGGTTTTAACAATTTTATGTTGTGGACAGAGGTTGATAATATGCTTTGTATTGAGCCAATTACACAATATACTTCGCACACAGATCAAAAATTTTCTGAAAAAAACATGCGTTTATCAACAGGAAAAAATAGTTTTGGTGTCGCTGTTAAAATATTATAAATAACTTATAAAGTTATAAAACTTAAAAAATACCTTTAAAAAAATGATAAAATATACCGTAATTATTAGCTTATTAGTACTTTTTTCTTGTAAAAAACAGGCTACAGATACACCAACTATAGCCTTAGAAAATAAAACAATCATAAAAAAAACAAGTAACAATTTAGAAAAGACAACCATCACTTTTCCATCTAAAGATAGTTTGCCAATTACTGCAGATATTTATAAAAGTAAAGAAACGCCTATCACTATTTTACTATGTCATCAGGCAGGTTATAGTAGAGGAGAATATAAGGATACTGCTATAGAATTAACAAAATTAGGATATGCTGTAATGGCAATAGATCAACGTTCTGGCAACACGGTTAATAATATAGATAATCAGACAGCAATAGCCGCTAATATAAAAGGTTTAGGCATTTCTTATTTAGATGCAGAACAAGATATTGAAGCTGCTGTAGATTATATATACAACCAAAATGGCGGACAAAAAATAATATTAGTTGGTAGTTCTTATTCTTCTTCTTTGGCGCTTTTAATGGGTGTACATAATGCTAAAATTAAAGCGGTTGCAGCATTTAGTCCTGGTGAATATTTTAAAGGAATAAACATCAATAAAAGCATAAGTACGTATAAAAAACCTGTTTTTGTTACTTCTTCTTTAAGTGAAAGTGCGGGTGTTAAAAAGTTGGTTGATAAAGTAAATGCTAGTTATTTAACACATTTTATACCAGAAGTAAAAGGGATTCATGGTACTAGAGCACTTTGGGAAACTACAGAAGGTAATGAAACCTATTGGGCTTCCTTTAAGGAGTTTTTATCTTCTTTAAAAGACGAATAAATTGATAGAAAAACATCGTCATTTTATAATTCACAAACCTTGGGGAATGATTTCTCAGTTTGTAAATCCCGCAAAGCGGAAGAAAAAACTTTTAGGAGATTTACATGATTTCCCAGCAGGAACCATGGCAATTGGTCGTTTAGATGTTCCGTCGGAAGGATTACTTTTATTAACAACGGATGGAAAAGTATCCGCAGAAATTAGAAGTAATAAATACGAAAAAGAATATTACGTACAAGTAGATGGAGTAATCACCGAAAAAGAAATAGCACAGTTAAAAAATGGTGTAGAAATTGGTTTTAACGGTAAAAAATACATGACAAAACCAGGGAAAGCTTCTATTATTGATGATCCTAAATTTCCGCTGAGAAGCATGAAAATTAGAGATGAAAGACACGGACCAACAAGCTGGGTTTCTATAATTATTAGAGAAGGAAAATTTAGACAAGTACGTAAAATGACTGCTGCTGTCGGTTTGCCTACTTTACGTTTAATTCGGGTTAGAATTGGAACAATAGAATTAGGTAATTTAGAAATTAGTGGCGTAAAAGAAGTGGATTCTTTTATGTGACAATTATCAGAAAAAAAGAATATTTATATTTCTAATTTTGTGTAATGAACAATTCTAATACCACATTATATATAGTAGCTGCTGTAATTATTTTTCACTTTGTAGTAGGTTTTGGTTATCTTATTTATAAAATGACAAAAAAGGGCGATAAATAATCATTTACTTGTCATTTTTACTTCTAAAACGATAAAGCTAAATAGATTTTATAAACTTATTTTTTAATAGAACAACTTTGTTTTATTTTTACACTTTATTTTCTTTTTTAAAACCTCTATATGAGTGATAAATCTCTTTGTGATGAAATCTATTTTAATGAGTTTTATACTTCTCATGTACAGTCTGCAAGTAATTTTGCTTACTATAAATCTGGAGATAAAAACACCTCTTTAGACTTAGCACAAGAAGCATTTATAAAGGTTTGGGAACAGTGTTCTAAAATAGATTTTACAAAAGCCAAGTCTTACTTATTTACAGTTATTAACAATCTTTTTCTAAATAAAGTAAAACATCAAAAAGTAGTTTTTGAATATGCAAAAAGCAGTCCTTATTTAGATGTTAATAACCAAAGTCCAGAGTATTTATTAGAAGAAGAAGAGTTTAAAGACAAACTACAAAATGCTATTGCAGGTTTAACAGAAGGAGAACGTGAAGTTTTTTTAATGAATAGAATTGATGGAAAAAAATACAGAGAAATAGCAGAATTGTTAGAAATATCTCAAAAAGCAGTAGAAAAACGAATGTCATCAGCATTAAAAAAGTTAAGAAATAAAATAGACAGAATTTAACACCAATTTAAGGTAGGGTAAACTACTGATTAGTTGTTCTATATATAGAATACCAAGAAAATGGAAAAAGAAAACGACATCTTAAAATGGCTAAACAGAGAAATTTCTGATGAAGAATTAACGCAGTTAAAAGAAACTAAAAATTTTAATACTTTAAAAAAAATAGCGCATTATTCATCTCAAATAGAAACGCCTAAAGTAGATATTCATAAATCTCTTGCAGACCTAAAATTAAAAACTAAAAATACGTCTAAAAAAGGAAAAATTGTGTCCTTTAATTATAAGAATATTTACAAATATGCCGCAGCTATTGTTGTGTTATTAACAACTTCTTATTTTATTCTTTTTAATACTAATAATTATAAATTTAAAACAGCATTTGCAGAAACAAAGAACTTTAATTTACCAGATAATTCTGAGGTAGTTTTAAATGCAAATTCAGAAATTTCTTATGCTAAAGAAGATTGGCAAGAAAACAGAAATTTAACCTTAGACGGAGAAGCTTTTTTTAAAGTACAAAAAGGAAAAAAGTTTACCGTAAATACAGAAATTGGAGATGTTACTGTACTTGGTACACAGTTTAATGTAAAGGAAAGAGCTAATTATTTTGAAGTAAAAACCTATGAAGGTTTGGTAAGTGTTAGCTATAAAAATAAGTTGATAAAACTACCTAAAGGAACCATTTTTAAAGTGGTAAATGGAGTTGTAGATACCACCAATACTTTTAATATAGATGAGAAATCTTGGTTACAAAAAGAGTCTAATTTTAAAAGTACAGCTTTGCATTTTATTTTAGATGAAATAGAAAATCAGTTTGGGTATACAATTGAAACAAAAAACATTGATTTAGATATTTTATACTCTGGTGGCTTTACACATAGAGATATAAATATTGCCCTAAAATCTGTTACAATTCCGTTACAATTATCTTATAAAATTGATGGTAAAAAAATTACTATCTTTAACCATGGTAATTAAAATACGGCTTCTTATTTGTTGTTTTTTATTGATAACAAGTGTTGTTTTTACTCAGAATTCTTCTGATAAAACAGCGCTTTCTTCGTTATTATTAGAACTTGAAAAAAGTTATGATATAAAATTTTCATATTCTGATAATGATGTAAAAAATATTTTTATCCAAAAACCAGAAAAAGGAATTTCAATAGAAAACCTTATCAATTTTTTAAATAAAGAAACCTTTTTACTATTTAATACTTTAGATAATAGATATGTAACTGTTTCTTTTTTGAATAAGTATATTTCTATATGCGGAACTATTTTAAACTCAAACTCTTTAGAACCTTTATATTTAGCTTCTGTAAAAGTAAATGGTTATAAATTAGGAACAACAACCAACAATAAAGGTATTTTTTATTTAAAAAACATACCTGTAAATGCTACTTTAACTGTTTCTTTTATCAGTTTTAAAACAAAAAATATTACGGTAAAAGAATTGTTTTCTACCAGTTGTAAACAAATTTATTTAGAAGAAAAAACAGAAGAATTATCCGAAGTAACAATGCCTAAGTTTATAACTGCCGGTTTGCATAAAAATACTGATGGAAGTACGGTTTTAGACACAGAAAAATTAGGAATTTTACCTGGTTTAATAGAACCAGATATTTTAAAAACAATTAAAATTTTGCCAGGTGTACAAAGCATCAACGAAAGTATTTCTAATATTAATGTTAGAGGTGGTAGCAATGACCAAAATTTAATGCTTTGGGATGGTATTAAAATGTACCATTCAGGTCATTTTTTTGGACTTATTTCTGCTTATAATCCGTATTTAACTAAAAAAGTAGCTGTTATTAAAAACGGAACAACTAGTGCTTTTTCAGACGGAGTATCCTCTACCATAAATATGGAAGCTTCTAATGAAATTACTAATAAATTTTCTGGAGGCGGCGGTTTTAATTTATTAAGTGCAGATGCTTTTTTACAAGTACCTATAAAAGATAATTTAGAACTGCACATTTCTGCCAGAAGATCTATTACAGATGTTATTAACACCCCAACTTATAAAAATTATTTTACTAGAAGTTTTCAAGGTAATACTACCAAAAAAAATACTGTAAATAACACATATTCAGACTTTTATTTCTATGATTATTCTTTTAAAATTTTATATGATATTAGTTACAATCATGCAATTAGAACAAATTTTATTCACATAAAAAACAATTTAGATTATAAAGAACAATACACTTCAAAAAATACTGAAATAGAAGAAAATAGCATTTTAAAACAAGAAAATTTGGGTGCTAAAATTAGTTGGGATGCTAATTGGGATGCTAAATTTTCTACTAATTTATCTATTTTCTTTTCAGATTATAAAATAAACTCTTCAAATTATAATAGAGATGTAGATCAATACCAAAAACAATTTAATAATGTATTAGAAACAGCAATAAAATTGCATACTAAATATGAGTTTTCTGATATTTTAAAATTAACTAATGGGTTGGTTTTTAATAAAATAGAAGTTAATAATAGCCTTACCGTACATACACCATCTTTTAACAATACAGACAAACATACATTGTTAAAAAGTGCTTTTTATTCAGAAATTGAGTATCATAAAAAAAATACATATACCAGATTTGGAGTGCGAGCAAACTACTTTGAAAAGTTTGATAAATTTTTAGTAGAACCTAGAATTAATATTCGTCAGCAATTAAATACCGAATTATCTTTAAAACTAGAAGGTGAATATAAAAACCAAACTACGGCTCAGAAAATAGATTTTGAAAATAACTTTTTAGGAATTGAAAAACAAAGATGGATACTTTCTGATCATGATAATACACCTATTATAAAAAGTAAACAAGCCTCTTTTGGTTTGGAATATTCTAAAGAAAATTTTTATATAGATATTACTGGTTTTTACAAAAAAGTAGATGGAATTACTGCAGAAAATCAAGGTTTTTATAACAATCTAACCGCTAATTCTATAGGAAATTATGATGTAAAGGGTATAGAATTTTTAGTGAATAAACAAAATAAAAAAATTAGTACTTGGCTAAGTTATAGCTATGCCAAAAACAATTATACATTCAATATTTTTACTCCGGCTACATTTTCTAATAGTTTAGATATTACACACTCTTTAAGTACTGCTTTTAACTATAATTTAAGTCAATTTTTTAAAATTTCATTTGGTGGGGTTATGCGTTCTGGTAAACCGTATACAAAACCTGTTGTAGGAAATGAAACCATACAAAATGAAAATAGAACAATTGTTAATTATAACAATCCTAACCAAGAAAAATTAGCTAATTTTTTTAGATTAGATCTTTCTGCAAGTTATAATTTTAATTTATCTGAAGTCTTAAAATCTACTATTCGTCTTGGTTTTACCAATATTACAGACAAACAAAACATTATAAATTCTTATTATCTTGTAGATAATACTAGTGAAAATAATGTAAGAAGAGTAGATAATTATTCTTTACCTTTTACTCCTAATTTAAGTTTTAGAATCAATTTTTAGTTACCATTTTTATCCATTCTAATATGCGGAATACCATCTTCTAAGTACTCCTCGCCTACTTGAATAAATTGATGCGACTCGTAAAATTTCTTTAAATATTTTTGAGCAGAAATTGTAATTTCATCCACTTTAAAATCATCTTTAATGGCTTTAATTGAAGCTTTTAATAAATCGTGTCCAAAACCGTATTTACGTTCGTTAGCAGCAACTACTACCCTACCAATACTGGCATTTTTAAAATAATCTCCTGGTTTAAAAATACGTGTATATGCAATAATTTTATCATTTTTTAAACCAAAAACATGTAGTGCTTTTTGATCTTTAAAATCTACATCTTGGTACACACAGTCTTGTTCTACTACAAAAACTTCAGATCGTAATTGAAGTATATTATACAGTTCTGTTGTATTTAATTCATTAAAAGATTTTATTAAAAAGTCCATTTTGTATCAATTTAAAAGAAAAAATCACTCAATCTAATAGTAAGTTTGAGTGACTTTTATTTATTTTTTATAATTTTTGTATCAAGAATATTTTACTAATTATCCAGCACAAGAAATTTTATTAACTCTGTCTCCATGTCTTCCACCTTCAAATTCTGTAGTAAGAAAAATATCTACAAAACCAATAGCTTGTTGTAAAGACACAAAACGTGCAGGAATAGTAAGAATATTTGCATTGTTATGTTGTCTTGTTAATGCAACCAATTCATTATTCCAACATAAAGCAGCTCTAATACCTTGGTGTTTATTTGCTGTCATTTGTGCTCCGTTTCCACTTCCACATAAAATAACACCTAATGTTGCTTTACCACTTTCTACAGCCTCTGCTGTTGGATGAATGGCATCCGGATAATCCATAGAGTCGTTTGTATCGGTTCCAAAATTTAGAACTTTATACCCTTTTTCTTCTAAATGTTTTATAATTTCGAATTTGTATTCTGTACCTGCGTGATCGTTACCAATAGCAATAGTCATAATAAATTGATTTTAATTGTGTTGTAGTAGCAAAAATACAGAAAGTAACGGTTATCAACAGTTATAAACAATCAAAAAAACACCTTTTTTAATAACTTATTAATTTTTAACTCTTTAGCTATGTTAGGTAATTGTTAAGAAGTATCAGTAAAGTTTTACAAGTAAATTTGGTATATTAAATTAAAATTACAATACAGCGAGTACTATGACATACACAACTTTATTTATGAGTTTTTGATAAAAGTTTATCAACATAAAATTAACCATTTGTTTACATCAATTGGGTTGTTAACTATTAAGAATTTTAGGTTAACTACTGTTTATAACTATTGTTAACAACTCTAATTTTAAATTGATTTTTAAGCTTTTAGGTAACTCATAACTTGTCAATGATTTTTAATAACTGAAATATAATAATAAAAAGTGTTTTTTTTATAGTAGCTATTCACACACTATTATAACCATTATTGTTTTTTTTAAATTTAAAAAGAAAATATAATTATAATATAGAATGTTTATAACTGTTGAAAACGAAAAAATGAAATAGGAGGAAAGCAAAAAGAAAATAGAGAAGAAATTGATTTAGCTTTCATGAAATTATTTATTCTTTCTATAGATTAAAATATATTTTAAAAATTAAAATTTAGATTAACCTTTAAAAAATTAAAACAGTGTAGCTTTATTCAACTTCTTATTTCGTTTAAAAATATAAGCTATATAGTATTTTAAGGTTTATTTTTCTTTAATTCACCACAAAATTAATAGCCTTTTTAATAATTTTTACATGTACTTCTCCTGTTCCAATTACCTCACCATCAGCCTGAATAAAAGGTTTTGCTGTTTGTGGAACCACCCTAATTTCTTTGGTTTTATAAGTTTCTATTTTTTTATGATCTACAATTTTACCAGAATATAATTTAGGTAGATTTAAAATTAAATCAAAGATAGTTAGGTTTTTAGCAATAGTAATATCTAATAAACCATCTGTAGTATGTACTTCTTTTGTAAACTGCATACCACCACCAGAAAATTTACAAATACCAAAAACTGTCATTAAACAATTAGTTTCTAGTATTTTATCATCAAAAATAATTTTAAACACTGTTTTTTTATAAAAGAGTAAACCGGCAATACCACTTAATATATAAGCCAAAGACCCAAAATGTTTTAAAGTTTTTAGTTTATTAACAATGTAACCATCATAGCCTAAACCTGCTACATTATTAAAATAAGTTGTTTTATTTTTAGTTTTTAAAACACCAATATCTTGTAAAATTATATTCTTTTTACAAATAATATCAATCGCTTTTTCAACGTTATTAGGTATGTTGTATGTCTTTATCCAATCGTTGCCAGTTCCCTGTGGAATCACAGCAATAGTTATATTAGAAGTTTTTGCGTATCTTTGCAGCATTATTCCGTTAACTACATTGTGTAGTGTTCCATCTCCACCAATCGAAATAATATTTCTAAAGCCTTGCTGAATTGCGGTATTTACCAATTCAATTTCGTGTTTAGAAAATTTTGTAAAAGCAAAAGAAAAGTCTATTTTCTTATTGTTTAATAATTGTTGAATTTCCTTCCATTGTTTAGAAAAATTCCGATTTCCAGAAATAGGATTTGCAATTATAAACCAAGATGTAGACATAAAAATAATAATTAAAGTAATGCCAAATTACAATTTTAGATTGATAACTATTTTTTAATAGCCAATCACAGTAAATAATTGTAATTTAGTATCATATAATAAGAAGTAAGAATTAATGACAAAAAAGAAAAATAAAATATATAAAAAGAAAGGGAATGTTGTAAAAGACTTAACCAGAAATATATTTAAAGTATTAAAACAAGACAGCGAAAAATCTTATAATCATAAGCAAATTGCTGCAAAATTAAAGATTTCTGATACAGACGGGAAAACCCAAATAATTAAGAAATTAGCAGAATTAGCTGCAACAAAAGAAATAAAAGAAGTAGAACGTGGCAAGTTTCAAGTAAATGTTGATAAAAAATATTCTATTGGTACTTTAGATGTAACTTCTACCGGAAATGGATATTTTGTAACAGATGATTATGAAGATGATATTTTTATCCCGAATATTAATTTAGGTAAAGGTTTACATAATGATACTGTAAAAGCGTATGTTTATAAAAGACGAAGCGGAAAGAAATATGAAGCAGATGTTGTAGAAATTATAGAACGTGCAAAAACAGAATTTGTAGGAGTTTTACAGAAGAATAAAAACAAAAATTTTGGTTTTGTTGTACCAGATAATAACAAAATGTATGCAGATATTTTTGTTTCTGAAAGTAAAATGAATGGAGCAGTAGATGGCGATAAAGTACAAGCTACTTTGTTAGATTGGCCTAAAAATTCTAAAAATCCGTTTGGTAAAATAACAACTGTTCTTGGTAAACCAGGAGATCATAACACAGAAATGCATTCTATTTTATTAGAATATGGATTGCCTTTTGAGTTTGAACCAGAGGTAGAAAAAGAAGCAGAAAATTTATCGATAGAAATTACCAAAGAAGAAATTTCTAAGCGTAGAGATATGCGTAAAGATTTAACTTTTACGATAGATCCTAAAGATGCAAAAGATTTTGATGATGCCTTATCATTTACAAAATTAGAAAATGGTAATTACGAAATAGGAATTCATATTGCAGATGTTTCGCATTATTTAGAACCAAAAACTATTTTAGATGATGAAGCTTATAAAAGAGCAACCTCTGTGTATTTAGTAGATAGAGTAGTACCAATGTTACCAGAAATGCTGTCTAACGGAGTGTGTTCTTTAAGACCACATGAAGAAAAATTAACGTTTTCTGCAGTGTTTGAATTAAATGAAAAAGCACAAATAGTAGGCGAGTGGTTTGGTAGAACAGTTACTTATTCAGACCAACGTTTTGCGTATGAAGAAGCACAATCTATTATAGAAAATGTAAAATTATCTGATGATATTCAACCATATACAATGCCAGAAGATATTTCTATCATTGATAAAGAATACACAGTAACGCCAGAAATTGTAGAGGCTACTTTAAAATTAGATGAATTGGCTAAAATTCTTCGTAAAAAAAGAATGAAACAAGGCGCAATTTCTTTTGATAGAGTAGAAGTAAAGTTCAATTTAGATGAAGAAGCAAACCCAGTAGGCGTTTTCTTTAAAGAATCTAAAGATGCTAATAAATTAATTGAAGAATTTATGTTGTTAGCAAACAGAAAAGTGGCAGAATTTGTTGGTTTTTCTAAAGGAAAAGCAACAAATAAAACATTTATTTACAGAGTGCACGATGAGCCAGATGTAGAAAAATTAGCTTCTTTACAAAACATGGTGCGTAAATTTGGTTATAAAATTAATACAGATACCAAAAAAGAAACTTCAGATTCTTTAAATCAGTTATTAAGTGATGTACATGGTAAAGCAGAATCTAACATGATTGAAACTTTAACTATTAGAACTATGTCTAAAGCAGTCTATACAACTCAGAATATTGGGCATTATGGATTAGCTTTTGATTATTACAGCCATTTTACGTCGCCTATTAGACGTTATCCAGATGTAATGACACATAGATTACTACAACATTATTTAGATGGCGGAGACAGCCCAAAAGCAGATAAGTATGAAGAAAAGTGTAAACATTCATCTAACAGAGAAGAATTAGCCTCTAAAGCAGAAAGATCATCAATTAAGTACATGCAAGTAAAATACATGCAAGATCATAAAGATGAAGAATTCGAAGGCGTAATTACTGGTGTTACAGAATGGGGAATTTATGTAGAAATTGCTTCTAATAAATGTGAAGGAATGGTTAGAATTAAAGATATAAAAAGTGATCATTATATTTTTGATGAAAAACAGTATGCTATTGTAGGTCAGGCTACAAAAAAGATTTACCAATTAGGTGATGAAGTTGTAGTTAGAGTTAAGCATACAGATTTAGAAAGAAAACATTTAGATTTTGCTTTAATTGAAGCATAATTTTTAAATGATATATGATTGATTTAAAAATTCATTAACTAATTTTTAATGCTTTTAGGTTTTTATCTTTTTATTGTTGTGACAATAAAAAAGGTAAAAAGCCTTTATAGTGGTATAATTATTGAATTAAATATAGTAATCAAAACTTTTGAATAATGAAAAATGTAATATATATCTGTGCTATACTGTTAAGTTCTATAACAATAGCACAAACAACTGTAACTAAAAATTTAGGAGATTATTCTGAATTAAAAGTTTTTAATGGAATAGAGTTAGAATTGATAAAATCTGCAGAGCAAAAATTAGAAATTACTGGAGAAAAGTCTGAGATGGTAAAAATTAAGAATGTAAATAACATCTTAAAAATATCATTACCTTTTTCTTTAAAACCAGAAAACAATGCCGCAGATGGTCAAGTACTAGTAAAACTATATTATAATAAAAATATAGCTATTATAGATGCTAATGAGGGTGCAACAGTAACTGGTAAAGATGTAAATCAAGATAAATTAGAAGTAAACGCACAAGAAAGAGCTTTTATTAATTTAACAACAGATGTTAAATATTTAACTGTTAAAACATCTTCTGGCGGAATAATAAAACTTTCTGGTACTGCAGATACCCAAGAAGTAGATGTAGATTTATATGGTGTTTATAATGGTTTTGACATGCAAATAACAAGTAATTCTAATGTTTTTGCAGGTACAGGAGCAAAAGCAGAAATTTTAGCAGGCAAAACTTTAAGTGCAAAAGTAAGCTTTGGAGGATCTATATTTTACAAAGGAAATCCGGAGGTTGTTAAAGATAAAAAAGTAATTGGTGGAATTATTCAAAAAAGGAATTAACAAAGGTTACTGTTATTCAGTTTTTTGTATATTTGTATTATTAAATTAAAGAAAACATGTATAGTTTAGCAACAAATTTTATGTTCATTGGTGGTCCACAACTAATTATTATTGTGGTAGTAGTTTTACTATTATTTGGTGGTAAGAAGATTCCAGAATTAATGAAAGGTTTAGGAAGTGGAATTAAAGAGTTTAAAAACGCTGCTAAAGAAGAACCAGAAGAAAAATTAGAAGAGAAGAAATAATAGTAAGTTATTCTTTTTAAACATAATAAAAGCTCAATTTGTATAATACAAGTTGAGCTTTTTTTAGTTTATGAATTAAAAAAATCCCCCAATATTTTTAATTCTTTTTCAGGAGACAAATATATATATCTTAATTGAAATTAATAAAATTTTGTTGTAAACAGGAAGATTTTTAGAGTATTTGGGATAAATGGGAAGGATTATTGTATCAAGCTTTGCAAAGATTGTTTAGAAAAACTCCTGGATACTGGAATAAGTATTGGTATAAATTTTGATTCTAATAAATAACCTCTCGCATTTCCAGAAATATCTGTTATATATTTTACATTTACAATATAACTTTTATGACATCTAATAATGGTAGAATAATCTTCTAATTCATTAGCTATTTTTGTTAGCGTAACTCTTAATATTTTTTCTTTTAGATTATTTTCATGTAACAAAAAGAAACTTGCATAGTTTCCTTGAGAAGTAACATAAACTAAATCATCTATTAAAAAAGTAATATTTTCTCTCCCATTATCAGAATTAATACAAATTTCACTAGCTAGTTTTTTAGTAACATTAATTTCTTTATTTCTTTTTATTTCTTTAATTTCAAACACCTTTTTTTCTCTTCTCTCTCTTATCTTTTTTTCATTTATAAAAACAAAAAAAGTTAGTGGAATAAGACTGACTAAAAAAGTATAAATAAGAAATTCAAAAAGCCCTATTTTCTTTAGGTGATAAGATTCCTTATACATTTCGCCAAAGTACCATAAAACAACTCCTATAAAAGTTACACCTAATATCATTAATAGAAGGTTTCTACCAATAGTCCAATTATCTTCATAAAAATAATTTTTAAAGATAAGTGGAGGAATATATAAAACGATAAAGGTTCCTAAAAATGCAATTATACCTATACCTAAAGTATATTCTAAAATAATTACTTCTATTTGTATAAGGTAAAATGGTTTAAAAATGTATAAAAATAAGAATACAAATAGACCATGAAAAAAACTTATTTTTAGCTTAAATTTTAATAAAGGATTAAAATAGTATGGTTTTGATAGCCATTTAATAATATTTTTCATAAAAAATTATATTTTAAAAAAAATTAAAACAGTATTTTAATAAACAATCTATCTATTTTTGATAAAAAAAACACATAAAAGTTAAGATAACTATATTAATAAGTAAGATAAACTAATTTTTAAATATTAAAAGTGATATTTTAACTTTAGATAATTTTTTTATGACAACAAGATGTAGTCAAATTTAGAACAAAAAAAAACTTAATAAAAATTTTATTAAGTTTAGTATTATTAAAAAGGGATAATTTATTATAATTTTACTGCGGTTCCAGAGGTTGTAACCATTAACATTCCTCCATTTTTACCTACAGTTTCATAATCTAAATCTACACCAACAATGGCTTGTGCACCTAATGAGTTTGCCATTTCTTCCATTTCTTTTAAAGCGGTGTCTTTAGCTTCTCTTAAAACTTTTTCATAAGAACCAGAACGTCCACCAACTATATCTCTAATACCTGCAAAGAAATCTTTAATAAAATTAGCTCCAATAATAGTTTCACCTGTTACAATGCCTAAATATTGCGTTACAGGTCTGTTTTCTATTGTAGGAGTTGTTGTTACTATCATTTCGTATTATTTATTATAGGGTTACTTCATCCTTTATTAAGGTAATAAAAGATGAAGTTAAATTGTATTTATTTATCTAATTTTTTAGGTTTTGCATTTTTCATTGCTTCACCAATTTGGTTACTTGCTGTAAAACTTGCAACCATATCATTTAACATTTGGCTACCTGCTTGTGGTGAGTTTGGTAATAATATTAAATTACTGTTAGTTTCACTACCAATAGATTGTAAAGTATCATAATGTTGCGTTACAACTATTAATGCAGATGCTTCTTGGCTATTTATACCAACTCTGTTTAAAACGTCTACAGATTCTTCTAAACCACGTGCAATTTCACGTCTTTGGTCTGCAATACCTTGTCCTTGTAAACGTTTGCTTTCTGCTTCTGCTTTTGCTTTTTCTACAATTAAAATACGTTGTGCATCTCCTTCATATTGTGCTGCTGTTTTTTCTCTATCTGCAGCATTAATTCTGTTCATTGCTATTTTTACTTGAGCATCTGGGTCAATATCGGTAACAAGAGTTCTAATAATATCGAAACCATAATCTAACATTGCATCATTTAATTCTGTTTTTACAGCAATAGCAATGTCATTTTTCTTAACAAAAACATCATCTAATTTCATTTTTGGTACTTCTGCTCTTACTACATCAAAAACATAAGAAGTTATTTGATCATGTGGATAATCTAATTTATAAAAAGCGTCATATACTTTTTCTGTGATTACTTTATATTGTACAGAAACTTTCAATTTTACAAAAACATCATCTAAAGTTTTAGTTTCAATAATAACATCTAATTGTTGAATTTTTAAACTCAATTTTCCAGAAATTTTATCAACAAAAGGAATCTTTAATTTAAGTCCAGATTGTTTAATGCTATGAAATTTTCCAAAACGTTCTATAATAGCAGCAGTTTGTTGCTTTACCATAAAAAATGATGAAAATAAGATAAGTGCAATTATAACAATAGGTATAATAATAGAAGTTGGTATCATAGTTTGTTTTTTAAAAGTTAATAATTTGTTTATATGTAAAGATAGGGTATTTCAGTAGTTATTTATAAGACATAATTTTATTTAAATGTTACAGTTTTATTAAAAAAAAAATCCTGTAAAAGTATTTTTTACAGGATTTTTTATATGTTTTAATTAATAAATTATTCTTCTTCTTTCGGAAAATATTTATATATTTTTTTGTTATACTTTATCCACTTTTTATATTTTTTTGCAGAAAGTAAACCTTTCATTTTTTTAACTAGTATTGAATCTTCTTTCTTTAGTATTTCAGAAATTGGTTTTAGGTTTTCTCCCATAGTTGTCATAACCTTTTTCTGAGTAGAACGATCACCTGTTTTTATTACCTCTTTCTGAAAATTATCTACCATATCTTTGGTACTTCTTAGTACAAAGGTATTAATTCTAGTGATGTCTTTAATATCCTTATTATACTTTGTTAATACCTTAGAAAATTCTTGCCCTTCTTTAGAAGTAAGCTTTATACTAGATTTTTTAGCTGCTTTTTCTATATCATAATTAACAATACCAACATATCTTTCTATATTAAAATCTGGATCTGGAGCTTTTTGTTCTGTTTGTGGCATTTGTCTTTGTCTGCCACTATTGTTTCCATAACTACCATATTGTGCTTGAGTTGTAAAAGCACAAAATAGAATAATAAATAGGATTAAGTTTTTCATAATTATAGTTTTTCTATTGCGTTTTCTAACCTTTTTACAGTTTCTTCTTTACCAATCATTGCTATGATATCAAATAAATGAGGTCCTGCTAATTTACCTACCAAAGAGAGTCTTAAAGGTTGCATTACTTTACCAAAACCAATTTCCTTGCCAGAAATCCATTCTTTAACTATTTTTTCGGTATTTTCTGATGAAAAGTCGTCAATAGAAGTAATTACAGTACTTAATTCTTGCATTAATTCAGCAGTTCCTTCTTTCCAGTTTTTCTTACTAGCTTTTTCATCATATTCTGTTGGCGTTTCAAAAAAGAAGTTTGATAAATCCCAAAAATCGTTTACAAAAACGGCTCTTTCTTTTATAGATGAAACAACTTTTAAAACAAACTCTTTGTCTTTTGTAATTCCTTTTTCAGCTAGAATAGGTAAGTATAAATCAGTCAACTCGTCATTAGACTTTGTCTGCATATATTGTTGATTAAACCATTTAGCTTTATCTGGATTAAATTTTGCGCCAGATTTACTCACTCTTTTCAATTCGAAAGCTTCAATTAATGCTTCTAAATTAAATAATTCTTGTTCTGTTCCAGGATTCCATCCTAAGAAAGCCAACATGTTAATAAAAGCATCAGAAAAATAACCATCTTCTTTATATCCACGAGAAACATCACCAGAAACTTCATTGGTATATTCTAAAGGAAACACTGGGAAACCTAATTTATCACCATCACGTTTGCTTAATTTACCTTTACCAACCGGTTTTAAAATTAACGGTAAATGTGCAAATTTAGGAGCATCCCAACCAAAAGCTTTGTATAATAAAACGTGCAGTGGCATAGAAGGTAACCATTCTTCACCACGAATTACGTGTGTAATTTCCATTAAATGATCATCAACAATATTTGCTAAATGATAGGTTGGCATTCCGTCTCCTTTAAATAAAATTTTATCATCTAAAGTATTGGTATCAATTCTAATATTTCCACGAATTTCATCTTCCATTCTTAAAAGCTCGTCTTGTGGAGTTTTAAAACGGATTACATAATTCTCACCAGCATTTATTTTAGCTTGTACTTCATCATCCGTTAAAACTAAAGAATTTACTAATGTTCCGCCAGCTCTATTATGCCAATTATAAATAAAGGTTTTTCCTTCTGCTTCGTGTGCTTTTCTTTCTAAATCTAACGCTTCAGTAGAATCAAAACAATAATATGCCCAACCGGTTTTAATTAGTTTATCTGCATATTCTTTGTACAATGCTTTACGTTCTGATTGTCTGTATGGACCAAATTTTTCGTTCTTACCCGGACCTTCATCAAAAGGAATATTACACCATTCTAAAGCGTCTATAATATATTGCTCTGCATTGGCCACATAACGCGTTTGGTCTGTATCTTCTATACGAAGTACAAAAGTTCCGTTATATTTTTTAGCAAATAAATAATTGTATAAAGCCGTTCTTACACCACCAATATGTAAAGGTCCTGTAGGACTTGGTGCAAAACGAACGCGAACATTAGATTCCATTTTTTTGTTTTTTTTTGATTCCTGCCAAAGCAAGTAAGACATTATATATTGCAACTTAAAGAAAATTTAAGGTGCTTTTTTAATGCGCAAAGATAGTTTTTATAAGAGAGAATAGAAATTAAGGAAAAGAAAAAATAGAGGTGTTTTTTAACTACTTTTTTCGTTATAAAAGTTTTGTATTGAAAAGCCCCTTCACGTTTTTAAAACCTGAAGGGGCTGATACGCTTACTAATTTTGATATATGAGTTAATTTTTTAAAACTTTTTATAAAGACCAACTGTTAAGGCAACTTGTTTGGCCACATTGTTTCCATAAAAAGCAGCGGGTAAACTTGCGGTAATTCCAAAATTATCAGAAAATTCTCCAATTGCTTTTATACCAACAACACCATATTCTTGATCATTAACATATAAACCTGTTGCTTTATTAGAATTTGGTATTTCTATATCTCCGTTTTCAAATGATTTTTCAATATCCAGAAAACCTATCAACCAAATATTTTTATAAATTTTGCCACCATATTCTCCACCAATTTTAAAATTAGAACTGTAATTATTGGTTCTAATTTTGGTTCCTATAAATGTTTGTACATAAGATTTATTAAAACTTTTACCAGCTAAGAATAGGGGAGTGAACGTAAATGCATCATAACCTGTTCTTAAACCAGAATTTTCATCATACGAACCTGTATTCGATTCTACAGAAAACTGACCTGAAAGTAACCAATCTTTTTTATAGAAATTATGTTTTACACCAATTTCTATATTTCCTAAAGCAGTTTTATTATTTGTATGTTCTGGACAAGGACCAATTAAACAAGGATTTACTAACTCTTTGTGTTTAATGATTTTATAAGGCACATTTACGAGTAAAGTAGTTTTATTAGAAATACCATATTCACCATAAAGTTGAAGGGTATTATCTGTTAGTTCTCCATTAATAGTATAATCAGGATCGCCAAACAATTCATTATAACTTGGTATCGTAGAAAAGGATACTTGTGTATAAAATTTTCCTTTTTCCTGTGTCCAAGGTCCTTGAGAAAATGCAGAAATACTTACTAATAAAAATAGAAGTTTTGTTATTTTTTTCATTTTAGTTAATTTTAACTTTAGTTGTACTTATTATTAATTACTTGTAAAAATCGTTTTAACAGTTATTTGGTTGCTTATCTATGTAAAAATAGTATTTTTAATAGTTAATTATGGCAGAATTTAAGAACATAGAAGAGAAGTTACATCAATTTACACGTAAATACTACACGAGTGAATTGATAAAAGGAAGCATATTATTTCTTTCTTTAGGATTTCTGTACTTTTTTTTCACGGTATTTATAGAATTTTTTTTGTGGTTAAAACCAACGGCAAGAACTATTTTATTTTGGGTTTTCTTAATAGTGGAATTTTTTTTACTTATTCGATTTATTTTTGTGCCAATTTTTAAATTATTTGGTCTTAGAAAAGGAATTACTTATGAACAATCTTCCAAAATAATTGGTGCTCATTTTCCTGAGGTTCAGGATAAATTATTGAATGTTTTACAATTGAAAAAAAACAATAATAATTCAGATTTATTGTTAGCAAGTATTCAACAAAAAGAAACTGAATTACAACCCATTCCGTTTGTAAAAGCAGTAGATTTTACCAAAAATAAAAAGTATCTAAAATATGCGATAGTTCCTGTTATTATTTTTTTAATTACCTTATTTACAGGTATTAATGATAAATTATCAGAAAGTTTAGAGCGCGTTGTAAATTATAAAACAGCTTATAATCCGCCTGCTCCATTTTTGTTTTTGATTAAAAATAACGATTTAAAAGTGATACAAGGAAAGTCTATTTCTATTTTGGTTGAGACCCTCGGAAAAGTGCTACCAATGGAGTCACTGATCCACTTTGAAAATCAGCAATATTTTTTAGAAAATAATGGTAACGGAACTTTTACGTATACTTTTTCTGATGTTCAACAACCAATTGATTTTTTTATTGAAGCAAACGGAGTTCAATCTCAAGATTATAAAATAGAAGTGATAAAAACACCTACTATAAATGCTATTTCTTTAGATGTTAAGTATCCTAGATATTTGGGTAAGAAAAATGAAAAGATCAAAAATTCTGGGAATGTAATAGTTCCCGAAGGTACTACTATTACTTGGAATGTTACTACTAATCAAACAGATTCTGTGGCATTTATCAACAATAAAAAAAGTGTTTTTTTTGATACAGATTCAGATAATATTTTTACATATTCTAAAAGAATTCATAATCCGTTAAATTATCAAATTTCATCATCTAATAAAGATTTAAAAGATTTTGAAAATTTACAGTTTTCGGTGGATGTTATAAAAGATGAATTTCCATTGATTTCTGTGCAATCTAATATAGATAGTATTTCACGTGGAGCGGCACAGTTTGCTGGTCAGATTTCCGATGATTACGGAATTAAAAAATTACAGCTTGTTTATTATAATGAAGGGCATCCACAAAGTCAAAATAAATTTGAGTTATCAATAACAAAAGAAAATATTCAAACTTTTTTTTATCAGTTTCCAGATGGTTTAAATTTAGAAGCAGGAATTAATTATGAATTATATTTTGAGGTATTTGATAATGACGCTGTAAATGGAAGTAAAAAAACAAAGACCAAAGTTTTTAATTATCGACAAAAAACTACTGATGAGGTAGAGGAGGAGTTGTTACAAGAACAAAGAAATACAATTAATAATATTGAGAACTCCATTCAGAAACAACAAAAGCAACAGAAAGCATTAGAAAAAGTTCAGCAAGATTTACAAAGTAAGAAGCAAATTAATTGGAATGATAAAAAGAAGATTGAAAAATTTGTAGCGCGTCAGAACAATTATAATAAAATGATGCAACGTCAAACTGAAAAGTTACATGAAAATTTAGATGAAAAAAAAGAAGTAAATGAAGATCTTCAAACAAAAAAAGAAGAACTAAAAAAACGCATCGAAGAACTTAAAAAAATAGATAAGCAACAAAAATTGTTAGATGAAATTGAGAAAATGGGTAAAAAACTTAACAAAGAAGATTTGTTAAAAAAAGCCAAAGAATTATCGCAACAAAATAAACAACAAGAAAGAAGCTTAGAACGTATTTTAGAATTGACAAAACGTTTTTATGTTGAGCAGAAAACAATGCAAATTGCTAATAAGGTTGAAGTATTATCTAAAAAACAAGAAGTGCTATCTCAAGAAAAAGATTATAATTTAGATAATCAGAGAGAAATAAAAAAAGAATTTGAAGCGATAAAAAAAGATTTAGAAGAACTTAATAAGGATAATGAGAAATTAAAAGAAGCTATGGAGCTTCCGGATGTGGAAGATGATAAAGAAGCTATTGATACTGAATTAAAAAAATCTGAAGAAAATTTATCTAAAGAAAATAATTCTGATGCAAAAAAGAGTCAAAAAAATTCATCAAAAAAGATGAAAGAAATGAGTGCTAAAATGCAAAAAGAAATGTTGGAAATGGAGGGAGAATCTATGGAAGAAAACATAGATGACTTGCGTAAAATTTTAGAAAACCTTGTTATTTTTTCTTTTAAACAAGAATCTTTAATGCATAAGTTTGATCAAATTTCCACATCACATCCAGATTTTGGAAAAGCTTTAAAAAGTCAGAATGTTTTAAAAACGTATTTCGAACACATAGATGATAGTCTGTATGTGTTGTCTATGAGGTTGCCTAAAATTTCAGCAATTATTAAAGATGATTTATCTACAACGCATTATAACTTAGACCAATCTTTATATAATTTTTCTGAAAATCTTTTTTCATATGGAGTTTCTAATCAACGATACGTTATGACTTCTGTAAATAGTTTAGCAGATTATTTAAGTAACATGTTAAGTAGTATGAAGAATTCTATGTCTATGAAAATGGGCAAAGGAAAGAAAAAAAAAGGTGATGGTTTTAGTCTTCCAGACCTTATCAAGAAGCAAGGAGAGTTGTCTGAAAAAATGCAACAAGGATTGAAAAAGGGTAATAAACCTAGTGATAATAAAGCTGAAGGCAAAGAAGGAAAAAAAGGAGAGAAACCAGGAGAAATCGATAAACCAGATGGTAATGGACAAAAAGGTAAAGTAGACAAACAGGGAACGAATGGAGAGAAAGGCGAGAATGGAAAAGGTGGTTCTAATAATGATTTGAACGGAGAAATTTATGAGATTTATAAGCAACAAAGTTTATTAAGACAAGAATTACAAGGACAAATTAATATGTCTGAGGAAGCTGGAAATGGTAAAAATTCAGAAGCAAATAAAGCTTTAAAAAAGATGGAAGACTTGGAAAATGAAATTTTAGAAAAAGGTTTTAACGCTGAAACACTTCAAAAAATGCAGCAATTAAATTATGAATTATTAAAGTTAGATAAAGCTGCTTTAGAACAGGGAGAAGATAAAAAAAGAAAGTCTAATTCTAATTTAAAAGAATTTGAAAAGATAAATATAAAGGCTTTAGAATTTAAAAAGCAGTTTTACAATCAAACAGAGATATTAAACAGACAATCATTACCTTTGCAGCAGAATTATAAAAACAAAGTTAGAGCATATTTTTCTGACTCAAATAAGGATTAATTATGGTTACTTTTAATTACGAAACAGATTTTGATTTAAAAGATGAAAATCTTTTAGAATATTGGATTGATAATGTGGTTTCAAAAAAAGGTTTTAGTTTAGGTGAATTAAACTATATTTTTTGTGATGACGAATACCTTCATAAATTAAATGTAGAGTTTTTACAACACGATACTTTAACGGATGTAATTAGTTTCGACAATACTTTAGGTAAGTTAATTAGTGGAGATATCTATATTTCTATCGAAAGAGTTGCTGATAATGCGAAAGATTTTGAGGTTTCTTTTTTAGAAGAATTACATAGAGTAATGATACATGGCGTACTTCACTATATGGGGTTTAAAGATAAAACAGAAATTGAGAAAAAAGAGATGAGAAATGCCGAAAATGTGGCATTATCTGAATTCAAATAATTGATAATCAATAATATAAATACAAGGTTTCACGTGGAACTATAATATAATGAGTTTATTTTCAACAACATACGATGTTATTGTAGTAGGAGGTGGTCACGCTGGTAGTGAGGCCGCGGCTTCTGCTGCCAATATGGGTGCGCATACCTTACTAATTACAATGAATTTGCAAAATATTGCGCAAATGAGTTGTAACCCTGCAATGGGAGGAATCGCAAAAGGACAAATAATTAGAGAGATTGATGCTTTAGGAGGTTATAGCGGAATTGTTACTGATAAAACAGCGATACAATTTAAGATGCTAAACAAATCTAAAGGACCTGCAATGTGGAGTCCAAGAGCACAATCTGATAGAATGCAGTTTGCAGAATGTTGGAGAACAATGTTAGAGCAAACAGAAAATGTAGATTTTTATCAAGATTCTGTAAACGGTTTATTGTTTGATGGTAATAAAATTATAGGAGTTAAAACTGCTTTAGGTTTAGAAATAAAAGCAAAAACTGTTGTAATAACTGCAGGTACTTTTTTAAATGGATTGATCCATATTGGAGATAAAAGTTTTGGAGGTGGTAGAGCAGGTGAGGGAGCATCAACCGGAATTACAGAAGATTTAGTTGCTAAAGGTTTTGAATCTGGTAGAATGAAAACAGGAACGCCACCAAGAGTAGATGGTAGATCTTTAGATTATTCTAAAATGATAGAGCAACCTGGTGATGAAGTTACAGAGAAATTTTCTTACTTACCAACCACTAAAGCATTGGTAAAACAACGCTCTTGTTGGCTTACGTATACAAACTTAGATGTGCATGATTTGTTACGTACTGGGTTTGATAGATCGCCAATGTTTAATGGTAGAATTAAATCTACAGGACCAAGATATTGCCCTTCTATAGAAGATAAAATAGATCGTTTTGCAACCAAAGATAGACATCAAATGTTTATTGAACCAGAAGGATGGACAACCTGTGAAATGTATGTAAATGGTTTTTCTACTTCTCTTCCAGAAGATATTCAAGACAAAGCAATTCGTTCTGTTGCTGGTTTCGAAAACGTAAAGTTTTTAAGATATGGGTATGCTATAGAATATGATTATTTTCCGCCAACACAATTAAAACATTCTTTAGAAACAAAGTTAATAGAGAATTTGTTTTTTGCAGGACAGATAAATGGAACTACAGGTTATGAGGAAGCTGCTGCACAAGGTTTAATGGCTGGTGTAAATGCTGCTTTAAAAGTTCAAGGAAAAGAACCGTTTGTATTAAAAAGAAACGAAGCTTATATTGGTGTTTTGATAGATGATTTAATAACTAAAGGAACAGAAGAGCCTTACAGAATGTTTACTTCTAGAGCAGAATATAGAACGTTGTTAAGACAAGATAATGCAGATTTAAGATTAACTCCAATTGGTTTTAAATTAGGTTTAGCGTCTCAAGAACGATTAGATAGAGTTATAGAAAAACAAGCGAAAGCAGATTTGTTAATTCAGTTTTTACAAGAAACGAGTGTAAAACAAGAGGAAATTAATCCTATTTTAGAAGCAAAGAATTTAGCTTTAATTAACCAGTCTATGAAGCTTTATAAAATTGCTGCAAGACCGCAATTAGAATTTTCTGATTTTAAAAATGTAAAGAAATTGGCTGCTTTTTTAGAAGAAAATAATATTGATAAAGAAGCTATTGAACAAGCCGTTATTCATTTAAAATATTCTGGATATATAGAAAAAGAAAAGAACAATGCAGATAAATTAAATAGATTAGAGAATGTTATGATCCCTTCTCATTTTAATTATCAAAAAGTTAAATCTCTGTCTTTTGAAGCTAGAGAAAAGTTGAGTAAAATACAACCTACATCCATTTCACAAGCGAGTAGAATAAGTGGCGTTTCACCCAGCGACATCTCTGTGCTTTTGGTTTATATGGGTAGATAAATTGTGAAAATAATTGCTATGTTCCTCGTGGAACAATTTAAAAAGAAAAAGAATTATGGGGGAAAAAAGAGGGCTTCACAAAAGACTAGAACCATTTATAAATTGTAAAGATTTTACAGTTTCAGATGAAACTTATGAAGTAATGTTTAATAAGGAATATGATATGTTGGTGACTTCACCAATTCCGGTAGATTTAGAAAATTACTATAAGAGTGAAAACTATATTTCACATACGGATAGTAAAAAAACATTTATAGATAAAGTATATCAGTCTGTAAAAAATATTACGTTAAAAAGAAAATTAGCTTTAATCAATTCTTTTAAAACAGATGCAAAAAATATTTTAGATGTTGGAGCAGGTACAGGAGATTTTTTAAAAATATGTGCTTCTAATAATTGGAATGTTCTGGGTGTAGAACCAAGTGTTGATGCAAGAAGAATTGCTAAAGAAAAAGGAGTTTTTTTAGAAGAAGAATTATTGGATATTCAAAATAAAAAATTTGATGTAATTACACTTTGGCATGTTTTAGAACATGTTGAAAAATTGTCTGATTATATTTCTAAATTAAAAGAATTGCTTTCTAAAAATGGAAGATTAATTATTGCAGTTCCTAATCATAAAAGTGATGATGCAAAATATTATAAAGAGTATTGGGCAGCTTTTGATGTACCAAGACATATTTGGCATTTTTCTCAAAACTCCATTCAGAAAATTTTCTCGGAAGATAATATGGAGGTAGAAAAAATATTACCAATGAAGTTTGATTCTTATTATGTTTCGCTTTTAAGTGAAAAATATAAAACAGGTAAAATGAATCCTATGAAAGCTTTTTATAGAGGCTTTGTTTCTAATTTAAAAGCAAGTTCTAGTTCTGAGTATTCTTCTTTAATCTATGTGATTAAAAATAAGTAGTATTATAATTTTTTTTAAAAAATATTAGAAACCTTCAAAATTAAAATTTTGAAGGTTTTTTTATGATGATAAATCAAGTTGTTCCTCGTGGAACATTTTAATTTTTAATCTAAAATTAGGAGCGTTTTTTTAAACAATATTTAAAAAATTGATCTAAGAATGGTTTTATGGTTTAGCTACAAACATTAAATTAAAAAATAGATTACCAGGTAATAAATATTAAATTTTATATAATCATTATTAATGTTGGAGTAGTGGTAGCTTTTGTAGAATTATATAATACCCGTTTTACAGATTTATAATAAGTTTGAAAAGTTCAGTTACTTCAAAATAAATTACTTTTTTATAAATAGAAGTAATTAGAATGTAATTCTGATTTTTAGTTTCTAAATTAAATTCTAATTAGTTTTTTCTGAAAATTGTATTCTCTTTTAAATTCTGGTTTAGTTGTGTTTTTCCTTATCGGATAAAGCTTAATTTTTTTTGTAAACAATTCGTATATTAGAAATACATTAGAATACTAAATAAAGATGTTTTTAAGAAATAGATATCAAAATTGAAAAAGAACGTTGTAAAATCAGTTTTCAGTTTCATTTACATCAAAAAGAAGAAAAGTATATCTTACTTTAGTTTTTGTACTTAAAAAGCCATTAAAAACGATTTTAAAAAGACTTGTTAAAAGTTTAACTCTAATAGAATAGAAATACCTTAGTTGAAAAAGAAAAGCTCTTAAAACGATTGTTTTAAGAGCTTTTTCTATAAATATTATTTATATTATTTATTAAAAATATCAGTTTTACTTATTTAGTAAATATACACCACAAAGTGAAATAATAAAATAGACACCTAAAGACATCGCTCCTGGATAATCTTTTGCAAGACGTTGCCCAATAAGCATAAAAATTATACTGATCGCAGAAAGCTGTATTCCGAGTAAAGCAATTTCTTTTGCTTGCGAAGTGTAAATTTGATACACTCCAATAAGCATAAATCCTACAGCAATAATTTCTATGATTAATAAAATGGATAATAAAAACGGAACACTGCCCTTTAATGGAGAATTTTTAAAATGATCTTTTATAAAAGATACAGTTCCTTTCCAATCTAGTATTTTTTCAAATGCTGATATTAAAAAAGTGATGATTAAAAATAGTAGTATTAAAATTTCGGTTGGGTGGTCTGATAAAAAACGCATAATTACTTCTCTTTATGATTTTCCGAATAATCGTTGTAAAAAGCTTTTCGACTTTTCTTTCATCTCTTTTATTTCCTCTTTAGCATCTTCTGCAAAATCGGCTAAATGTTCTGCCGCGTCTCCAGCTAATTCAGAACCTTTTTCTTTTAAATCTTCAAAAGATTCTTTGGCGTCATCTGTAAATTCAGTAGTTTTTTGTTTTGCTATTTCAGAGTATTCTTCTGCTTTGTATTTTACTTTTTCTATATTTTCATCAGATAAAAGTTCATTTACTTTTTCTTTTGCATCTCCAAAAACTTCTTTAGCATCTTCTACAAATTCGTTTGTTTTTTCTTTTGCAGTGTCTGCAAATTTACTGGCTTTTTGTTTTGTATTTTTAAGAGTATCTTTTGCTTCGTTAGAAATTGAACCTGCGGTTTGTTTTAGGTTCTCTTCTATATTTTTACTTTTTTCTGACATGATTTTTTGATTAATTTGTTCTTATATATTTCTAAAGAAATGCTTTATCTATTGGTTCCCAAAGTTCAATTTTGTTTCCTTCGTTGTCTAAAATCCAACCGAATTTACCGTAGTCATGTTCTTCCATTTCACCTACAATAGTAACACCTTCTTTCTTTAGTTCTGCTAATAATTCTACTAAATTTTCTACTCTGTAATTAAACATAAAATCCTTTTTAGAAGGTTCAAAATGTTTGGTATCCTCTGCAAATGGACTCCATTGTGTAGCGCATTTATTTCCGTTTTCATCTTTCCACCAAAAAGTAGATCCCCAATCGTCAGTATTAAATCCTAAATGATTTTTATACCATTCTTTTGCTGCTTTTGCATCTTCAGATTTAAAAAACAAACCTCCAATTCCTGTAACTCTTTTTTTCATAAACTTTTTCTTTTTAATATTAGTTTCATAAACTGCCATACATTCATCAACAGATATCATCTGGATACAAAGAATGAGAAATATAATAGCCTATCATTCCATACGGAATACCTTCTTCTATACAGTTTGGTAGGTTTTGTTTGATTGTTGTACGTAAATCTAATAGCGTATTTTACATTCTTTAGGAACCTGATTTATATATTCTTCTGCTGATGTGGCTTTGTATTGCATAATTTTAGATTTATACAATTGTCATTTCAAAATGAGACTTTCTTGTTGATTTAAAAATCTCATAAAATTTGACAATAATAAATTTCTTTTTATTCTTTATTAGGAATAAGAAAGGTTAACAAGTTAATGAATTTTTGTGATTTCTAAGTATTGAATGATTCTATAAATAAGTTAATGTAAAACCGAGGAACTTCATGATATTTCTCCTAAAAAGGGTCGAAATGACACATCTGGGTGTAAGCATATCTGAATATAAAAAAAACACAAAATTGTCACTTCTGTAGAAGTTAACTAATTCGACCAAAGGAGAAGTAGGGTAACAGTGATAAAAGATACCTTGAGTAATTTTTTTTGAAAAGGTAGAAATGTTTACTTTAAGTTTTATAAAATAAAAAGACCCTTCAGGTTTTTAAAACCTGAAGGGTCTGAATGTTAAAATAAAATGATCTATTTAAATTTTGCCTTAATTTTATCTACAATAGTTTGTGCTAATTTTTCATTACTTTCAACAGTCCAACCGGCAACATGTGGCGATAACAAAACATTCTCTGCATTGATTAAATATTGAAAAGCTTCTGGCATTTTATCATCAGAAAACAAATTTTCAAAAGAGGCTTTTTCATATTCTAAAACATCTAAACCGGCACCTAAAATTTTACCATTTTTTAAAGCAGCAACTAAATCTTTGGTAACTACAGATTTTCCACGCGCGGTATTTATCAACCAAAAAGGCTTTTTAAAACCTTTGATAAAATCTGCATCTATCATGTTTTGAGTAAGTGTTGTTTGTGGTATGTGTAAACTTAAAACATCTGATTTTTCTTGTAATTCTTCTAAAGAAACTTGTTTACAATTTGCATCACCAACATTTGGTTTTATATCATAACACAATACTTCCACATCAAAACCACGTAGTTTTTTTGCAAAAGATTTCCCCATATTTCCATAACCAATTAAACCAACCGTTCTACCGTCTAGTTCAATTCCTCGGTTTTCTTCGCGTAGCCATTTTCCGTTTCTAACTTCTTTATCTGCTTTGTTTAGCTTATTAAATAGCGATAATAGCATTCCTAAGCTATGTTCTCCAACGGCGTTTCTATTTCCTTCTGGAGCAGCAATTAATTCAATATTTAAGCTTTTTGCGTACGCACAATCTATATTTTCTAAACCTGCGCCAACGCGTCCAATAAACTTTAAATTAGTAGCTTTATCTAAAAATGCTTTATCAATAGAAAATCGACTTCTAATAATAAAACCATCGTAGTTGTGAATTTTAGCTAGAATTTCTTCTTTTGAAGAAGTGTAATCTTCATCGTTACTAAAACCCAACTCGCAGAGTTGTTTAAGTAAAAGAGGATGATTTGAATCTAAGTGTAGAATTTTCATTTGTAATAATTTTTTGACCACATAGAAACATAGTCAACAGAGGTTTTTATTTCCCACAAATTTTACAGATAAACACACACTTCATTCGTGTTTATCTGTGAATTTAGTGGATCATATTTTTGTAACAAGAAGTCCCTTCCCTTTGGGAGGATTAGAATGGGCTCTAATATTGCTCCTTATCATTAGGGAAATCACCAGTTTTTACATCTGCAATATAGCTTTCAAAAGCACCAGTCATATCTGCATGCATATCAGAATATCTACGTAAAAAACGAGGATGAAATTCATGTGTCATTCCTAACATATCGTGGGTAACTAAAACTTGTCCGTCTACACCATTTCCGGCACCAATACCAATTACAGGAATAGAAATAGCCTCTGCAACTTCTTGTGCTAATTTAGCTGGTACTTTTTCTAAAACAACTCCAAAACAGCCTAATTTTTCTAACATTAAAGCATCTTCCATTAATTGTTTTGCCTCTTCTTCTTCTTTTGCTCTAACCGTATAGGTACCAAATTTATAGATAGATTGTGGTGTTAAACCCAAATGACCCATTACAGGAATTCCGGCATTTAAAATGCGTTTAATAGATTCTTTAATTTCTTTACCACCTTCTAATTTAATAGAATGTCCGCCGCTTTCTTTCATAATTCTAATGGCAGAACGCAAGGCTTCTTTTGGGTCAGATTGATAACTACCAAAAGGTAAATCTACAACCACTAGACATCTGGTTATTGCTCTAACAACAGAACTTGCATGATAAATCATTTGATCTAACGTAATAGGTAAAGTTGTTTCATGACCTGCCATAACATTTGAGGCAGAATCACCAACCAAAAGAACATCGATTCCAGCTCCATCTAAAATTTTTGCCATTGTAAAATCATAGGCAGTTAGCATGGAAATTTTCTCTCCATTCTTTTTCATATCTACCAAAGATTTTACGGTAACTTTTTTATATTCTTTTTTTGCTGTTGACATACTTTTTGTTTTTAAAATAGTATGTAAATGTAAGGAAAAGCATAAAGATTAAACAAGTTAATATTTCGTTAATCTTAAGAAAAATAAATTTTATTATTAAGCTATTTGTTTAGATTTATTGCTGGTTACTTATAATTATCTAATTAAATTTCTAACAACCTGTATTTAATTAATTATGTTTTAGGTGTAAAAAGAAGTGATAATCTAAAAGAGTAAAGAATAAAAAATAACATTATCTTTGACCTTTATTTATTAAATGACAGAAGAGCAAGTTGTATTAAACACAGACAAATGGATAGATAATTATGCAGACTATATGTATAATTATGCTATTGTGCGTGTAAATAACAGTGATTTAGCTAAAGATTTAGTTCAAGATACTTTTTTTGCAGGATTAAAGTCTGCTAAAAATTTTCAAGGAAAATCTACAGAAAGAACTTGGTTAATTTCTATTTTAAAAAGAAAAATTATAGATTATTATAGAAAAATAAATTCTAAAAAAGGGCAAGCTGAAGTTAGAATGAATTTTTATGATGATGGTGAAAACGAAGGTAATTGGTTAGAAGAGAGGGTACCACAGAGTTGGGACAATGAATCTGAGAAAACCATTGAAAACGAAGAATTAAAAAGTCAGTTAGATTCTTGTATAGATGCTTTGCCTAAAAAATATGCAATGGTTTTTAGAATGAAAACCATACAAGGGTTCGAAACTGAAGAAATTTGTAAGGAGTTAGATATTACAGCGTCCAACTTATGGGTTATCATTCATAGAGCAAGAACACAGCTCAGAAAATGTATGGAAGATAATTGGTTTAATAATTAAGAGATGTTTAAAAATTTAAAAATTACTTGCGACGAAGCAACTACTATTTGTGATAAAAGCCAATATGGTGCTGCTTCTTTAGTTGAAAAAATAAAACTAAATCTACATTTTTTAAGTTGTAAAATATGTTGTCTTTACACAAAGCAAAATAAAGCACTTACAAATATGTACAAAGGGCATGCAAGAAGTTGTAAACCAACAAAACGTTGCCTTAGTAAAGAAGAAAAGGAAGCTCTTAAAAAAGAGTTAGCTAAAATAAAAGAATAAAAATATTTTGGTAGTTTTTAAAAAACTACATTTTTTGATTTTTTGTTAGATTGAAACGGGATTTATAGAAATATAGATTCCGTTTTTTTGTACATTCGCTTTTTATTTTCTCGGGTACAGCCGAGAGATTTGTAAAGAAACTTAATAAGGTCTCGACTGTACTCGACCAAACATCAGATGCATTTTTTACCAGAAAATATTGACAACTACGCTGTAGATCACTCACAACAAGAACCTACAATTTTAAAAGAATTAAGTAAAGAAACTTGGCAAAAAGTATTAAACCCAAGAATGTTAAGCGGTGATCTTCAAGGAAGAGTATTGTCTATGATTTCAAAAATAATTCAACCAAAAAATATTTTAGAAATTGGTACTTATACTGGGTATTCTGCTTTGTGTTTAGCCGAAGGTTTAGCACCCGAAGGAAAAATTTTTACATTAGATAAGAATGAAGAATTAGAAACACTTCAAAATAAATACTTTGAAAAATCTGGTTTTAGAAATCAAATAAAACAGTATGTTGGTAAGGCAATAGATATTATACCTACCATTAATGAGAAATTTGATCTGGTTTTTATTGATGCAGATAAAACAAACTACATTAATTATTTTCATTTAATTATAGATAAAATGAATTCTGGTGGAATTATTTTATCTGATAACGTACTTTGGAGTGGTAAAGTTGTTGAAAAATTAGATCCAAAAGATAAGGATACAAAAATACTTTTGGCTTACAATAAACTATTAAATACAGACGATAGAGTTGAAACGGTACTTTTGCCAATTAGAGATGGTTTAACAATAAGTAGAGTAAAGTAGTTTCTGTTTCACAGGATAAAAAACAATGTTTGTAAACAAAAACATAGCTGTTTAAAAACAAATAAAATAGTTAAAAAGAAGCTGTTAAATTATTAATGATGGTTTTCTTTTTGTGCGGTAAAGATTTTTTTTGAATGTAATGTGCTATTCTATAACTAAATTCAGAATAAAGTAAAGTTAGAAATTACGTTTTATAGGACCTGTTAGATCTTCAATATTATCTTTTACAGAATTAATTCCTTTGTTAATGTCTTTTGTAATACTTTTAAATTCTTCATTAACACCTTTAGTAACTTCTTTTGCAGAATCAGTCTCTGAAATAGGCAATTTAGCACTTTCATTAATTTCTCTCTTAATATCGTTGGTTGCATCTTTTACCTGACGCATTCCTTTTCCTAATCCTCTGGCAATTTCAGGAATCTTATCTGCACCAAAAAGCATTACCACAATTAACATGACAACCATTATTTCGGGACCACTAATAAATAAAAGAGTAGAATTCATAAAACAAAGGTAAATATTTATTCAATATATAAACTTCACAAACCAAAATATTTGTAGTTTAGAAAAAAAAAATATTAAAAATAGTTTAAATGCTTAAAAGAGTACTTGTAGTTTTGTTTGTAACTGTCTATTTTACAAGCTGTAAAACGGTTAAATTATCTAGAAATATCGATCAAAAATTAGCAACTTCTTTTTTTGATAATCATTTTACGGGAATTTATATTTATGATGTAGCAGCAGACAAAGTACTCTATAATTATAATGCAGATAAGTATTTTACACCCGCAAGTAATACCAAAATTTTTACACTTTTTACGGGGTTATAAATGTTACCAGATTCAATTCCGGCTTTTAAATATGCTGTAAATAAAGATACAATTACAATACAAGCCACAGGAGATCCTACTTTTTTACATCCATTTTTTAAAGACAGTACCGCTTTAAAATTGGCGAAAAAATATAAAAAAGTACATATAATAGCTAATAATATTTCTGATAAAAGATACGGACCAGGTTGGGCTTGGGAAGATTTTGATAGCTATTTTAGTCCAGAAAGAAGTGCTTTTCCTATATATGGAAATGTTGTATTTGTCCAAAATGAAGATTCAATAAAAGTTGCCCCTAACTATTTTTCTGATAAATTAGAAATTACAGATAAAAGTTACGGTAGAAAAGAGCTTTCTAACTCTTTTTACTTTGGAAAAAATAGGAAAAGAGAAACCGAAATTCCGATGATTATAAGTGATTCTTTGCTTTTAAATCTCTGGAATGACATTTTACCCAACAAAGTAAGTTTACTGCATAAATCGGCTTTAAAACCGTCTAAAATTGCATACAGTATTCCTAAAGATTCTTTATTTAAAAGAATGATGGAAGTAAGCGATAATTTTTTAGCAGAACAGATTTTAGTTTTAGCTTCATCCACTCTTTCAGACACGTTAAATTCTGCAAAAGCAATAAACTATCTATTAGAAAATCAATTGAAAGATTTAAAACAAAAACCACGTTGGGTAGATGGTTCTGGATTGAGTAGGTATAATTTATTTACACCGATTTCTTTTGTCGAAGTTTTAACCAAAATGCATCAAAAAATTCCAATAAAAAGGTTGTTTCAGTTTTTTCCGGTTGGCGGAAAGTCTGGGACTTTAAAAAATTGGTTTTCTGGAAACCCAAAACCGTATATTCATGCAAAATCTGGTACTTTGGGGAACAATTATAATTTAAGTGGTTACTTAATTACAAACTCCGGAAAAACATTAATATTCAGTTATATGAACAATCATTACATGCATTCTAATGCTGAAGTAAAAAAGAAAATGCAAGCTGTTTTTGAGGAGTTAAGAGATAATTATTAAGTATATTTAAAAAAAGAGCAACATATATGGAAGAAGCGATAAATGATTTTAGTGCAGGAGGTTTTATTTGGCAAGTAATTCAAATAATATTTTTGGCGGCCGCGGTATATTTTTTATTCAAATTTTCGAAACGTTTTAGTAAAAAATGAATTTTAATGTTTTGTTATTAACAAGTATATTTTTATGGTTTATTTTTACCATATAATAAATTGCTAAATCTAAATATCAAGAAATAATTATAAAAGTAAATACTTTTTTTTAAACCCTGTGAATTTAGGGGATAAAACAAATTTTTACTGTTATATAAAGCGTTAGCCACCATTTAAAAACAAACTTTGGAAGAAGAATTAAAAATACATCTAAATAAATTTGCTACGTCACCTTTCCTATTTGTTGGTTCAGGAATTTCGAGAAGGTATTTAGGTTTAGAAACTTGGACAGGACTACTCGAAAAAATCACAGCTGAAATCGGAATGGCTAATAGTTTTAGATATTATTTATCTAAAGCAAATGGAGATTTACCTGAAGTTGCTTCAATTATAGCGGAGGAATTTTACGATTTGTGGTGGAAAGAAGAGCGTTTTACGGAGAGTCGTGAAGAATTTCAAGACAAAGTTAAAACCTCACAATGTCCCTTCAAATTTGAAATTACGAAATATATCAGAAATAAAGGATTAACGAACATAAAGGAACTTGAGCAAGAAATTAATCTATTTCGAAAAATAAATATTGATGGTATAATAACTACAAACTGGGATTTATTTTTAGAATCAATATTTCCGGATTTTAGTGTATTTATTGGTCAAGAAAGTATTTTATTCCAAGACTATATTTCTGTTGGAGATATTTACAAAATTCACGGATGTAGCTCTAAACCAAATTCATTAGTTCTAACTTCAAGCGACTATGAAAATTTCAATAATAAAAACCCATATTTAGCAGCAAAGTTGTTAACTATTTTCATTGAGCAACCTATAATATTTTTAGGTTACAGCTTAAACGACCATAATATTCAAGAAATTTTGAAATCAATAATAGCTTGTTTAAGCAGACATAATATTGATAAGCTAAAAGATAGATTAATCTTTTGCGAATGGATTCCAGACGATATTGAACCAACTATGATTGATAGTACACTTTTGATTTCAGATACAGTACTTCCTATAAAGCTAATAAGATTAAATAATTTTAGTCCTTTATATACTGTATTGGCAAATAACAAAAAAAGACTTCCAATAAAAATTCTTAGAAATATGAAAGATATGGTTTTTGATTACGTAAAATCAAACCAATCAAAATCTAAAGTTTTTGTTAGTGATGATTTAGATGAAATTGAAGATATTGAAAAGGTTGAGTTTTTCTACGGTGTTGGTGTTAGAGATAAACTCTCAGAAGTTGGTTATACTGGTATTCATTTGAGAGATTTATTGCAAGATATTGTTTTAACTAAAAATTGGAATGCAGAAAAAGTTTCAAAAAACGTAATTACGAATATAAACGGAACTTATATACCATATTTTAAGCATTTGAATGGTGGCGGTTTCTTAAATGAAGATGGGGAAATTCCAACAGATGATAAAACGTTAGAGTTCAGTCCTGCTTTTATTGAAAAGGTAAATTCAATTCAGCAACAAAACTTTTACCCTGCACAAAATTATTCAAGAAAAGCTGAGGAAATTAACGAAAAATATAAAAATTTCGAAGAGCTTAAAGAAGGGGAAGATTTTGCGCATATTTTATATTATACACCTCTTTTGGAAACCGAAAAAATAAATATTGAACAGTTACATAATTTTTTGAAAGAGAATATAAATAATAAAACTTTGGGAAATACATATTTCAGAAAACTAATCTGTCTATATGATTACTTAGCGTATAAAAACGGTGGCTAACACCGTATAAAATTAATTGCTGGTTTTAGTCTATTTACGAAAGTCCTCGCGGACTTTCTATCTGTGATTTATTTGCTAACTTTAGTACTTAAAACACGCAACTAATCTTATACAACAACGTTGTGGTTTATATCCAGAAAAATTACGATAAAATTGCAACTTGTAGAATTAAAAATTAATCATTAAATTTATAACAATAATCAAAATGAACAAAAACAAATCAATCAACCTTTTTAAACTTGGAATTCTATTTTTTGGAATTTCATTATTACTTTGGAATTGTGAAAAAGAAGAAAACCAACTAGTTCAGGAAAATACTGTTTCTGAACAACTACAAAAAATCTTTAATCAAAATGATTTTAGCAACTTAATTCCTTATGAATTTACTGTAGATTTTAGCAGCCCTGTAAAATCCTACTCCGAAGATTTAGAATTATTTTACTACGAACTTCCTGTCAATTATACTTCTTTATTGAACCCCCAATGAGTTAAACAAACTTAAACGAAAAGGAGGGTATTATACTAAATATAAAATAGTAGCCATTCAAAATAATGAAGGAGATTTTAATTTTTTTGCTGCTAAATTTTATCAAAATGTAGACACCCAAAATAGTCATTTAATTAATTCAGAAGTTTCATTCTCTAATTCTAAAAATTATTCTGGTATCATTTATTTAGTAGATAAAGAAAAAAACTTTGTCTATACTAAAAAAGTCGATAAAGGTAATGTAACACACTATTCACCTTTTAAAACAAAAAAAGAATCTTCAACATCAACATTTGCTAAAAGCGATTCAAATTGTGAAACTGTTAGACTTGTTACAGAATATACAGATTGGTATAATATATCTAGTGATGAAGACGGAATTTTTATAGTATACCAAGGTACAACAATAACTGGGTATGATTATGAGGAAATTTGTATAACTAGAGGTAGTTTGCCCGAAATGAATAGATTTGGGCCAAATGGTGCTGGTATCTATAAAAAAACAGGCACTAACAATACTGGAGAAAAAGAAGAAAAAATTGCTTTTATTAATGATGCAATTAGTTATTGTGGACCAGGGTTATTTCCTAATAGTAATGGTGATTGTGTAAAGGATTTGGAAGATCATATTGATTCCTCTGACCTTACAGGTAAAGCAGAGTGTTTAAACGATAGTTTAACCAAAGATAGTAATGATTTTGTTAAAGATTTATTAGCTAATTTTAATGGAAACTCTGAATTTAACATAAATAGATCTTCAAAAGATAAAATTTTTAGAAAAAATACTAATATTGAACTTAATGGAAAAACTACGTATCTACCTGGTTCCTCATTAATAAATATTAATATTAGTACTGGAAGATTATCAAATATGTCTTCATTAGCTGGCATAAGAACTATACTACATGAATATATACATGCAGATATGTTTAGAAAATTAAATACAAAATATTCAATAAACGGTGATTTAGATTTTAAACAAACGTTTAACCATTTTAAAAATGTTAACTTTAAACCAGACCCTCAACACGAGACTATGACTAAATTATATTTAAACGAAATGATATTAGCACTAAAAAATACTCATCAAAAATTAATACCTAATGAGGTAAAATATTACAAAGAAAATTATCCATTAAATACTTTAGATAATATTTATGAGGCGCTTGCATGGCAAGGATTAAAAAACCATAAATTACAAGCTTGGCTAGATAAAGGTAAAGACACAATTAAAATAAATAATACAATTAATACAAACCTATCGGGCTTAACTAAAAACTTTTGTAAGTAATGAAAAAAATATTTTTAGTCATATTATTTCTTCCTTTTATTTGTTTCTCTCAAAAAGTAAAAGATACTTTATTTATAAAGCTAGATGGCAAATACTTAAAAAAAGGATTTGACTATACAGAAAAAGAACATATTTTTGTATTTAAAGACAATGATAATTCAGCAGAATTTACTTCACTATCTATTACAGACACTTTGTATAATTTAAAGCCAACAAAAATATATTGTATGAATACAATAATAAAAAAATCTGGAGCCTATTATGATAATGATAAAGTTAGAGATTATGATTTAGCTATATATTTAAATAAGCATATTGTAATTATAATTGAAAAAAAACACTTTACTAAAACTGTTGCGATTACTGAAATAGAATAATATACAAACCACAACACGTTATATAAAAAATAGCAGTTAAGTGTGGGCTACAAAGTTTGTGCTTTTCTACTATTTTGTGTATAAACTGAAAGTAAAAGCATTATTATTCTACTACTTTTCATATACCAACACGTTGGCGGTAATTTGAGCATACCAAACATCAAAGAAAGAAATGAAAGAATATTTAAAATCATTTAATTTATTTACCGACATAGAGATTAATGATTTCTTGAATTTATCTCAAACTATTTTATTAAAAAAAGGCGATTTATATATTAATAATAATGAAATTTGCGACTCTATAGCTTTTGTCAAAAGTGGAATTTTTCGTTCCTATTATTATTCAAATAATGAAGATGAAATCACATATTGTTTCACTTTTCCTAATAAATTATTAATGGCTTATTCTTCATTTATTTCACAAAAAAAATCTGAAGAAAATATTCAAGCTCTGACAGATGCTGAAATAATTTCAATACCAAAAGCAACTTTAGAAAATTTAGCCAAATCAAATAGTAATTGGTTGCGTTTTTTGAAAATTATTGCCGAAAAGGAATATGTTGAATTAGAAAAATGGATATTTAATCATCAAAAAGATAAGGCTCAACAACGCTATTTAGATTTAATTACAACGCAACCTGAATATATCAAGGAGATTCCACTACATTATATAGCTTCTTACCTAGGCGTTACACAACGTCACCTAAGTCGAATAAGGGCTAATATTACGTATTAGACAAATGTCCTCTTCATAAACCTTTAGTGCTTCATAAATTTGCATATAATTTAAAAACAGATATTATATGAAAACAATAATTTTAATTGGAGCAAACGGAAAAATGGGACAAGCTGCTCTTATGGGGCTAGGAAAACACAAAGTTATAACTGCTGGACGTTCTGCTGATAGCTATGACTTTCAAGTAGATATTACAAGCGAAGCATCATTAAGGAAATTATATGAAGATGTTGGTCATTTTGATGCTGTTGTAAACACTGTTGGTGTTTGTGAATATGCAAATTTTACTGAAATGACCGAAGAACAATGGATGAGTACCATTTTAAGTAAAATGATGGGACAAATAAACATTGTACGTATTGGTCAAGAATACATTGCAGATAAGGGGGCATTTACTTTAATAACAGGAATTTTAAATACTAAGCCTATACCTTTTGCAATTGCTGATGCTACTACTAGTGGCGCTATTGATACATTTGTTAAATGTGTTGCTTTTGAAATGCCAAGAGGAATCCGAGTAAACTCAATAAACCCAACTGTTTTAGAAGAGGCTTGGGATGTTTATGGTGAAATGATGCCAGGTTTTGAGCCAGTTCCTGGAAAGTTAGTAGGTAAAGCTTTTGAACGTTCGGTTGATGGATTTATTACGGGTCAAGTAATTTTTGTAGATGCATAAATACAAACTTAAGCCGTATATAATTTATTGCTAAGTCCTCATCTATTTACGAAAGTTTGTGAGGACTTTTTATTTAGTTATTATTTACTAAATTAGTAGCTTAAAACACGAACCAAACCAAACACAAGAGCGTTACTTTTTTAAACATTTTTGTCACTATCATTCTTGCTTTTTTTTAGAAGAAAATCAAAAATTGAATGTCATGAAGTTCTATTTAAATCAAACTCATATTATAAGAACCTTTCAGATGTTCATAAAACTAATTTTCAAGCAAGAACATTATTATTTATTTCTACAACAAACTTCAGTTCAGAGCCTGATTTCATTGTAAATAAAAAAATGAAAATTATTATTTCGAGTGCTTTTGTTCAAATTACATTTGGATTAAAAACGGATACTTTAAATAAGTTTAATGATGTATTTGTTGCACCAAGTTCTTACTCTTACAAAAATAATACAGCAGTTTTTAAGGGTGATGTAAATATTGCAACTAAAAAGATAAATATGTCTTGGCCTGCAATAGAAAAGGGCTTTAAAATTACAGATGATGCGCTTAATTTATCTATTCACGAATTTGGTCATTGTTTAATTTTCGAGAATCATACAAGATCTTATTTCTCTAAAATATTTAATAAAGGAGATTTTGAAAATTGGAAAAGTCAAGCAAAAACGAAATTTAAAAAAATAAAAGCGAAAGAAAACATCGTTTTAAGGGATTATGCAGGTACAAATCTTGTCGAGTTCTTTTCAGTTTCATTAGAAACCTTTATTGAACAAGCAGCATACTTTAAAGAAAACGAGCCAGAATTGTATGAAAGTATGACGCAATTATTAAAGCAAGATCCAATTAATAAAAAGGATCCTGTTTTATGATCTAAGATGTGTTTTAATCAACTTTAAAAATTAAACTTCGCTTGCCGATCATACATAATAATGCTTCCTGCTACGGATACATTTAAACTCAATTCCGATTTAAATTTTACCAAATGATGCGATTTTTCAATAGCTGCATTAGACAATCCATGATCTTCTGCGCCTAATAAATATACGCAACGTCTCGGATGTTTAAAAGTTTCTAATTGTACTGCTTTTTCATCTAATTCTACCCCCACTAACATAGCGCCTTTTGGTAAGTTATTAAAGAAATCATCAAAAGTTTTGTAATGAAAATAAGGCATTGCTCCAGTAGCTTTGTGTGTATCGCAAGCTTGTTTAGCATAGCGATTGCCAATGGTAAAAATAAAACTTGCACCCATATTTTGTGCAGAACGCCAAAGAACTCCTAAATTTTCGGGCGTTTTTCCATTCTGAATTCCGATTCCGAAAAAACCTTGTTCTAAATTATTTACCATTAGTTTTTAATCAACATTCTTTTAATTTCATTCAACTTCATTAAGGCTTCAATAGGTGTTAAAGTATCAATGTTTGTGGCTAAAATTTCTTCTTTAATGTTTTCTAATAACGGATCATCTAACTGAAAAAAGCTGAGTTGCATTTCTTCATTCTGATCTTGTTTTAAAACGTCTTTAACTTCGGCGTTTTTGTTGTTCTTTTCTAGTTTTGCTAAAATTTTATTCGCTCTGTGGATTACCATATTCGGCATTCCTGCAAGTTTGGCAACATGAATACCAAAACTATGATCAGAACCACCAGAAACCAATTTACGCAAGAAAATAATGGTGTTTTCTAATTCTTTTACCGATACATTAAAGTTTTTAATGCGCTCAAAAGAAGTAGTCATTTCATTTAATTCATGATAATGCGTTGCAAACAATGTTTTTGCTTTGGTTGGATGCTCGTGTAAGAACTCAGAAATAGCCCATGCAATCGAGATTCCGTCATAAGTAGAGGTTCCCCTACCAATTTCATCTAACAAAATTAAACTGCGCTCAGAAACGTTATTTAAGATCGAAGCGGTTTCATTCATTTCTACCATAAAAGTAGATTCTCCCATCGAGATATTATCACTTGCACCAACTCTGGTAAAAATCTTATCTACAATACCAATTTTTGCATTCTGAGCCGGAACATAACTTCCCATTTGTGCTAATAAAACAATCAATGCTGTTTGTCTTAATATTGCAGATTTACCAGACATATTCGGTCCGGTAATCATAATTATTTGTTGTTGATTTCTGTTCAGCACAACATCGTTTGCAATATATGCTTGATCTATTGGTAACTGCTTTTCAATAACCGGATGACGACCATTTTTTATCTCTAAATCTGTGCTTTCATCCATAATTGGGCGCACATAATTGTTGTCAATCGCTAAAACTGAAAAAGAAAGTAAACAGTCTATTTTTGCAATAATTTGTGCGTTTTCTTGCACAACTTGTACATATTGAATGATATATTGTAATAACTTAGAAAATATTTCTTGTTCTATTTTCGCTATTTTTTCTTCAGCACCTAAAATTTTAGTTTCGTATTCTTTTAACTCTTCAGTAATATAACGTTCTGCATTTACTAAGGTTTGTTTACGAATCCATTCTTGCGGAACTTTGTCTTTATGAGAATTTCTAACCTCTATATAATACCCAAAAACATTGTTGAAAGAAATCTTTAAACTTGTAATTCCTGTGCGCTCTGTTTCACGTTTTAGCATATTATCTAAATACTCTTTACCAGAGTTAGAAATAGCGCGTAAATCATCTAATTCTTGATGAACACCTGTTGCTATGGCATTTCCTTTATTGATGTTTACCGGAGCTTCATCAAATAAAGTTTCATTAATTTTTTCAATTAAATCATTGCAAGTATGTAACTGATTTCCGAGAGCTTTTACAGCCTTATTTTTACTCTTTTCTGCGGATGCTTTTATCGGAAGAATCGCCTTTAAAGAATCTTTTAAAAGTACAATTTCTCTTGGTGAAGCTTTACCTGTTGCTACTTTAGAAATCAATCTTTCTAAATCGGATATTTGTTTTAATTGATAGGTTACCGTCTGAGAAAACTCATCAGAATCTATAAAAAACTTTACCAATTCATGACGATTTTTAATCTCGTCTATATTTTTTAATGGAAGCGCCAACCAACGTTTTAACAATCTTCCGCCCATTGGCGATATCGTTTTATCAATAACATTTAATAACGTTACTGCGTTTACAGAATTCGGATTATAAAGTTCTAAGTTTCGAACCGTAAAACGATCCATCCAAACATAATTATCTTCAGCAATTCTACCAATATGTTGAATGTGTTTTAACTGATTGTGTTGCGTTTCAGATAAATAGTACATCACTGCACCGGCAGCAATAATTCCGTTTTTAACATCTTCGATTCCAAAACCTTTTAAACTTTTTACTTCAAAATGATTTTGCAACGTTTCGTTTGCGTATTCTTTTTGAAAAACCCAATCATCTAAATAAAACGTATAATAACGGTTTTCAAAAAGTTCTAAAAATTGTTGTTTGTGTTGTTTTTGAACCAAGACTTCACTCGGACTAAAATTCTGCAACAATTTATCTATGTATTCTGCATTTCCTTGCGCTACTAAATACTCTCCTGTAGAAACATCAAGAAAAGAAATTCCGAGTTGTTTTTTATCAAAATGAACCGCGGCTAAAAAGTTATTTGTTTTGGTTTGTAAAACTTCGTCATTTAAAGAAACTCCAGGAGTAACCAATTCTGTAACACCACGTTTTACAATGGTTTTGGTCATTTTCGGGTCTTCTAACTGATCGCAAATGGCAACACGCATTCCAAATTTTACCAACTTTGGTAAATAGGTATTTAAAGAATGATGCGGAAAACCGGCCAATGCAGTTTCTGTTTCACTTCCGGCACCACGTTTTGTTAAGGTAATTCCTAAAACATCAGCAGCTTTTTTAGCATCTTCACCAAAGGTTTCATAGAAATCTCCTACTCTAAAAAGTAACATTGCATCAGGATATTTATTCTTGATTGCGTTGTATTGTTTCATTAAAGGAGTAACCTTTTTTGCTTTTGATTTTGCCAAGTTTTTGGAAATTTTCAGTTAGTTTTGCGAAGATAGAAAAAGTAGTCAGTATTCAGTTGGCAGTTTGTAGTGAACTTATTCACAATAAGTCAGAACTTTTAATTATAGGGCGATAGTTAGGAGCTTTATTTACTGAGGCATGCTTTAAAATGTTAAATATTTGTTTCGAAGCATATCTTGTAACCTTAGGTTGAGGTTGTTGATTAAAACAAAATTTGGGCTAAAGCCATTATGCTGGAAATACTTTAAGACCTGTGGATAAATCTACAGGTAATTGAATTAAAATTATGGATTGTTACAGACTTTAGTCTGTGTTTAATGATCAGTTAAATATTGGCTTTAGCCAAATAATTATAGTTAGGAACGCGATAAAACTCTTATAAACGAATGTTTTTAAAACCTCTGTGAGGTTTGGAGTTTTGAATAAAATAAGTATGAGAAAATTAAAGAATAACGAGTTAGGAAGAATTACTGTTGATGAATTTAAAACAGTAGAGAAGACGCCTATTATAGTAGTTTTAGACAATATTAGAAGTTTAAATAATATTGGTTCTGTGTTTAGAACGAGTGATGCTTTTTTGATTGAAAAAATCTATTTATGTGGTATTTGCGCTACTCCGCCAAATAAAGATATTCATAAAACAGCTTTAGGTGCAACAGAATCTGTGGCTTGGGAATATGTAGAGGATACGTTGACTTTAGTTGAAAAATTAAAAGCAGAAAATGTAAAAGTCTTATCTATTGAACAAGCAGAAAACGCTACAATGCTCGACACTTTTTATCCGACGATAGGAGAGAAGTATGCTATTGTAATGGGTAATGAAGTTAAAGGAGTACAACAAGAAGTTGTAAATGCGAGTGATTTGTGTATTGAAATTCCGCAATTGGGTACCAAACATTCTTTAAATATCTCTGTTACTACAGGGGTTGTTATTTGGGACTTGTTTGTGAAGTTAAGAAAATAGTCCTTTTTTCATACTGTTTGTCTTTTTCGAACAGATAGAGAAATCAGATAAGGTTGCTTTGGTTTGTATATTGTTGTTATGAGGTTTCTCCTTGCGGCTAAATGACTAGTGGGTTGTTATTTTTTTTATTTCTTTAAGCATTATATTGAATTGTCAAATTAGACTAAAAAAGGTGTTTTATAAATACAAGTAGTTAGCAAACAAGTTTAGTCCAGATTGAAGCATTTGTTTGAGCTCTTTTTTGCTTTTTTTAGCAAAAAAAGCGAGTGCAGAAAGCTGTAAATAGCTTCTAAAAAATTTAGAAACCCAGTACTAATTTAGCAATAGAAAAGTAGATTAAAATTCCTAAAATATCATTACTGGTAGTTATAAATGGGCCTGTTGCTAAAGCAGGATCGATGCCTTTTTTAGCTAAAAGAATAGGGATAAAAGTACCGATAATTGAGGCAATAATAATTACGGAAATTAAGGAAGCTGCTACGGTAATACCTAAATCTAGTGGAAAACCTAAAAACAACATTCCGGCAGACATTAATAAGGCAGCCAATACAAAACCGTTTAACAAGCCTTGTAATATTTCTTTTAACAACCTTTTAAATAGTGATCCTTTTAAGCTGTCGTTGGCCAAACCTTGCACAATAATTGCAGAAGATTGTACACCTACATTACCTGCCATTGCAGCAATTAAAGGGGTAAAGAAAAAAAGTTCTGGAAAACTGCTCATTGCACTATCAAAACTACCTAAAATAGAAACAGAAACAAAACCACCAAAAAGGGCTAAAATTAACCAAGGTAATCGTGCTTTTGTAAGTTCCCAAATGGTATCATTTGCTTCTACATCTTTAGAAAAACCAGCAGCCATTTTATAATCTTTGTCGGCTTCATCTCTAATAACATCTAAAATATCATCAATAGTAATTCTACCTACTAAAACGTTGTTATCATCTACAACAGGTATGGCTTCTAAATCGTATTTAGCCATTATTTTGGCAACGGCTTCATCATCTTCATGCACGTTTACAGCATCTACGGTTGCTTTACAAATGTCTGCTATTTTATGGTCTGATTTGGCAATTATTAAGTCTTTTAAAGACATTCTACCTACTAGTTTATCTTCTTTATCTACTACGTAAATAGAGTGCACTCTGGTAACGTCTTTTGCTTGCCCTCTTATTCTACGCATGCAGCCGGCAACGGTCCAGGTTTCATAAACTTTTACGAGCTCTTTTGCCATTAAAGCTCCTGCAGAATTATCATTATAAGACAATAACTCTTTAATATCTGCCGCATGGTCATCATCTTCTAAAGCAGACATTACACGTCTTTGTCGCTCTTCTGAAAGTTCACCAATAATATCTGCAGCATCATCGGTATCCATTTCTCTAACCTCATCGGCAATTTCTTTTGCAGATAAGTTTTTTAAAATTTCTTCACGCGTATCTTCGTCTAATTCGGTAAGTATTTCTGATGTTTTTTCACTATCTAAAAGTTTGATTATATAGATAGCTTCATCAAAATTAACTTCGTCTAAAACTTCTGCAATATCGGCAAAATGGACTTCAGAAAATAATGCTGTTATTTCTTTATCATTTTTAGAAATGATAAGTTCTGATAGGTTTTCTAGGGATTCATCATTGATTTCGAACGTCATTTTCTGCCAATTTTTGCGTAAGTGAAATAAACTCAGAAACAGATAATTGTTCTGGGCGTTTCGCAAAGATAGGGTCTTCTTTTAGAGAATCCGAAATATTGAAAGACTTTAAACTAGAACGAAGCATTTTTCTTCGTTGGTTAAAGGCGGTTTTTACTACTCTAAAAAATAACTTTTCATCTACAGGTAACGAATAATCTTTTTTACGAACTAATCGTATTACACCAGAATCTACCTTTGGTGGCGGATTAAATACTGTTGGCGGAACTGTAAATAAATATTCTACATCAAAAAAGGCTTGGGTTAAAACAGATAAAATTCCGTACACTTTACTACCTTCTTTTTCTGCAATTCTCTTAGCTACTTCTTTTTGAAACATACCTGCAAATTCTGGTACGTAGTCTCTATTTTCTATGGCTTTAAAAACAATTTGTGTAGAAATATTATAAGGAAAATTACCAATAATTGCTACTTGCTTTTTATTAAAAATATCTTGAATTTGATTCTTTAAAAAATCGCCTTCAATAATTTCGAAATGTTCTTTAGAGGTATCTAATTTAATGTGCTCTAAAGGAAAAGTTTCATGTAAATAAGCAACAGATTCTCTGTCTAATTCCATGACAGTTACTTTTGCTTTTTTAGGTAATAAGTATTTGGTTAAAACCCCCATTCCCGGACCAATTTCTAAGACATCATCATACCCATTTCCAGTTAAGGCATCTGCAATGTTTTTTGCAATGCTTTCATCCATTAAAAAATGCTGACCTAAATGTTTTTTTGCTTTAACTGACATGTTTATGTTTTTTAAAAAGTAAAGAAATTGTTCTTAATTGTTAGTATTTGTAGGGTAAAATTCTTTTATCAACCTTAATTCTGTTCTAAAAGCTAACATTTTATCTCCAAATTTTCGCAGGCTTTCTTGTTGTAATATTTCTGCTTCGTGTTTGTAATAATCGTCTAAATCTTCTCTTGTATTTGCGGTATATTGTATCGAATACGTTCTACCACCCATTTCTTCTTCTACCAAAACTTCGGTTAATTTAGCTACTGTAAATTTGCCTGTATTTAGTACTTTTAAAATGTGCGATTCCATCCAGGTTAGCCATTCTAAATGAACGGTTTCATCTATATTTATAGTTACGTTGTATATGTACATGCTATTTTTTTTCCTTATCCTGCAAGGTTTTTAGAACCTTGCAGGTTTATTAATTTATTTTTATACCTACAAGGTTTTTGAACCCTTGCAGGATGATTAAATATCATCTCCTCTTAATTTTCGGTATTTTTTTCTAGCATCTACAAGATAAATACTAGAAGAATAGTCAAAAATAATCTTTTGATAGTATTCTGAGGCTTTTTCTGGGTTGTTTAATTGATTATTATACAATTCTGCCATTTCATAGTAGACATCATCTGCATAAATACCTTGATTATCGGCGGCTATAATTTTTGAAAAACTGGCAATAGCGTCGTCATATTTTTTTTGTTTGATGAACAACTTTGCTTCAAAAAATAATACATCATCGTATATAACTTCTCCTGGTGTTAACCCGTTTTCAAAAACGTTTTTAGGTATAAACAAACTGTGTAATTCGGTTAATGCTTCTTCATTTTTATTCTGATAAGAAAGCAGTTCTGCCTTGGCCAATTGTTTTAAGCCAGACGGAATAGAATCTACTGGTTCATTATCTGTAATTTTTAAAAACAACTCTAGAGCGTCATTGGCAATTAATTGTGTTGTAGAGCCTTTTAATACTTTTAACTGTGCTTTAGCCCATGTAAAATCTGCTTTATAATAACTTGTTTGTGCTACTTTAAAACGTGCTTGTTGTGCTAATTCGTGGTTTTTAAGTTGCGTTTGAATTTGAGAAAAATAAATCAATGCTTTATTATAGTTTCCTGTAAAAACCAAAATATCTCCTAATTTTAATTTTATTCTGGCTTTATCAAATCGAGAACGAGAATAGTTTAAGGCTTCTTCTAAAACAGTTTTAGCTTCGTTTGGTTGGTCTTTTTTAAAAGTTAAAAAATCAGCATATTCCACTTGTAATTTTATGGTATATGAATTTTTACCATATTGATTAAAAAGAGATAGAAACATATTTTCTACTTCAGGATTATCTGTTGCGACTGCTATTTTTGTTAGGTATAATGAAGCTTCAATTTTTTCTATTTGTAAAGTTTTTTGTTCGGTTATAAAATAAAAACATTCTTTAGCAGTAGTATAATCTTTGTTTTCAAAAGCTATTTTTCCTAAATCAAAAATAGAATTTAAATCAACAGGGTTTCTTTTGTACAGAGCTTTTTCTTGCGTAAAAGCTTTATTGTAATCTTTCTGTTGTGTAAAAAGCCAACTTAATAAAAGATTCCAAACATCTTTTGGGTTACTCGCAGATTTTTTTAAAAGTGTTTTTCTAAATAAAATATTTGCTTCATTTTTTGCATCATCTGTAATATAACTACTCGTATATCTTTTTACTAAATCGTAATTTTCAATGTTTTTATCAACGAGATTAAAGTAAGCTTCAAACATTTTTTTTAAGTCACCTTTTTCACCATAAATCTGAGCAATTCTAAAGTTATAATCTGCTTTTTTATTTTTAGCCATTGTTTTTGTATAGGCTAAAATAGCATGGTCTAAAAGATTGTAATCTTTAAAAAGTCTACCAATAAATCCGCCATAAAAACTATTTGTATCAATAGAATTTAAGGCAATAGAGTAATTTTTTTCTGCCAACTCTTGTAATTCTTGTCTTTGGTAGTTATACCCTAAGTGCACATAGAAAAAAGCTTGTTTAGGGTCTTTGTCAAGTGCGGTTTTTAATAGTTTTTCTACTTCATTAAATTTATTGGTTTCTTGATAACAAGAAATCAATCTACTTAAATAAGTAGTATTAAAAAGGTTGTTAGCATATAAGTTTTTAAAGATTTGAGTGGCTTTTTCATACTCTCCTTCTCTATAGTAATCTTCTGCCAAATAATAATCACCTTGAGAGAAGCTAACGCTAGTTATAGTAATAAAAATAAGTAAAAACAGTTGTTTCATCAATTTCAAAGATAGGTAAGAAATATGTTAAATTTTTATTAAAGACGTCTATTCTAAGGTGTTCTTTGTAACATTTTGGCACGAAACTTGTCTAAAGAGAATATAACCAATCAAATTTTAAGAAGATGAATACATTTAAAAAACAATACGAAACAGCAAAAAACAATTCTATAGAGTTTATGAAAAACGGACAAATTAGTGCGTATTTAAACTCACTTTTAGAAATGAATAAATACAAAAGATTAATGGTTGCTGTAGTTGCAAATTAGTTTGCAGTTTCAGTTTTCAGTAAACAGTCAAAAAAAAGTAATCAGTCTCAGTTTGCAGTACTATTAGAACTGTAAACTGAGACTGATTACTTTTTTCACAAACTTTAGCACTGAATACTGCTACTGTAAACTGAATACTAAAATTAATCTATAATATCGAACCCGCAATAAGGTACTAAAGCATCCGGTATTTTAATTCCGTCTGCAGTTTGATAGTTTTCTAAAATACCTGCTAAAACACGAGGTAAAGCCAAAGAACTACCGTTTAGGGTGTGTGCTAATTCGCTTTTACCTTCTTTATTTTTAAAACGTAATTTTAATCTATTTGCCTGAAAAGCCTCAAAGTTAGATGCAGAACTAATTTCTAACCAACGGTCTTGCGCTGTAGAAAACACTTCAAAATCGAAGGTTAAAGCAGCTGTAAAACCAGTATCACCACCACACAAACGTAATATTCTATAAGGTAATTTTAACTCTCTTAAAATATCTTTAATATGTTCTACCATGCCGTTTAAAGCTTGGTAAGAATTATCTGGATGCTCAATACGTACAATCTCCACTTTATCAAATTGATGCAATCTATTTAAACCTCTTACGTGTGCACCATAACTTCCTGCTTCACGTCTAAAACAAGGTGTATAGCCCGTTACGGTAATAGGAAATTCAGCTTCTTGCATTAAATTACCACGAAACATGTTCGTGATAGGAATTTCTGCCGTAGGAATTAAATATAAATCATCTACCGTAGAATGATACATTTGCCCATCTTTATCTGGCAATTGACCCGTTGCCGTTGCAGATTCTGTATTTACCAAATGTGGCACTTGTACTTCTGTATAACCTGCTTTGGTATTTTTATCTAAAAAATAGTTAATTAATGCACGTTGTAATCTTGCTCCTTTTCCTTTATAAACCGGAAAACCAGCACCTGTAATTTTATTACCTAATTCGAAATCAATGATATCGTATTTCTTAGCTAATTCCCAATGAGGCAAAGCATTTTCTCCTAAATCAGGAATTGTTCCTTCACTAAAAATGTTCTCGTTATCTTCTTCAGAAGTTCCTGCTTTTACAGAAGTATGCGGTATGTTTGGTATTTGATAAAGTAACGTTTGCAACTCTTCTGCAAAAGCATTAAAATTATCACCAAGCTCTTTAGATTTCTCTTTTAACTGAACTGTTTTTTCCTTTAAAAGATTCGCTTTCTGTACTTCTCCAGATTTAAAAAAACCACCAATTTCTTTGGATAATTTATTAGATTCTGCCAAAGTATTATCTAACTCAACCTGAGTAGATCTTCTATTCTCATCCGCAGTTAAAACTTGTTCAATAATAGTTGCTGCATTGGCAAAATTACGTTTTGCTAAACCTGCTAAAACCGTTTCTTTGTTGTCTCTAATAAACTGTACTTGTAACATTTTTGTAGAATTTTTGTAAATGCAAAGATATAATTTGTGAAATTGTTTTACACTAAATTATACATAAAAGTATGCTGTAAAATTCTAAACAAATAGGCACAAAGAAATCATAGAAAATAGATGTTTTCAAATGTTTTTTGGGCGTTACCACAAGGGTCAGGCTTTCGCACTCGCTTTTTTTGTAGAAAAACAAAAAAGAGCTCAAACAATTGCGCTATCCTTAACGCGTAGTGAATACTAAAAAAGGAAGTTATTATAAGGTTACTCAGTTCAGACCCTTCAGGTTTTAAAAACCTGAAGGGTCTTTAATATTAAATACCGAAATTGTCATTTCGAAGTATTGAGAAGTCCCATAACAGTGATAACACAAATCTGCAAAAAAAAAAAAATTGTAAAAACTTAAAGGTTTTCTTTAATATACTCTCTAGCCGTTTGTTCATCCTTTTTAATCTGAACAACTAATGCATCAATAGAACTAAATTTTTCTTCATCACGTAAAAAATAAAGTAATTCTATCGTTAAATATTCGTTGTATAAATTTTGGTTGAAGTCAAAAAAGTGGACTTCAATTGTTTGGTAAGTTCCATCTACGGTTGGTCTGCTGCCAATATTCATCATTCCAAAAACAGTTTTATTGTCTATGGTAGATTTTACAACATAAACCCCCGTTTTAGGTATTAATTTATACGCTTCTTTTACATCAATATTTGCCGTTGGATATCCTATTTTTCCGCCTAACTTTTTTCCGTTTACAACAGTACCACTCAGCATAAAGTTATAACCCAAATAATCATTGGCAGTTTTTAAATTTCCAGTAGCCAAAGCACTTCTTACTTTTGTAGAACTTACAGAAACATCATCTATATCTTGTGCCGGAATTTCCTCTACCACAAAATCGTACAAGTAACTATATTCTGTTAGTTGCACAATGTTTCCTTCCCTATTTTTCCCAAAATGATGATCGTAACCAATAATTAATTTAGAAATATTTAGTTGATTTACCAAAACATCACGCACAAATTCAAGTGCATTCATTCTAGAAAATTCTTTACTAAAAGGATGAATGATTAAGTAATCTAAACCTGTTTTTTTAAGTAATTCTGCACGTTCTTCAATCGTGTTTATCAATTCTATAGTAGCATCTTTTTGCAAGACCATTCTTGGATGCGGAAAAAAAGTAAGTAAAACAGATTTACTATTTGCTTTTTTAGCCTCTAAAACTAGTTTGTCAATAATTTTTTGATGTCCAAAATGAACGCCATCAAAAGTACCTATGGTTACGTATGTTTTTTCTGAAGTAGAAAAATTAGAAATATTCTGAATTGTATTCAAAAAAAGATAATTAAATATATGACAAATGTACAATAACTAACGGTTTTTACTAATATGAAAAAGAGTAGTTTTTAAACTTTCTATTTAATAATATTATGGTGATATATTGCTATAATCTTAAAATAAAGACCTGTTTGTTAAATTATTCAAAAAATATTGTATTTTGCATTTAGTTAACAAAAAAATCAAATTATGATAAAAAAAATTATACTTCTTGCAATTATAGCTTTTAGTAGTGTAACAATGGTAGCTCAAACCACTGTTACAGGAACTGTTAAAGACGCTAAAACAGGAGAAACTCTTCCTGGAGCAAACATTAAAATTTCTAGAAAGGCCGTAGGTACTACTACAGACTTCGATGGAAATTTTGTATTAGAGGTTGCAGACAAACCCCCTTTTACCATAGAAATTTCTGTATTAGGTTTTCATACAGTAAAAGTAGAAATTACAAAAAACAATCAAAAAGTAGCTGCTAATTTAAAAGAAAATGCAACTTCTTTAGATGAAATAGTGGTTTCTGCTTCTAGAACTCCAGAACGTATTATGGAATCTCCAGTTACGGTAGAAAGAATGGATAGTAGAGCTATTAAAAACACTTCTGCCCCCTCTTTTTATGACGGATTAGAAAACTTAAAAGGAGTAGATGTAAACACAAACAGTTTAACTTTTAAGTCTGTAAATACACGTGGTTTTGCAACGTTTTCTAATACTCGTTTTATGCAGTTAGTAGATGGTATGGATAATTCATCGCCAGCATTAAATTTTGCATTGGGTAATTTATTAGGAATGTCTGAGCTAGATGTAAAAACGGTTGAGTTACTTCCTGGTGCATCTTCTGCTTTATATGGTGCAAATGCATTTAACGGAATAATGTTTATGACAAGTAAAAGTCCTTTTGAAGATCAAGGTATTAGTATTTCTTTAAAATCTGGAATTACAAGTCAAGAAGCAGCTGGAGACAATGAGTATAATGATTTTAATCTTAGAATGGCGTATGCTTTTTCTGATAAGTTTGCTGCTAAAGCTACTTTATCTTATTTAAAAGGTACAGAATGGCATGCTACAGATTATAGAAATACCAGAGATGGTGGTTATGCTTTTGGAGATAGAGATTCTGATAGAAACTATGACGGTTTAAACGTTTATGGAGATGAGGTTTCTACCAATCTAAGAGGTGTTGCAGAAACATTAGAGGGGTTAGGTATTTTACCTGCCGGAGCTGCAGCTTTAGTGCCGAGTGAAAATATAAGTAGAACAGGGTATGATGAAAGAGATTTAATGTCTTATGAAGCTAAAAGTGTAAAATTTGGGAGTTCTTTAAATTATCGTCCTTTTGGAGATGATCGTTTAGAAATAATATGGAATTCTAAATTTGGTATTGGAAATACTATTTACCAAGGTACCAATAGATACAATATTAAAGACTTCTTTATGGAGCAACATAAATTAGAAATTAAAGGTAAAAATTTCTTTCTTAGAGGATATATGACAAGTGAAGATGCAGGTAATTCTTATGATACTCGTTTTGCAGCTATTAATATTAATAGATCTTGGAAAGATGATAATACATGGTTTGGTCAGTACACAGGTGCTTTTGTACAAAGTACTTTAGCCGGTTTAACTGCAGACCAAGCACATGCAATTGCTAGACAAACAGCAGAGTCGGGTAGGTTACTTCCTGGTTCAGCAGAATTTAATGCTGCTTTTGATAAAGTAATAGCAGATCCAAATTTAGTTACAGGTGCAAAGTTTCAAGACAACACAAAATATTATCATTCAGATGCAAACTATAACTTTAGAGATTATATAGATTGGGCAGAGTTTCAGATTGGTGGTTCTTATAGATTATATTCTTTAAATTCTAACGGAAGTATTTTTACAGATTATGATGGTCCTATAGAATACAATGAATATGGTGTGTATACACAAGTTCAAAAACAATTTTTAGAAGACGATCGTTTAAAAATTACGGCTTCTATTCGTTATGATAAAGCACAAAATTTTGAAGGTAACTTTTCTCCAAGAGTTTCTTTTGCGTATGCAGGCGGAGAAAATAAAAATCAAAATTTTAGAGCCTCTTTTCAAACAGGTTTTAGAAACCCAACAACACAAGATCAATATATTGGATTAAATGCTGGTAGAGGATTTTTAGTAGGTTCTGCACCAGATAATTTAGATAGATATGTAACAAATCCTTTAACAGTTAGTGGTGCAGGTCAGAATTTTACAGGATCTGGAACCATTGCTCTTTCTGGAAGATCTGCCTATGAAAATGCTTTTTCTGCAAGTTCTGTAGAAGCATTTGCTGCCGGACAAGTTGCAGCACCAAGTAATGCGAATGTATCTATAGTAAAACCAGAAAAAGTAACTGCTTTTGAAGTTGGTTATAGAGGTTTAGCTTTAGCAGACAGTCAAAGAGTAACTGTAGATTTAAGTGTGTATTATAACCAATATGAAGATTTTATTGCAAACAAAAATGTTGTCGTTCCTTTTTATGGCGATGTTAACTTAACACAAACAGCACCAGTTGGATCAGGAGGATCGCAAGTTCCTTTAGCATTAGTGGCTTTAGGAAGTGGAGATTTTACCGCTTTTCAAACATATACAAACTCTGCAGCAGATATTAGCTCTTACGGTGCTTCTATTGGTTTAAATACAAAAATTTTAGATGGATTTAATTTAGGTTTAAACTATACGTTCTCTAAATTTGAATTTGACCAAGCATCTGATCCAGATTTTGAAGCTGGGTTTAATACTCCAGAACACAAAGTAAAATTACAATTTGGGAAAACAGATTTATTTAAAAACTTTGGTTTTAATATTAATGCAAGATGGCAAGATGAGTACAGATGGGAGTCTACTTTCTTAGATGCAACAATTGCTTCTAGAACAGTCTTAGATGCGCAAATTAATTATAGCGTTCCTACTTGGAAATCTGTTTTTAAATTAGGTGGTGCTAACTTAACGGGTAAAGAATATTTAAGTGCTCCTGGTGTTGGTGCAATTGGTTCTCAGTATTACCTTTCTTGGACAATTAATAACTAAAATAAAATACGATAATTTATGAAAAATTATAAATATATAGGATTGTTTCTTTTAACGCTTAGTTTAACATCTTGTGATGTAAATAATGAGTTAGATACAATTTCAGAAGATGCAACAGCAGTAGCACTAAACGCAAACGGATTAGATTTCTCTAAATACATTTCTCTTGGTGCTTCTTTTACTGCAGGTTATACAGATGGGGCTTTATTTAAAGCAGGTCAAGAGAATTCTTTTCCAAATATTTTAGCAACAAAATTTAAAGCTGCTGGAGGAGGAGATTTTAATCAGCCATTAATGAATGATAATACCGGTGGTATGATAATTCCAGTTCCTGGAGTTGATGATTTTGCTTATCGATTAATTTTTAATGGAGCAACTCCGCAAAGGTTAAATGAATTTTTAACAAATTTAGGTGCTCCTGTACCACCAGTATCTACAAATGCTGGAGTAAGTTTGGCAGCAGATGGTAGTATTTTTACAAATGTTGGAGTGCCAGGTGCAAAGAGTACTCATATCAACCTTAATGGTTATGCAAGTTTGAACCCATATTTTGGACGAATGGCAAACTCACCATCAGTTTCTATGTTAGAGTATGCAATTGCACAAAACCCAACATTTTTTACATTAACAGAAATTGGTGGTAATGATGTTTTAGGATATGCTACAACAGGAGGAGATGGTACAAACCCAATTACACCAATAGCTACTTTCGATTTTGTCTTTAATGACATGGTAAATCAATTAACAGCGGTTTCTCCTAAAGGAGTTATTACAAATGTTCCTAATATTACAGATTTACCACATTTTACAACGGTACCTTTTAATCCTTTAGATCCTAATGATAAAGATACAGGTGCTGGGCTTAAAGCTCAAATACCTACATTAAACACTGTTTACGGAGGTATAAATAGAGTTTTTACAGCTTTAGGTGAAACAGATAGAATTATTGAGTTTTCTTTAGAAAATACAAACCCAGTTGTAATAAAGGATGAAAATTTAACAGATATATCTGCTCAAATTACTGGAGGCTTACTTTCTAGTGCTACCTTTGTTCCTTTTGTTCAGCAATTTGGTCTTCCTGCAGAAGCAGCTCCATTAGTTGCCTCTTTATTTGGGCAATATTATGGACAAGCAAGACCTGCAACTGCAAAAGATTTATTAGTGTTATCTAGTAGTGGGGTAATAGGTAAAATAAATACTACTTCTTTACAATTTTTAATGAGTAAAGGGTTGCCACAAGCTTTAGCGGGTCAGTTTTCTGCAGAAGGAGTAACACTTCCATTAGCAGATAAATGGGTGTTAACACCAGAAGAACAATTAGAAATTAAAACGGCTACAGATGGTTATAATGCTACAATTGCTAGTGTTGCTAGTGCAAAAGAGTTAGCTTTTGTAGATTTAAATGCTATTTTAAATGAAGCTTCTACAAGCGGAGTTGTATTTGATGGTTATACAATGACTACAAACTTAGTTACTGGTGGTTTAATCAGTTTAGATGGTATTCATTTAACAAGTAGAGGTTATGCTTTAATGGCAAACAAAATTTTAGCTTCTATAGATGCTAAATATGGTTCTAACTTTACCACAGCTACAAATAGTTTAGCAAAAGCAGGAGCATACCCAACAAATTATTCTCCTAGTTTAAAATAATAAAATAGCGTATTAGTTGCATAAAAAAAGGTTGAGAATTAATATTCTCAACCTTTTTTGTTTTTATAAAGTGTTGTTTACTTAAGACAACATCATTGTTGCTCTTTTTACGCCAGCAACTAAAATATCTATTTCTTCTTTTGTATTGTAAAAAGAAAAAGAAGCTCTTATGGTTCCTGGTATTTTATAGAAGTCCATAATTGGTTGTGCACAATGGTGTCCTGTTCTTACTGCAATCCCTAATTTATCTAATATAGAACCAATATCATACGGATGAATATCGTTTACATTAAAAGAAATTACAGCCGTTTTATCTTTTGTAGTTCCGTAGATTCTTAATCCTTCTATTTTTAAAAGTTCTTGTGTTCCGTAAGCTAAAAGCTCATGTTCATATTCAGCAATATTATCAAAACCAACGGAATTCATATAATCTATGGCTGCTCCAAAAGCAATTCCGCCACAAATATTTGGCGTTCCAGCTTCAAATTTATGAGGCAAACCTGCATATGTAGTTTTTTCAAAAGTTACGGTTTCTATCATTTCTCCACCACCTTGGTAAGGAGGTAGTTTTTCTAACCATTCTTGTTTACCATATAACATTCCAACACCTGTTGGCCCACATAATTTATGAGCAGATGCTACATAAAAATCAACATTTAAAGCTTGTACATCTGGTTTAATATGTGGTGTAGCCTGAGCTCCATCAATTAAAACAGCAGCATTCACCTTATGTGCGGCAGCAATAATTTCTTCAATTGGGTTTACTGTTCCCAATGCATTAGAAACGTGGTTACAGAAGACTAATTTTGTTTTATCATTTAATAATTTATGGTATGCTTCCATGTTTAAAGAACCATCTTCTAACATTGGAATCACCTTTAAAATTGCGCCCGTTTTTTCACAAAGCATTTGCCAAGGCACAATATTAGAATGGTGTTCTAAAGCAGAAACAATTATTTCATCACTTGTACTTAAAAGTGATGCAAAACCAGCTGCAACTCTATTAATACTGTCTGTGGTACCAGCAGTTAAAATAATTTCATACGCTTCTTTAGCATTAAAATGATGTTGAATTTTAATACGCGCTTGTTCGTATTTATCTGTTGCTTCCTGACTTAAAGTGTGTACGCCTCTATGAATATTAGCATTGTAATTACTGTAATAATCTACAATTGCATCAATAACAACTTGTGGTGTTTGAGAAGTAGCAGCATTATCAAAATAGACTAAAGGTTTTCCGTGAACGGTTCTTTTTAGAATTGGAAAATCTGCTCTAATTTTATCAACATTTATCATACAAAATCAATTTAAAAGACAAAGATAACCGTTGATTTTTTAAACTTGTGATAAAGACAATATGATTTTCTTATTTTTACATAATTAAACTCTTTTTCTGATGAAAATTTTTAAACGTATTCTACTTTTAGTATTGATTCTTGTTTTATCTACAGTAATTTATAATTATCCAAAATTGAACCTATTGGCTGGTTATTCTGCTAAAAATATTGCTTCGTCTGTTTTTGTTGCAGAGAGAACTCTAGAATATACTGATACCACGGACAATGATTTTTCTCCAGTTAATTTGGCTTCGGATAGCGTTGATTTAGAAAATAAAAATGCAACATCTTCTGCTTTTGGCTTGTTAACAAGAAAAGCTATTTATAGAGAAGGTTTAGGAGCTGTTTTAACTTTAAAAGAAAGTGATGAAACTGCAGATTACTTAATTCCTAAAAGGTTAAAACCAGATAATAACACACCTTATCCTTACGGAAATGCACCACAAAAAGACACCATTTTTGCAAATTTAGATTATGATAAAATTGATGAATCTGTAGATTTTCTATTTGATTCAATCAATAAAACAAGAGCTGTTTTGGTTGTTTATAAAGATCAAATTGTTTCAGAAAAATATGCAGAAGGCTTTCATAAAGAGTCAAAATTATTAGGTTGGTCTATGACTAAGAGTTTGTTAAGTACTGTATTTGGAGTTATGCAAACCCAAGGTGGAATTAATGTGTTTGATAAGGCTCCTATTGATTCTTGGCAAAAGGACGAACGTAAAAACATTACGATCAATAATTTATTACAAATGAATTCTGGTTTAGAATGGGATGAAAATTATAGTAGAATCTCAGATGCAACTAAAATGTTGTTTTTAGATAGAGATATGACCAAGATGCAAGAAAATAAGCCTTTGGTTGGTACTCCAAACGAAAGTTGGAATTACTCCTCTGGAACCTCTAATCTATTATCCGGTATTTTAAGAACTTACTTTAAAACGCATCAAGAATATTTAGATTTTTGGTACACTAATTTTATTGATAAAATAGGGATGAATTCTATGGTCTTAGAAGCTGATTTAAGCGGGAATTACGTGGGTTCTTCTTATTCATGGGCAACTGCAAGAGATTGGTCTAAATTTGGGCTTTTATACCTTAAAAACGGTAATTGGAATGGAGAACAATTATTTACCAAAGAATGGGTTAACTATATAAGAACACCAACACGAGGTTCTAACGGAACTTATGGTGCGCAGTTCTGGCTAAATGCAGAAAATGATTTTAAAGATGTACCAAAAAACATGTATTATGCAGATGGCTTTCAAGGACAAAGAGTGTACGTTTTACCCGATCAAGAGATGGTAATTGTCCGTTTTGGTTTAAAGAATTTTGATGAAAACACCTTTTTAAAAGGGGTGATTGAATCGATAAAATAAACTTTATCATTTCTAATTATAAAAATTGCTAGAATTTAGAGAAATATGATACAAACACAAGAAGAATTAATAGAAAATGCGCTTTTATATTTTAAGAGAGGCGATTTTTCTTTAGGGTATAGAACGCTTTTAGATGCTTCTTTAAATACCGATTCTACAGAAATATTTACCAAAGTATTAAACTTTGTAGAAAAATATGAAAATGAAAGTAGTGATGATAAATCGTCATTACTTTTGTTGTTTACAGAATGCTGTAATCAACTAAAAAAGATAAAAATTGAAACAAAAAACTTAGTTGGTACACCAATTTTAAAAGCAGAAAATATTACCAAAGATTATAACAAAGGTCGTTTTGTTTTAGGTCCTGTAAATATCGAATTAAAAAAAGGCGATGTTTTTGGTTTGGTTGGCGAAAATGGAAATGGAAAAACAACATTATTAACGGTGTTAGCTTCTTTAAATAAAGTATCTGCAGGTAGTTTAGAATATTCTTTTTCATCAAAAAATAAAGACGCTTACAATGTATTGTCTAAATTGGTTTACATACCGCAAAGAACCACTGTTTGGTATGGTAAAGTTTTAGATAATTTAAAATTTGCATTGGTACATTATGGTGTAAAAGGCAAAAAAAATGATTTATTAGTTTTAATGATGGTTGCCAGGTTTGGTCTTTGGAAATACAAAGATTTAAAATGGAGCGAACTTTCTTCTGGATATAAAATGCGTTTTGAATTGGCAAGAACAATGTTACGTAAACCAGAAATTATTTTATTAGATGAGCCTTTAGCAAATTTAGATATTTTGGCACAACAAATTATTTTAGAAGATTTAAAGATGATGTCTAAATCGCCTGTAAACCCAATTGCAATGGTGTTTTCTTCTCAGCAATTATATGAAGTAGAAAAAATTTCTGATGAGGTTATTTATTTAAGAAATGGTAAACCTTCTAATCAATTAAATATAGAAGGAAAAACAGCAAAGCAATTAATTATAGAATTAGATGCAACCAACGCTAGAGAAGAATTAGAAACTGTTTTTAAAGAACTGAATTTAGAAAAGCTAGAGTTTAATGGAGGTGTTTATATCTTGTACTTTAAGCATGAAATTACATTTAATATTGTGCTAAATACAATTGCAAGTCATCAATTAAATGTAACTTATATTAGAGATATTTCTAAATCTACCAGACGCTTTTTTGTGTATTAATCTTCTAAAAAATAATAATGAATTTCATCAATAAAATAAATAAATACCTTTTAGAACATTACCCATTAATATGGAATACTCGTTTAGTTTGGATGCTTGGAGTAAATATAATTATTCACCTACTTTTCTTTTTAATAGGCTTTTGTACTGTAAATGATTTATCAGATTTAAAAGAACATCATAAATTAGATGATTTTTTCTACATTACATCTAACGTGTATTATAACGTGTTAATCTCTATTTTTATCTTATTAATTTGGATAATTTTTTACTTAAGAAACAATGCTTTTAAGAATTTATATTCTATAAAAAAAGGAATGATTTTTCAGCAATTTTGCATTGTTTTTCTCATCATCTTAATAAGTACAACACAATTTTATTCTTTTAAAACCGGGTTAAAAATTAAAACGAGGTCTCTTTATAGTTGGCAAGAAATAGATAAAGATATTAAGGTTTTTAATAAGTTTAGTTTGTTTTTAGCGCAAAATCAAGTTGAATATGAAATAGATAAAAAAGAATATCCGGCTCCTTTTCCTTTAAAGGTTGTAGTTGGCTATAATCATAATTTAGAAGCAAATATTGATACTACACAAGCTTTTATCAAAATGGATGGTCGTTTTTTACAGTTTTATAAGTTCAATAGTAATTATGATATAGAAACGAATAACTCTTACGAAGCTAGATCTGAGATTGTTTTTGATAATTTTGACAATAGAACTATAATTGATATAAGTGAGTTTAAAGAGTTTTTAAGTCCGTCGCTATTAAACTATTCAAAACAGGAGTTTAATTACGGTCAAGATGCTTTAGATTACAAAAACCAGCTTAATTTTTGTGAAGAAATATTAAATAATAAAGATGATGTTAAAATAAAGCAAGGTTTAAATAAAGTGTTTTCTTTATCAAAAAAATATGAAATAGAGCATAACTTAACAATGGATAATTGGTTTCGTTTAATAGATAACAAACCAAATTATTTATTAACCGAATTGATAAACACGAGCAACCCAAATGCAGAGTACTATACAAGAGGAGGTTTTGGTGAGAGTACTTTATCTTCGGGTAAAGAGATTCCATATTCCAAGAGTCTATATTTTGATTTTAATGATACTGATAATTTTTTTAAGAACGTTTATGAAGCTTACTTCTCGGGTTTTGATATTGTCTTTTTGTATTTTATAATTGCCTTTTCTTTTTGTTTAAGTATTCTTATTTTAATATTTAAAACAACAAGTATTAAAACACTATTGTTAAGTTTTGTAGCAAGTTTGGTTGTATTGGTATTAATAGTTTGGTTAATGTCTTCTTCTAACAATTTGTTTGGGTATAGTAAATACAACGAGTACTTTATAATATTATTTATCTCGTTTTTAATTATCGTTTTTTCAATTTTTTCTTATATTTTAAACTGGAAAAAAACAATAATATCTATCTTTTGGTCTTTAGTTTTATTTGCAGTACCAACCTTCTTTTTATTTACTGCTTTTAGTTATTCTAGATTTTTAAAAGATGCATATTTAGAGTTAAACCCTCAAAATTATAATTATAAAAGTAATTTTGAAACGTGGTTTCAGAATTATGGTTTTTGGGCAATACTGTTGATTAGTGTAATTACAATCTACGTGTATTCGTTATTTATTAGAAAATTAAAAGCAAGACCTGAGTAAACAATTTTAGACTAAAACATAATAAAACCACTTATTTCTAAGTGGTTTTTAAAATAATTTACTGGTTGTTTTATTAACTTTTACCTTTTATTAAACTAAGTGCTACAGCAGCAATTCCTAAAGCAATAGTAATATATGAATTGGTGTTGTCTTGAGATTTTATTAAATCTAAATCACCAATAGAAACTTCTGTTTCTGGTTGAATCATAGTGTAAGTTCCGTAAACAAGTAGTGCAACTCCGGCTATTAATAATACTGTTTTAATTGTTTTGTTCATGATTTTCTGTTTTATTATAAAGTTACGAAAAATATATAAATATAAAAAACCACGCAAATTGCGTGGTTTTTTATATTTATATAATAATTGATTTTGAGATCTACAAATCGAAACCAATATTTACGTTTAATTTGTTTGCAATTATCTTAGTAATACGTTGTTTTACCTCTGGTATTTTAACGCTTTCTAAAACAGTATTTGCAAAAGCAAACATTAACAATGCTTTCCCTTCTTTTTTAGGAATACCACGTTGTTGCATGTAAAATAATGCTTCATCATCTAATTGACCAACAGTACAACCATGAGAACATTTTACATCATCAGCAAAAATTTCTAGTTGAGGTTTTGCATTAATCGTTGCTTTACCACTTAATAAAACATTATTGTTTTGTTGGTATGCGTTTGTTTTTTGAGCTTCTTTATTTACAATTACTTTACCATTAAAAACGGCTGTAGAGCGCTCGTCATAAATTCCTTTATAATCTTGATGAGATTCGCAATTAGGCTCTATGTGATGCACTAAAGTATGGTGATCTATATGTTGCTTCCCTTCGCTAATTGTAATCCCTTTTAAGATAGAATCTATGTATTCTCCTTTTTGATAAAAGTTTAAATTGTTTCTGGTGATATTTCCTCCAAAAGAAAAAGTATGTACAGAAACAACGCTATTAGATTTTTGTTCTACAAAAGAATTATCTACTAACGATGCATTTAAATCATCATTCTGAATCTTATAATAATCTACAAATGCTCTTTTATCAGCAAAAATTTCTGTAACCGAATTGGTTAAAACAGGATTGCTTGTTAAACTTTGATGACGTTCTATTATTTGAACATGAGAATTCTCTCCAACAACAATTAAATTTCTAGGTTGTAGCATTGTAGCAGCTTCTGTACCTGTAGTGAAATTGATAATTTGAATCGGTTTTTTTACTTCGGTATTTCTAGGAATATGAATGTATGCTCCTTCTGTTGCAAATGCAGTATTTAAAGATGTTAAATTATCTTTTTCTGCAATTTTATTAAAGTAGTTTTCTATTACTGGCTTATATTTATCTTTAGCTAAAGCTGCAGACATTAAGCAAACATCTATAGCATCGTGTGTGGTTTCTGATAAAAAAGAGCTGTATTTTCCATTGATAAAAACAATTTTATAAGTGTCTATATCATGTATAAAATACTGTTTTACATCAGCCATTTCTATATTACAGTCTTTCTTAGGAAAAATGCTATAATCGTGTTTTAAGACAGCGTTTAAAGAAGTGTACCTCCAAGCTTCTAATTTCTTAGTAGGAAACCCTAATGTTTCAAAGTTTTTAAATGCTTTAGAACGGATTTCGTGTATGTCAGAATTGGTGTCTACATCATTTTCAAATGCAAGGTATGATGATAATAGTTTGTCTTTTAATTCCATTGTTTCAGTCTTCAGTACTCAGTTTACAATAGTTTTATGAATTTTCATTAAACTATTGTAAACTGACTATTTTTTATTCTTAACTTAATTTTATACACAGTTGCTGGATGCAAACTGCTACTGATTTTACTGTGAACTTATACAAGTTCTTTAATCCAATCGTATCCTTTTTCCTCTAGTTCTAAAGCTAAAGAAGCATCTCCACTTTTTACGATTTTCCCATCATGTAAAACGTGTACAAAATCTGGTACGATATAATCTAATAAACGTTGGTAATGCGTAATTACAATTACTGCATTGTCTTTAGATTTTAATTTATTTACCCCGTTTGCAACAATACGCAAAGCATCAATATCTAAACCAGAATCAGTTTCATCAAGAATGGCTAATTTTGGTTCTAACATTGCCATTTGAAAAATCTCATTACGTTTCTTTTCTCCTCCAGAAAAACCTTCGTTTAAAGAACGAGATAAAAATTTACGGTCTATTTCTAATAATTCAGATTTTTCTCTGATCATTTTTAACATGTCTTTTGCAGGCATGTCTTCTAAACCTTTTGCTTTACGAGTTTCGTTAATTGCAGTTTTAATAAAATTGGTTACAGAAACTCCAGGAATTTCTACAGGATATTGAAAAGATAAAAACACACCATTATGTGCTCTTTCTTCTGGTGCTAATTCGCTAATGTCTTCTCCATTTAACTCAATTGTACCAGCAGTAACTTCATAATCATCTTTACCGGCAATAATATTAGCCAAAGTACTTTTACCAGCACCATTAGGTCCCATTATTGCATGTACTTCACCTGCTTTTACTTCTAAACTCAATCCTTTTAAAATTGATTTATCATCAATACTCGCTTGTAAATTTTCTATTTTTAACATTCTTTTTATGCTATTGGCTTTTAGCTTTTGGCTAGAAGCATTATTTTTAATAATTGTATATTTTATGGTTGGTTATAAATTATCCAACACTTCCTTCTAAACTAATCTCCAATAATTTTTGAGCTTCTACAGCAAATTCCATTGGCAATTTATTTAAAACCTCTTTACTAAATCCGTTTACAATTAAAGCAATTGCTTTTTCTGTATCAATACCACGTTGGTTACAGTAAAATAATTGTTCTTCACCAATTTTACTTGTAGTTGCTTCGTGTTCTACTTGAGCTGTTTTATTCTTAACTTCTATATAAGGAAACGTGTGTGCACCACATGCATTACCCATCAATAAAGAATCGCATTGAGAGAAATTACGTGCGTTTTCTGCTCTTGCATGTATCTGTACCAAACCTCTATAGGAGTTTTGTGAGTTACCTGCTGAGATTCCTTTAGAAATAATGGTAGACTTAGTATTTTTACCTAAGTGAATCATTTTTGTACCTGTATCTGCTTGTTGAAAATTATTAGTAACTGCAATTGAGTAAAACTCACCTACAGAATTATTTCCTTTTAAAATACAAGAAGGATATTTCCAAGTTACAGCAGAACCAGTTTCTACTTGTGTCCAAGAAATTTTAGCATTGGTTTCACACAATCCTCTTTTGGTTACAAAATTGTAAACGCCACCTTTTCCTTCTTTATTACCAGGATACCAGTTTTGTACAGTAGAATATTTAATTTCAGCATCATCCATTGCAATTAATTCTACAACAGCTGCATGTAATTGATTTTCATCTCTACTTGGCGCAGTACATCCTTCTAAGTAAGATACATAACTCCCTGCATCTGCAACTACTAGAGTTCTTTCAAACTGTCCTGTTCCACCTTCATTAATTCTAAAATAGGTAGAAAGTTCCATCGGACAACGAACACCTTTTGGAATGTAACAGAAAGATCCATCAGAAAAAACAGCCGAATTTAATGCTGCATAAAAGTTGTCTGTAGTTGGTACAACGGTTCCTAAATATTTTCTTACCAATTCTGGATGTTCTTGAATTGCTTCAGAAATAGGCATAAAAATAATACCTTTTTCACCTAATGTTTTCTTAAAAGTAGTAGCAACAGAAACAGAATCCATTACAATATCTACCGCTACATTAGCTAATTTTTTTTGTTCGTCTAAAGAAATTCCTAAACGTTTAAAAGTGTCCAATAATTCTGGATCTACTTCATCTAAACTATTTAATTTAGGTTTCTTTTTTGGTGCAGAATAGTAAGCAATGTCTTGAAAACTTGGTTTCGCATAATGCACATTAGCCCATTCTGGTTCTTCCATTTTTTCCCAAACCCTATAAGCCTCTAAACGCCATTCGGTCATCCATTCTGGCTCATTTTTCTTTTTAGAAATTGCGCGAACAACATCTTCACTTAATCCTACAGGAAATGTGTCACTTTCTATATCTGTGTAAAAACCGTATTTATATTCTTGAGTTTTTAATTCTTCTTCTAGCTGTTCCTCTGTGTACTTTGACATCTTTTTCTTAAATTTTTAAAGTGAGAATGATTCTCCACAACCACAAGTTCTATTTGCGTTTGGGTTGTTAAAAACAAATCCTTTTCCGTTTAAACCTCCAGAGTATTCTAAGGTGGTTCCAACTAAATATAAAAAGCTTTTTTTATCAACAATGATTTTTACATCATTCTCCATAAACACCTTATCGTTTTCTTCTTTTTTGTTATCGAAAGTTAAATCGTAAGATAAACCTGAACAACCACCACTTTTTACACCAACGCGTACAAAATCGGTTGCTGCATTAAAGCCATCGTCAGTCATTAATTCTATGACTTTCTTCTTTGCTGTGTCTGAAACTTTTATCATAATTTTAAATAGATTAAATCTAAATTGTGGACAAATATACAATATAAGTCGAAGAAAAATAACAAACTTTCATTAACAAACCCAATTATGCAATTGGTTTTATTGATTGTTCTTTTAAGTAACCGTTTTACAGACCATGATATTATTTTAGATTAATAATATACTATTGCAGATTCTAAGAAAATATAAATACTCGTTTATATAAATTAATGTACTAACATTTTTTATTGTTGATAAAACTCTCTGAAATGAATTATGAATATAATAACAAAATATTGATAAATTTATAACTCATTTTGTACTTTCGATACATGGAATTGCAACCACCTTTTAGAAAAATAATTCATGTAGATATGGATGCCTTTTACGCATCTGTAGCAGAATTAGACAACCCAGAATTAAGGGGAAAAGCGATTGCTGTTGGTGGCGAAGGTAGAAGAGGCGTTATTTCTGCAGCCAGTTACGAAGCTCGTAAATTTGGTGTAAAATCTGCCATGAGTGGCGCTTTAGCCAGACAAAAATGTCCGCATTTAATCTTTGTAAATAGTAATTTTGCTCGCTATAAAGAAATATCAGCTCAAGTTAGAGAAGTATTTTATGAGTATACAGACTTGGTAGAGCCACTTTCTTTAGATGAAGCGTATTTAGATGTTACAGAAAATAAGAAAGGAAATCCGTCTGCAAACACCATTGCAAGAGAAATTAGAGAGCGTATTTTTGAAGTAACTGGTTTACGGGCTTCCGCCGGAATTTCTATAAATAAGTTTATAGCAAAAGTAGCATCTGATATTAATAAACCTAACGGACAAAAAACAGTGCATCCAGATGAGGTTATTCAGTTTTTAGAAGAATTACCTGTCAATAAATTCTACGGAGTCGGTAAGGTTACCGCTGCAAAAATGTATAATTTAGGTATTTTTGTTGGGAACGATTTAAAGAAAAAATCGTTAGAAGAGCTGGTTAAATCTTTCGGGAAATCTGGTGCTCATTATTATAATATTGTTCGCGGAATTCATAATAGCGCCGTAAAACCCAATAGAATTAGAAAGTCTGTTGCAGCAGAAAGAACTTTTAGTGAAAATATTTCTTCGGAAATTTTTATGATAGAAAAGTTAGAGAAAATTGCCGATGAGTTAGAAAGACGCATGACTAAAACCGATACAAAGGGAAAAACGATTACCTTAAAAATTAAGTATTCAGATTTTACACAACATACTAGGAGTAAAACCAAAGAATATTTTATGCAGACCAAAAACGAATTTTTTCCTGTTGTAAAAGAGTTGTTATTTCAAGATGAAATTACAAATTCCGTACGTTTGTTAGGTTTGTCTTTTGGTAATTTAAATACCGAAAACAAAGAACCTGTTTGGGTACAGTTAAAGTTTGAGTTCTGACACTAAGCGTCTTTTTGTATTTTACAAAATTATGGTAAGCATTGTGCGGCAGCATTACTGAGTAATCTGTTAACTTAAATTATGAAGAGTTTAATGTCTGTAGGCTTGCCTAAAAATGAAAAGAATTAATAATACTTCCAATTGTTATTTCGACGGTAGGAGAAATTTCATAACCAGAAAAATACAAAACAGCGTGACTTTATGTGATTTCTCTCAAAAGGTCGAAATGACAAACTGAAAGAAAAACCAAAAATCTTATCAGAGAAAGGATTAAATTGTACGTTATTATTTCTGAGTCATTATTTTTTTATAGGGTCTTAGAATGACATAAATAACATTAAAAATGAGAATAGAAACTATTAGAACAAATTCTGAAAATCCAGATTTTATCAGTTTGGTAAAACAGTTAGATGCTTATTTAAAAATCATGGATGGAGCAGAACACGATTTTTACAATCAGTTTAATAATATTGATGTTTTAAAGAATGTGGTGGTGGTTTCTGTTGATAAAAAAGCAGTTGGCTGCGGAGCAATAAAAAAGTTTGACGCTACTTCTGTAGAGGTAAAAAGAATGTTTGTTTCTCTGGATGATAGAGGAAAAGGAGTTGCTAAAAAAGTATTACAAGAATTAGAAACTTGGGCTAAAGAATTAGGTTATAAAAAATGTATTTTAGAAACCAGAAAAAGACAAGTGGAAGCAGCAAAATTTTATACCAAATGCAACTATAAAAAGATTCCAAATTACGGACAATACAAAGGAGTAGAAAATAGTATTTGTTTTGAAAAAGCATTGTAAAAGTCAATAGATTAAAATGAAAAAACCTATAAACACAGATAATTATAATAATAGCAATTTAGTTGCAGATGTAATTATTATTGGTGGAGGTTTAGCAGGTTTATGCAATGCAATTCATTTATCAAAATTTAATAAAAAGGTTTTATTAATTGAGAAAAATGAATACCCTAAACACAAAGTTTGTGGTGAATATATATCGAATGAAGTATTGCCTTATTTAGACTTTTTAGAGATTAATCCGTTTGATTTTGGCGCTGTTAAAATTAAAAACTTTCAATTATCAACTACTAAGAACAACCTTATTTCGGTAAAATTACCTTTGGGAGGATTCGGAATTTCACGGTATCAATTAGATCTTATTTTATCAGAAAAAGCGATAAAAAACGGAGTTACAATTTTAAAAGATTCCGTAATAAATGTTGCTTTTAAAAATGATGTGTTTTTGGTTGAAACCAAAGAGAATAACACGTTCACTTCAAAAATTACGATTGGAGCTTTTGGAAAACGTTCTTTGTTAGATGTAAAAATGGAACGTGAGTTTATCCAAAAAAAATCGCCTTATTTAGGCGTTAAAATTCATGTAAAAGGAAACTTTAGAGAAGATTTAGTAGCGCTTCATAACTTTAAAGGTGGTTATTGTGGTGTTTCTAAAGTAGAGAATAATGCAATTAATTTGTGTTATATCACCAATTATACATCCTTTAAAAAGTATAAAAATATTGATGATTTTCAGGAACAAGTCGTTTTTAAAAATCAATTTTTAAAAGAAATTTTTAATAATTCTCAAGCTATTTTTGAGAAGCCATTAACCATTAGTCAGATTTCTTTTGAAACCAAAAAACCAGTAGAAAAGCATATTTTAATGTGCGGAGATTCTGCAGGAATGATTCATCCGCTTTGCGGAAATGGAATGAGTATGGCAATTCAGTCTGCACAAATTGCCTCTAAATTGATTCTAAATTACTTGAATAGTGAAAAAGTGTCTAGAAACGAGCTCGAAAAGCAATATATTAGACAGTGGAATAAAAAATTTAGTTTGCGTTTAAAAGCAGGTCATTTTATAGCAATGTTGTTTCGAAAAGATAAAATTGCAGCTGTTTTGCTTCAAATTTTAAAAAAACTACCTTTTTTATTACCAATTATAATTAAGCAAACACATGGTAAACCAATGAAAATTTAATGGATTTTTTTATCAGCACAAATAATAGAACAGACAAAGAAGAATTAATGGACGATTTTTCTATTGGCGGAGATTTATTGCGAGATACTTTAGATAAGTTAGAAAATATAAATCGGTATTTAGGCGGAAATTTAGTAACTTTAAATTCACTGAAAAAAGTATTAAAAAATCACCCAAAAGAACAAGAGCTAACTATTGTAGATATTGGTTGTGGTCATGGAGATATTTTACGAGATGTGGCAAAATTTGGAAGAAACAAAGGCTATAAAATGACGTTGTTAGGTATTGATGCAAACCCCACAGCAATAGAATACGCCAATGAATTGTCAACAGCGTTTCCAGAACTGAGTTTTAAAACGGAAGATATTTTTTCTGATACATTTAAAAACAGACAATTCGATGTGGTATTGGCCACCTTATTTTTACATCATTTTAAAGAAGAACAATTGGTTTCTTTTCTGGGAAACACTTTAAAACAAACAAAAATAGCAATTGTAGTAAACGATTTACATCGACATAAATTGGCGTATTATTTATTTATGCTGTTGTCACTTTTTATCAAAAATAAAATGATTATTGAAGACGGATTAACATCTGTTTTAAGAGGATTCAAAAGAAAAGATTTAGAAAGAATCTCTCAAAAATTAAATGTAAAAGCACAAATTTCTTGGAAATGGGCATTTCGTTTTCAATGGATATTGAAACGTTAAAAAGTTTTAGGTTTTACTTTAAACCATAAAAATCCAGTGAAATTCAAGTCGAAATAAATTAGTGAGAATTCGTGAAATCAGTGTCTAAAAATATGAAAGTTAAAATAACATCGGTTGCAAAACAACTACCAAAATATCACAGAGAAACAAAAGATATTATTCCGTTTGTAAAATTATGGATGCAAGATCAAGATACCCGTTTTCAAAGAAAAGTAATTAAACTTTTTGAAGGAGCAGGCGTAGACAAACGCTATTCTATTATGGATCCAGAAGAAGTTTTTATAGCAACTTCTTTTGAGGAAAAAAATGATATTTACGCACGTGAAGTTGTGAAATTAGCAGAACAATCTTTAAAAAAATCATTAGAAAAAGCGAGTTTAAAACCTACAGATATCGATTATATAATTACGGTAAGTTGCACCGGAATTATGATTCCGTCTATGGATGCTTATTTGATTAATTCCTTGCAAATGAAACAAGACATTGTGCGTTTGCCTGTTACAGAAATGGGTTGTGCAGCAGGAGTTTCTGGTATTATTTATGCAAAGAATTTTTTAAAGGCGAATCCGAATAAAAGAGCTGCCGTAATTGCTGTGGAAGCACCAACAGCAACATTTCAGTTAGAAGATTATTCGATGACAAATATTGTAAGTGCTGCTATTTTTGGTGATGGAGCTTCTGCTGTTATTTTGTCTTCTTATGAAGATGATAAAGGGCCAGCAATTATTGATGAAGCGATGTATCATTTTTACGATGCCACTTCTATGATGGGTTTTAAATTGGTAAATACAGGTTTGCAAATGATATTGGATAAGGAAGTTCCGCAAAAAATATCAGATCATTTTCCGGCAATTGTGCATCCTTTTTTAGAACGAAATAATTTAACGATTGATGATGTAGACCACTTGATTTTTCATCCTGGAGGAAAGAAAATTGTACAAACGGTAGAAGATTTATTCGGTGTTTTAGGGAAAAATATAGACGACACAAAAGAAGTTTTACGTTTGTACGGCAACATGTCTAGCGCAACAGTTTTGTATGTTTTAGAACGATTTATGGATCGAAATCCACCAAAAGGAGAAAGAGGGCTTATGTTAAGTTTTGGTCCTGGTTTTTCAGCACAACGAATATTGTTGGAGTGGTAATTGAATGATAATAAGTAATGACAAGACCTCACAGGTTTTAAAAACCTGTGAGGTCTGTTAAAGAAAACAATATGAAATATGAAGTTTTAGTAGAAGATTCTTTTTACCATATTTATAACTGTGGAAACAATAAAGAAAATATTTTTATTGAAGAGCAGAATTATGCTTATTTTCTTCTATTAGTAAAAAAACACCTTTCTAAAACTTTAGAGATTTTGACTTATTGTTTATTGAAAAATCACTTTCACTTATTAATAAAGACAAAAGAAGAGGTTGCTTCAAAAGAAATATCTCAATCATTTTCAAATTTATTTAATGCGTATTCAAAAAGTATCAATAAAAAATATGGAAGAAGTGGAAGTTTATTTAAAGATCGTTTTTCAAGAATAAAATTAGATAATGAAGAGTATTTAAGAAAGTTGATTTTATACATTCATTTAAACCCAACACACCATCAGTTTGTAGGTGATTTTAGAACGTATAAACATTCTTCTTACAATTCTATTTTATCAGATAAAAAAACAAGTTTATTAAGAGACTATGTTATCAATATTTTTGAAGACAAACAAAATTTTATCGACTCTCATAAAGTTAAGGAAGTAATTATTTTAGAATCCTTAACTTTAGAGTAATAAAGAAGACCTCACAGGTTTTTAAAACCTGTGAGGTCTGTTAAACTAAATAAATGAACTCAATAGAAATCATTAAAAACCTTCCGTATACAAATCCTTTTTTGTTTGTTGATGAACTCACAGAAATTTCAGAAAACGGAGTTACTGGAAATTATACATTTAAAGAGAATGCCTTTTTTTATGAGGGTCATTTTAAAGGAAATCCGATTACGCCAGGTGTTATTTTAACAGAAACAATGGCGCAAATTGGTGTTGTTTGTTTGGGTATTTATTTATTAAAAGACGAAATTTCATCCGAAGAAAAAAAACCACAAATTGCTTTAACCTCTAATCAGGTGGATTTCTATTTGCCTGTTTTACCAAATGAAAAAGTAACGGTAATTTCAGAAAAAGAATATTTTAGATTCAATAAATTGAAGTGCAAAGTAAAAATGATGAATGAGAAAAATGAATTGGTTTGCAGAGGAACTATTTCTGGAATGATATTAATTTAGTAAGCAGACCTCACAGGTTTTTAAAACCTGTGAGGTCTAAAAAATCGATAAAGAAATGAAAAATAGAGTCGTAATTACGGGTTTAGGAGTTGTTGCACCAAATGGCGTTGGTTTGCAGGAATTTACAAATGCCATAAAAACTGGGAAATCTGGAATTACCTTTCATCAGAATTTAAAGGACAAAGGATTTTCTTGCTGTATTGGTGGAATTCCAGAAGTTTCTGAAGAAAAAAAAGCTGCATATTTATCGCCTTTACAATTAAGAGGTTTCAATAGTACAAGTATTTTATACGGTTGTATGGCAGGAATTGATGCTTGGAAAGACGCTGGTTTTTCGGTGGATGAAAACTCTAAATTGGACTATGATTCTGGATTAATTTTTGGAACAGGAACCTCTGGTATTGAAAAATTTAGAGAAGCAATTTATAAAATTGACGATCAAAATGTAAGACGTTTGGGTAGTACTTCTGTGGTACAAACAATGGCAAGCGGTATTTCGGCTTATTTAGGCGGAATTCTAGGTTTAGGAAACCAAGTAACGACAAATTCATCTGCTTGCACAACGGGTACAGAAGCCTTGTTAATGGGGTTTGAACGTATTAAAAACGGAAAGGCAAAAAGAATGTTAGTTGGCAGTTCTAGCGACAGTAGTTTGTATACTTGGGGTGGATTTGATGCAATGCGTGTAATGTCTTATAAGCACAATGAAAGTCCAGAAAAAGGATCGAGACCTATGAGTGAAACTGCGTCTGGTTTTGTTCCTGGAAGTGGCGCAGGTGCCTTGGTTTTAGAATCGTTAGAAAGCGCTTTAGAAAGAAAAGCAACCATTTATGCAGAGGTTTTAGGTGGGAATATAAATTCTGGCGGACAAAGAAATGGCGGAACTTTAACTGCGCCAAATGCAGAAGCGGTTCAGAAATGTATAACAGATGCAATTTTAGATGCTGCTATTTCTGTAGATGAAATTGATGTAATAAACGGCCATTTAACAGCCACTTCTAAAGACAGTTTAGAGATAGAAAATTGGACCAAAGCATTGCAAAGAAAAGGAACTGATTTTCCTTACATTAACTCTTTAAAATCTATGGTTGGCCATTGTTTGGCTGCTTCTGGTGCTATTGAGTCTGTAGCTTCCGTTTTGCAAATTAAAGAACAGTTTGTGTTTCCGAATATTAATTGCGAAGATGTGCATTCAGAAATTTCTGAATTAATTTCTACAGATAAAATTCCGACAAAAATGGTGGAGAAAAACATTACTATTTTAGCAAAAGCAAGTTTTGGTTTTGGTGATGTTAATGCATGTGTTATCTTTAAAAAGTATAAATTATAACTAATTGTAAGTTATAGAAAGACCTCACAGGTTTTAAAAACCTGTGAGGTTTAAAACAATAAATAAAATATGACGAAAGAAGAAATTATATCGAAATTAACAACAATTGTAAAACCATATATTCAAAACGAAGAAGGTTTTAAAAACTTATCTGAAGAAACAGATTTTATAAATGATTTAGAGATAAATTCTGCAAATTTGGTAGATATTATTTTAGATGTAGAAGATGAATTTAATATAGAAATAGACAACGATTCTATGGAGAAAATGCTTTCTGTAAAAGCAACTATTGCTGTAATTCAATCTAAAACGGATGCATAATATTGGCAATGATATTGTAGATTTAAACCTTGCTAAAACCCAAAGTAAATGGCAACGAAAAGGGTTTTTAGAGAAACAATTCACCCAAAAAGAACAAGAAGAAATTCGTGATGCAGAGAATCCATTTTTAAAAGTTTGGCAATTTTGGTCTATGAAAGAAGCGGCTTATAAATGTTATACTCAAAAAATAGAAAAACGCTTTTTTGCACCTCAAAAATTTGAATGTAGTTTAATTTCTAAAACAGAAGGCTTTGTGCTTTTTAAAGATCATAAATATGGTACAAGTACAAGTTTTAATCCATTTTATATCCATACAATTGCCAAAGAAGAGAATAATGAAGTTGTTATTTTTTCAAAGATTGGTTCATCAAAAAAAACACATATCGATCTAAAAATACAATTGGCCATAGAAACAGGTGTTTTATCCGAGGAAATCATAAAAATAAAAACAACTGTTGGTGCTCCTTTGTTTTATCACAAGAAAAAATTATTAACCAAATCTTGCTCAATTTCGCATCATGGAAATTATGGTGCCTTTGTGTTTTCTTTAGAGAAATAAAAATAATATATGTCGGAATTAAAAGTTAAAGAAGCACTTTATAAGCAGTGTGAAGCTTTTGTAAATAAACGCTTAAATACGGTTACAGAAATTATTACTTCAAATCAAAAAGCATTACAATCAGAAACTAAAAGTTCTGCTGGCGATAAGCATGAAACTGGTAGAGCCATGTTGCAGTTAGAAATGGAAAAAGCCAGTCAGCAACTTGCAGGAATTACACAAATGAAAGAGATTTTAGCTAAAATTGATGTTTCTAAAACGTCTAATATTGCACATCTAGGCACGGTGATTGAAACAAATATTACTAACTATTTTTTATCTATTTCTGCAGGTCAACTTACAGTTGATAATGTAGTGTATTTTGCTATTTCTGTTTCGTCTCCAATCGGTAAGTTGTTGTTAGGTAAAAAGATGGAAGATGCAATTGTTTTTAATGGAAATACAATAATTATAAAAGGACTAAAATAATAATCTGTATTTTAGAGGTTTAAATACCTTAAATAGATGTCAATTACCCTACACAGAACCCATAATTACTTAAAACTCCAGCAATCAAATTTTGATATTGTCAATTTTCAAGACTTAGATAAGTTTGAAAGTGAAGAAATTCTTACAAAAAATCATAAAGTAGATTTTTATGCATTAATTTTTATAACAGAAGGAAAAGGTAAACACTCAATTGATTTTTCTGATTATGAATATGATAAAGGGACTATTTTGGCTATTAGAAAAGATCAAATGCATCGGTTTTATTTAAATAAGGCAACAAAAGGTTTTCTATTATGTTTTAAAGAAGAGTTTTTAAATAGTTATTTAAATGAAATTGAGGTTGCAAATGCTATTCAGATGTTTAATGAGTTATTAGTTTCTCCAAAAACACAATTAAAAGACTTCGATTTTGAGAGTATTTTTAAATTAATAAAAGGAATAGAAAAAGAGGTTTTAGTTGTAAATGATATTTATTCTTTTAAACTGATAAGGAGTTTATTACATATTTTAATTACTTTAATTTATAGAATAAAATCGACTGGGTATAACACTTTACAACAGAGTAGATATTTAAAAGAGTTTATTATTTTTCAAAATTTATTAGAAGAAGATTATTACAAAACTAAAAAAGTGTATGATTATGCAGATAAGTTAGGGTATTCTGCAAAAAAGCTTAATATGGTTGTAAAATTTATTGCAAACAAATCTGCTAAAGAGTTTATAGATGATACTGTTATAATTAAAGTGAAAAGATTGCTGATACATTATGATCTTTCTATAAAAGAGATTGCTTTTAAAACGGGTTTTAATGAGCCTACCAATTTGTATAAATATTTTAAAAAACACACTAATTCTACACCAGAAGAATTTAGAAAAAAGTATGCATAATCTTTATTTTAAAATTTGAATTTTATTTAAATAGTACTAATTTTCTATAATGTAAAGGTTGTTTTTTCTTAGAAAAGCATGTTCAGAGTAGTTGAATTCTTCTTTGTTTTCCCGTTTTTACAGTTTTTAGGAGTATTATTATCTAAAAATACTTTTTAATTAAGTTTAGTTTTGCTGTAAATAATTAAGAAGTCCCCCAATTTCTCAATTTTTTTAGAAAGTGATTCCTGTTTTTTAAAAAGATATATTTAAATCATTTTAATTTTTATAATTAAGATGGTTTTTTTTTGTACTAAATTTTAAAAATTGATGAACATTAAATATTACTACTATAAAAGCAAGACCCATAAAGGGATTTTCTATTGAAAGTTTTTTTTCGATTAAAAGGAGTATTTTTGTTTTTTACAAATCATTATTTTCAAAATGAAAAGGATACTATTTCTTTTAACGATACTCTTTGCTATACATTCATTTGGACAATCTAATTTTAAAAGATTTTTTAAACTCTCTCCTCCAATTAAAAAATGGGTATTTTTTCATCCTTTTAAGGCAAAAAAATCTTTAGAGATTTCTAAAGAAACTACTAGAGTAGCAGATTCTATTTCAAAAACAGATGTATTAGATAAAGACGGTGCAGGTGGGCAAGTAGATGCTTTTAGGCATGCCTATTGGATGGCAAGGTTAGCTCAGGAAATAGGTGAGAACTCTGCTCGTTCTTTAGGAGAGGCACATGAAAAAGAAAATTATTTAACGTACAAAAAACAAAAATTAGAAGATGGTGTTGTTCCAGATGAAATTTCAACTGAAATGGATTTATACAATAATGAAGAAGGATTAAAGCTAATTGCAAAAGGTAGTATTGTGTCTAAAAATGGTTTGATTTATAGAATTATAAACGCCATTGAGAAAGGTAAAATGAAAATCATTAAAAAAGATAAAGAAGGGAATTTTTTAAGGTGTAATGGAGAAGTAATTAACACAGAGGAACTTAAAGGGAAGTGGGGAAATGATAAATGCTTAATTTCTTCGGATAATAAATAAACGGATCCTTTTAAGTAATAAAATATACTACAACGTATTCGTCCAATAGGCATAGTAGTTAGGGGAGGGATAAGTAAATTACACTAGTAATAGCAGGGCTTCTAGTGATAAATATCATAAAAATTTAATAAAGTAAAGAGCTATTTTTGCTTACTTAAATGAAAGTCAGTTTTTTATAAAAACACAATAAAATTAATATTAAAATTATGGAATTTTTTTTAGAATTACTCACTAAAGATTACTTTGTGTTATTTCTAGTTATTGGTTTAGGGATCGCCTTAGGAAACATTCGTATAAAAGGAATTAGTTTTGATACTTCTGCAGTTATTTTTGTTGCTATCTTTTTTGGATATCTCTACAATTTAAATGGCATTACCTTTAACATTCCTCCAATTATACAAAGTGTAGGTTTGGTCTTATTTATTTATACCATTGGTATGCAAGCAGGACCTTCTTTTTTTAGTTCTTTTAAAGAACAAGGAGCTAAATTAATTCTTTTGGCAGGAATTACGGTTATAACAGGTGGAATTACGGCCGTGTCTATTTCTTATATTTATGATGTAGATATGAATATGATGAGTGGTTTGTTAACAGGTGCGCTAACGTCTACACCTGGTTTGGCGGCTTCTATAGAGGCTTCTCAATCTCCTTTAGCATCCATTGGTTATGGTATTGCATATCCATTTGGAGTTTTAGGTGTTATTTTATTTGTAAAATTAGGACCTACATTATTTAGAGTAAACATTAAGAAAGAAGAAAAAGATTTTGAAGAAAAATCGAAATCTAACACACCAATGGTGATTAATAAAAACTTAATTATCTCTAATGAAAACGTAAACGGAAAAACAATTAATGAGTTAAGAATACGGTTTATGACCAAGGCTAATATTTCACGTATTATGAAGCCTAATCAGCTACCTACTTCTCCTACAAAAGATACTATTTTAGAAACAGGAGATATTATAAAAGCAGTAGGTACCGTTAATGCATTGCAAAGAATTGAAGTTTTATTAGGTAAAGTTACCGATATTAAAATTCCTAGAAGTGGCACCTATGAAGTAAAATGGTATGTGGTAAGTAATGATACTGTGGTAAATAAAACAATTGAAGAATTAAATCTTCTAGAAAATTATTCTGCTACCATTACACGTATTAGAAGAGCTAGTATAGATTTGGCTCCTCATCCTTCAACTCAAATTAAATATGGAGATAAAATTTTAGTTTCTTGTTCTAAAGGAAATGTTTCTGTAGTTACAGAACTTTTTGGAGATAGTTTAAAAAGAATAGGCGAAACTAGTTTTTTACCCGTTGCATTTGGTATTGTTATCGGTATTCTTGTAGGGGCAATTGCTATTCCGTTAGGAGGTATCGGTTTAAAATTAGGTCTTACTGGAGGTGTACTTTTATCTTCTATCTTTTTAAGTTGGAAAGGAAAATTTGCTACCGTAATTTGGAATTTATCAGGTCCTGCAAACCAAATATTGCGTCAGTTTGGACTTTTATTATTTCTAACTCCAGTTGGTTTAAAAGCAGGACAAAGTTTAATTTCTGCAATTGAAAAACATGGTTTTATTTTATTTTTATACGGCGCTCTAATTACCTTAATTCCTATGATTACAGTGGTTCTTGTAGGTCGATTTATTTTAAAAATTAACTTTTTGTCTATTTTAGGAGCTTTAACAGGAGGTATGACATCTACACCCGGGTTAAGTGCTACCGATTCTATGACAGAGTCTGATGCTCCGCAAATTGCTTATGCAGCAGTGTATCCTTTTTCATTGGTGCTTATAATTATTGTAGCAGAAGTAATGGCTTTGTTGTAGCGTGTTAAATTTAAGGACAAAATTTAAAAGGGTAATTAAAACAAAATCATCATATTAAAACGATTCTAAATAACCAAAAAACAACCTTTATTATTTCAGTAGAGCGTATCTAAATGGTACATTTGTAAAACAACAATTATAACTTAATTATACATTTATACAATGAGCGGATTTTTCAAATCTTCAGTTGGAAGAAAGGTAGCCATGGCGCTTTCTGCATTCTTTTTAATGTTCTTCCTATTACAGCATTTTGCAATCAATCTTTTATCAGTTTTTAGCCCAGATACTTTTAACGAAGTTTCACATTTTATGGGAACAAACCCTTTAATACAATTTGCCTTGCAGCCGGTATTAATTTTTGGTGTGGTTTTTCATTTTGTATTGGGATTTATCTTAGAATTAAAAAACAAAAAAGCAAACGGAGTTGGGTATGCAAAGAACAATGGTGCAGCTAATTCATCTTGGATGAGCAGAAACATGATTTGGAGTGGAGCAGCTATTTTAGCTTTTATCATTTTACATTTTATCGATTTCTGGATTCCAGAAATTAACACAAAATTTATTCAAGGAGACTGGTCTGGTACTTTACAAGGAATAGAAGGGTACCGTTACCATGAAGAATTATTGCATAAATTTGTGCCATTTTGGAGAGTTGCTGCTTATGTAGTTGCTTTTGTATTCTTAGGATTACACTTAGCACACGGATTTACATCAGCATTTCAGTCTATGGGTTCTACATCTGGACGAAAAAAAACATTACAAACAATAGGTAAAGCATATTCAATTATAATTCCTTTAGGATTTATTTTTATTGCAATTTATCATTACTTAAACCATTAATCTATACAATATGGCTTTAGATTCAAAAGTACCTCAAGGTCCAATTAAAGATAAATGGACAGATTATAAAAATAAAATAGACTTGGTAAACCCTGCAAACAAACGTAATATAGACGTTATTGTTGTAGGTACAGGATTAGCTGGTGGTTCTGCCGCAGCAACATTAGCAGAGTTAGGGTATAATGTAAAAGCATTTGCTTACCAAGATTCTCCAAGAAGAGCGCATTCTATTGCTGCACAAGGAGGTATCAACGCTGCAAAAAATTATCAAGGAGACGGAGATTCTACTTACAGATTGTTTTACGATACTGTAAAAGGTGGAGATTACCGTTCTAGAGAAGCAAACGTATATCGTTTAGCAGAGGTTTCTGCAAATATTATTGATCAATGTGTGGCACAAGGAGTTCCTTTTGCACGTGATTATGGTGGTTTGTTAGACAATCGTTCTTTTGGTGGAGTTTTAGTTTCTAGAACTTTTTATGCAAAAGGACAAACAGGTCAACAATTATTATTAGGAGCTTATTCTGCAATGAATAGACAAATTGCTCGTGGTAAAATTGAGATGTTTAACAGACATGAAATGTTAGACGTTGTTATTGTTAATGGAAAAGCAAGAGGAATTATTGCTAGAAATTTAATTACAGGAGAAATTGAGCGTCATTCTGCACATGCTGTTGTAATTGGTTCTGGAGGGTACGGTAACGTATATTTCTTATCTACAAATGCAATGGGTTCTAACGCTACTGCAGCTTGGAAAATTCATAAAAAAGGAGCATATTTTGCAAATCCTTGTTATACACAGATTCACCCAACATGTATTCCGCGTTCTGGAGATTATCAGTCTAAATTAACATTGATGTCTGAATCTTTACGTAATGATGGTCGTATTTGGGTTCCTAAAAACATGGAAGATGTTTTAGCTATTAGGGAAGGAAAGAAAACACCTAAAGATTTAACAGAAGACCAAAGAGATTACTATTTAGAAAGACGTTACCCTGCATTTGGTAACTTAGTACCGCGTGATGTTGCATCTAGAGCAGCAAAAGAACGTTGTGATGCTGGTTATGGAGTAAATGCAACAGGAGAAGCTGTTTATTTAGATTTTGCATCTGCTTTTACTCGTTATGGAGAAGAGCAAGCTAAGATTCATAATATAAAAAATGCATCACCTGCAAAAATAAAAGAATTAGGACAAGAGATTGTTAGAGCAAAATACGGAAACTTATTTCAGATGTATGAGAAAATCATAGATCAGAATCCATATGAAACTCCAATGATGATTTATCCAGCGGTACACTATACAATGGGTGGTGTTTGGGTTGATTATAACTTAATGACAACGATTCCTGGATGTTACTGTATTGGAGAAGCAAACTTCTCTGATCACGGAGCAAACAGATTAGGAGCTTCTGCATTAATGCAAGGTTTAGCAGATGGTTATTTCGTATTACCTTATACTATTGGAGATTATTTATCTGATGACATTAGAACTGGAAAAATTTCAACAGAAACTCCAGAATTTATTGAAGCAGAAAAAGAAGTTACAGAAAGAATTAGTCACTTTATTAATAATAAAGGAACAAAATCTGTAGATTATTTCCATAAGAAATTAGGAAAAGTAATGTGGGACAAGGCAGGAATGTCTAGAAACGCAAAAGGTTTAACAGAGGCAATGGCCGAAATTAAAGCGATTCGTGAAGAGTTTTGGAAAGAAGTTTCTGTTCCTGGAACAGCAAATGAAATGAATCCAGAATTAGAAAAAGCGGGTAGAGTAGCAGATTTCTTAGAATTAGGAGAATTGTTTGCAAAAGATGCTTTAATGAGAGCAGAATCTTGTGGAGGACACTTTAGAGAAGAATCGGCAGAATTAGACGGACCTCAAAAAGGAGAAGCAAAACGTAACGATACAGATTTCGCTTTTGCAGCTGCTTGGGAATATAAAGGAGAACCTGCAGATGCGGTTTTACATAAAGAAGAATTAGAGTTTAACGATATTGAATTGAAACAACGTTCATACAAATAAGAAAGACAAAATGAATTTAACACTTAAAATTTGGAGACAAAAAGACGCTGGTTCAAAGGGTCAAATGGTAGACTATAAAGTGAATGATATTTCAGAGCACATGTCTTTTTTAGAAATGATGGATGTTTTGAATGAACAATTAGTAAATGGTGGTGAAGAACCAGTTGCTTTTGATCATGATTGTAGAGAAGGTATTTGTGGAGCGTGTTCTTTATACATTAATGGAGAAGCTCACGGACCAGATAGAGGAGTTACTACATGTCAGTTACACATGCGTATGTTTAAAGATGGTGATACTATTACAATAGAGCCTTTTAGAGCAGCAGCATTTCCTGTAATAAAAGATTTAGTAGTAGACAGAATGGCTTTTGAGCGTATTCAGCAGTCTGGTGGTTACATTTCTGTAAACACTTCTGGTAATACACAAGATGCAAACTCTTTACCTATTTCTAAACACGCAGCAGATGACGCTATGGATGCAGCAACTTGTATTGGTTGTGGTGCTTGTGTGGCAACGTGTAAAAACTCTTCTGCAATGTTATTTGTAGGTGCAAAAGTATCTCAGTATGCTTTATTACCACAAGGGCAAGTAGAAGCAGCAGATCGTGTACAAAACATGGTTGCGCAAATGGATTTAGAAGGTTTTGGAAACTGTACAAATACAGGAGCTTGTGAGGTAGAATGTCCTAAAGGAATTTCTTTAGACAATATAGCTCGTATGAATAGAGAGTTAATGAAAGCTAATTTATAATAAGATAGTTTAAACATCATTGCGAGTTTTTACAAAGCAATCTTAAAGTAAAATTATAAATATAAAAACCCCGAAGCTAATTATTAGTTTCGGGGTTTTATTTTATAATAAAAATTGATAGTATCGCTTTTAAAAAAGTGTTTTAGCATCTATATCTAAACACTCTGCAATTGCAAATAGCCTTAAAAGATCTAGTTTAGAGTCTCCTTTTTCTATTTTAAAATATCCACTTGTGGTCATGTTTAATTTAATAGCTAAATCTGTTTGAGAGAGTCCTAATTCTTGTCTTCTCGTAACAATTTTCTGTAGAACATTGATTGCTTTCTCTTTAGGATTTTCAATAGTAATTTTTCTTAGCATTTTCTTTTTTCTTTTTCTTACATCAAATATAATGCTAAAAAAGGTTTTTTTTATTTCCATTTTAGACTAACTGTTTTCAGTGAGGGCGTCTCACTGAAAACAGTTAGTCCAAAAAGAGGAAAGGATTTCTTGTTAACTATGAGAATCTTTCCGACTTTTGTACTTTGGGAAAATTGCTATGAAAAGAAATTTATTTCCACAAAAAATATAAACTAGTTTTAGTCTATATAGACTTCTAAAGTCTTTAGAAGATACAAACTCCTTAGAGATTAATCTAAGGAGTTTTTTATTGAATAAATTTTAACTGTTAAAAAATATCATTTTTTTAATTTTTATACTCACTGAAAACAGTTAGTCCAAAAAGAGGAAAGAATTTCTTGGTGTTATAAAATTTATTTCCCAATTTTAACAAAAGAAATTACTATGAAAAAGAAAATTTCTTCCCCTAAATAAAACAGTGTTAACACAAATAGTTTTACACCAAGTATTTTTTTAAATGATACAGTTTTGTCATTCCGAAATGAGCTTTTTTGGGCGATTGAGGAATCTCACAAACAGTTGTTTTTTTAATGTTATAGCATAGAACACTTGTGAAATAAAGACAATTGTCATTTCGAAATGCTCCTTTTTTTGGTATTTCGACTACGCTCAATATAAACTTATGAGAAATCTCACTTAGAACTAATAAGCTATTGATATGGATAACGAAAACAAAAAACATCCGCTTGCGGATTTAAGAAATATAAAAATGAAACGAGTATCATTTCGAATGAGGAACGAAGAGGAATCTGAAAAGTAAACCTTTTTCTACAAGTTTTTAGAGAGTTTTAAACTTGTTAACTCATATAAAGCTCTAAATATTTTTAAATCAATTAACCTAAATAATATTTAGGTAACAAAACTTTATATTATGAAAAAAGTTATATTAAGTTTTTATACTATCATTAGGAATGAGTTTTATGAATGCAACATCTACTAATGATGAAACTTTACCAACAACAAAAGAAGTTATTAAAGTAGTGGAGGAGTTTGGAAAAGCTAGTGATTGTAATTGGGGTGCAAGGCAGTTAGCATTAGAAATCTCAGAAGATCAATCAGACAGAGGTGTAGGAGGTGAATTAATGGAGAATTACAATAAATTTTATGCAATTTGTATGAAATAAAAATGAATAGTTTAATATCTAGGAATTTAAAAGTTTCTAGATTTTTTTTAATAATATATTTCTTAACAAAAAAGCTAAAAGGATGAAAAACAAGTTTACAATAGTATTGTTATTTTTTACATCTTCAATTATTTGGGGGCAATCTAATTTTTCTGGAATCGTATATTACGAATCAACAATAAGTGAAAAAATTCTAAAAGAATATTTAAAAAAGAAGAAAGATTCAATAAAAAATAAAGAACTTATAAAAACGTTAGATAAAGTTTATTTTCAGGCAAAACCAATCAATTCAAAAATTACATTTAAAAATGGTAGTGGTATTTATGAGGTAGATGATAATATGAATATAGATGATAATGATGTAGGTTTATCAATAGCTAAAATAAATGCTGGAGGCACTAATAAATACTATTACAATGATAAAGATAAAAAATACTTAATAAAAAATTGTGAATCCTTAGGTGATTGCTTTATATATCCTAATGAATTTTTAGAATGGAAATTAACACAAGAAACTAAAACCATTAATGGATACAAAGTTTTAAAGGCTACTAGAGCTAATGAAAAAGTAATTGCTTGGTATACTCCAGAAATACCTGTTAGTTTTGGTCCAAAAGGAGAATATGGTTTACCTGGTTTAATTCTTGAATTAGAAATAAGTAGATCTATTTTTAGAGTCAAGAAAATTATATTAAACCCAAAAGATGAGGTACATGTAATTGAGCCAAAAGGAGGAGAATTTGTAACTCTAGAAGAATTTAAAAAAATTATTGGTAAAGCCAAAAAGAGTGTTTTTGGTAATTAAATGTATAAAATTACAAGAATAAAAATAAAAAACTTCATAAAAAAGAACCTCCTATTTATTTTTGCTTTATCAACTACAGGCTTCTCCCAAAAAGTAACCCTTTAAGGATCTGTAAAAGACAGTTTGCAAAACTCAATGTCGTATGCAAATGTAATCGCAAAACCTAAAGACGTTTCTAAAAACTTACAATTTGCAATTACAGACAACGAAGGCTATTATAAGTTGCTTTTAAAAAAGGGAGATTTCGCAACTATTTTGAATATTTATAACTAAATAATTAGTTAAAACTAACTGTTTAGTTATATTTGAGTTAAGAAATATAAAATAAAACGATAGTCATTTCGAAATGAGCTTTTTTAGCGATTGAGAAATCTGATTAATGTGAGAACCTTTTTCTACAAGTTTTTAGAGAATTTTAAACTTGTTAATTCATATAAAACTCTACATATTTTTAAATCAGAGAATCCAAATTTAAAGTTTGGATTACAAATTTTATATTATGAAAAAATTAATTTTAGCAATGGTTTTTGTTTTTGCAACAGGAACTATGATGAATGCGAATACTTCTAACAAAGAAATAACTACACAAATAACAAGAACTATTGAAAAAGCAGATGATTGTTTCTCGGAAGCTTGGGAGTATGGAACTGACATGGGGTATAGTGAATATTCAGAATGGTTTTATATGAACGAATACTATGAAACACATTGTGCGTAAATAATAAACAAAGGTTGTTAGTTTTACTAGCAACCTTTTAAAATAAAAAATTATGAATAAAATATTAATAATACCTTTTGTATTGCTCTTTTTTTTTAATACCAATTCACAAAATTCTAGAGGGGTAATTGAATACGGAAAAAAATCTAAGAAAAGGGTTTTAACTGAAAAGGATAAACAGAGAATGAAAGAAACCCCAGAAAAGTATAAAAGATTTCAAAAAATGTATGAACTATATGCAGAAGGTGAAAAAAAATTAACTTTCGAACTTAGGGTTGATAATAATATTGGAATTTTTACAATGAAACCATTATTAGAGTCTGAAAGTAATCATAAAAAACAATTAGGTCCTGGGCCATATGATAAAGGAGTTTACTATAATAAAGATAAACGGATTTTACAATTAAATGCTTTTGGAGAATTATTTTTAATTACAAAACCTAAGTTGAAATGGGAAATACAAAAAGAAACTAAAAAAATAGGAGAATTCGAATGTTTTAAAGCTACAACAGAGATTATTGTAAACACTAAAGGTAGAAAACATTTAATTACAGCTTGGTTTACAACAAAAATACCAATTTCTTTTGGTCCTTTAGGTTATGATGGTTTACCTGGTTTAATATTAGAGCTAGAGGTTTATAAGAAAATTTATTATGCAAAAAAAATCATGTTAAATCCTAAAGAAGAAATAAAAATAGAAAAACCAACAAAAGGGATTAAGGTAACCGAAAAGGAATATCAAGAAAAAGCATCATCAACAATGCAAAAATTTAAAAAAAGTAAAGGTTTATAACTTAGTTAATAATCTATGAAAAACAAACTCCTATTTCTATTACTTTTTAATATTTCAACTTTTGTTCTTCATAAAAAGTAACCTTTTTAAGCAGTGTAAAAGATTGTTTAAAAACTCTTTTTTAATAGAAGTGCCTATAGTATTTCATAACAATTAGTCAAGATTTTTTTTATTTCCTTTTTGGACTAACTGTTTTCAGTGAAGCTAACTCCCTGAAAACAGTTAATCTAAAAAGAGGAAAGGATTTTTTGGTGTTATAAAATATATTTCCCAAATTTGGAAAAAGAAATTGTTATGAAAAAGAAAATTTCTTTCGTCTCCCCCAAAAAAAATGTCAATACAAATAGTTTTAGATGAAGTAATCTTTTAAATAATACTCATGTGTCATTCCGAAATGAGCCTTTTTGGGCGATTGAGGAATCTCACAAACAGTTGTTTTTTTAATGTTATAGCATAGAACAATTGTAAAATAAAGACAATTGTCATTTCGAAATGCTCCTTTTTTTGGTATTTCGACTACGCTCAATATAAACTTATGAGAAATCTCACTTAGAACTAATAAGCTATTGATATGGATAACGAAAACAAAAAACCTCCGCTTGCGGAATTAAGAAATATAAAAACCTTGTAAATAAATGTATAACTTAAACAAATGCTTATGTAAATAAACACCAACAAACAGAGGAAGGCTACAAAAGTAACCCTTTTTCTACAAGTTTTTAGAGATATTTAAACTTGTTAACTCATATAAACCTCTAAATATTTTTAAATCAAAGAATCCAAATTTAAAGTTTGGATTACAAATTTTATATTATGAAAAAATTAATTTTAGCAATGGTTTTTGTTTTTGCAACAGGAACTATGATGAATGCGAATGTTTCGACTGAAACACCGATTACAACAACAGCAAAGGCTATTGAAATCGTCGAAGATTTTGGTTGTGCTGGTGGTTGTGTAAGATGGGCTAGAGGTAATACTTATGAGATTGCAGAAGATATAGGTGACCATCCTAACGATGACGACATGTATATGGAAATTTATATGAGGTATTACACTGGTTGTCTTAGAGGTTGTTAATAATATTAAAAAATAATACCCTCAATGTTTAAAAAAAATTGAGGATATAAAATTATTTATAAAATGAATAAAAAATATATCAATTTGTTAATTTTTTTATTTTTAAATGTAATTGTTTTTCATTCACAAAACATCGAAGGGAGAATTACATACCTTGCTTCAGCCAAAAAGGCCTTAGCTTATATTCAAGAAAAAGGTAAAAAGAATAAAAAACACATAAGAAAACATGTAAATGAACTTTATAAAAAGGCAAAAGATGTTAAAGTAATATTGAATTTTAATAGTGTAGCTTCAGAATATCATGCTATAAAAAAAATGGATTTAACAAATAAAGAAGAATTTAACTTTACATATCTTATGTCAGGAAGTTCAAAAAAATACTACACATCTAACAATGTTATGAGCTATGAAAATAATACTCTGGATTGTTATTTATTAGGCGAGTGTTTTTTGATACAAAACTTAATGCCAATATGGGAGTTAAAACAAGAAACTAAAAAGATCGGAGGGTTTTTATGTTACAAAGCCGTTTTAAGAAATAAAAAAACAGAAAAAATAACTTTAGAAGCTTGGTACACTCCAAAAATCCCATACAGTTACGGAGTTATGAATTATTTTGGTTTACCTGGCGTAATTTTAGAGATTAGTAAAAATACAATAGTTATTACGGCTATAAAAATAGAATTAAACCCAATTGGAAAGATTATAATAAAAGAACCGAAAAAAATAAAAAAACTTTCTAGAAAAGAATTTGACATTTTAAAAAGAACATCATTTTCCGAATTTTATAAAAAAAGATAATCATATATGAAATTAAATCACTTTCTATCATTACTTTTTTTTATTATTATTTCTACTTCTTTATTTGCCCAAAAAGTAACCCTTTCAGGCGCTGTAAAAGATAGTTTACAAACCCCAATGCCGTATGCAAATGTAATAGCAAAACCGAAAGACGTTTCTAAAAACTTACAATTTGCCATAACAGATAACGAAGGCTATTATAAGTTATTATTAGAAAAAGGAGACACCATTTCTATTAGTATTTCTTATTTAGGGTATAAACCTGTAGAACATCAATTTATAGCCTTAAAAACTACTAAAAAAGACTTTGTTTTACAACAATCTTCAGAGCAATTAGATGAGGTAGTTATAGAAATGCCTGTAACTGTTAGAGGAGACACAACTACTTATAAAACCGATAAATTTGTAAACGGAACAGAACGCAAACTAAAAAATGTGTTAAAAAAATTACCAGGTGTAGAAGTAGATAAAAACGGAACGGTTACCGTACAAGGCAAGAAGATTACCAAAATGTTAGTAGATGGCAAGAAGTTTTTTGGTGGTAATTCTAAATTGGCTGTAGAAAACATTCCTGCAGATGCTGTTGGTAATATAGAAGTAATCGATAATTATAACGAAGTTGCTTTTTTAAAAGGACTCACAGATTCTGATGAAACTGCTATGAACATCAAACTAAAAGAAGATAAAAAACGTTTTCTTTTTGGTGATATAGAGGCAGGAAAAGGGAATAAAGACTTTTATAAAACAAGTGCTAATTTATTTTATTATTCACCCAAAACCAATGTCAATTTTATAGGAAACATCAATAATATTGGCGAAAAAACATTTACGTTTAGAGATTATATGAGTTTTTCTGGCGGAATGAATTCCATTTTTAGAGGTAATTTTAATTTTAAAGGTGGCGATTTTTCTCAGTTTTTAGAAAGTAGAGATTTGCTAACCAGTCAACAAAAATTTGGCGCATTAAACATTACAAAAACAGCAACATCAACCTTAGACATTTCTGGTTATGCTATTTTTTCTGGTACAAATACGAGTAGTTTTGTAGAAAATCAAAATGAATACACCACATTTACAGAGCAAAAAACAAACAAAACAGCTACAGATAATTTATTAGGAATTGGGAACCTTAATATAGAATACACACCAAATAGTAAAGAAAAATGGTACGCAAGAACCCAAGTAAAAAGAACCAATAACACTAAAAATAATACAGTTGCTTCTTTAATAAATGCCAATACAAATACCATTGCTACAGATAGAGATTTAACGGCAACATATATCAACCAAAATATAGAGTGGCATAAAAGACAGAACGATAAACACACGTTTTCATCCGTTTTTAATTATGTGTTTAATAAAAGTGACAAAACAAATTACTGGCAAACGCAAGATGCTATTTTACAAGGTTTAATTCCTGCGGATGCAGATCAAGACTTGTTAAGAATTCATCAACTTAAAAATACCAAAGAACAAAATATTGATGCGGTTTTTAAACACTTTTGGGAAATTAACAATAGCAATCATATTTATACAACGTTAGGTAATAAGTTTTTAAACGAAGATTTTTTAAGTGATGATTTTCAGACGTTAGACAACGGAACCACTAATAATTTTTCTTCGGATGATTTTGGTAACGACTTAAATTTAAAGTTAAACGATTTCTTTGTAGGAATGCATTACAAATTTAGAACTGGAATTTTTACACTAAAACAAGGTGTTGAGTTGCACAATTATAAATGGAACTTAAACAAACAAACCCAATTAGAAAACAACAAATGGATTGTTTTACCTGATTTTTTAGCTAAAATTGAGTTTAATAAATCAAAAAAAATACAACTGAATTATAATTTAAAAACATCTTTTTCTGATGTAGAAAAATTTGCCAATCGGTTTTATTTACAATCGTATAATTCGGTTTTTAAAGGAAACGAAAACTTAGAGAACAATTTATATCATGCTGCTCGTATTTATTATAGTAGATTTAGTTTGTACAGAGGTTTAATGTTGTTTGCAAACTTAAATTATAACAAACAGATAAAAGGTGTTAGAAATACGGTAGATTTTAATGATGTCAATCAGTTTTTAACGGTAAAAATGTTCGACAATCCATCCGAAGATATTAGAGGAAATGTGCATTTAGAGAAAAGTATAAAAAAAATAAAATATAAGTTTGATGTTGGTTTTAGTAACAATAAATACCTACAAGAGTTAAATGGAAATACACAAACCAATAAAAATAATAGTTATAATTACGAAGTCGGTTTCGAAACTATGTTCGATAATTTCCCAACCATAGAAGTTGGTGTTAGTAGAGATATTGGTAAATTTATTTCTAGTAATTCAACCTCAAAATTTATAACTACAGAACCTTTTGTAACCGTAGATTATGATTTTTTAAAAGGCTTTATTTTTAATTTCGATTATAGGTTAAGCAATTATCAGAATAAAACATTGGGACAAAAAAACGTGTATGAAATAGCGAACTCCACTTTGTCTTACAAAAATGAAGATTCTGCGTGGTCTTATAAATTAAGTGTTCAAAATATGTTTAATGCACAATTTAAACAAAGCAACAGTTTTTCAGATTATTTAATATCAGACAGTAAAACTTTTATTTTACCAAGAATTGTAATGTTTAGTATTGGGTATAATTTATAGGTTTTTTACACAGTTTGTCATTTCTACTTTTTTGGAGAAATCATATAAAGTTTTTTAAGTCTTGTTGGTTATCACTGTTATGCGACTTCTCAATACTTCGAAGTGACAATTATTGAGTTTGTTTTCATACAGTTTTGTCATTTCGACCTTTTTTGGGAGAAATCACATAATGCTTGTTAAGCATTGCTGTGTTATCATTGTTATGCAAGTTCTCATTACTTTGAAGTGACAAATTTTGGAGGTTCTTCTTATAATCCATACCTTTTAAGGAAAAAAGTATGCTAAACCCACAAAAAGGATTTCATAGTTATTATGTTTATATAATTACTAATAGTTACCGTTCTACATTTTATATTGGAGTAACGAATAATTTAAAAGAACGTTTACAACAGCATAAAACAAACATACTTGAAAAGAAGAAAACATTTGCAGCAAAATATAATATTGAGTTTTTAGTATATTACGAAAAGCATACTTGGATTCAACTGGCTATTGCAAGGGAAAAAGAATTGAAAAAATGGAGACGTGAGAAGAAACTAACACTTATAAGAGAAATGAATCCTTCTTTTACTTTTTTGAATAATGAGTTTGATTAATACTTTTTGATTTTCACACAGTTTTGTCATTTCGACCTTTTTGGAGAAATCACATAAAGTTTTTTTAAGTCTTGTTTGTTATTATCACTGTTATGCGACTTCTCAATACTTCGAAGTGACAATTATTGAGTTTATTTTTACACAGTTTTGTCATTTCGAACTTTTTGGAGAAATCGTATAATGTTTTTTAAGTCTTGTTTGTTATCATCACTGTTATGAGATTTCTCCTATCGTCGAAATGACAATTTGAGTGTTCTGTTTTATATTATCATTGTTATGCGACTTCTCATTACTTCGAAGTGACAATTATTGAGTTTATTTTTACACAGTTTTGTCATTTCGACCTTTTTAGGGAGAAATCCCATAATGCTTTTTAAGACTTGTTTGTTATCACTGTTATGAGATTTCTCCTATCGTCGAAATGACAATTTGCTTGTTCAATTTTATGTTATCAACAAATAATTTTTACAAACAAGTTAGCTCCTTCCCTTTGGGAAGGTTGGGATGGGCTTCTAATTCATTTCCTCCCAAAATCTGCAGGAATTTCTCCCCAGGCTTTGGTTTCCCATTTAAGAATAGGATTTTTGTACGTATTATTTTTAAGCCAAGTTTCAGCTCTTTTTATCAACTCTAATAAATCTTTATTAGAAGCATCAAAATGCATATTGGTTTTGCATCTTTTCTGCTTTACCCAACTCATGGCAATTCTAGAATCGGAATAAATAGGAATATTTTCTTTGTTTTTGCTCTTTAATAAAGCAATTCCGTGCACTAGAGCTAGGAATTCACCAATATTGTTAGTTCCTCTAGCAAATGGGCCTTTTATAAAAATTTGTTGCTTATTATGCGTTAAAACGCCTCTGTATTCCATTTTACCAGGATTTCCAGAACAAGCAGCATCTACAGAAATACTTTCTAAAATAGGTCTTCCAATTTTTTCTTTTTCTGTTGATGATAACGTTTTCTTTTTAGTGTCTTTACCAACATAGTCTGCATAATTTTTGGTTGCAGCTATTTCGGCTTCATTTAAATCTGCAAAAGATTTGTATTGCGCACCCTCAAAACCATCAATTTGCTTTTTACAGACTTTCCAAGACGTAAAAACTCCTTTTCTGTGTCCGTTCCAAACTACATAAAACTTTTTTTTACTCATTTATAGCTAAAATTACATCTTCAATTACTCTAGGAAAGTAACGTTGCTCTAAAATATGTATCTTTTCTGCAATTTTTTCGGGTAAATCTTCCTCGTTTAAGGCAGTTTTTGCCTGATAAATGATGGCACCTTCATCATAATTGGCATTTACGTAGTGAATTGTAATACCAGTTTCTAATTCTTTATTTTCTTTTACGGCTTTATGAACGTTCATTCCATACATCCCTTTTCCGCCATATTTTGGCAATAATGCAGGGTGAATATTGATGATTTTATTAGGAAAAGCATCGATAATTTTGGTTGGAATTTTCCATAAAAAACCTGCTAAAACTATGTAATCTGCCTGCTCTTTTAATAGGTTTAGAATTTCATCCGAAGTAAAAAAAGCTTCTTTTTTAAAATGTAAACATTTGATGTCTAATTTTTTACACCTATCAAATACTTTGGCATGCTCATTGTTACATAGCACAGTAGTAACCTTAGCGGTTTTAGTATGATTAAAAAATTTAATAATGTTTTCTGCGTTCGTTCCAGAACCAGATGCAAAAATAACAATACGCTTCATAACTTCATTTCTAAGCTACAAAAAAAAGAATAATTATTAACAAATAGATTATTTTAAGTGAAGATTAAATATTTTTCTTTACTTTTAAACATCATTTTCGCGGCAAAAATTAGTTTTAATTGCTAAGATTTGTATTTTTGCCACGATTAAAATTTTAAAAAACACAAAATTATGTCAGACATTGCATCAAGAGTAAAAGCTATTATCGTAGACAAATTAGGCGTAGACGATAACGAAGTAACAACAGAAGCTAGCTTCACAAACGATTTAGGAGCAGATTCTTTGGATACTGTTGAATTAATTATGGAATTCGAAAAAGAATTTGATATTCAAATACCAGATGATCAAGCAGAGAACATCGGAACAGTAGGTCAAGCAGTAAGCTATATTGAAGAAGCTAAAAAGTAAATTTATATGCAGTTAAAACGAGTTGTAGTCACTGGACTTGGCGCACTTACGCCAATTGGTAATAATATTGAAGAGTATTGGAATGCTTTAGTTAACGGAGTTAGCGGTGCAGCACCTATCAAGCGGTTTGATGCTGCCAAGTTCAAAACTCGTTTTGCATGTGAATTAAAAAATTTCGAGGTAACGGACTTTATTAATAAAAAGGACGCTAGAAAAATGGATCCATTTACGCAGTATGCAATGGTTGCTTCAGATGAAGCAATTGCAGATGCGAATTTTGATCTAGAAAAATTAAACAAATTACGCGTTGGTGTAATTTGGGGAGCAGGAATTGGAGGCTTAGAAACTTTTCAAAACGAAGCTATAAATTTTGGAGCTGGAGACGGTTCACCAAGATTTAACCCATTTTTTATCCCAAAAATGATTGCAGATATTGCGCCAGGAAATATTTCTATTAAAAATGGATTTATGGGGCCAAATTATACTACAGTTTCTGCATGTGCATCATCTGCAAACGCAATGATAGATGCTTTAAATTATATTCGTTTAGGTACTTGTGATGTTGTTGTAACTGGTGGCTCTGAAGCTGCAGTTGTAATTTCTGGTGTTGGTGGTTTTAATGCCATGCATGCCTTATCTACAAGAAACGAAAGTCCAGAAACAGCGTCTAGACCTTTTGATGCAGAACGAGATGGTTTTGTATTAGGAGAAGGAGCCGGTGCTTTGGTTTTAGAAAGCTACGAACATGCAAAAGCAAGGGGAGCAAAAATTTATGCAGAGGTTATTGGAGGCGGTATGTCTTCTGATGCTTATCATATGACGGCACCTCACCCAGAAGGAATTGGTGTTATTGCTGTAATGAATAACTGCTTAGAAAATGCAGGTATTAAACCAGAAGATGTAGATCATATTAATACACATGGTACTTCTACTCCTTTAGGAGATGTTGCAGAATTGAAAGCTATTTCTGCGGTTTTTGGAGAACATGCTAAAAACATTAATATTAATTCTACAAAATCTATGACAGGTCACTTGTTAGGTGCTGCAGGAGCTATTGAATCTATTGCTGCTATTTTAGCAATGAAACATAGCATTGTGCCACCAACAATTAATCATGTTAATGTAGATGAAAATATCAATCCAGAATTAAACTTAACTTTAAATAAAGCTCAAAAGCGAGAGATTAACGTTGCTATGAGTAATACTTTTGGTTTTGGTGGGCATAATGCATGTGTTGCATTTAAAAAATTAGATGAATAATACTCTATGAATTTTATTCGTAAAATAGTAAAACCTCACAATGAAGAGGATGCACAATTATACAACGAATTAAAAAAACTACTTAATTTTTCTCCTAGAAGAATAAATAAATACAAAAAAGCATTTACACATAGATCTGTGCAAATGCTAGATAGTAAAGGAATACCTATTAATTATGAACGTTTAGAGTTTTTAGGAGATTCTATTCTAGGATCTGTAATTGCATCTTATTTATACAAAAAAGTACCTACAGGTAGTGAAGGTTATCTTACACAAATGCGCTCTAAAATTGTTAGTAGAGAGCATTTAAATGAATTAGGAAAAGACTTAAACTTAATACGTTTTGTAAAAAGTAATATAGATCAATCTAACGTTGGTGATAATATTCATGGTAATATTTTTGAAGCATTAGTAGGCGCTATTTATTTAGATAAAAACTACAATACTTGTCAGAAATTTATTTACGAAAATGTAATTGTTCCTTATGTAGACATTGAAAAGCTAGAAGGAAAAATTACAAGTTACAAAGGGCTTATTATAGAATGGTGTCAGAAACAAAAGAAGAAATATACTTTTGAAACGTATGAAGATTCTGGTAACGAGGCAATCAAACATTTTAGTGTAAAGATTAGTATCGATGGAGAGCAAATAGCCAAGGGTAGAGCTACTTCTAAGAAAAAAGCAGAAGAGCAAGCATCTAAAAGAGTCTACTTTGCATTTCAAAAACAAATTAATATAGGCTAACTCACGATAACGTTTTCGTTAAAATTAACGGTAAAGTTCGTAAACAATTAGTAATTTTGTTTTTCATAAAAACGAGTATTAGTTATTATCTATGCAGGTACACGCTTTAGAAATGGACGATTTTTGCGAAGAAGAATATTCTTTAATAGGAATCCATTCTACATTAGAAGATTATAAACTTGCCTACTTATTAAATAAAAACCTAAATACCAGGTTTTATAAAGCAAAAGAAGATTTAGAATTTGTTATAGAAGAAAAGACAGCCTCTTTTTCTATATATAATTATGAAAATATAGAATATGATTACGAGTGGTTTTTAATAGCGAATAGTTATAAAACTGAAAACCAAACGGCATCTAACGCATTGTTATTAACATCAGAAACAATAACATACCTCATTCCAGAAAAGAAAAAAGTAGATTTTTTTTTAAAAATTTCTGGAGATTCAGAGTATGAGTTTGTTATGAAAACTATAAATAGTATTAAAAGTATTGATAATGTAATTACCGCATATTCAATAGATAAAAACACCTTAAAGTCTAAAGACTTTTTAATATTTTAAACATGAAAGACTACAAAAAAACAAAAATAGTTGCAACCTTAGGTCCAGCAATAGACACTAAAGAAAAGATGAAAGAGTTGGCAATTGCAGGTGTCAACGTTTTTAGAATTAATTTTTCTCATGCAGATTACGAAGTTGTAAAACAAAATGTGCTAAGAATTAGAGAAATTAATGAAGAAGAAGGCTTTAATGTTGCAATTTTAGCAGATTTACAAGGACCAAAACTTCGAGTTGGAGTTATGGAAGAAAATGTCATCTTAAAAGATGGAGACTTCTTTACTTTTACTACAGAAAAGTGTATTGGTAACAACCAAAAAGCATTTATGACGTACCAACGTTTTCCTAAAGACGTAAAAGTTGGGGAAAACATTATGGTAGATGATGGTAAATTACGTTTTGAAGTAGTTTCTACAGATAAAGACAAAGAAGTTGTTGTAAAAGTTATAGTTGGTGGACCTTTACATTCTAAAAAAGGAGTAAACTTACCAAACACAGCTATTTCTTTACCCGCTTTAACAGAAAAAGATAAAGAAGATGCCGTTTTTGCTTTAGGCTTAAACGTAGATTGGATGGCACTTTCTTTTGTAAGAACACCAGAAGATTTAAGAATGTTACGCGATTTAATCGATGAGCATTCAGATTATAGAGTACCCGTAATTGCTAAAATTGAAAAACCAGAAGCAGTTGCAAATATAGACGCTTTAATTCCTTTTTGTGATGGTTTAATGGTTGCCCGTGGAGATTTAGGAGTAGAAATTCCTATGCAAGACGTTCCATTAATTCAGAAGAAATTAGTAAGACGTGCAAAGAGAGCAAGAATTCCTGTAATTATTGCAACTCAAATGATGGAAACAATGATTGATAACCCTGTTCCAACTAGAGCAGAAGTAAATGACGTTGCCAATTCTATTATGGATGGAGCAGATGCAGTAATGTTATCTGGAGAAACTTCTGTAGGGAAACACCCTTTAAAAGTAATTCAGAAAATGTCTGAAATCATTAAAGCAGTTGAAAACTCTAGAATGATTAAAGTACCACATGAAGCACCACATATTAGAACAAATAGATTTATAACAAAATCAGTTTGTCATCACGCAGCTTTAATGGCAAATGATATCGATGCAACCGCAATTTCTACTTTAACAAATAGTGGTTATACAGCATTCCAAATTTCAGCATGGAGACCACAAGCTAAAATATTAGCATTTTCATCAGAAAGAAGAATTTTAGGAAAACTAAACTTACTTTGGGGTGTTAAAGCTTTTTATTACGATAAAAACTTAAGTACAGATGATACTGTTGTAGATATTAACAAAATATCTAAAGAAAAAGGATTTGTTAAAGAAGGAGATTTAATGATTAACCTTACTTCTATGCCAGTTGAGGCTAAAGGAATGGTGAACACTTTAAGAGTTTCTGAAATAGAATAAATACCTATAAAATAATATTTTATAAAGCATCTTGAGAAATCAGGATGCTTTTTTTTGCTTTAAATTTAAAAGTATAGTTTCTTTAGAAGCTGTTTCCTGCTTTCCACTGTATCTTTTTAATATGTCATTGCGCAGTTTTCTTTTTTATAAACTATGGCAATCTCTTAATTAAAATAGATTTCACTTGCTTAGCAAGGTATTAAAAAGGATGCCGTTTCAATCAGGGCTAAACTTGTTTGGTTGCTATTTGTTATTCTTTAAAACAAAAGGATGCCTAATTATCTGTATTTCTTTTAAACATCTTTTTATAAAGAAATTAATAATTAAACAAATTACAATTAGTGCAATTAGTAAAATCATTTTTTTTTTTGATTAATAATATATTTATAAATCTTAAATAATACCCGTAGACTTAAAAATACAAATGCAGCTGCATACTTATATACATTATGAATAAAACTCTTTAAAATGGCTTTATATAGAGTGTAAAGGAGTAAAAGTAGCTTCCATAAGCAAGAAGAAAACCTACCAGATAATAGTACAACCCGTATAAAGGCATTAACCTTTTAAAATTGAATCTATTAATATTTTCTTTTTTCTCTAAAATGGTTAAATGGACATCGTTTGGTATTATTTTTTAAATGAAACAGCGCATTTTTAATTAAAAATACAGTTTTTGATGTTTTTTGTCTCGATAAAATGTAGGTTTTAAATTAGAAAAACTTCAATACATAACTCTAAAAAATTATAAGTACAGATATAAGAGAAGAAAAGTTTTTCGTTTAATTATTTGATAAATAAGTATCTATAAAAGTATGAAATAAAAAAAAACTTTATGTAATTGTTGCATAAAACAGAAAAAACAGTAAATTTAAGAGAACCAAAAAATAAAATTACTATGGCAATTAAAAGCTTTCAAGGAAAAAGAGATACAAGTCAGGGAAAAGAGGATGCACAAATTTTAGTGTCTGATTATATGACCAAAAAATTGATAACTTTTAAAGCAGAGGATACGTTAGATCATGTAATTGTACAATTAATTACACATAAAATTTCTGGTGGACCTGTTGTAAATGATCAAAATGAATTGATTGGTATTATTTCTGAAACAGACTGTATTAAACACATTTCTGAAAGTAAATATTATAATATGCCTTCTGATGTTAACAATACGGTAGGTAAATATATGGTAACTGATGTTGATACGATTGATAAAAACACGAATATTTTTGATGCAGCTTTCAAATTTATTAGTTCTCACAGAAGAAGATTTCCTGTGGTAGATAACGGAAAATTAATTGGTCAAATTAGTCAAACCGATGTGTTAAAAGCTGCAATAAGTGTAAAAGGTAATACCTGGAATAGTTAAAACCTTTTTTTAGATTTAATATTTGGTAAATCTGTAATAATTAATTTTTGTTTATCAGAACTTTCTAGTTCGGCTATTTTAGAATACGAATAGCCTTCTATGGGTTCTTTTAAGCTTTTCCACTTTGTAATATTTTTAACAGTAATTTCTCCTTCAATTTTTATAAAAGCTTAAGTATAACGTAAGGTTGCAATTAATATTAGCTTTTACTCTTTTCTAATTAATAAAAAAGTCTCATTTTCTAAAGGCAAATAACCTTCATTGTAAACGTAAAAATAAGTATTCCCAGTTTTTGTTTTGTAAATAGAGGTAAAGAACTGAAAATCGAATCCTTTATCGTACAATTTGGTTCTGGTTACTTTTGTTTTACCGGTTGTATTTAATTCTGATAAAATTTTGTAATTTTTTCTAAGTCGATTGTTAATATTTCTAATGAGGTTTTTACTGTCTTTGTTAACACGATTGTTGTACGCGTTTCTACAATAATCTGAACAGAATTTCTTATCAATTCTACCTTTAACAACTTCATCACACTCTAAACATTTTCTACTTTCCATAGTTTTCTTTCTTTAGTTCGTACCAATTTACCAGCTCATTATCTTCTTTAAATTCGTTTACAAATTGCAAACCAATTTTTTGTAAAATTTTATTAGAACCAATATTTCCAATTTCTGCAGCACCATAAATAATGTCTAAGTTCATGGTTTTAAAACCATATTCTAAACAAGCAATGGCAGATTCTAAACCGTATCCATTTTTCCAATATTTCGGAATGAAGCGATAGCCAATATCAATAAAATCTTGAAAACCATTTAAGCTTTCTTTTGTTCCTTTATTTAGTTTTAAACCAGACCAACCTATAAAATTACCTGAAGATTTTTCTATAACAGCAAACCGTCCAATACCATTTTCTTTATACTGTTTTAGAATAAAATCAATCATTCTTTTTGCTTCTTCTTTCGTTTTAATTGTTTTTTTTCCTAAATATTGATGAACTTTTGGGTTAGAATCTAACTCAAACATTCCTTCGACATCAGTTATTCTAAATTCTCTAAGAAGTAGTCTTTCTGTTTCTAAATGAAATTTCATAAGGTAAATATACTTAATTTTTATCCGTTTACAAACGACTACAAGTAATTACAACCGAAAGTAATTGTTTTGTAACCGAATAAAGTTGCAATGGTGTCGCAACTTTGCAGAGTCAAAACGATTTGACAAAAACAAATTATAAATCTGCATTCAATAAAAATGCATAAAAACTTATCTTATGAATACGTTAAGAAACAAAGTACAGTTAATTGGTAGATTGGGTCAAGATCCAGAAATAGTAACTTTTAAAGATGGTAATAAAATGGCTAAATTTTCTATGGCTACAGATGACAGTTACAAAGACAAAGCAGGTAATAAAGTAGAGCGTACTTATTGGCATAATATTGTTATTACTGGTGGCTTGGTTAAGGTAGTAGAAAACTATGTAAATAAAGGGCAAGAAATTGCGGTTGAAGGAAAGTTAACAAATAAATCTTATGATACTAAAGAAGGAGAAAAAAGATATATTACAGAAATTATGGTGAATGAATTATTGCTCTTGGGAGCTAAATAATTTACATAGAAAGAGGCTGTCTAGAAAGTATTGTAACTTTTTAGATGGTCTTTTTAAATTAGATGTTTACGTTGTTAGAATTAAGAACTTTTGTTTGTAATTTTTTTACCTGTCATTTCATTGACTGTAATTCTAAAAACAATTGGAATTTTTTTAAGGGTACTTTTGTTAGAGAAATCACTGATACAATGCAAATCTCTGTGTTCCTTTTTTAAAATTAGTGCTTTAATACCCTCGGTAAAATCGTGCAAATATTTTTTTGCTACAGAACCAGATAGTTCTTCATAGACACCATGCACTAATACAGAATTACACGTATTGCCGTCTGCTTTTTCTAAAACCTGTAGAGAAACTTTTCTATAATTTCTCATTGCCTTTGTTTTATGACCTTCTTCAGAATAGCCAACAATGCTTTTTTTCTTGTCAAAAAAATAGGTCATGGGTACAATAAAAGGTCTTTCTATATAAATATAGCTCAGTTGCCCTATATAGTTATTTTCTAATATGTTTATGCATTCACTCTCTTTTAAATTAGTTGTCATGATGCTGGTTTTTAGTTAAAACAAGTACCTAATCTAATTAAAGTTAATTAGATAAAATATGATATATATCAGTTTAATGATTTTTTAACTATTATAGATTTTAAATTATAAGGTTTAGATGTGTTAAAAATCTTAAAAGATGAAGTATAAAAGCTGAAATAAGGAACTCTTTTTTACAAGAAATTATTTTCGAATTTTATTCGTTTTGGTAAAACCTGAGTTTATTTTGTAAATTGGTTATTTCTTTTTTTAAAGAATCTACTTGGTTTAATAAGTTATAAATTACATCTACACCTTCTAAGTTTATGTTTAAATCATAATGCAAACGAATCATTTTTTCAACTTCTGTTATTTGAGTAACTTTAATATAATGATCATCATTTTCTACAATAACCTCTATTAATTCATACTCTTTTAATTCATTTATAAAAGCTGTAGGAATGCTGTAGTGGGCACAAAACTGCTGAATAGATATTAAATTTTGAGTTTCCATATTTAGCGTTGTTTTTGTAATTCTTTAATTAATGCTATTTCTTTTTCGTTTAATTTAGTTGGTGTTTTAAGTTGATAAGTGATATATAGATCTCCAAACTGCCCCTCTTTTTTATATTTAGGAAATCCTTTTTCTTTTAACTTTACTTTGGTTCCGTTTTCTGTTTCTGGCTTAATGGTTAGTTTTACTTTTCCATCAAAAGTATCAACCGTTAATTGTCCGCCTAAAAGAGCGGTATATAAATCTAGATCTACATCAATATAAAGATTGTCTTTGTCTCGTTTAAATTTTGTATTATTTACAATAGAAAACTGAATGTATAAATCGCCATTCGGACCACCATTTACACCTTTTCCTCCATGCCCTTTTATTTTGATTACTTGTCCGTTTTCTACACCAGCCGGAATTGTAATTCTAATGTTTTTTCCATTAACAGTAATTACCTGTTTTTGTGTTTTGTAAACATCGTTTAAATTTAGTTGAATTTCAGAATTGTAATCTTGCCCTCTAAATTTAGCATTCGTTCTTCTTCCTGAAGAAGCACCACCAAACATGTCACCAAACATATCAGAAAAATCTTCTTGAGAATACCCACCTTGATTACTTTGAGACCTACTTTGGTGTTCTTGCTGTCTTTGTTTTTCTTGTTCGTAAGCTTCTCCGTTTTGCCAATGCTCTCCATATGCATCGTATTTTTTACGATTTTCTGGATTGCTTAAAACTTCATTTGCTTCGTTAATTTCTTTAAAGCTCTTTTCGGCAGTTTTATCATTCGGGTTTAGATCTGGATGGTATTTTCGTGCTAATTTTCTGTAAGCTTTTTTAATATCAGCTTCAGAAGCACTTTTGGTAATTCCTAAAATTTTATAATAATCTATAGAAGCCATCAATTAAGGTATTTAGAAAGTAATATACGTATTTTTTTTAATTTGGTTGTGAACAACAACTTAGTTAAAATACTACTTAAATTTATTATTTTTCAAGTTCTAAACTTAGTTTTGCAACCAATTTTAATTCAGATTTATTTAAATCTGCAACAGAAGCAGCAATTTTGGCTGCTGTTTTTATAATTAGACTTTTTATTTCTTCGGTAAATAAGGACGGATGTTCTTTTTTAAAGTCGATAAATTCATTGTAGCAAGTTTCAGAATTTAAAAAACTTTCATTGTTTAACCAATCGAAAACAGTTTCTATTTGATAGGCTGCATCCGAATGAAAACCATCATCTACAGGATCTATTTTAGTCCATTTGTCTTTTACTATTTTTTTTAAAACATTAAATTCTACTTCTTCTACAATGTTGTCTGCAGCTGCAATTGCGAAAAATAATTTACCTAAGTTTTCATAAAAAGAAATAATTGTGTTTTGTGATGGTTTCATAATTAAGAATTTATGAATATGAGTAAAGTTATATAATTATGAGTTACATAATTATGATATTAGTCATAAAATGTTATAATTTCAATATAAAATGTAGTATTTTTAATCTTTGTTTAATTAGATAATTTATTACCAAATGCTAAGTAAAGATCGGGATGTTTTTAATGTACTTTTTGAGGCTGTATCAGAGGGAGTTGTTGTAGTAAACGATCAACAAAACATAGTTTCTGTAAATTCATCTGTAGAGAGAATGTTTGGTTATAACCCAGAAGAACTCTTAAATAAATCGCTTAATATTTTAATACCTAAAAATTATCACGCAGGTCACGGAGCCCATTTTAAGGGTTTTATGAAGAACAAAGAAAAAAGGCAGATGGGCAACGGGAGAGACTTGTATGGAGCCCGAAAAAATGGCGCTATTTTTCCGTTAGAGGCAGGTTTAAATCCGTTCCAAATTAATGGACAAACTTTTATAATGGCTCTGGTAATCGATATTTCTGTTAGAAAGCAACAAGAAGAAGAAATACATCAATTAAATAATGAGTTAGAAAAAAAGGTCTGTGAGCGAACAAAAGAATTAAGTAAAACAGTTCATGAATTAAAGGTTGTAAACATTGAATTAGATGAAGAAAACCATAAAAGAATAGAAGCAGAGACTAAAATTAAAGATGCTTTAAAAAAGGAAAAAGAACTTAATGAATTGAAGACGAAGTTTTTATCGTTAGTTTCTCATGAGTTTAAAACACCTTTAAGTGGTATTTTAACGTCTACAATGCTTTTAGGGAAATATAAATTGGCAGAACAACAAGAAAAAAGAGATAAGCACTTAGAAACCATTACCAATAAAGTACATTATTTAAATAATATTTTAAATGATTTTTTATCGGTAGAAAAGCTAGAAACGGGTAAGATAAATTACAACTTTCATACGTTTAGATTAAGTAAGGTTGTAGATGAGGTAATTTATAATGCAAACATGCTTTTAAAAGAAGGCCAAAGAATTAAATATCCAGAAGATATAGATGAAATTTCTTTAACACAAGATGAAAAAACCATCGCCTTGGCATTATCTAATTTAATAAACAATGCTATTAAATACTCGCCAGAAAATTCTGAAATAGATATTAAAATAAAGCAAGATAATACAGCTACTACTATTAAAATAAAAGATCATGGAATTGGTATTCCTAAAGCCGATCAAAAAAATATATTTAACCGTTATTTTAGAGCAGAAAATGCATTATTAACGGAAGGAACCGGAATTGGTTTAAATATTATTAAAAGTCATTTACAAAATTTAGGAGGAACGATTACTTTTGAAAGTGAAGAGAATATAGGATCTACTTTTACATTGAAGGTTATTAACAAAGCAATATGAAAAAAATACTATTAATTGAAGATGATGTAGTTTTAAGGGAAAACACATTAGAACTTTTAGAATTATCAAACTATGAAGTTACGAGTGCTGCTAACGGTAAAATAGGAGTACAATTAGCTAAAAAAATGGTGCCAGATATTATTGTTTGTGATATCATGATGCCAGAGTTAGATGGTTATGGTGTTTTAGAAGCTTTAACGAATAACGAAATAACCCAACACATTCCGTTTATCTTTTTATCAGCAAAAACAGAAAGAAGAGATGTTAGAAAAGGAATGGATTTAGGAGCAGACGACTATATAACCAAGCCTTTTAATGAAGATGAGTTAATAAGTGCTATAGAAAGTAGATTGGCAAAAGCAGCGATACTAAAAGATCGTAGAGAAACCAAAGTAGTAATACCAGAAGAAGTAGAAGACATTAGAAGTCTTAATGACTTAAAAAATTATTTTGAAGATAATGGAGAAACTTTTACTTTTTTAAAAGATGCAAGCATTTATAAAGAAGGGAATAACTCTAATTATATTTATTTAATAAATAAAGGACTTATAAAATGCCATAAGCTAGATGAACAAGGAAAACAACTTACAACTGCTTTATATAAAGAAGATGATTTGTTTGGTTATACTTCTTTTTCTCAAAATTTAGCATATCAAGAATCTGCAACGGCAATTCAAAAAACCGAATTAGTAGGGCTTTCTAAAAAAACATTAACAGGTGTTTTAAATAAAAACCATAAAGTAACATTAGAGTTAATAGAATTGTTAACAGAAGACTTGGCAGTTGTAAAGGACCAACTTTTGCAAATGGCGTATAGTTCTGTGAGTAAAAAAACTGCTAAAACAATTTTAATGTTTGCAGAAAAGTTAAATAGAAAACCAGAAGATCATATAAAAATTTCTAGAAACGATTTAGCAAGTGTTGCCGGTATTGCAACAGAAACGTTAATAAGAACAATGTCTAGTTTTAAGAAACAAGGTTTAATAGAAATAGAAGGTAGAACTATTAGAATTTTAGACTTAGAGAAACTTAAAGAAATTTGCTAAAAAGAAAGCAAATAAGGTCAATATGACCGATATCATTTTTTAAAAAGTATTGTAGCAATAAATTTGTCTTTTATATAAAAGATGAATTTAAATGAAAGCTATTTTACTCCCTACAGATTTTTCAGACAATTCTTGGAATGCTATTGAGTATGCTTTAAACTTTTATAAGCACACTACGTGCCATTTTTATTTGTTACATGTTAATCGATTAAATAACGTTGTAATAGACGATTATTTATATGATGATACGCAAGAAATTGTAATAGATGTAAATGTAGAAAATGCAAAAAAACAACTAAAAGAACTTCAGCAAAAAATAGCAATAAATTTTAATAATAACAAAAATCATAAATTTTATACTTTAACAGACGATAATTTTTTTATAGAATCTATAAGACAGCATGTAGATAAAAAAAAAATAGATGTTATTGTTATGGGTACAAAAGGAGCTAGTGGTTTTCCGGGCTATATTACTGGGAGTAATACGGGAGATGTTATTACAAAGGTAAAGTGTACAACTTTAGTTGTGCCAGAAAATGCTACATTTAAGAAAATTGAAGAGGTTGCGTTTCCTACCGACTTTTCATTATGTAATGAATTACAGATATTAGAGCCGATAACAGAAATTTTAGAAGAAAAAAAATCGTCTTTACGGGTTTTAAATATCAGTAAAAAAGTGACTGCTTTAAATGAAGATCAGCAAAAAAGTAAAGAATTATTAGAAGATTACCTCTATAATTACATACATAGTTTTCATTTTTTAACAAATAAAAAAGTAGAAGATGCTGTGCAATGTTTTGTAAATAGTAGAAATATAGATATGATTGTTATGGTGGCAAAAAACCTTAATTATTTTCAGCAAATATTATTTCATACCAAAGTAACGGAAATAAGCTATCATACCGATGTTCCTTTTTTAGTACTGCATGAATAAAAACAATATGTTATGGATAATTCAATTTTTTTAGCAAAGTTTTGGGGTTATTATTTACTTATTTTTTTCGTTATACTAAGCTTTAATCCTAAAAGGATTAGGCAAATATTTAATGATTTAGAAGATCAAAAATTTCTGATTATTTTTTCTTTTTTAGCCATTATTATTGGGTTGATAAATATTCTATTCCATAACATTTGGGAGCCTAATTGGAAACTTATAATTACCCTAATTGGTTGGTCTTCATTACTTATAGGATTATCGCTCTTTAGTATTCCGAAGCGAACCATACATTGGTTAAAACTTGTAAATATTAGATTTGTACAGGCAATATATACACTACTTTTTCTAATAGGTTTGTATCTATTAAATATTGCATATGCTATTATAATAATTTAATTAAAATGGATTATCTTAGAACTACATACGAAACGATAGGTTTCAATAATTTTTTTATTAATAACTAAAAACACCATAAAGATGAAAATGGATATTCAATTTGTTAACATGTCTACAAGTGAAACGATGGAAGCTTATACTGAAAATAAGCTAGATGGTTTGGTTAAAAAATTCGAAACAATTATTAAAGCAAATGTGTTTTTTAAAAAAGAAAACGATTCTAAAAACAAAGGTGTAATTTGTGAAATAGAATTAAGTGCACCAGGACCAAGATTATTTGCTTCTTCTAATGAAAAAAATTATGAACTTGCTGTTAAAAACACCATTTCAGATTTAGAAAAACAATTAAATAAGAGAAAAGCAATTACAAAACCTTATTTGTAAAGACAGATAAATGCTCGGTTAAATTATTATCAGGCTAATAAAGACTTTTTTTAGTCTGATAATAATTCTGCAACAAATGTGCTTTATCTTTCTGATAGATATTTAACTCTTTACTAAGGAGAATCTAAGAAATTTAGAGGTTCATTTTATACTTAAAAAAAATACAATATTCTATTTTAAAACCATACAGATAAAATAAGCCTATATCTAAACCTCCCTTCTTGGTAATCATGAAATAGGATATGTAATTTAGAATTTATTAAAAATAAGAATCATGAAAAATATACTTTTACCTACAGATTTTTCCGATAATTCATGGAATGCAATTCAATATGCAATTCAATTGTTGAAGGATGAAAAATGTAATTTTTTTATAATGAATACGTATACACCAGTAATTTATGATGTAGAGTATATGAACCCAGATGTTGAAGGTTTTAATTTAATTGATGTAGTAAAAAACACATCAGAGATAGAACTTAATAAACTTCAACAAAAAATTGAAAGTCAATTTAAAAACCCAAATCACACGTATCGTAAAATAGCTTCATTTAATACTTTAACAAATGAGATAGAAGAGTTGCATAAAAAACATGTAATGGATCTTATTGTAATGGGAACTAAAGGAGCAACGGGTTTAACAGAAATTTTATTTGGCTCTAACACCGTGCATATTATTAAAAATGCAAAATGCCCCGTGTTGGCAATACCAAGTAATTATGCTTTTGAAGCTCCTAATGAAATATTATTTCCTTCGGATTATGAAGTTTCTTTTAATGAAAAACAAGTAGAACAAATTGTAGATATTGCCCTTTCTAATAATTCTAAAGTAAATATTATAAACACTAATTATGGCGATGATTTATCTAAAAATCAATTAGAAAATCAACAAAAATTAAATAAAATATTAAAAAATGTTACCCATTTATTTTATAGTGTAAGCAACCAAAGTGTAACAGGAGCAATTTCTGAATTTCAATTAAAAATGCGAATTAATCTATTAGTTATGATTAATAATAAGCATTCTTTTTTCGAAAATCTATTTTTTAAATCAACAATTAGTCAAATAGGTTTTCATCTAAATGTACCCTTCTTAGTAATTCCTTCAGGAGAAAAAACAAACTAATTTAGATGATATTAATCATTTTATAAGCTTGTTTTTTAAGGTAAATTAGTGGTAGGTAAATTTTTTAGAGTAGAATTTAATACTATTTATTATGAAAATAAAACATGTAAATACAAACTATATAGAGTGGTTAAGTGCAGAAGAAATGCATAATGATTCTAAAGAGTGGCGTTTAGAGCTAGAGTTTTTAAATGATGAATATCTTTTTTTTGAAGACTTAATAAAATGGAATACCCTTCAACTAATCGATTTTCAACCTTACGCTAAAAGTAAAGAAACTATAGAAAAATTAAGTAATTCTATAAAAATCAATAATCAGTTAATTCAATTGGTTAGAAAACATGAAAATAGTCTTCAGGTTCTAATTGATGGAATTAATGTATCTAAAGAAGAAGCTTATAAGAAAGAACATAAAACACTTCTTATTTTATTTAAAAATCACTTAAAAGAACACAGAGAGTTTAAACTAAATTTATTTGATACTTTAAAAAAGATCAAAAAAGTAGAAAAACAAAAAAGAATTATAGATGTAGAATAAGTAAAATAGTAAGATAAAGCTGTGTAAAATTGATTTGTAAAAGTTGAATCCGCCCTTTTTAGGGCGGATTATTTTTTTATATAAACTAATATTTACGACTCAAAGCGCTTGTAATTAACTGTTTGTGATGTGTTTTTGTTAAAGTAATCCTAAAACATATTCATTTAAGATCTAGTTAAAATAACAAAAGTAATTTTTTGTAACTTCCAACTTTAATTTTAAACAGACTTTCTATGCCAAATTATACACTTCATATTAACGGAACAGCACGTAAAGTATCTGCAGATGCAGACACACCATTGTTATGGATTTTAAGAGATGAATTCAATTTAGTAGGCACAAAGTTTGGGTGCGGCATTGCACAATGTGGTGCTTGTACAGTTCATATAGACGGTGTTGCAACAAGAAGTTGTCAAATGCAAGTTTCTATTTTAGATGATGTAAAAATAACTACTATAGAAGGATTGTCTACTGATGGAAAACACCCAGTACAAGAAGCTTGGAAAGAGATTGATGTACCACAATGTGGATATTGCCAAGCAGGACAAATAATGACTGCTTCTGCATTTTTATCAGAAAACAAAAACCCTTCAGAAGAAGAAATTAGAGAGGCCATGCACGGTAATATTTGTAGATGTGCTTCTTATAATAGAATTGAAAAAGCAGTAAAAGTTGCTGCAAATAAAATGTCTTAATCATAAAACTACTTCACAAAATGGAATCTATATCAAAGAATAATTTTAGCAGAAGAAACTTTTTAAAGGCATCAGTTTTAGCAAGTGGTGGTTTATTAATTGGGTTTAATTTACTAACAGCTTGCAAGCCAGAAGCAGTAATGCCTGTAGATATTGAAAATTTAAACTTTAATGATTTTAATGCGTTTATTAAAATTTCTGATGACGGCTATGTCACTATTTTTTCACCAAATCCAGAAATAGGGCAAGGTGTAAAAACAGCAATGCCAATGCTTATTGCAGAAGAGTTAGATGTAGATTGGAGTAAAGTTAACGTTGCTCAAGGAAATCTAGACACTAATAATTTTACCAGACAATTGGCTGGTGGAAGTCAATCTATTCGCTTTGGTTGGGATGCTTTAAGACAAACAGGAGCAACTACTAAACAAATGTTGGTAAATGCTGCTGCTGCAAAATGGAATGTAGATGCAAGTACGTGTAAAGCATCAAAAGGAATTATAACCAATGCAAATGGAGATACATTAGGCTATGGAGATGTTGTAAAAGAAGCAGCATTATTAGAAGTGCCAGAGAATGTAAAATTAAAAGAGGCTAAGGATTATACTATTATTGGTCAAGAAATTGTAAATGTAGATATTGATAAAATTATTACCGGAAAACCACTTTTTGGATTAGATTACAAAACAGATGCAATGGTAATTGCAACTGTTTTAAGACCACCAGCTTTCGGGCAAATATTAGAAAGTTTTGATGCTACAGCCGCAAAAAAAGTAAAAGGTGTAATTGATGTTATTACAATTGGAGATAAAGTAAGAAAGTATAATGCGTCTGGTAAAGAAAACTGGACATTTACCATGTCTGAAACAGATAAAGTAGTGGTTATTGCAGAAAATACTTGGGCAGCAATAAAAGGTAAAAAAGCAATTACTGCAGTTTGGAAAGTAGATAGTAAATTAGAATCTACAGAAAACCATGATGTAGTTTTAACAGATATTTTAGACGGAGAAAAACTAGATATAAGAAGAGAAGATGGAGATATAAAAAAGGCTTTTGCATCTGCAGATAAAGTGATAGAAAAAACATATCATTCACCTTTTTTACCACACAATTGTATGGAACCTATGAATTTTTATGCTGATGTTACATCAGAAAAAATACATTTAGCAGGACCTGTACAAACACCAGAATTTGCAGCAAAAGTAGTTGCAGATTTGTTAGATTTTGATGTAGAAAAAATCTCGTTAGAAATGACCAGAATGGGTGGTGGTTTTGGTAGAAGATTGTACGCAGATTTTGTGTATGAAGCTGCAGAAATATCTAATGCCATTAAAAAACCTGTTAAATTGGTTTCTACTAGAGAAGATGATATGACAACAGGTGTTTACAAACCTGCTGTAAAATATAGAATAAAAGCCGCTTTAAAAGACGGAAAAGTAACTGGTTATCATTTAAAAGAAGCTGCTGTAAATGTAAATATGTATGGATTAATTCCTAATTTTTTTCCCGCAGGATGCATCCCTAATTATAAAGTAGAAACGGCCAGTTATAATAGCAACATTACAACGGGAGCTTGGAGAGCGCCTTATACAAACTTTTTAGCGTTTGCAGAACAAAGTTTCTTTGATGAATTAGCATCAGAATTAAATGTAGATACCATTCAATTACGTTTAGATTTATTACAGAATGTAAAAGGAACTACAGATGAAAAAATAGAATATTCTGGGCAAAGAATGGAAGATACTATTAAATTAGTGAGAGAAAAGGGAAATTGGGGTAAAAAAGAAGAAGGTGTTTACCAAGGTTTTTCTGCTTATTATAGCCATAATACACATGTTGCCGAAATTGCAGAAATTGTATTAAAAGAGGGGCTACCTGTTGTTAAAAAAGTAATTGTTGCGGTAGATTGTGGTATTGTTGTAAACCCTACAGGTGCAAGAAACCAAGTAGAAGGTGGTGTTTTAGACGGAATAGGGCATGCCATGTATGCAGATTTCTCTTTTAAAGACGGAAAACCCAATGCTAAAAACTTTGATACCTATCGTTTAATTAGAATGCAAGAAACGCCAAAAGTAGAGGTGCATTTTGTACAAAATGATTTATCGCCTACAGGGTTAGGAGAACCAGGTTTACCTCCTGCTGGTGGTGCTGTTGCTAACGCTATTAACGTAGCTTTAGGAAAAAGAATTTATAAACAGCCTTTTATTAACGAATTAAAAAAGAGCACTATTTTAGGCTAACTTACTAGCAATATTAAATTAAAATTGAGTTTTGATAAAAATGAAAATCGCTAAAAACAAATGAATGTTTTAGCGATTTAACAAAAGTGAGGGTAACTTTTATTTGTTAAAAAGTATAGGGATTTCTTAACATGTTACTTCTCTAATATTTTATAGGGATTATATTAATGTTCTGCTAAATTAGTTAATTGTTTGATATTAAATATTTTAATTAGTTAAGACGAAGAAAATGTTCTTTGAGCCGTTTGTAATTATCGATAAATAGTTGAACTATAAGTGTAATTTATGAATAAAAATCTATTTTATATAAAAAAACTTCCTTTAAAATTAAAATAGCATTTTCTTTCTTATTTAAAACTTTAAAAAAGAATAGTATTATGTGATTTCTATCTTTGTAGGAAAGATATACCATAAAAAAAAGTCGCCTTTAGCGACTTTTTTTATGATATAAATAAGCTTGTGTTAACTAACTTGTTGTCCGTTTTTAACTGCTTTTGTAGGTTCTACAAATGCAAGTTTACCATCTGGTGTATCTGTCATTAAAATCATTCCTTGGCTTTCTACACCTCTAATTTTTCTTGGTGCTAAGTTTACCAAAACAGAAACTTGCTGACCAATAATATCTTCTGGAGAGAAGCTTTCTGCAATACCAGAAACAATAGTTCTTGTATCAATACCAACATCAACCTTTAATTTTAAAAGTTTTTTAGTTTTTGCAACCTTTTCTGCCTCTAAAATAGTACCAATTCTAATATCTAGCTTGGTGAAATCTTCAAACTCAATTGTTTCTTTTTGAGGTTCTAAAACTTTATTTTCTTGCTCGTTAGCAATTTTAGTTGCTTCTAATTTTTCAACCTGAGCATCAATCGTTTTATCTTCAATTTTAGAAAACAACAATTCGGCTTTATTTATTTGATGCGTTGCTGGTAATAAAACATCTTTTTCGGTAATATCTAACCAAGAAAGGGCATCATCAATATTTAAAATTCCTTTTAATTTATCTGAAGTAAACGGTAAAAATGGTTTAGAAACTACGGCCAATGCTGCAGAAATTTGCAAAGCAACATACATAATTGTATGTACACGTTCTGCGTCTACTTTAATCACTTTCCAAGGCTCTTCATCCGCTAAATACTTGTTACCAAGTCTGGCTAAGTTCATTAATTCTTGGCTAGCTTCTCTAAAACGATATCTTTCAATAGATTTACCAATAATATTCGGAAACTCTTTTACAGCAGCTAAAACATCTTCATCTACTTCTGTAAAATCATTGGCAGCAGGTACAATCCCTTCGTAATATTTGTTTGTTAAAACTACAACTCTATTAATAAAGTTACCAAAAATAGCAACCAATTCGTTATTGTTTTTTGCCTGAAAATCTTTCCAAGTAAAATCGTTGTCTTTACTTTCTGGAGCGTTTGCTGTTAAGGTATAACGCAAAACATCTTGCTGATCTGGAAATTCTTCTAAATACTCGTGCAACCAAACTGCCCAATTTTTAGAAGTAGATAATTTATTTCCTTCTAAATTTAAGAATTCATTTGCAGGTACATTATCTGGTAAAATATAATCTCCGTGTGCTTTTAACATCGCCGGGAAAATAATACAGTGAAAAACAATATTATCTTTCCCTATAAAATGAACCATTTTAGTATCATCTTTTTTCCAGTAATCTTCCCAATTTTTGCCTTCTCTTGCTGCCCATTCTTTAGTAGATGAAATGTAGCCAATTGGCGCATCAAACCAAACATAAAGTACTTTTCCTTCGGCATCTTTTAAAGGAACCGGAATTCCCCAATCTAAATCTCTCGTTACCGCTCTTGGTCTTAAACCATCTTCTACCCAACTTTTTACTTGTCCGTAAACATTAGGTTTCCAATCTTTTTTATGTCCTTCTAAAATCCACTCACGTAAAAATGCTTCATGTTTATCTAAAGGTAAAAACCAGTGTTTTGTTTCCTTTAAACTTGGTACATTTCCTGTAATTGAAGATTTTGGGTTTATTAAATCTGTTGCGTTATGGCTTGTTCCGCAGTTTTCACATTGGTCTCCATAACTTTCTTCGAAACCACATTTTGGGCAAGTTCCAACCACAAATCTGTCTGCTAAAAATTGGTTTGCTTCTGCATCGTATAATTGTGCCGATACTTCTTCTATAAACTCACCATCATTATACAGCTTAGTGAAAAAATCTGAGGCCGTTTCATGATGAATTTTAGAGGAAGTTCTCGAATAATTATCAAAAGAAATACCAAAATCTTCGAAAGATTTTTTAATAATTCCGTGATATTTATCGATAATAACTTGCGGAGAAACACCTTCTTTTTTCGCTCTCATTGGTATAGCAGCACCATGTTCATCCGAACCAGAAATGTAAGCAACGTCATTACCTGTTAAACGTAAATAACGTGCGTAAATATCTGCAGGAACGTAAACACCTGCTAAGTGACCAATATGTATTGGACCATTTGTATATGGTAAAGCGGCAGTAATTGTATATCTTTTAGGAGCACTCATGTGTTCTATGTATTAATTGTGGACTGATTTTTGAAGTGCAAAAGTACGAAAAAGGGAGTTTTAAAAACCATTGAAAATTGATACATTTACCATAATAAGATTTTTAGACAATTATAATCCAGAAACCAGCGCTATTTTGAAGAAAAAAACACTTTTCACACTTTTATTTTTGATGATTTTATCATCTGTAAACGCACAAGACAAATTAAGTACACCAGCTTATTTACAAATAGGAGATACCATTGTCATTGTTGCACCTGCCGGAATTTTAAAACAATATAGAAAAGCAACTGTATTAAAAGCTGTAAAATTAGCGGAGAGTTGGGGTTTAAAAGTTGTTTTAGGTAAAAATTTATATAAGCAGAATAATCATTTTGCAGGAACAGATGTAGAACGATGTCAAGATTTTCAAGACGCGTTAGACAACCCAAACATTAAAGCAATTTGGGCTGCAAGAGGCGGTTATGGTTCTGTACGTATTTTAGATTTATTAGATTATACTAAGTTTAAACAACAGCCAAAATGGATTATTGGGTATTCTGATATTACTGCGTTTCACAACCATATTCATACTTTAGGTGTAGAAACTATTCATGGAATGATGGCGAGTAGTTTAGAGGAAAAACCAGAAGAAATAATTAAAACAATAGCTTCATTTAAGAAATCTTTATTCGGAGAAAAATTGAGTTATAAAATTCCTTCTTCAAAATATAATAGAGTTAATTCTTCATCAAAAATAATAGAAGGACAAATAATAGGAGGGAATTTGGCTATTTTAAGCTCTATGTTAGGATCTAAAAGTCAGTTGAATACGAATGGTAAAATTTTATTTATTGAAGAAATTGGCGAGTATAAATATTCTATAGATAGAATGCTGCAAAGTTTAAAACGTGCCGGGTATTTTACAAATGTAAATGCCGTAATTATAGGTAATATGTCTTCTATTAGAAAGAATTCTACCAAATGGGGAAGTGCTATAGAGCAATTAATTTTAGATGTTGTACCAGAAAATATTCCTGTTTTATTTGATTTTCCTGCAGGTCATGAAGCAGATAATAGAGCAATGATTTTTGGAAGGAAAGTTAAGTTGACTGTTGGTAGTAAGCAGTATTCTGTAGATTTTGAAGATTAAGTAAAGTGTTTACCATAAAGAAACAGCTCATAGATTTTTAAAACCTGTGAGGTCTTATTAACTATTATTATGTAAATTAACACATTGGCAAATCAAAACTATTTTTAAGACTTTATTGATTAGTAAAAACGGCCACTGAATACAGAAAACTAAAAAATGGCAGAACATAATGAACTTGGTAAAAAGGGAGAAAAATTAGCCATCGATTTTTTATTAAAAAACGACTATAAAATCCTAGAAACAAACTACCGCTATTTAAAAGCGGAAGTAGATATTATTGCTAAAAAAGGAGAAGTTTTAGCTGCTGTTGAGGTAAAGACAAGAAGTTCAGATTATTTTGAAGAACCACAAGATGCTGTAAAGGCTAAAAAAATTAAGTTATTAGTTTCTGCTATCGATTATTATGTGGTTGATAAAGATTTAGATGTTGAGGTTCGATTTGATATTATTGCTATCATCCATCAAAAAAATAAAACAAAAATTGAACATTTAGAAGATGCTTTTTTGCATTTCTAACATTTTTTGTCAATCTGAACTTGTTTCATAATCTTGTAATGATCAATTCAATTTTTTAGCTGAACATCGTAATCGTTTCATTTTAAAACTACTTTTTAGAACCGTAAGTTTTAGTTTTGTCTTATGATGAAAAAAAACTTTTGGGTGGGTGTTTTCTTAGGTGTTTTGGGCATTGTGCTTTTTTCTTCTAAAGCGGTAATGGTGAAGCTTGCATACAATTATAATGTAGATGCAATTACCATGTTGTTGTTAAGAATGCTGTTTTCTTTTCCGTTTTATGTAATTATAGCCTACGTATATCGAAATAAAAATAAAGAGACTAAAACTACAAAAAGCGATTATTATTGGATTGTATTTTTTGGTTTGGTTGGTTATTATCTAGCAAGCTACTTCGATTTTGAAGGTTTAACTTATATAAAGGCGAGTTTAGAACGTATTATTTTATTTGTGTACCCAACAATTGTAATTCTATTAAATAGACTTTTTTTTAAGCAACCGATTACTAAATTTCAAGCTTTAGCCATTTTTTTATCTTATTTAGGAATTGTAATTGCGTTTTCTGATGAAGTAGATGTTTCTGGAAATAACGTTTATTTAGGAGGTTTTTATGTGCTTTTAAGTGCCATAACCTATGCGTCTTATTTAGTTGGAAGTGGTTGGTTAATTCCTAAATTCGGGGTTGTAAAATTTACAGCCTATGCTATGCTAGTTTCCTGTTTTTGCGTGTTTATACACTTTAGTTTTATAGGTAAAACAGACTTGTTTAATTTGCCTTGGCAAGTATATAGTTTTGGACTTTTAATAGCTGTTTTTGCAACTGTAATCCCTTCGTTTTTGGTAAGTACTTCTATAAAAATGATTAGCTCGTCTAATTTTGCTATTGTTGCAGGTGTTGGGCCAATATCTACCATTATATTAGCGTCTTTTTTCTTAGGAGAAAGCTTAACTATGTTGCAGTTTTTTGGCGCCTTTTTAGTAATTATTGGTATTGTTATAACCTCTTTAAAACAGGCTAAAAATAAGAAGTAATAGTATTACTTTAAAGCTGTTAAAAGGGCGTTTTTTAAATCTTTAATTTCAGATTTTTTACTGCCACTATCTATATAAGAAATTTTTCCTTTTTTATTGATGATAAAATAAGATGGATATACTTGTTGTTTGTTAAATTTCTGACTAACATCCATCGCCGAATAGGCAATTTTAAATAGAAATGGATGTACTTTTAGTAACTTTTCTATTACAGGTTTTCTGTCTAAAGCAGGTGCGATAAATAGAATATCATCTCTTTTTTTAAACTCTTGTACTAGGTTATTTAATTTAGGAATATCTGTTAAACAAGGCATGCAAGAGGTAAACCAAAACTTAAAAACAACTACCTTTCCTTTAGTATCTTTATTTGTTAATTTAGTACCATCTGTAAGCCATAAGTTAAAGTCTGGAGCAGTATCATTAATTTTAAAAAATTGTTGACTTACCGCAGAGAAATGAATTGTAAAAATTAAAAAAACGAATATTTTTTTTGCCATTACTTTTTAGCAAAAAACTGTTTTACATCTTTTAAATGTTCTGGTTTTGCAATTATTTTTTTGTTAGCATCTAGAATAAAATAACTAGGTGTAGAAACTACATTGTAAGTTCTAGCAATTTTATTCTGCCATTTATTTAAACCTAAAACATGATGCCAATTTGGTAATGTTTTTTTGAAACTACTCCAGCCATAACTATCATTTTCTAAAGAATACGCAATTACTTTTACCTTTTCATTTTCTTTTAAAAATGTATGTACTTGTGGTACTTCATTTAAACAATGAGAACAAGTAGTACTCCAAAAAATTAATAAATAATTTTCTGCTTCGTTTAATTTAGAAAGCGTTAATTGTTTACCGTCCTCTTTCCAAGAGAAATCTGGTGCAATTCTACCTATTTCTGCAGCAAATAAGGCCTGTTTTTCTTCTTTAAAGCTTTTATCTTGAATGTTAGCGGGTAATTTAGCATAGTAATTATCGAACAAATAATCTATTAACTCAAGATTCATATCAGTTTCAAACTGATTAATTAAAAACTCAATAATTTCTTTTTTATAAGAAATATTATCAATCTTAGAAAAAACCTTATCTACAGATTCTTTAAATAATTTTTGTTGTGTTTCTGTATCTTGAGAGTAATTAATGTAAAAAACATAATCTGTAATTCTATCTGTTATAAAAGAAGAATTTAGTAATGTTTTGTTATTAAAGTCAATATGGTCAAAAAAGGAGCCAATCATATTAGACATATATTTCTCTGGCGTTTCTATAATTTCTGGAAGATTATTTCTTAATGAAGCTTTAATAAAGGGCTGAACATACATTCCGTTTGAAGCTTCTAAATATTCTTTTTGAATACTATTCAATGTTTTTAAAGCCTGTTTATATTCATCCTTAAGATGTAAGCTTTGGTCTTCTAAACCTGCAATTTGTATAGAATCTAATTTTTGTTGTGCTGTAGAAATATTATCAACATAATCCTTATACAACATGTTTTCTTTAGAAGTGGTAAAAGTTACGGTTTGGTTTGCGTATTCTGGATGAAAACCAAAATTTACATCTTCTTTATTAAAGATAAAATCTACAAAACCTGCATTTTCTAGTCTGTAAGTTATTCTATAAGAACCTACTTTTGTGCTTTCTGGCAGTGTAAAACTAAAGCTACCTATTGCTTGTTTTTTTCCTTGAATAGCAACAGAATCTATCTTAATTTTTGAGTTTTGTATAAACTTTTGTGATGCACCTTCAATTTTGTATAAGATAACCCAATCTGTATCTATGGTAGGAGACATGGTTCCATTAACAGTATATTGTGCTTGTGCAAACGAAGAAATTAAGAATATAAATGCGAGTATTTTTTTCATCTTTTAAGTTTATTTTTGATGGTATTAAACTATTTTCAAGAAGTATACCAAAAGGACTATTTCTCTATTTTAAAGTAATATTAATAGTTTAAAGCTTCAAAGTAGTTAATAATAGCTTCTTTCATTAACACTGTTTGTTCACCAGGTTTTAAATTTGGTAACTCTGTTAGTGTTTTATAATGGGGCCAAGTATCATCATCAAAATAATCGAACTCGTAATAACCATAAGGCTCTAAAAGTTTGCAAATGGCAATATGCATTAGGTTTACTTTTTCGTCTTTTTTAAATTCTCTTTGACCTTGTCCTAATTCTTGTACACCAATTAAATAGATAATTCCATCCATATTTAATTCGTCTCCATCTGCAAATTGATTGGTTAATTTACTAACTAACAATTCCCATTTTTCTTTTAAGGTGAGTGTTTTTGGCATGTTACTTTTTTTATAAGTTGTAAAGATACGACTGGCATTTTTAAATTGATCAAAATTTATGTAGGTTTGAGAAAATTAATTTCATGAATATTTTTGACATTGTTATAGCTTCTTTATTGCTTTTTGGTTTTGTTAGAGGGGTATTAAAAGGTTTGTTTGTAGAAGTAGCCTCTTTGGTAGCACTTATTGCCGGTGTGTATGGCGCAATTCATTTTTCTTACTTTGCTTCAGATTTTTTAAAAGAGTATGTTTCTTGGAACCCAGAATATATTTCTTTAGCTTCTTTTGCCATTACTTTTGTGATAATTATTTTGGTAATTGCGCTTTTAGGAAAAGCATTGACTAAAATTGCAGATTTTGCTTCTTTAGGAATTTTAAATAAAATATTAGGCGGTGTGTTTGGTGCTTTAAAAATAGGGTTGATATTAAGTGTTCTTTTTATTTTTTTTGGTAAAATGAATGATACAATTCCTTTTATAGAAAAGGAAACATTGCAAGAGTCTATTTTATATGGGCCCGTAAAAAAAGTAGCACCTACTATTTTTCCATCTATAATAAAGGAAGTGGAAAAGGAAAAAGAAGTATAGTAAAGAAATAAAACTGTAGATTTTAAAATATAAATAAAAACCCAAGAAAAACTAATTTCTTGGGTTTTGTTATTTAATCTAAATGATAAATTTCCATTATATCATCTAAGTATTTTTCGAAATCAATTTTTAGATCAATTAATTTACCTGTATGCACATCAAAGACCCAACCATGAACTTTTAAACCACGATCTCTGTACGCTTTTTGTACGGCAGCTGTTTTAATAAGATTTACACATTGTTCTTTAACGTTTAATTCTACCAAACGTTCGTATTTTTTTTCTTCAGACTTTATAGCATTCAACTCTGTAGCATGAATTCTATACACATCTCTAATATTACGTAACCACGGGTTTAAAATACCAAGATCTGCAGATTGCATAGCTGCTTTAACACCTCCACAACCATAATGCCCGCAGACAATAACATGATTTACTTTTAAATGATCTACGGCATAATTAATTACAGACATTACATTTAAATCGATACTAATAACCATATTAGCTATATTTCTATGCACAAAAACTTCTCCGGGTTTAGCTCCCATTAGTTCTTCTGCAGTAGCCCTACTATCTGAACAACCAATATATAATAATTCTGGTTTTTGACCTTTTCCTAATTCTTCAAAATAGTTTTTATCTGTAGCTAATTTTTCTTTAACCCAATTTTCATTGTTTTTAAATACAGTTTCTAAGTTCATTATAGAAGTTTTAGTTGGTGTTTTTTCCGTTTTTACTTTATAGTTAAGTTGTGTATTAACAATGGAAAGGTAATTATTATAACTTAATAAAAGAGGCTTGTAGTACCTCTTTTATTAAGTTGTTTTATTTTTTAGTTTATAAAACTAACTGCACCATCATTAATATTGTACATAGCACCAACAATCATAATTTCACCATTTTCTTCCATTGTTGCTAAAACTTCACTCTCGCGTCTAATTCTTTCTATAGTAAGTGCTACATTTCTAGCGGCAACATTATCTACAAAGTCTAAGTTTGCAGATGTTCTAGAGCTAGCTTCTTTTGGCTCTAAAACAGCATTTACTGCTGGCTTAATTTTGTTAAGCATTGCAGTAAGGTTTCCTAATTTAGCATTGTCGCAAGCACCTTTTATGGCACCACAACTTGTGTGGCCTAAAACTACTACTAATTTTGTTCCTGCTAACTTGCAGCCAAATTCCATAGAACCTAAAATATCTTGGTTTACAAAGTTACCAGCAATTCTAATGCTAAAAATATCTCCTAAACCTTGATCAAAAATTAGTTCTGCAGAAACTCTAGAATCAATACAACTTAAAATTGTTGCAAAAGGAAATTGACCTGTACTTGTATCATTAACTTGTTCTAGTAGGTTTCTATGTGCTTTTAAATTATCTTGAAATCTTTGGTTACCTTCTTTTAAAAAGGTTAAAGATTTTTCTGGTGTCATTGTAGACTGTGTTTCTTTAGTATGTGCTTTCATGTATATATTTTTTATAATGTTCTCTAAAAATGAATAAAGAACATTTTTTTTATAATGTTTATGTTTTTTATAGAGGTAGCTATTATTTTAGTTAACAACTACCTTTAAATAATAGATTTAGCTTAAACTAATATCTGATTTTGGTTTTTCTTTAAAGAAATGGATAAAACTTTCTGGGTTTTCTACTGTACCTCGCTTAGATATAAGTTTAATATCAATATTTCTTTCTTTAGCTTTAAATAAAAAGTCTTCTAAAATTTCAATAATATCATTATCTAAATATCTAGTTTTAATAAGATTTATTTCTAAGTACGTATCTACAGGTAAGCTGTCTAATTCTTTTAAAATAGCACCTTTATTAAAAAATGTTACTTCTTCTGCTAAGGTCATTTTTATTTTATGCTTACCATTACTTTTATCTTCAATATGAAGAAAGTGAGAGTTTTGGTAACTTTTTAATAAAATAACTATAATACCAACAAATAACCCTAAACCAATACCTACTAATAAATCGGTAAAAACAATACCAACAACAGTAACAATAAATGGTACAAACTGTTTCCAACCAAGTTTATACATTTGTGTAAACAATTTTGGTTTTGCTAATTTATAACCAACTACTAATAATATAGCTGCAAGTACAGATAATGGAATTTTATTTAATAAAGTAGGAATTAAAATTACAGAAATTAATAAAAATAAACCATGTAAAATGGTAGATAATTTTGTCTTTCCACCAGATTGTACGTTTGCAGAACTTCTTACAATTACTTGTGTAATAGGTAAACCACCAACTAAACCAGAAATAATATTTCCTGCTCCCTGAGCCAATAATTCTCTATTGGTTGGAGTTACATTTTTATTTGGATCTAATTTATCACAAGCCTCAACACTCAACAAGGTTTCTAAACTAGCAACTAAAGCAATAGTAAATGCTACAACCCATACTTCTGTATTGGTTATTGCGGCAAAATTAGGAAAGCTAAATTGACCTAAAAAAGAATTAATGTCTTCAGGAATAGGAACACTTACCAAGTGTGATGCAGAAATACCTAAAGTTTCATTTGTAGCAGTAAAAAGATGGTAAACAATACCTAAAACAACCGCAATTAACGGACCCTGTATTACTGTAAAGAACTTTGCTTTTTTAGATAAAACAGTATCCCAGAATAAGATAACTAATAAACCTATAATACCAATTACAAGAGATCCTAGAATAAGATGATCGAAGATGTTAAATATTGATGAAAATGTATTTTCTCCTGAAGCTTCAATAAAGCTCTCGGCTCCTTCTGGTTCTGCATCATAACCAAAAAAGTGAGGAATTTGCTTTAAGATAATGATGATACCAATACCTGTTAACATTCCTTTAATTACTGAAGATGGAAAATAATAACCAATAACTCCCGCTTTTAAAACACCAAAAATTAATTGAATGATACCAGCTAAGACTACGGCAACTAAAAAGTTTTCATAACCACCTAAAGTACCAATAGCAGTTAAAACAATAGCAGCTAATCCTGCAGCAGGACCACTAACACCAAGTTTAGATCCACTAAGACCACCTACAACAACACCTCCAATGATACCTGCAATTACTCCAGAAAATAAAGGTGCTCCACTTGCTAATGCAATACCTAAACACAAAGGTAATGCTACGAAAAACACTACAATACTTGCAGGTAAGTCGCTTTTAATATTTTTAAACATATGTATATATTTTTACTCTATTCTTTTTAGAGTAGAGCTATTTGTTAAGTTTTGTAAATTTTGTTTTTTTGTACGGAAGCTATAGTACAAATTTTGGTGGAGGGGTATCTATATTTGGATACTCAGAAATATAGTTTTTAGACTTAAAACGCACATTTTTACGCTTCTGATTTTTTCTAAAAGAGATAGAAACAACAGAATAAGGAATAATTTTCACTTCTTTAATTGTATTTTTTCCATGATTTTCTTCCTCTTCATTCATGTTAATTAAGATAGAAATGTCTTGGGCGTTATCAATTAAACTAATTACTGTTGGCGTAATTAATAGGGAAGAAAATATCAATATAAAAAAAAATGCTACTTTAAGCTTCAAATATTTTTTTTTGCAAATTTAATAAAGCTTTTTGTATTTAATGTTAAAAAAAAATTAAAAAGCGGTTAATAGTTTGATGTCTTCAGAGTGTATCCAGCCTAATCTACCATCATTAATCTTAACTTTTTTCCATTCATCTAAGCCATCTAAAACTATAATTTTAGTACCCTCATGCAACGTAAATGTTTCTTCGGAGTTTAATGTAGGTGCATTTCTAACTTTAGTTTTTTCTGCAAAAACAATCGCTTCTTTATTATTAATAGTAAAATTATATTGATTGTAAGTGATAAATAGTGAGGTAATTAACAATATAAAGCTCACCATACTTGTTGTAAAATAGAATCTTTTTTTAGAAGGTCCATCAGCAAAATAAAATAGTAAAAACAAGAAGCTTCCTAAAACAGAAAAGAGTATAACTACTATTGCCCATTGGTTGTAAGAGAACTGTTGTAAATAATTTATTTTAAATTTTTGTAATACTGTTTTTGGTAATTCCTCAATATTATCTAATGCTAAACGTTTTGCAAAAACCAAATTGTTTTTTACATCTGCATTTAAAGGATCTAATAGTAAAGCTTTTTCATAATAATAGATTGATGGTCCTACTTTGTTAAGCTTATAGTAAGAATTACCTAAATTATAATACAATTCTGATGATACTAATTCTTTTGCTTCTATTTGCTTGTAAAACTCAATAGCCTCGCTAAATTTGCCGTTTTTATATAAGTTATTTGCAGATACAAATAGGCTATCTACATTTTGTGCAGTAACCGAATTGGCAATTATCAACAATAAAAAAAATATTCTTTTCATTCGAAATAGTTTATATTGAAATATACCTACAAGGTTTTTAAAGCCTTGCAGGAAATAGGTTATAATTGTTTATCTAATTGAACAATAACTTGTTTTGCGCGCTCAAATTCAGCTTCCATTTCTGTATTTGTTATCTGTGAGTAACGCGCCATATCAGAATGTTTTAAAACTTCTATAAATTGAATAATTGTTGTTGATTCAACTTTTTTATTTTCTAAAATTTCTGTAATTTTTTCTTTACTAATATCTGCTGTTTCAATACCTAATTTTGCTTTTAAGTAGTTGTGTAATGCTCTTTCTAAAGCTTCGTAAAAAGCTTCTTTTTTACCTAATTGTTTTTGAGCTTCAGATAAATATTTTTTAGCTAATTTTTCTGCTTTTCTAAGCTTGTTACCTATAAGGTCATTACTTCTTTCTTCATTCTTTTTAGCAATAAAAATACCAATAGGAATTGTTATTAAAGGTAATAATAATAAAATGTAAAATAAGTTAGACTTAAAGAAATCATCTGTGTCTACAAGTTCTAAATTACTTTTTGTTTGTATGTATCTAAAATTATTACCTGTAGAAACTACATCTTGTTTTCGCGTAGCATTTGTATCTATTGCAGGTTTTAATTCTTTTCCATCCAACACATCTACAAAGAAATCATCTGTTGTAATTGTATGGTATTTTTTTTCATTCGGATTAAAATAAGAGAAAGAAACATTTGGTATTTTATATTTCCCTTTATACTGCGGAACTATGGTATATAAATCTGATACTTCACCAGAAATTCCACCAGCATTTATCTGTATTTTTTCTTTTCTTTCTGGTTGATATTTTTCTAACTCAACAGGTGTTGTTACCTCTGGTAATTCAAATAATTTTAAGTTCCCCTTACCAGAAACAGCTACTTTAATTTGAGAACTTTCATTGGCTTTTAAAACTCCCTTACTTAAGGTAACATTAAAATTAAAATCACCAACGGCACCTTTGTAGTTTGTTGGTTTTCCTTCTAAAGGAAGACTTCTAGGGTTAATTATTTTTTTAGCTGATGCAAATTCTTTTTGAACATTTCTTGTAATTACATTTCCAAAAAAATCTGCTCTACCTGTAGGAACTCCAATAACAATATCCATTTTCATTGGATCTATTGTTAAAACCCCTGTTTTTGTAGGTATTAATAATGCCTTCTGAAGCACGATATATCTATAATCTTCGCCATTATACTTCCCTATTTTTACAGGGTAATTATCTATTTTAATAGCTTGGTTCCAGAAACCATTGTATTTAGGAGCTTCTGTAACATTGGTATCATAGACGCTAACATTTTCACTAACATACAATCTATATTCTACATAAATACCTTCTCCCACATAAGGGCTAGATTTAGATATTTCTGCTACTAAATGAATATTTTGTTGAGCAATATAATTTGGATCATTTGGGTTCTTAGGAATATCTACAGCATCTAAAACGATAATTTTTATAGGTTCTGTTTTTATGGTTTTACCAGAAATTTTAATACTTGCAGACCCAATAGTTAATTCTCCTTTTCTTTCTGGTTGAATAATGTAGGTGTAAGACTGTGAAAAGCTTGTTTTTCCATTTATCCAAGATTGACTAACAGATTGGCTTGGACCTCCTACTACTTTAAAATTAGTAAAGCTAGGGGGAGAAAAGTTATCTCCACCTTGTTTGTTTATGGTAAACTCAATTCGTAATCGTTGGTTTACTGCCAATTTATTTTTGCTTACTGTGGCTGTTAAGGTAGCTTCTTGGGCAGCTACAAAAGTGGTTACGAAACAAAATATAAGCATTAAAGCTCCTTGAGATTTTCCTAACAAGGAGAACCAATCTTGAGTTTTACTTATTGTTTTAATTTTATAGGTATTCAATTTTGTACTTATTTTTTAAACAAACTAATTTTTAGAATATGATGTACGCTAGCTCCCAGAAAGAAGAATGGCAGATTTTTACCAATCTTTTTCTTGTTTTACTTTTTTGCCTTTTGCTTTTTGAGCATTCATTTTCTTTTGAGTTTTCTTTTCCTCATTATTTAAACTTTCTAGCAATTGCTTTACTTGTTCTGGAGACATTTTTCCTGGTTGAGGTTTTGGTTTTTCTTGTTCCTTTTTCTCATCTTTTTTAGGATCTTTATTTTTATCCTTCTTATCATCTCCCTTGCCGTCTTTGTCTTTCTCGTCTTTTTTGTCCTTATTATCTTTGTCTTTATTTTTGTCGTCTCCGTCTTTCTTATCGTCTTTGTCTTTCTTATCCTGGTCTTTTTTATCTTTATTGTCCTTATTTTTATCGTCTTTGTTATCTTGATTTTCCTTTTCTAATAAAGATTGGGCAACGGCTAAATTATAACGAGTTTCATCATCATTAGGATTATTTCTTAAGGAATTTTTATAAGCATCTACTGCAGGTTGATATTGTTTTTGCTCCATCATTGCGTTACCAATGTTATGATACGCTTCTGCCTTAGTAAATTTGTCTTTTGCAGTTTCTGCAGTTAATTCGTATTGGGGTATTGCCTCTTTAAAATTATTGTTTTCATAAAGAGCATTTCCTAAATTATAAGACGCTTTATCGTATTTTGTATTATTTGCTAATGATTTTTGATACGCAACAGAAGCATCTGTAAATTGTTTTTTATTGTAGAGATCATTTCCTTGTCTTAACAATTTTCTAGCTTCTCGTTGTAAGGCAATAGAATCTTTTTGTGCTAAAATTTCTTTCGGTGAAAATAGCATTAAGAAAACGATAAGGATGTATTGTAAAATCTTCATGTTATCTTTAACTTCTTTCATAATTTGTGTCTTTTTACATAAAAGTAATGATTACAAAAGTAAGGTATTCAAAAAAAGAATTTTGTTAATAAGTTGTTATTTTTAAGGAGGCTAATATTCATTTTTTTAGGTTGCTTTTAGTAGTGTGTTGTAACAACGGTAAATGAGTTGAATTATAGAAGATTTGTCATTTTATTTCTCTAAACAAAAAAAACATCCAATAAAATCTGTTATAGATTCTATTGGATGTTTTTTATTACTATCGCTGCATATAAGTGCAGAACTGTATGTATTATATTTAATCTACTTAAGCAGCTATTTCTCGAGTTAACCATCCGCTTTTACCGGCAGTTGCAATTGAGTAAGGTGTTATCCAGAATAAGCCAAAAGTATATAGTATGCTGTAAGAATATGCCCACAGCGCTTCTTTTAAATCATATCTTTTAGTATAGAATAATACCGGGAATGTTGACACAATTAAAATACTTAATAACGTAGAACTGATAAACAAAACTGGGTGTGTAAAAACAAAAAACATCATAAATAATAAAAAAGGATATGACATGATCATTTTTATAGACTGATTTACAAATAACAATCTAGACCCGAATTTACTTCCTTCTCTAAAGTCTGTAAATACATATTTATACATGGCAATGTTTTCTCTAACATTACTTCTTCCCCATCTAATAAACATTTTATATAACCCCTTGTAATCTTCTGGTACATTTGTATAAGCGTAAGCATTTTTTTGAAATAGCACGCTGTAACCTTGTTTTAAAATCATATTGGTTAATGCTCTGTCTTCTCCAATATCAGAAGCTTTACCCATAAATTTTTGATCAATCCATTCTGGTAAGCACGCAAAAACGGCACTAGCTTTATAAGCGGCTAAAGCACCAGGTGTACATAAAACAGAATTTAAGCTGCTTTCTGCAGAACGTTTAAACTCAAAACTCATTACAAAACTTACATTTAGCATTTTAGGTAATAATGCTTTCTTATTATTCAAGACTTGAATATTACCAGCCACTGCACCACATTTTTTATCAACAACAATAGGACTTACCAAATTACGAAGAGTATCTTTTTTTACTATAGAATCACTATCTACAGTTACAAATACTTCTCCTTTTCCCATATTAAAACCACGGTATAGAGCTTGTCTTTTACCCATGTTTTTGGGTTGTTGCATAATAGTTACTTGATCTCCTAAAAGTTTTTTAGCCTCTTTCATCCAATGCCAAGTATCATCTTTACTACCATCATCTATAGATAATAATTGTAATTTTTCTTTAGGATAATCACTTTTAGCTAAACTTTTTAAAGTGTCCCAAACTTGTTTTCCTTCATTATAAGCTGGTACAATTACCGTAATTGTAGGTAATTCTTCATTACTTACAGATTCTATAGGTTTGTATTTAAAATACAAAAACACATCGTAAATAAAAGTTAATACTCCAAAAGCAAATAGTACTGCGGCTAGAGTAAAAAATATAAATCCAAACTTGTTATTTAATCTATCTAAATTAAATTTAGAAAAATCATCTTGTAATAAGTAAACTACATACGCAGCTCCAATCATTATAACAAAAGAGGCTACCAAAGTAAGGATAGCTTTAAAGTTAATTGGCGTATTTATTTTATCTTCTATAGAAAATTTATTATTATTTAATTTTAAATTAAAGCTAGCTATTTTCATGTTGATTATTAATTAGTTCTTCTTGTACTAATATTAAATCAATTTACGTACCATTAGTAGTTGTACCTTGTTTATAGGGAGTTACCTTTTTTAAGGTTTTTAATGTGTGTATTTTTTACCCACTTAGTGAGTAAAAAGTATACCTTATTAGGTAAAGAGCATACACAGTTATCTTTTTTGATAAAGTTTTTTCTGATGAATGTATTAAAACGAATGAGCCGATTAAAAAGTATTAATCGGCTCATTTAAAATTTTACTTTATAAAAAAAATCTAATTATTTAAGAAATTAGTTTCTCTAGTTTAATAGATTACTTGGTAGCTAACATTGAAAGAAATTATTATTTCTTCGTTTTTTCTTCATCAAACAAATCTACTTTTCGCAACCATTTGGTTTTCTTATCAAATAATAAAATATCAATCACTAAGAATAGCAATCCAATTGCAACAAACCATTGAAATTGGTCTTTGTAATCGGAAAATTGTTTTGTTTCGAATTCGCTTTTTTCAGCATTAGCAATAATATCTGCAATTACTGTTACCGGTTTTTCTGTAATGTTACCATCAATATATGTGCCATTTGCTGCATCTGCAATGCCTTGTAATACATCTGGCATACGTTTGGTAATTACAGTCTCTCCTTTATTGTCTTTCTTGTAACCAATCATAGAGCCATTTAGGCGCATGGGTATTGGTCCTCCGTTTTCTGTACCTACACCAATTGTATAAATTTTTACGCCCTCTTCGGTTAATGTTTGTGCTACTTGTTTTGTTTCTTCTTGATGATCTTCACCATCAGAAATAATAATTAAAAAACGGTTGGTTTGTTCATCATTATTATAATAGGTTTTTGCTAATTCTAACGCTCCATTGATGTCTGTACCTTGGCTAGAAACCATATCTGGATTCGCGTTTTGCAAAAACATATTTGCTGCAGCATGATCTGTGGTTATTGGTAAAAGCGGATATGCATTTCCAGCATAAATAATAATACCAACTCTATCTGAGCCTAATTTATCAATTGTTTTAGAGATAATTTGTTTCGCTTTTTCTAGTCGGTTTGGCGCAATGTCTTCTGCCAACATACTTTTAGAAACATCTAATGCAAAAACAATATCTACACCTTCTCTTTTTACGGTTTGTAATTTGGTTCCCATTTTAGGGTTTACTAAAGCAATTACTAAAAAAGTAATTCCTAAAAGTAAAAATACCAGTTTTAAAACCGATTTAAATGTGGATGAATTTGGAGCTAAATTTTTAAGTAAATTTAAATCAGCAAATTTTTTCTGTGTTCTTTTTTTCCACCATAAAACCAACAAGAAAACAACAATCATTGCTGGAATGATTATTAAAAGTGAAAAATAAATTGGTTCTTCTATCTTATACATTGTTTTATTGTGTAATCGTTTTTTATTTATGTTGTCACATCGAGTGAATTTGATTTTTTATCAAATTTGTATCGAGATGCTTTAAATGTTCTCGATACAATTTTTTCGTTCCTCAAAAATCACTCGAACTAACATTATATTTTTCTAATTTTTTAAATGAATGATTTAAAAATGGTGTTTCTCAACAAAAACTCTAATAACAAGAATCCTAATCCTAAAAAGATGAAAATTCTATATTTTTCTTGATAATTGTAATATTTAAACTCTTCTATCTTTGTTTTTTCGAGCTTGTCAATTTCATCATAAATCTCTTTTAATGACTCATTGTCTGTAGCTCTAAAGTATTTACCTTGGGTTTCGGTAGCTATTTCTTTAAGCAGTTCCTCATCAATTTCTACGGGGAGTTTTCTAAATTGTAATTCTCCTGTTCTTGGATCTTTACTGTAAGGAAAATCTGCCATTCCATTAGTTCCTAGTCCTATGGTATAGGTTTTAATTTCTAGTTCTTTTGCAAGTTCTGTGGCTGTTCTTGGGTCTATGTTACCCGAGTTATTTACACCGTCTGTTAATAAGATAATAACCTTACTTTTTGCGGTACTTTCTTTTAACCTGTTCACCGCAGAACCTAATCCCATTCCTATTGCTGTTCCACCTTCTAATTGTCCCCATTTAAGCTCAGAAATAGTTCGTTTTACAATTCCTTTATCGCTTGTAATTGGTGTTTGTGTAAAGCTTTCTCCAGCATACACTACAATTCCTATTCTGTCGTTTGGTCTTCTATCTACAAAATCTATAGCTACTTTTTTCAGCGCTTCTAATCTGTTAGGCTTTAAATCTTTTGCTAACATACTGGCAGAGACATCAATTGCCATTACAATATCTATCCCTTTATTGCTTTTTGTTTTTTTACTTACAGCAACGTTTCTAGGTCTTGCTAAAGCAACAATAATTGCAACTAAGGCCAGTATTCTTAAAAGGTATAATACTGGTTTTAATTTTGATAAAAGCGAGTCTGTTTTAAAACCTTTTATACTTGGCATTGTTAATACTGCTGCATCTTTTTTGCGCATAAAAAAATGCCAGACCGCTACAAGTGGAATTAAAATTAGCAGCCACAAAAACTCCGGATTATGAAACTCAAAATTACTCCAATTCATCATTTTCTTCAATAATTGGTTTAGGTTTTAAATTACTCACAATATCCTGAGCATCTTTTCTATCTTCTTCTATTTCTATAGCTAAAGGTTTCGATTTTGCAAATTTTACCAAATCTGCTTCTCGTAACAAATCTCTTAACTTTTTAATAGTATCTTCTGATGTTTGTATGGTTTCTGCATCTTTAAAGTCTTTTAGCATATCTAAAACTTCGTCAGTTGTTTTTTCTAAAGCAGGTACTTTTAATTCTCGCTCAATATAACCACGTACAATTTCTGTTAATTCAGAATAGTATTCTTTCACTTTATTGTTTTGCCACAATAATTTTTCGTCTAATTCATTTAGTTTTAAAATAGCTTCATCATAAGGAGGCATTGCTTTATAAGTATCTTCCTCCACTTTTTCTTTTCTTTTTCTGATGACAAACCAATAAATCCAGAAACCGATAATTGCTAATGCTGCTAAAAGTATGTAAAGGTATATTTTGAAATCATCAAAAGTATATGGTTCTGCCTTTATAGATTTAATAGGAAACTTCTTAACTTTAGTGGTGTCAATAGCAATAGTAGCTACATTTACTAGTAAAGAGTCGGTTAAATAAGCTTGGTTTTTTACAAAAATTTGTTGTTGCGGAATGTAAAACGCACCACTATCAAAACCTGTTAAAATATACTTTCTAATTAATGAGTTTTTTACAGTATCTACTTTGGTAGAGTCTATAATTTCTAAGCCTTTTAGAAGTAATTTAGGTAAGATTACATTCTGTGTGTCATCCACAGTAATCTTTAAATTGAATTGTTCACCAATTCTAATATTAGTGGTGTCAATTTCTGCTTTTACCACTGGTTTTTGTGCAAAACTTATGGTAGAAACGAATAGAATAAATAAAAAGCCTATCTCTCTAACTCTCTTTCCGAAGGAAAGAAAGCACTTAGCTTGTGATTTATTATCACTTTTTTTCAACTCGAAATATGTATTATTTTTTTTCAACTTTTAATTTTCTCTGTTTTTTTATTTAGCTTTCATACAGTTTCCAGCATGAGTTTCTTCCTGGAGCCTGCATTGAGCGCAGACGAAATGGGAAGATTAAGATGGGCTTTTACCTTCCTTTATGTTTAAAATAACCTAATAATTTTTTTACGTAGTTTTCGTCAACTCTGGTGTTAACAGTTCCTGCGCCACTTCTTTTAAACATGTTTGTGTAATAATCTGCCAAACGTAAAGCATTTGCTTTGTAGCTTGTTCTTACAGATTTAGAGGCGGTGTTTATTAACTGTACATTACCAGTTTCTGAATCTAACATGGGTACCATTCCTAAATTAGGAATTTCTTCATCGTGTTTGTCAAAAACTCGAACTCCTGTTAAATCGTGTTTTTTAGCTGCAATTTTTAGTGTTTTTTCGTAATCATCATCCATAAAATCGGATAACATAAAAACAATGGCTCTTTTTTTCATCACACTAGATAAAAATTTTAAAGCGGCAGCAATATTGGTTTTTTTACTTTTAGGTTTAAATTCTATCAGTTCTCTAATAATTCTTAAAACGTGACTTTTTCCTTTCTTAGGGGGAATAAAAAGCTCTACATCATCAGAAAATAAAATTAAACCTACTTTATCGTTATTCTGTGTAGCAGAAAAAGCCAATGTTGCAGCAATTTCTGTAACCGTATCTTTTTTAAATTGTGTAGATGTACCAAATAATTCAGAACCAGAAACATCTACTAAAAGCATCATGGTTAACTCACGTTCTTCTTCAAAAACCTTTATATAAGGCTCATTATAGCGTGCGGTAACATTCCAGTCAATTGCTCTAACATCATCGCCAAATTGGTATTGTCTTACTTCAGAAAAAGTCATACCACGCCCTTTGAAAGATGAATGGTATTCACCTCCAAAAATATCATTAGACAAACGTTTTGTCTTAATTTCTATTTTACGAACTTTTTTAAGTATCTCCTTAGTTTGCAACGTGTAATTGTTTAATTGTTGAAGCGTGTAATTGAATCGGTTTTTTTTAAAACATGAGTAAGCAACTGCCAACTGCAACTGTTTTTACTGCCAACTTTTTGCTATGGTACTTCAATCTCATTAATAATTGAGTTGATAATATCTACAGAGGTTACATTTTCTGCTTCCGCTTCATAGGTAATTCCTATTCTGTGACGTAAAATATCAAAAACAACCGCTCTAACATCTTCTGGTATTACATACCCTCTTCGTTTGATAAAAGCATAACACTTTGCAGCTTTTGCAAGGTTAATACTTCCCCTTGGTGAAGCTCCGAAACTAATTAAATCTTTTAATTGTGGTAAGTTATATTTTTCTGGATAACGAGTTGCAAAGATGATATCAAGAATATATTTCTCAATTTTCTCATCCATATACACTTCGTTAGCGACTTCTCTTGCTCTTAAAATTTCTGCAACAGTAACTACAGGATTTACTTTTGCAAATCCGCCAGATAAATTCTGACGCATAATAATTTGTTCGTCTTGTAATTTTGGGTAATCAATAACAACCTTCAACATAAACCTATCAACTTGTGCCTCTGGTAAAGGATAGGTTCCTTCTTGTTCTACTGGGTTTTGAGTTGCCATTACTAAGAAAGGTTCGTCTAACTTAAAAGTAGTATCACCAATAGTAATCTGGCGCTCTTGCATTGCTTCTAACAAAGCAGATTGCACTTTTGCTGGTGCTCTGTTAATCTCATCTGCCAATACAAAATTTGCAAAAATAGGCCCTTTTTTAATCTCGAAGTTGTTTTCCTTCATGTTGTAAATCATGGTTCCAACAACATCTGCGGGTAATAAATCTGGTGTAAACTGCACTCTACTAAAAGAAGCTTGCACTGCTTTAGACAAAGTGTTTATTGCTAGCGTTTTTGCCAATCCAGGAACCCCTTCTAACAAAATATGACCGTTTCCAATCAAACCAATTAACAAACTTTCTATCATTTGTTTTTGACCAACAATTACTTTATTCATTTCTAAAGTAAGAATATCTATAAAGGCACTTTCTCTTTCTATTTTTTCATTAATAGCTCTTACATCTACATCCATTGTAATATTGTGTTAGGTGTTATTTTTTACAGGAACAAAGCTACAATAATAACAAAATTATTGTTGTTAAAAGAAGGTTAAAGATGTCTATTTTTTCAATTTATAAAAAAATTATAACATAATGAAATTGTTAAAATATTGGGATTTTAGTTTAAAAACCCGATATTTAGAGTCAATAACTTTAAATATAATTTAATATGAAAGAAAATTACTTATTTAAAAACCTAGTTATCACTTTAATGTTTTTACTTCCTATAGCTATGGTGGGGCAAACAATAAAGGGTAAAGTTACAGATGCATCTGGAGGCGGATTGCCTTATATGAATGTTGTAGAAAAAGGAACAACCAACGGAACCGTTACAGATGATAATGGAGAGTTTACCATTATTGTAAAAAGCTTACCTATTAAATTGGTAGTTTCTTCTATGGGTTTTGCTACAAAAACGGTAAATGTTAGTACCGCTGCTTATGTAACAATTTCTGTAAAGGATGATAACTCTTTAGAAGAGGTGGTGGTAATTGGGTCTAGAAATCCTAATAGGTCTGCTATAGATTCTCCTGTACCTATAGATGTTGTAGATATTAAAGAATTAACGGCAAGTGCACCACAAGTAAACTTAAATCAGATTTTAAATTTTGTGGCACCTTCTTTTACTTCAAATACACAAACAATTGCTGATGGTACAGATCACGTAGATCCTGCTTCTTTAAGAGGTTTAGGTCCAGATCAAGTATTAGTATTAATCAACGGAAAAAGAAGACATACATCTTCATTAATTAACGTTAATGGAACTTTTGGTAGAGGTTCTGTAGGTACAGATTTAAATGCAATACCTGCTGCTGCAATTAAAAGATTAGAAGTTTTAAGAGATGGTGCTGCTGCACAATATGGTTCTGATGCAATTGCTGGTGTAATTAACATTGTTTTAAACGAAAGTGTTAATGAGTTATCTATGTCTGTTACTACGGGTGCTAATTTTAGTAAAAATGCAAACGGACAAACAGGTGGAGTAGACGGACAAACAACCAACGTAAGTGCTAGTTATGGATTGCCTTTAGGAGACAAAGGTGGTTTTATTAACTTCTCTGGAGATTTTGATGTACGTGAAGCTTACAACAGAATGAAAGAATGGGAAGGAGATGTTTTTAATTTATATAACACCGTAGAAAGGTTTGCAAATAATGATGGTTATGATCTTACAAAATTAATAGATGATGATGTAAGTGATGTTATACAATATGCAAACCAAGCTGGTATTAATTTAAATGGTGCAACCACAAAAACGGATTTGCAAGGTGTTTTAATTGGAGATAATACTACAGCAGAATTAGCTGCAAGGGGTTTAGAAAGAAAAGACTTTAACATGAGAGTGGGACAGTCTAAAGTACGTGGAGGTAGATTTTTTGCAAACTTTAAATTACCTTTAGATGATAACGGAACCGAGTTGTACTCTTTTGCGGGTATCAGTTCTAGAGATGGTAACTCTGCAGGTTTTTACAGATTACCAAACCAAGAAAGAACGTATACGCCAGCTTATATTAATGGATTTTTACCAGAAATTAATTCAAGAATTTCAGATCAATCATTTGCAGTGGGTATTAAAGGAAAAATTGGTGACTGGAGTGTAGATTTTTCTAATACGTATGGTAAAAATGCTTTTGATTATATTATTGGTAATACCTACAATGCTTCTCAAGGAACTGCTTCTGGAACTACTTTTGATGCCGGTGGATTCTCTTTTTCTCAGAATACAACAAACTTAGATTTGGCAAGATTTTACGAAGATACTTTTGATGGTTTTGGTGTTGCTTTTGGAGCAGAACACAGATTAGAAAATTATGAAATTATTTCTGGAGAAGAAGCATCTTATACACAATACCAAGCAAATGGTACTACTTTTACAGGTGTTTCTGGAACAAATCCTTTACTAGACTTTTTTGGAAGAAATAGACCAGGAGGTTCTCAAGTATTTCCAGGTTTTGGACCTAAAAACGAATTAGATAGAGCACGTAGTAGTGTTGCTGCTTATGTAGATTTAGATGCAAAGTTTTCTGATACTTTTTCAACTACTTTTGCTACACGTTATGAAAACTATTCAGATTTTGGAGGAACATTAAATTTTAAATTAGCATCTATTTATAAGGTTTCTGATAACTTTAGAATTAGAGCTTCTTTTAACACTGGTTTTAGAGCACCTTCTTTACATCAATTAAATTACAATTCTACTTCTACCATTTTTCAAGATGGTGCTCCTATAGAAGTTGGTACTTTTGCAAATGATAGTAAAGCAGCACAATTGTTAGGTATTCCTCAATTAAAAGAAGAAACATCAAATAGTTTTAGTGCAGGTTTTACAGCAAAACTTCCAGAATCTAACATTACATTTACGGTAGATGGTTATGTTGTAAATATTAATGATAGAGTAGTGTATACTGGTCAATTTAAGCCACAATATAAAGATGATGACCCTGCAACAGCTGTAGATGAATCAAAGGAATTTAAACCAGGAAATGCAGAGCTTTCAAATTTATTAATACAAGCAAATGCAACAGCAGCGTCGTTCTTTGCAAATGCAATAGATACTAGATCTACTGGTGTAGATGTTGTTATTTCTCATAAAGCAAACCTTGGGGCAAATACAAGATTAAAAACAGATTTATCTGGTACGTTTTCTCAAACAAAACAAACGGGAGGTATTAAATCTTCTCAAATTTTAAAAGATGCAGGTCAAGAAGAAACGTATTTTCCAGAAGATAGTAGAATTTATTTAGAAGAGTCTGTGCCAAGAACTAAAATGGTGTTAACAAATAGTTTAACTACAGGTAAATTTAATGTTTTCTTAAGAAATGTTTATTTTGGTAAAGTGTCAGAGGCTACTAATTCAATAGCGAATCAACAAAATTTTGCATCTAAAGTTGTTACAGATTTATCTCTAGGATTTAAAGCTACCGAAGATTTAACTTTTACAATAGGAGCTAATAATTTATTAGATATCTATCCAGACAGATCTATTGAAGCAAACCGTAGTAGTGGTCGTTTCGATTGGTCTAGAAGATCGCAACAATTTGGTGCTGGTGGTAGACATTTATTTGCAAGAGTAAGTTTTAACTTAAAATAAAATAAGTATCTTATAATAAAAAAAGCGGCAATTTTGCCGCTTTTTTTTATTTGTACTTTAAAAGTTTAAAGGAATCACTAAACTCTCCATACGTAAAATACTGAATCCAATCTCCAATATTTATATACGTACTATTCTCTTCTAATTTTATTTCTAAAGGAAGGTGTCTGTGGCCAAATACAAAATAATCGTAATGCTGTTGGGCTAGTTTTTCTTTACAATACAAAACCAGCCATTCGTTTTCATCACCTAAATACTTAGCATCATCATCACCAGAAATTAGTCTATTTTTTACAGACATATAATGACCTAGACTTACACCAATATCTGGGTGTAACCATCTAAACATCCATTTGAATAATGGAAAGGTAAACACTTTTTTCATGCGTTTGTAACCGTAGTCTCCAGGGCCTAAACCATCTCCATGACCAATTAAAAATTTTTTATTGTTAATTAAAAACTCTTGTGGTTCTTTATATACAGGTATGTTTAGTTCTTTTTCAAAATAACCATTCATCCATAAATCATGATTACCAATAAAAAAGTAAATAGGAATTCCTGAGTCTTTTATTTCCGCTATTTTCCCCAAAATTCTTACAAACCCTTTAGGAACTACGGTTTTATACTCGAACCAAAAATCGAATAAATCGCCTTGTAAAAAAATGGCTTCTGCATCTTTTTTAACTTCATCTAACCAAGCAACAAACTTTTTTTCGCGAGGAAAACTAGCTTCTGGAGTAGGTGCACCAAAATGTTGGTCGGATGCGAAATAGACTTTTTTATTCTCTGATGTTGTTATAGAAATCAAGGAGTTATTTATTTAGAACGGTAAAAATATAAAAACTAATTTATAAACCGGTAAAAGCAATTAAAAAGGTTGGAAGCAGATTTTGTTTTTAGATTAAAAACATCTCGATACAATTTTGCGAAAAAGCAAAATCACTCGATGTGACAGTATGGGGTTTAGAATGAATAATCACGTAGTTTCTTTGCGTTCAGTTTTGTTTCCATCCAGTTTTGTTATTTCGACCTTTTGGGAGAAATCACATATAGTTTGTTGGCGCTGTGGTATCACTGTTATGAGATTTCTCCTTTTGTCGAAATGACAAAACTGTATTTTACCCTTTCCGCTTAACAAATATTTTGAATAATACACGCTGTCAGTTCGAGTGAAATTTCTTTTTCAGAAATTTGGTATCGAGAACACTTCAATCAAAAAAACTATTCTTTAATAATCTTTTTATATAAGTTACCAGCATCCGTAAAAACTTTGATAAAATAAACACCTTTACTAAGTTTACTTAGATTAATTTCTTTGTTGGTAGGTGTAAGTATCTCTTTACCAGGGGAGTTGTAAATGGTAGCACTTTTAAAAGTTATTTTTTTTGATGTTTCAATAGTTAAAATATCACTTACTGGGTTCGGAAATAAAGAGATGTTTTCTAATATAAAAGGATTGTTTTCTATACCTAACGTAGTGGTGTTATTTTTTGAAATTAAATGAGAATCAGGATCAATATTGATAGCGCTTACAGAGAAATTTACATTCTCTATAAAGGTTTCTCCATTTGTTAAATTGTCTAAAACAAGATCTAAAACCTCTCCATTACTCCCGTATAAACGTATAGGAACATTGGCTTCAAAGAAAGAAACAGAAGCATGACTCTGAGTTTGGTTTAATTGTATGCTTATGGTGTTTGTTGTTGGTTGATGCCAGTTTACATTATAAGTTGGATAGCCTTGGTTGTAAACCCAATCGTTAAAAAACTCATTTAAATCTAAACCACTTACGGTTTCTAAATGTGCCATTAAATCTGGAGTTTTTGCATAATTATAAGCTAAATCAGGATCTGAAATGTAGTTTTTTAAAGCATCAAAAAAATGGGTATCTCCTAATTTCTTTCGCAACATGTGTAAAACCATTGCGCCTTTGTTGTAAGATAATCTACTGTTAAATATTCTGGCAACGCTTGTGGTATCTGCATCTGTAAGATACACAGCGCCATTTTTAGATGAGGTTACAGAGTTTATTGTAGAATTTCTCCAACTTTTAAAAGAAGCGTCTCCATCTAGGTGCGCTATGGTTAAACCAGATAAATAAGTAGCAAAACCTTCGTTTAACCAAATATCTTTCCAGCTACCGCAAGTAATTTTATTCCCAAACCATTGGTGTGCCAATTCATGTGCAATTAATCCACGATTAAAATTCCCCATAAAAGAAACAGTGGTGTGTTCCATTCCTCCGCCCCAACCAAATTGAGCATGCCCGTATTTTTCATTTTTGTACGGATAATCGCCAAACAAATCAATAAAATGTTCCATAATATCAACCGTAATTAAAGTGTTGTTTTGTGCTGAAGTTAAATTCTCTGGATACACATAATTTATAATCGGAAAATTATTTTCATTATGAGAAACCTGATGCGAATAGGTTTTATAATCGGTCACTGCAATGGCTATTAAATAAGCAGGAATAGGGTGTTGGTGTTTAAAGTGGGTGGTTTTATAACCTAAAGTAGTTGTTGTGCTCTGCTCTAATCCGTTGGAAACGGAAATATATTGTTTTGGTGCAGTAATATACACATCAATCGTATCAATTTTATCATTTAAATCTTGCTTACAAGGCCACCAACCTAAAGCGCCATAGGGTTCAGAGAGTGTCCAAAGTACTGGCGTATTTGATGCTCCGTGTGTATTTACTTCAAAAGAACCAAAGCCATTACTTGTTGGGTTTCCGTTGTAATCGATAATAACTGATGTAGAATTTCCTTGATTTAAAGTATTTTGAAGCGTAATAACTAATTCGTCATTTGAATTCTGAGAAAAAGTAACTGCATTTCCATTTTGAGTTACCGAAGTAACGGTCATATTATCATCTAAATCGAAAATAACAGCGCTTAAATTGTTTAAAGCAGTAAAAGTGGTAGTTACTTTACCGGAAATAGCTGCTATGGCAGGATCTACAGTAAACTCTAATTTATGATAGGTAATATTGTAATTAGACGTGTTTGGGTTTGCTTTAAAATGAATTTTTGTTGCGGCAAATTTTGCTTCTGATTCTGCTATTTTTATGAGTTCTTGGGCAGTTGCGCTTGAAATATGACTAAAAATAAGGAGGCAGACAACCAAAAAACGAATCATAATGAATAGGATTAGAATTTAAAAGTACTGTTTAAAATTTAAAATAAAAAATATAGGTGTTAAAGTAGTTCTGTAATTTTTTAGAATGTACCTATCTTTGCAACATGTTAGAAGATAAAAATACACAAAAGACGTCGTTGGCCGAACTAGGTGAGTTTGGTTTAATCAACCATATTACAAAATATTTTAAAGTACAAAATTCATCAACAATAAAAGCTATTGGAGATGATGCTGCTGTTTTAGATGCTTCGGATAAACAAACTTTGGTTACCACAGATTTGTTGATTGAAGGTGTGCATTTCGATTTAAGTTACATGCCGCTAAAGCATTTAGGCTACAAGGCAATAATGGTAAATTTGTCTGATGTATATGCAATGAATGGTGTTGCAGAACAGGTTACAGTTTCTATTGCCGTTTCTAACAGATTTCCATTAGAAGCAATTGAAGAATTGTATGCCGGAATTCAGTTGGCTTGTGAAAGCTATAATGTAGATTTGGTTGGTGGAGACACTACTTCTTCTACCAAAGGAATTTTAATTTCTGTAACTGCTATTGGTAAAGCAGCAAAAGAAGATGTTGTGTATAGAGATGGAGCAAAGGAGACGGATTTAATTGTGGTTTCTGGAGATTTAGGTGCTGCGTATTTAGGCTTACAGGTCTTAGAAAGAGAAAAAAGAGTTTTTAACGTTGATCCAAATAATCAGCCAGATTTAGATAATTATACCTATTTAATTGAGCGTCAGTTAAAGCCAGAAGCACGTAAAGATATTCCGGGTTTATTAAAAGAAATGGAAGTAAAACCGACTGCTATGATTGATGTTTCTGATGGACTTTCATCTGAACTTTTTCATATTTGCACGCAGAGCAAAGTAGGGTGTAAGGTATACGAAGATAAATTACCTTTAGATCCGCAAGTAATTTCTGCTTGTGAAGAATTTGAATTAGATTCTACCATGGTTGCTTTAAGTGGTGGTGAAGATTACGAACTTTTATTTACAGTGCCTATTGCAGATTTTGATAAAATAAAAGGAAACCCACACTTTTCTATTATTGGACATATTACTGCAGAAAACCAGGGCTTAAATTTAGTAACAAGAGCAGAGCAAGAAATTGAATTGAAAGCGCAAGGTTGGAACGCTTTAAAGAATGAATAAATACAGTGATGAGGTTATATAGAAAAAGGCGAAAAATTTTAAATTTTTCGCCTTTTTTATTTACTGTTATCAATAGTTTTTCTAATTTGATATAAAAGTTATTTTTCTTGTATCACTGCTGTTATAGCATTTAATGTAGTTTTCATTTGGCTTTCATTGGTAGCTCCCATATGACCAATTCTAAAATAAGAGTTTTTAAGTTCTGGCAATAATCCTCCAGCAAGTATAACTCCTTTTTCATTGATTGATTTTAATATAGATGCATCCATATTTTCTGGGTAAAATATAGCTGAAAGTGTATTGGCAGCTATACTTTCTCGCTTTGGAATCATTTTTAGACCAAGGTTTTTAAGTGCAATTCGTATTTCTGTTGCAATATGTTTATGTCTTTCAAAACGAGTATTTAAGCCTTCTTTTAAAATGTTATCTAAACTTTTTTCTAAGGCAATTATAAGGTTTACTGGTGGTGTCCCAAAATACGAAGTTTGTTTGTTTTGATAAGCCTTCATAACTGGTAGCCAATTATTCCAGTCAGCGTAATAATTTGGTACAGGAGTTTGTCTTTTTTTAAATAATTCTATCGCTTTTTCTGATACTGATAATAAAGCCAAACCCGGAGGAACTCCAATAGCTTTTTGTGAAGCTGTAAGTACAACGTCTACTCCCCAATCATCTTGTTTAATTTCTTCTCCTGCAACAGAGCAAACACCATCAAGAATAGAAAGTACGTTGTATTTTGTAGCTAATTTACAAATAGCTTCTGCATCGTTTAATACCGCTGTAGAAGTATCTACATGGGTGAACGTTAAAAGCTTATAGTTTTTAGATTTTAGATGCTTTTCAATAACTGACATAGGTACAATATCTCCTGTTTCAGAAGCTACAATATCTACATTTGCACCATATCGTTTAAGTATTTCAGCGTAGCGTAAACCAAAATAACCTGTAGAAATTACAAGTACATTATCTCCTTGTTCAATAAGATTAGCTACTGCCATTTCCATAGCAAAAGTTCCTGTTCCTGCAACAATAAATACTTGACCAAGCTCTGTTTGACAGACCTCTTTAAAACCTTTTAAACTATTTGCAAAAATATCTATAAAATGAGGGTCTAAATGACTTGGTGTAGGTTCAGACATAGATTGTAAAACATTTGTTTCAAACTCTATTGGGCCAGGAATCATTAATAATTTTTTCAATTGTATTCTATTTTTAAATTGTTGGTAACTTAATTGATCTGTAAAGTTTTAATGTTTTAGATTAGAAGTTAAACGAAATTAGTAGTTTTTTATGAGAAAGCCAAGTAAACTATTCTTGTAAATAAATAACCGTAGAAATTTTAAAAAGTCTATTCGTATTTTAATTTCAGTGCTTTTCTTTTGTCTTGATCCGATACTTTTTTTTGTTTCCAATAAGGCTCTGTGCTGCTTGCTTTTAGTTTTGCAGTTGTTAATAACCCTGTTCCATTATCTTCTGTCCAATTCAAAATTTTGTATGGAAAGTTTTTTTCTACTCCAATGGTAAGTGTTCTATTAATACTTAGATACTTTATTTTATAGTTGAGTGTTTTTTCTGATGTTGTTTTGCTAATTTTTGCTTTCTCTACATCCATTTTTTTGTAGTTAAAACGGCTGTAAATAGTAGAAGGAATTAAATTGATTTCTCCTTCTGGTAATTGCCCTTTTGCAATACGAATTTTAGTAAATAATGCTTCTTCTAAATAAGTAGCATTAATTGTTTTCTCTTCGTCTCCATCAGCTTCAAAATAAGAAAATTGTTTAAAATTATAGGTGTCATCAGCAAGGTTTAACTGCGTAAAAGTATGTCCGCACCATTCTTGAATACTGGTTGAAGATTTTAAGGTAAAAGGATATTTTTTAGTGTTAATAGGTGTAAAAGTAGAAGTGATAATAGCATAATCGTAAATGCCTGTATTAAATTTACGAACATGATTTAGTTTCATGACAGAAACAGCGTTGGTTCCTGCTTTTTGCGGATTGTCTAATTTTACTTGCTTGCTAATAGAAAATGGTTCTGTAACAAAAACCAAAACAACTTCTCCGTCTCGTATTTCGCCATATCTAGCCTGTTTTAAAGTATAACTACTCAACTCAGCTTTCCCAGAATACCAATACTTATTAAATTGATTATTTTTAGAAATAGGGTTGGTCTCTTTTTTTATAGTTGCTTGAGATGTTTTATTTGTTTGTCCGGATTGGCAACCTATAAAAGAAAAAAGGACTAAGTAAAAAAGGGCAGATCTAGTATTCATCATGTTTTGTAACTTATGTAGTTAATCATAAATTGGTCGAAAATTATAGATAAATTTTACAAAACGTTTAATTATTTACTTTTTATCACTTAAAAGCTTTTGCAAATAGTCATTTTGTTTTTCTAGAAGCTCGTTGGTTTTGTGCATTAACTCAATATTTTTAGGAGTTACAACTGCTTTATTCTTTGGGTCGTCTGCTTTCTTTTTTATAGAATTCATCACTTTAACAACCAGAAAAACTGTAAAAGCAATAATTAAAAAATCGATACTAGCTTCAAATAATTTACCGTAACCAATAGCAATTTCATCAACAGTAATTTTTTCTTTAACGAGTATCGCTTCTCTTAGAATAATTTTTTTGTTTTCCCATTTTGTACCTTGAGTCATAAAAGATAGCGGAGGCATTAAAACTTCTTTTACCAATACGCTTATTACTTTGTTAAAAGCAGCGCCAATAATAACCCCAATAGCAATATCTATCATGTTACCTTTTACGGCAAACTCTTTAAAATCTTCAATTAATTTAAACTTCATCTTTAATTTCTTTATAACACCATTAAGTTACAACCTCTAATATCTGAATTATCGAAACGACCAATAATTTCGAAAGTACCGTTTTTATGTACTTTGCCTAAATCTTGCGTAGCAATAAAAGCACAAGAATTATAATTGGCTAAATCAATTACGTTAATTCCGCCTGTTTTTCCTACTTGTTGAATTGTTAAAGCATCTTCTGTGTCTCGGGTAAGAATCTTCATCCAAGGAGGTGTGTCAAAAACGCCGTTTCCGTTAGAATACCCCTGACTCAATAATTCTGTCATTCCGTATTCTGAGTGAATTTCAGTAACCCCAAATCCGCTTTGTAAAAGCTGATGCAATTCATCTCTAATCAACTCTTTTCTTCGTCCTTTCATACCACCAGTTTCCATAATAATGGTATTTTTCAGGTTGAATTGTTGCATTTCTATCAAATCTAACAACGCAAAAGAAACACCAATTAAGAGCGTTTTTTGTCCTTTTTTATCTAATTCAACTAGTTTTTTTGCTAATTCTTGAATATTATCTAGATAAAATCCACTTTCTAAGTTGTTAGATTTCTGAATTAAATCATCAACCATATACACTAAAGAAGAGCCATTTCTTTCTAAATAATTTGGCAATAAAGCTAAAACAGCATACTCTTCTATATTGCCATAAAAATGAGCAAATCCTTTTAGGTAGCTTTCCTTGTAGAGGTTAATATCTGTTACAAAATGCTTGCTTGTAACACTACCTGTTGTACCAGAACTTGTAAAGGTTTCTTCAATTTCTTCTAAGGAAGAAAGTACTTTTTTGCTCTTGAAAAACTGAATAGGTAAAAACGGAATTTCTTCAACCTTAGTAACGTCTGAAGGATGAATGTATAATAAATCGCAAAAAGACCTATATACTTTATTGTTTTTAAATTGATGTTTAAAAACAGCTAAAGCAACTTGCTTAAAATCTTCTTGGTTTTGGATGTTAAAAATATTGTTTTGCATAAATTCGAAAAAACGTCCACAACACTTTTGTTGTAGTTTCTTATAATTATCATTCCCTTGTTTGTGCTGAACTAGTTTCAGTAAAACGGAGATTTACATAAAGAATTCTCTTTAAAAAACTTTACAATGCAAAAATAGAATTATTTAACGCAACCTTTTATAAGTTTTTGCATCTTATAATAAAAGAGCCAAATAATGACGTTAAAAAGTATCATTTTAATTGTTTTTCTAGTTTCATTATCTTCTTGTGAAGAAAACGAAGTACTAATAGATTCAGATAATTTATTAATAGGAACTTGGTTCGATCCTGTTTACAATGGTGAAACGACAACATTTAAAAGAGGAAACTCTTTGCCAAATGATGCCTACGGAATTTCATTTCATAAAAATGGTGGTTTTATAGAACGAACTTCTGGTTGGTGCGGTACACCGCCTTTATCTTTTTTTAATATTGAAGGAACTTTTGAGTTAGAAAATACCCTTGTTAATATTTCTACAGAAAACTATCCAGCAAATTATGCGTGGAGAATTATTACACTCACAGAACATAAATTAGTGGTTAAAAGAGAACTAACAGCGCAAGAAATTGAACATAGAAGTTTAATGGATTTATTCAATGAAATTCAAGAATTGTCTAGCAGTGTTTCTTGCTCAGATACTGCAAATTGGTTGTTTACCGCTTACGGTGCAAAAGCTTGTGGAGGTTCGCAGGGATATATAGCTTATTCATCTGAAATAGATATAAATAATTTTTTAAATAAAATAGAAATATACACAGAAGCAGAAAAAACATTTAATGTTAAATGGGGCATAATTTCAGATTGTTCTATAGGAAGTGTTCCAGTTTCTGTTGAATGCGAAAATGGAATTCCAACCCTTAAATATTAATTTAATAACAAAAACCATGAAAAAAATCAGTTTACTTTTATTAGGATTACTAATCTTTACTTCTTGTTTAGATCAAGATGATTCGCCAAATTTTGCCTATGAATTCTTAAAAATAGACGAAGCAATTACTCCAGAAAGTTTTACATTTGGAGAAACAGATACCATTACCATAAAATATTCTTTCCCCAACAGTTGTTATTCCTTTAATCAAATTTATTATGAGGCTAAAGATTCTACAAGAACAGTTGCAGTGAGAGCAACGGTTTTATTAGATAAAGAATGTACAGAAGAAATTGTGCAAGAAGAAAAGAAGTTTGTAGTTACCGTGTCTCAAACAGAAGACTATATTTTTAAGTTTTTTAAAGGAACTGATAGTGAGGGCGAAAATATTTTTGAGGAAGTAATAGTTCCTGTAAATTAGTACCATCAAAATAGAAGAGCTCATACAAGAATGTTGTCAGCAAAAAATGGCAGCGCAATCAACAGTTTATCAGCTTTATGCCGATAAGCTGTTTGCGGTTTGTTTAAAATACTCCAGTAATTATCAAGATGCAGAAGATAATTTACAAGATAGTTTTATGACTATTTTTGAGAAAATAAAACAATATAATCATAAAGGTTCTTTTGAAGGTTGGTTAAAACGTATAACTGTAAATACAGTTTTACAAAAATATAGAGTAAAGTCTCCTTTGCAAAATGTTAGTAATTTTTCTGATGAATTAGAAACAGAAGAAGAGTTTAATATAGAAGACACTGCTTTTAATGTGGATGTTTTGTTGAGCCTTATTCAGCAATTACCAGATCAATACAGATTGGTTTTTAATTTATATGTTTTAGACGATTATGCTCATAAAGATATTGCAGAAATGTTAGGTATTTCTGTTGGAACATCAAAGTCAAACTTATCTAGAGCAAGAAAAATTTTGAAAGATCAATTAGAAATGCATCAAAAAACAACAGAAAACGATTAATTGATGAAAAATAAGAATTTAGATAAATTGTTTCAAGATCAGCTTAAAAATTTGGAGGTAACTCCAGATAAAAAAGTTTGGAGCAATATAGAATCTAAACTTAAAAAGAAGAAAAGGAAAGTAGTACCTTTTTGGTGGTTTGCAGGTGCAGCGGCAGCCATGTTGCTTTTAGGAATGGTGTTGTTTCCAGTCGATAAAAACAAAACAGATTTTATAAAAATTGATTCTAAAACTATTGTTACGGAAAGTACAGAAAACGAAGTTGAAAAAAATGATCAACCTAAAACAGATACACTTATTCAAAATATAAAAATTAAAGAAGAGATACTCGTTGCTGATAAGAAACTAATAGAAAATGATAAAAAGAGAATAGAAAAACCTGGTTTTCAAAAGAAGTTAGTACGTAAAGAAATAGCTACTAAAAAGATTTTATTAGCTAATAATACAAACAACGAAATATTAGATTCTGTTAACGATAAAACGATAACTATAAATAAGGAAGTTTTTTCTGAAGAAAAAAACAAAATAGTAGAGATTGTAACTCAGGAAAAAGAATTGCCTAAAAATAAAGTTGATTTAGATAAATTTATAATAGAAAAAGATAGTGTTTTTTCTATTAAAAATTTAAAAAATAAATGGTTTATTGCGCCTGTTTTTGCAATTTTAAATTCAAATTCATTTTCAAATTCATCTCCTGTAAATAAAAACTTATCAAATTCTACAAAAGGAAAAAGCTCTTTTTCTTATGGTTTTCAAATAGGATACCAGATTAATAAAAAATGGAGCATTCAATCTGGTGTACATTTGCAAGAAATGAGTTTTGTGAACAATCAGGTAACAGCTGTTTCTTCAATTTCAAAAAGTTCATCTGCTATAGCATTTAATAGTGGTGCTTCTTTTTCTTTTAACAAAGCACCTACTCAAAGTTTAGATTATAGTAACAATACGGTTTTAGATAGAAGTAGTTTAACTGGAAATTTGAATCAAATATACGGTTATATAGAAATTCCACTAGAAGTGAAATATAATTTTTTAAGTGTTAAAAACTTTAATACACAGGTGGTTGCAGGGTTTAGTTCTTTATTTTTAAATAAAAATGAAGTTAATTTTAGTTCTCAATTTATTTCAAATTCTGGTACTGCTAATAATTTAAATAAGCTTAACTTTAGTGGTAACTTAGGTTTCGATTTTAATTATTTTTTAAATAATAATTGGTCTTTAAATTTAAACCCTATGTTTAAGGCTCAGTTAAATACCTTTAGTGAAGATTCTAATGGTTTTTCCCCTTTTAATTTTGGTATCTACTCTGGTATCAAATATACATTTTAACGACATTTATTGTTGTTCCGTCGAAATGTAAGAAGTATTACTTCTTCATTATATTAAATTTGACTTTTTAAATGAAAGCAATATGACATTTTTAGCAAACACATATAGAACATTAAGTGGTACCAGAGAAATTATAGTATCATTAGAAGAAAAATCTACACAATGGGTTGTCTATAAGGATGAAAAACCTGCTTATTTTGTAGATTTTTATGATTTAGACAAAGAATCTAATGCTATGATGAATAGCTTAGTATTGTGCACTAAAAGAACAATTTACGAAGTTTTAGAGATTATTAATAATAAGAACAATATTAACTTATCCGTACCTATAAAATCTAGATTAGGTTTTAAAAAAATTATAAAATCTAGAAAAGTAGAATTAGACTTAGGGCCAATACCAGAAGAATGGTTGGCATACTCTTTGTAGTATAATTTTATATTAAAGTATTCTATTTTTATTTTTTGGGGATTAAATAAAAATAATTTATTTCTACAACGCTAATTGTTTAATAATAAACAATTAGCGTTGTTTTTGTTTAATATATGTAAGTCTAAAAATTATTCGTAAATTCGTTTTTAAGATATTAACAACAAAAACAGAACAGCAAAATGACAGACTTTGGAATTCAAGAAGCTTTACAAAAGCTAGGATTAAAAGCTATAAATAATGGAACTTCTACAGGATCTACTAATTTTTCTAATGGCGAATTGATAGAGAGTTATTCTCCTGTTGATGGAAAATTGATTGGAAAAGTAAAAGCAACTACAAAAGAAGATTACGAAAAAGTGATGGAAACAGCCGCTAAAGCTTTTTTATCTTTCAGAAATATGCCAGCTCCACAAAGAGGAGAAATTGTACGTCAGTTTGGTAACAAATTAAGAGATTTAAAAGAACCTTTAGGCAAGTTGGTTTCTTATGAAATGGGAAAATCTTTGCAAGAAGGTTATGGAGAAGTACAAGAAATGATAGATATCTGTGATTTTGCTGTAGGTTTATCTCGCCAATTAAACGGACAAACAATTCCGTCTGAAAGACCAGGACATGTAATGAGAGAGCAATGGCACCCAATTGGTGTTGTTGGTATTATCTCTGCCTTTAACTTTCCGGTTGCTGTTTGGGCTTGGAACACTGCTTTAGCATGGATTTGTGGTGATGTTTGTGTTTGGAAAGGTTCTGAAAAAGCACCTTTATGTACCGTTGCTTGTCAGAATATTATAGCCGATGTTTTAAAGAAAAATAATTTACCAGAAGGAATCTCTTCTATTATTAATGGCGATTATAAAGTGGGAGAAATGATGACTACCGATACTCGTATTCCATTAATTTCTGCAACAGGTTCTACCAAAATGGGACGAATTGTTGGTGCAACTGTTGCACAACGTTTTGGTAAATCATTATTGGAATTAGGAGGTAATAATGCCATTATTATTACGCCTACTGCAGATTTAAAAGTAGTGGTGCCTGGTGCTGTTTTTGGTGCTGTTGGTACTTGCGGACAACGTTGTACATCTACAAGAAGATTAATTATTCACGAATCTGTGTATGATAAAGTAAGAGATGCTATTGTTGGCGCTTATGGTCAAATTAAAATAGGAAACCCTTTAGATGAAAACAATCATGTTGGTCCGTTAATAGATCATGATGCTGTAAATACGTATTTAGCTGCAATAGAAAAAGCAAAAGCAGAAGGTGGAAAAGTTTTAGTAGAAGGTGGTGTTTTAGAAGGTAAAGGATACGAATCTGGATGCTATGTTAAACCAGCAATTATAGAAGCAGAAAATCATTTTGAAATTGTTCAGCATGAAACTTTTGCACCTATTTTATATTTGATGAAATATTCTGGAGAAGTAGAAAACGCAATTGACAAACAAAATGGAGTTGCCCAAGGTTTATCATCAGCAATTATGACCAACGAACTAAAAGAGGCAGAGAAATTCTTGTCTTATGCAGGTTCAGATTGTGGAATTGCAAACGTAAACATAGGAACTTCTGGTGCAGAAATTGGTGGTGCTTTTGGTGGTGAAAAAGAAACTGGAGGAGGTAGAGAGTCGGGTTCTGATGCTTGGAAAGTATATATGCGTAGACAAACAAATACCATTAATTATTCTGATGAATTACCTTTGGCACAAGGAATAAAGTTTGATCTTTAATTGTTTTTTAGAGTCTTAAATATATTTGAAGAGGCTGTATAAAAAGTGAGTTTTTTGTCAATTTGAATTTATTTCAGATTATTTTGAAGGTTGATTTTTAGTAAGTAGAGATACTGAAACAAGTTCAGCATGACAAGATTTAATCCTTTTTAGACAGCCTCTTTAGTTCTTTTACAGAAGCTTTTAAAAACTTGACTTTCTAAAATAAAACAGCTAACTTCGTTTAACTTCTGATAAAATGAATTAAAACTCACCTTATCATTATAGTTGTAAGCAATTTGAAAAACCACTCGAACTAAAAGAAAATATTTAAAATTGAAAGAAAAAAAAGAAAAAAATAAATGGCAATTTTCAATTTTAATTCTGTTAATTATTACTGGAATTTGTTTTGGCATTTGGAACAGTTTGGTTGAGAAAAATGAATTGAAGAATTCAAAAACAGTAATCGGAACTATTATTGAAATTGAAGAACGATTTCAGAGAGGAATATTTATAAAATATGAATTTAAAGTAAATGGAAAAAAATATACTGAAAATCAAAAATTAACTGTAAAAAAGGAAACTATAAAAAACGGAGATAAATTTGAAGTTAATTATTCAGAAAAAAAACCTGAACACAATGAACTTATTTTCGAGAAACGAATTGCTGAACATAAATGAAAAAACTAATAATAATTACGATTATATCCTTGACTTTATTCTCTTGTCAACAAATGACTTCATTGCATTCTGACAAAACTCTGACCAAAAAAATAGAAACCAAATTTAAGTCGAAATCAGAAACAATCGACTTAACTAAACTCAACAGTTTTGAATGGAAAGAATTATTAATTCTTGGACCATATTCTATGATTGATAATGTCGAAAAAAAGCTGAATTTAGATTTAGAAAATATTAAAGTAAATGGAATTGAATATATCGACTCTGTAAACCTCCTTGTTTTTATAAAAGATGGAAAATCTATTAAAATTTCAGAAGTTTCGAGAGAAATTGGAGACTTTGTAGATTTAGGAAAGATTATTGAAAAAAGGAACGCAAAATTTATAAAAACAGAAAACGGAAAAAATAAATTAGCTGAATAAAAACTGCTTACAACACCGTATAAACTTTATTGCTGGTTTTAGCTCACTTGGGAAATTCCTCCGGAATTTCGCCGTTCGTGTTTTATTTACTAAATTCACTGCTTAAAACACGCAACAAACCATACACAAAAACGTTAAACGTTTGTTTTTCTTCTAAAGAACTATATTCTGCTTCTGTAGGTAATTTTTCAATAATACTATTTAAGTCTATAATATTTTGGCCATTATTTCCCCGCGAACCTTGTCCTGATTGTCTTGGCTCAGTACTATATGGATACTTTACATAAACATTCTTTTTTTTCTTTCCCTTGATGTCGTAATAAACGGTAAGGCCTGTTCTAATTATTGACATAGAGGTCTTTGTGTCTGTAGTACTTATATTTAAGTAAACATAATTGTCATCTTGTGAAACTTTATATAAAATGTTCTCATTGGATACTTGTGTTGTATCCGTGGGAAAATTTGTTGTATTTGAAGCAAAAGAATAAAGGCTTGAAAGTAGTGTAAGTAAAATGGCTAAATGTTTCATTTTTTGTAATTATTAGAGTTTAGAATTCTGATTTAAATTATTCATACGGTATAAAGACTATTCTATTTTAAAAAAGGTTTAATTCATTTCAAAAAAAAATAAAATTCAATAATCTGATAAATGAAGAAAAGACTTCATCACATCTTCCAGTTCATAAAATCATAAAAAATACCGTCGATAAAAAAAGCCGTTCTGTATAGACAATTGCCTTAAAGATCTATTTCAGTTTTATAAGGAAGTATATAGTTTCATATTTGAAGTGTTAATTAAAAACACACAAAAATGAAATTATATCTCATCATAACAAGTTTTTTAATCGTGCAATTTTCATTTGCACAAGAAGTGTCTAACACTTCAGTAGCAAAAATATGGTCATTAGAAGAAAGTATTACCTACGCTTTAGAAAACAACATTACCGTTAAGGATGCTTCTTTAAATACCAATATTGCAGAAGTAAATTATGATAAAGCAAAATCTTCCAGACTGCCTAACTTATTTGGTAGTGCTTCTCAAAATTTTTCTAACGGAAATTCTATTGACCCAATAACAAGTGATTTTGTGTCAGACCAAATCTATAGCACCAATGTGGGCATCAATAGTTCAATGACCTTGTTTCAAGGCAATCAAATTAACAATGATATAAAACAACGTGAATTACTTTTAGAACAGAGTTCATTTATTGAAGAAGTAGCAAAGAATAACATTGTTGTTAGCATTTTAGAAACCTATTTGCAAAGTTTATATAGTAAAGAAAGTATTAGTATAGCAGAAAATAATCTTTCGGCTTCAGAAAAAGAAGTGTTACGTGCCAAAGCACGATTAGACGCAGGAGAAATTGCACTTAATGATTATACAGAAGCACAAAGTCAAACGGCAACAAATAAGTACCAAGTAATTGCTGCAAAAAACAATTACCAACAAAATATAATTGTTTTAAAGCAATTATTAGAATTGCCACCTACACAAGAGATGGAGGTTGAAACCATTGATAAAAATATAGATTTAATTAATTTGGAACTTAATAAAATGACGATTTATAACAATGCGTTAGGCTATCTACCAGAAATTAAAGCAAGTAGCTTAAATATCGCTGTTAACGAAAAGGAGTTGGACATTGCAAAAGGTGGCTATTTACCAACATTATCTTTAACAGGAAGTATGGGAACTGGTTACACAAGTATTAGAGACAATACATTTTTAGACCAGTTTAATCTTAATTTTAATCAAAGAATAGGGCTTTCACTAAATATTCCAATCTTTAATAAAAATCAGACCAAAGCGGCTATAAGCACAGCAACTATAAACATTAAAAAAGCTCAAATACAAAAACAAAATTCTGAAAAAGAAATCTATAGAAAAGTTGAGACTGCCTACCAAAATGCACTCTCAACACAAGAGCAAGTTATTGCTGCAGAAGCTTCTAAAGCTGCAGCCGAACAATCGTTTAATCTGGCACAAAAGAAATATGAATTAGGAGCTTTGAGTACTACAGATTTAGTGATTAGTCAAAACACATATACAAATGCTCAACAAAATTATTTACAAGCCAAATACTTAAATATTTTATATCATCAATTATTACAATTTTACCAAGGAAACGATATTAAACTTTAATCAACAATACTATGAAAAATAAGAAATTAATAATAGGTAGCATTCTAGTAGTTATACTTGCTATCGTAGTTTACAGCTTTGTTAACAATGATGATGCTGTAATAATAGAAGCTAAAACGGTCATCGCAAAAAAAGCGAAAGTTACTACAATGGTTACGGCAACTGGAACCATCGAGCCTATAACCAAAGTAGAGGTTGGAACGCAAGTTTCTGGTGTAGTCGAAAAAATATTTGTTGATTATAACAGTGAAGTTAAAGAAGGACAATTAATTGCCGAATTAGACAAAACTAATCTGTTAACTACATTATCGCAGGCGCAAGCTGTTTATGATAATGCTGTAAATCAAAAGAACTACACCAAAACCATTTACGACCGTCAAAAATCCTTGTATGACAGTCAGGTTATAAGTAGGTCTGATTTTGATGATGCGAACTTCAATTACGAAACAGCAAAAAGCACAGTTACTCAACGTTTGTCTGATTTACAAAAAGCGAGAACCAATTTAAGTTATGCCGATATTCATTCACCAATTGATGGTGTAGTATTGTCGAGAGCCATAGACGAAGGACAAACTGTTGCGGCAAGTTTAAGCACACCAACACTATTTACTATTGCAAAAGATTTAAAACAAATGCAAGTAGAGGCTAATGTTGATGAAGCAGATATAGGACAAGTAAAAGAAGGACAACGTGTTAGTTTTACTGTTGATGCTTATTTAGAAGATGAGTTTGAGGGTGTTGTTACACAAGTACGTTTAAACCCAACGGTAACTTCTAACGTGGTTACTTATACGGTAGTAATTAAAGCAGATAACCCTGATTTAAAATTAAAACCAGGCTTAACAGCAACCATTTCAATTTACACCTTGGAATTAAATGATGTATTAACTGCCGAAGCCAAAGCCATTAACTTTAAACCAACACGTCCAGAGTTAACAGCTTATAATGAACAACAAAATCTTACAGTACAACAAACAAATGAAAGACCTACAGAAAGAAGTAATGGTAGCGTTGTTTGGGTTTACAGTAGCAATGGCGAAATAAAACCTCAAAAAGTCACTTTGGGAGCAAGCGATGGCGTAAATGTGCAAATTTTAAGTGGTATTACTGAAGGTGATAAATTAGTGTACAGTTTAGAAGGCGTTAGTAAAACAGCAGCAAGTGCAGCAGATAAAAGTAAAAGTCCATTTATGCCACAAACAACAAGAGGTGGAGGAAAAAGATAATACGATGAAAAAAGAAATCATAAAAATAGAAAACTTAAAGCGTGAGTTTACAATGGGCAATGAAACGGTTCACGCGTTAAAAGGTATTTCGTTTGATATAAAAGAAGGCGAGTTTGTAACCATTATGGGTTCATCTGGTTCTGGAAAAAGTACGATGTTAAATATTTTGGGTTGTTTAGACCAACCTACATCTGGGAACTATGAAATTGATGGTGTTAAGGTTAAAGACCTTACTAAAAATCAGTTAGCAACCATACGTAATGAAAAAATCGGATTTATTTTTCAATCCTATAATTTATTAGCCAGAACATCTGCTATTGAAAATGTAGAATTACCGCTTTTATATAACAGTAAAGTTTCCACAGAAGAACGTAGAAAACGTGCAATAGAAGCGTTGCAAAAAGTAGGTTTGGGCGATAGATTAGACCATACGCCTTCGCAACTTTCAGGTGGTCAACAACAACGTGTTGCCATTGCAAGATCGTTAGTAAACAACCCTGTAATGATTCTTGCCGATGAAGCAACAGGAAACTTAGATACGCGAACTTCTTACGAAATTATGTCTTTGTTTCAAGACTTGAACAAACAAGGCATTACCATCACTTTTGTAACGCACGAAGAAGATATTGCAACATTTAGTAGTAGAACCATTGTTTTAAAAGATGGAAATATAATTCAAGATTACAAAAATGAAAATGTACAATCGGCAGCAGAAGAGTTAGCAAAATTGCCTAAAGAAAATCATTAATTATGAGACTATTAAATTTATTTAAAATCGCTTTTAAAGCCATTGTTCTTAATAAAATGAGGACCCTACTTACAATGTTGGGCATTATTATAGGTGTAGCATCGGTAATTGCAATGCTCGCTATAGGTGAAGGCTCTAAAGAAAGCATTCGCGAAAACATTTCAAGTATGGGCTCTAATATTATTACTATTAGACCTGCATCTGCTTCAAGTGGTGGTGTTCGTGCAAGTGCAGATGAGATGCAAACACTTACCCTTAAAGATTATGAAGCCGTTAAAGATCAAGCCACCTTTTTAAGTTATGCAACACCATTGGTTACTGGTAAAGGACAAGTTATAAATGGTGCTAACAACTGGCCATCGGGTATCTATGGTGTCAATCCAGATTATCTAAAAATTAAAGTAGTTGATTTGCAAAGCGGCAGTATGTTTACAGATGCCGAAGTAAAAATGGCTTCTAAAGTGGCACTTATTGGGCAAACGGTCGTGGACAATGTGTTTCCTGATGGGCAAGATCCTATTGGACAGATGATTCGTTTTAATAATATTCCGTTTAAAGTGATTGGTGTATTAGAAGTAAAAGGAGAAAACACCTTTGGTCAAGACCAAGATGATGTGGTTATTGCTCCATATACAACCGTACAAAAACGTATTTTGGCTATTGATTATATCAATCAAATTATGGCTTCGGCAATAAGTGAAGACGATGCGCCAAATGCTGTTACTGAAGTCTCAGAAATTATGAGAATTCAACATCAAATATCTAATCCAAATAAAGACGATTTTACTGTACAATCTATGGAAGAGCTTATTTCTACTTTTAGTTCTACAAGTGAGATGTTAACTTTATTATTAGTGGCAGTTGCTAGTATTTCGTTATTAATTGGAGGTATTGGAATTATGAATATCATGTATGTTTCTGTAAAAGAACGTACCAAAGAAATTGGTTTAAGAATGGCTGTTGGAGCAAAAGGAGCTGATATTTTAATGCAATTCTTAATTGAAGCCGTGTTAATCAGTATAACTGGCGGAATTTTAGGTGTACTTTTAGGACTCGCATCAACCATATTTATTGAAAAATTCTTAAATTGGCCAACAAGTGTAGCAATGTATTCTGTTGTAATTTCCTTTGCTGTTTGTGCTGTGACTGGTATCTTTTTTGGATGGTATCCTGCAAGAAAAGCATCAGCTTTAGACCCTATTACAGCATTGCGTTATGAATAAATTAATGATGAAAAAAAATAAAAAAGTAACCCTTTTTTCGCACCTTATTGTTTGGTTTACCTTATTTAGTATTCCTTATGTGCTATCTTATGGTCTAGAAGAAGAAATTAATAGAGTTATCTCTCGTTTTTGGATTCCCTTATTTTTTTATGCCATTCTTTTTTACACCAATTATTTTGTATTAATAGACAGGTTTCTTTTTAAGAATCAAACCATTAAATACATCCTAATAAATGGTGCTATTATTATGGTGTTTTTAACAATAAAATCGCAAATTGATGCACTTTTTTTTACTGATATAATTAGAAAATCATCAAGCAATACTAGTGTTGGACCACCATTTAAAATGATTATTTATGTGCAAATGCTATCTTATTTAGCTCCTGTACTTTTTTCAGCTGCCATTAAAACCACTAAGCGATTAATAAAAACAGAAGCACAACGTAAGGAAGCGACGAATTCTAAACTAGAATCAGAATTACAACATTTGCATTACCAGCTGCAACCGCATTTCTTTTTTAATTCGCTTAACAATATATATTCTATGGTGGATATTTCGCCAGAACAGGCAAAAAAATCCATTCATAGTTTAAGTAAATTAATGCGTTATATGCTGTATGAAACCAATATGGATGTATTACCACTTTCTAAAGAAATCGATTTTATGAAAAAGTATATCGATTTAATGAAGTTAAGAGTTTCGGATAAAACAGAAGTTAGTTATAATTTTCCTGAAGAAGAAACTGGTATTAAAATAGCACCATTGTTATTTATTTCATTAATTGAAAACGCATTTAAACATGGTGTGTCTGCAACTAAAGAAAGTTATATTAATATTTCTATGACATCAAATGAAAAAACAGTTCAATTTGCCATTGAAAACGATAATTTTCCTAAAAAAACAAACGATAAAAGTGGTTCTGGAATAGGGCTTCAAAATGTTGAGAAGCGGTTACAATTACTTTACCCTAATAAACATAGTTTTAATACGCGTATAGTGAATAATCGTTTTTTAATAGATTTAAAAATAGAAACAGCTTAAAATATGAGTAACTTAAAAATTACATGTGTTATTGTAGATGATGAACCAATGGCGTTAAATCTAGTGGAAAGTTATGTCGAAAAAACGCCTTTTTTAGAGCTTAAACAAAAATGTAGTAGTGCTATTGAAGCTATGGAGTTTATTAAAACGGAACCTGTAGATTTATTGTTTTTAGACATACAAATGCCCGATTTAACTGGTATTGAGTTTTCTAAAATGCTACCAAAAGAAACACGTGTAATCTTTACTACGGCTTTCGATCAATATGCTTTAGAAGGTTTTAAGGTTGAAGCTTTAGATTATTTACTAAAACCTTTTGATTATGCTGAATTTCTTGCCGCAGCCAACAAAGCAAATACCTGGTTCGATTTGGTAAAAGGAAAAGGGGAGAAGCAACAAGTTTTATCGCCCGAAAAAGAGTTTCTTTTTGTAAAATCTGAATACAAGCAATTACGGATAAAATTGGCTGATGTCTTGTATTTTGAAGGCTTAAAAGATTATATAAAAATATGGTTGAAAGATAATCCGAAAGCCATTTTAACATTAATGAGCTTAAAATCTTTAGAAGCCGAACTGCCTGAAACACAATTTATGCGTGTACATCGATCTTTTATAGTTTCCTTAAAGAATATAGAAGTTATAGAACGTAGTCAGATTATTATAAACAAACAACGTATTACAGTTTCAGAACAATACAAGCCTAAATTCTTAGCATTTGTAAATGGTAATTCATTACAAAACTAGGGTTGTTTCATTTCATCTATCAAACAACCTAATTGGGCGATAAATAGATATAGTTTGTCTATTTACTTTTACCAAACAATCATATAAAAGTACTTTTGTGCCCACATAAAATCTTAACCTATAATTATGAAAAAAATCTTATTATCATTAGCATTAACTGCTACTATGTTTAGCTGTAGTAGTCTTAACAACGCAAATACATCAAGTATTACACAAGCAGCAACATTATTAGGTTCTTTAAGCTCTAATTCTACTGTACAACAAATTACTACTCTTTTTAGTTTATTAGACACTAATAATGATGAAGCTATTAGTTCTACAGAAGCAATTGGTACTGTGTCAGAAAACTTTAATGTTTTAGATACAGATAATAATTCAAGCTTAAACTTAACAGAATTAACGGGTTTATTAGGTTTGTTAAAATAAGTTTCTAGATAAATTTATAACTAAAAAGGGTGTGCTTTTAAATAGTATATCCTTTTTTTTTATGGTTTTTTATGTGGTTTAGTATTAACCTTCAGATATCTATGTCGATATAAGTTTCTTATTCGTAGATACAATTACAGCAAACCTCTATTGTCTTTTTATTTCAGAAACAATTCAAATACCTTTAAACTATCAATAGTAAATAACGTTTAGTATTGAGAAAAAAAGTTTAATCATTAAAATCTTGTTATTATGAAAACAGTTATAAAAACAATCATTTTGCCAGCAATGTTTATTGTGGCAGTGACAACACAGGTTTCTGCACAAGCAAAACGTAGTAATGCGAAAGCTAAAACCGTTACAACAACGACAACCAAAAGAACAAATGCAGTTGCAAAAAAAACATCAAATAAAAGGATTTCAAGTACTAAGGTTACTTATAAAAAACCCACTAAAAAAGTAACTTCGGTAAGATCACTTCCTAAGAAAACGGTTGTAAAATACAAAAATCAGAATTACTATTATGCAAATAACAGATATTACACGCAATCTCGAGGACGTTACATTGTTATTGCACCAAAAGTTGGGTTTAGAATAAATGTATTGCCTACTAACTATAGAAGTGTGAGTTTTAATAATCGTAATTATTATAATGCAGACGGCATATTTTATATTCAAATAAACAACCAATACGAGGTTGTTGACCCAGAAGTTGGTGCCATAGTTTACTAACTACCAGACGATTACGAAAAAGTGATCATTGATGGTTTAACGTACTACGAATATGCGAATATACTTTATGAGAAAGTGCAAGTTGATGGTTCAAGAGGCTATGAAGTGGTAGGTATTATAGATATGGAATAAAAAATTGATTTGATTGATAGTGATTAAAAAGTGGGTGGTTATTTTATAATTACTCACTTTTCTATTTAATAAATTTGAATCTGGTTTTATTATCGCCACTATAATTATTAATGGAAAATTAAATTCGCACATAGAAACATTACAAACTATTAATGAAATTTCAAATGGATTTAAACACTCATTCATATAAAGGTTCAGAATACCCTGTAGTTTTTGCATACACGCTGGATTATAACGATTTAAAAAATCAACCAAAATTTCACACTCTGGATTTAAAAATTGTTTTAAAAGATTATGATTTGTTTTTAAGAGACATAAAAGATTTTATACAACAAAATTCATAGTATTATGGAATTAAGCAGTACTGGCAACAAAGTATATAATTTATTGCTAGTTTTAGCTCACTTACGAAATTCCTTCGGAATTTAGCCGTTCGTGATTTATTTAATAACTTGGTTGCTTAACCACGCAACAAACCATATTCCTAAGTCCCCTCCATTTTATATTTTTCTTTTAAGCTATCTTTAAATGATAAGATTTAAACCATTTTTAATTTATAGAGTCTAAGGTTTATGAAATTAGCACACATACAACATTTATATAACAGAGTTGGTTTTGGTATTACACCAAAAGAATTGGCTCGTTTATCTAAGAAAAGTAAAAAAAACGTTGTGAACGAGTTATTTGCTTCTTCTAAGAAAATAACTATTTTATCTGTAGATACTTCTTTTTTAAAAGGTATTTCTTTTAAAGATGCCAAGGATAAAAACAAACGTAAAGAACTTCAAAAAAATAGTAGGAAAAAAGTACAAGAACTTTCTACAGCTTGGTTTGAACGTTTAAATAATCCATCAGAAATTTTACGTGAAAAAATGACCTTGTTTTGGGCGAATCATTTTGTGTGTGAAAATAGAAACATATTATTTGTACAGAGTTACAATAATATGTTGCGTGAAAATGCTTTGGGAGATTTTAGAAATTTCACAAAATCGGTTTCTAAAGAAGCCGCTATGCTTTCTTATTTAAACAACAAACAGAACAAGAAAAAAAGTCCGAATGAGAATTTTGCACGCGAATTAATGGAACTTTTTACGTTGGGACAAGACAATTATACAGAACAAGATATAAAAGAGTCTGCAAGATCATTTACAGGATATAACCATAATTTTAAAGGACAATTCAATTTTAAACAAGGACAACATGATGCCGAAGAAAAAACATTCTTTAGTAAATCGGGCTATTTTAAGGGTGATGATATTATAGATATCATTCTAGAAGAGAAACAATGTGCACGTTTTATATCAGAAAAAATTTACAGCTATTTTGTTAACGAAAACATTAGTATTAACCATGTAGATGAAATGGTAGAGGTGTTTTATAAAGATTATAATATAGAAAATCTAATGCGTTTTGTATTGCTTTCTAATTGGTTTTATAACGATGAAAATATTGGAACGAAAATAAAATCGCCTATTGAATTTTTAGTGGGTATAAACACTATTGTACCTTATAAAATAGAAAAACCAAAACAAGTTTTATTATTGCAACGTTTATTAGGGCAAATTTTATTGAGTCCGCCAAATGTTGCTGGCTGGCAAACGGGTAGAAATTGGATTGACAGCAATACCATTGTTACCCGTTTGCGTCTACCTTCTGTTTTGTTAAACAATGCAGAAATTGCGTATTCAGAAATTGGTGATGAAGAAACCATGATTACCAATTTTAAGAAAAGAAAATTGCGTAAAAAAGCTTTCATAAAAGTTTCTGCAGATTGGAGTTCTTTTGAAGAAAATTATAAAAAGGAATCTAATAAGGAATTGGTACATCAAATTATAACATCAAAAATTAATAGTGGAACCGAAGAAATGTTAGAAAGAAATCAGCAACTTTCTAAGCACGATTTTGTTGTGCAATTAATGAGTTTACCAGAATATCAACTTTGCTAACCTCTCGACTGCGCTCGAGATGACAATATCAAAATTATGAACCATTCATAATTAAATTTTTGGCTATTTAATTAAATGTTTATATGATGCAACATGTGATCATTGAAAAAAAATAAATACATGAAACGTAGAGATTTTTTAAAACAGACAACTTTTGCTTCAGGAATGTTTTTTGTTCCTCAATTTTTAAAAGCTTTTGAACAGCTTCCAAATAAAACATTTAGCAATAAAAAAGTAGTAATTATTCAGTTAAAAGGAGGTAATGATGGCTTAAATACGGTGGTTCCTTTTAACAACGATATTTATTATCAACAAAGAAATAACATCGCTATAAAACAAAACGATGTATTTAAAATTTCTGATGAGCTTGGTTTACACAAAAGCCTACAACCTTTGCAAGATTTATACAACAAAGGCTTTGTAAGTATTATAAATAATGTGGGGTATCCGAACCCTAATTTATCTCATTTTAGATCTACAGATATTTGGCAAACGGCTAGTGATAGTAATGAGTACTTACAAAATGGTTGGGTAGGGCGTTATTTAGATTATACCAAAGGAAATCCATATGCTGCTATTGAGGTAGATGAAAGTTTGTCTTTAATGATGAAAGGAAATACACAAAACGGATTGGCAATTACAGATCCAAAAATGTTTTATAATTCTATGCGAGCTCCCTTTTTTAACAATGTGGTAACCAATTATAATGATGCCCATTTAAGTGAACATAATTTAGGGTATTTGTACAATACTATGATTGATGCAAAATCATCTGCAAAACACATTTTTGAAAAAAGTAATACAAAAAGTACTTCTGCAGAATATCCTAAAAACATCTTTGGAAAGCAGTTGAATACTATTTCTCAGTTTATAAATTCTGGTCTAGAAACACAAGTATATTATGCGGGTTTAAGTGGTTTTGATACACATGCAAACCAAGCAGGTACACAAGAAAGATTATTAAAAGTATATGCAGAAAGTATGGAGGTTTTTATCAACGATCTACAGAAAAATAATACGTTTGATGATGTTTTAATTCTTACGTTTTCAGAATTTGGTAGACGTGTAAAACAAAATGAATCTAAAGGAACAGATCACGGAACAGCCAACAATGTTTTTGTGATGGGAAAAAACTTAAAGAAACAAGGTTTGTATAATAATTTACCAAATTTGGGCGATTTAGATAAAAACGGAAATCTTAAATATGAAATAGATTTTAGAGAGATTTATGCAACAATTTTAGACAAATGGTTACAAGTAGATGATGTGGCTATTTTGAATAAATCATTTTCTAAATTGAATTTTGTTTAATATTTCTCATATTCAAAATACATTTAGAAGAATATATCCTGTTTTTAGAGATTAAAATTAAACGATGCATGTAAATTTGGAAAGTCGAAATCTTAAAGTTATCTTTGGTAACTAATCAATATTTTATTTTAATACTGCAATGAAATCAATAAAAAGAAAATATCTACAAGGCTTTTATGAGACGCTCGTCCATGGCTTTGTTTGTGCTTCTTTTTCTTTTGCAATGTATAGAAAACGTAAAATTATCTTTGTGTCTTAATTAGGCATTTCGAGTGTGCCTACACAACTCTATTTCATTATTTCTTATAGAAGATATTCAAAATAACAAATTGAATGGCTTTACTCGCATATGTAATAATGTTTCCATTTAGAGTTTACGATACTGTTTTTTTATATATAAATTAAAAATACTAATATCATGGCTGTATTGAGAAAAAAGCTCACAAAAGCAGAATTAAACGAGAAAAAACAAGAGAAAATTTTAAAGAAATTAGAAGATAAAAAAATGAAGAAGCGGAAGTCCAGAAAGTAGCCTATAAATTTTAATACCCCTTTGCAAGAAGAGGTTGTCTTAAAAGTCTTAAACGTTGTTTTACTGACAAAAAAATACTTTTTTAGACGACCTCTTTTTATTTAATGATACTGCACTTTTCTAATTACACGCATAGCTTCCTTATACTTTATATACGTTGTTTTATCTTTTAAATCTTTTAGGTAGGTTTTTACCTTCTTTAACTGTTTAGAGACGTCTACATAACCGTGTAAATAACAGATTAAATAATTGGTAGGTAAACGTAACACATCCACATCTTCAATTACAGAAAGAGGGATGTTGTTTTCAATTTTTTTTACAATAGCATTGCAATCATTGTAAATGTGATGTATAATATTTACATCAAATTTTGGAGGAACAAACAAGAATTCTTTTACAATATCATGCTGTCCGTTTTCTTTAAAATGGATAATTGTTTTCTCTAAAGGATACAATTCTTCCTGCTTTTCTAATCCTAAATAGATGTATTCGGTGATAATAAAAGAGTGCTGATTATAACTAATTTGTACATCATCTAAAGCAGAAAAAAACAACTTTACTTGCTCGTTAATTAATTCTATATCTACTCTAGAAAAGTAAATTTCATCGTTTATAAGCTTTTTTTCTCCTGCCCAACATAGCACAAATTGCTCATTAAAAACTTTGTACTGTGGGTTGTAGGCAGGTTTATGATTGTTGATGAAATCGAAAACACCATCTAAGGTTAATTCTATATTATTGCGCGCATTTTTTTCGATAGCTTCCACAATATCTTTATTAGTGTTTCGCAATTCAAAATTTCCGGAAGAAGGTATAGAGTTACTTCCTCTTCTGTAAAAAGTAGTTCCTTTGCTATATTTCCAAGTATTCTTTAAAAGTGATGTAATTTTATTATTCGGATGAATGGTAACCAAACCAATAACTTTATGACGCTGTAAGCTAGGAAAAGGAACATTTTCGTATTCAATTTTTGGTGGATTTTTTAAATACGCATTCACCAAATTCTGAATCTTGCTATCATCATAAAAATCGACACCAATAATTTTGTTTTCTTCATCTTCTACACCAATAACGATGTAAGAATTATTTTCTGGATTTGAGTTTGAAAGCGCACAAATATGTTTTAAAAACTTTGCTTTTCCATCTTTTGCACTTAATGATAATTTTTGCTTTTTATCATAAAAACTATTCTCATCGTTGTGAGAAAGTAGGTTTTTGATTAAAAGTCTTTTGTTTATCATTTTATGGCATTTCTTCTCCTTGGCTAGCTTCTAAAAGTAGAAACCAATCTTGTAGCTCTAAATTAATTTCTAAAGCTTTATTTGCGTTTAAAATTCGTTCTTTATTTGTGGTTCCAATCACAGGAGATATTTTTGAAGGATGTTTTAAAATCCAAGCTAATAATAACACATCTTCAGAAACCATGTATTTTGCTACTAATGTTTTTAAAACTGCTTTTACTCTTTCTGTTTGTGCTGTTTTTTCTCTAAAAACACTTCCTAAAGGACTCCAACACATTGGTTGCATACTTTTTTGTAGCATTTGATCTAAACTGCCATTTTGCATTGCATTATGATGTGTTAAAGAAAATTCTATCTGATTTACAGAAACAGGAATTTTATCAGCAATTAAATCAACTTGAGAAGGCGTAAAGTTTGAAACTCCAAAATTGATTATTTTTCCACTTTCTTGCAATTCTGTAATAGCTTCTGCAATTTCGTCAGGTTGCATAAGCGGACTTGGTCTGTGCAGTAAAAAAGTATCAAGATAAGCTGTTTTTAAGTTTTTTAAAGTAGATTCTACACTCCAAATAATATATTCTTTCGAATAATTATAATGTTTTAATGTATTATCTCTTGCTTCTCCAACAAGTTGGATACCACATTTAGATATTAACTGAATTTCTTCACGCGGAATGCCAGTTTCTACAAACGCTTTTCCAAATTCAGCCTCTGTAGAATAATCCCCATAAATATCTGCATGATCAAAAGTTGCATTACCGTTTTCTACACAGAATTGAATCATATCAATTTGTTCTTTAGTAGAAAATTGTTTTCCCCATTTTCCCCAAGACATGCACCCAATTATGAGTTCTGATTTTGGCATTTTTATAACTTGTTTAAAATTGTTGGTGATGCTTGCGCTGTTGGATACACTACTAAATCTTCTATATTAACATGATAAGGTCTCGAAATTACAAAATAAATAATATCTGCAATATCTTCTGCTTGTAAAGCTTTATAACCTGCATACACAGATTTTGCTTTTTCTGTATCGCCTTTAAAACGAACATCTGAAAACTCAGTTTGTACTGCTCCAGGATGAATTGCAGAAACACGAATGTTATGTTTGTTTAAATCTATTCTCATAGCCTTATTTAAAGCATCTACAGCGTGTTTAGAAGCACAATACACATTTCCGTTAGGATATACTTCTTTTGCCGCTATAGAGCCAATATTTACAATAAAACCATTGTTTCTTTCTGTCATTTGTGGTATGATAGCTTTAGAAACGTACAATAAGCCTTTTACGTTAATATCTAACATAGCGTCCCAATCATCTATATCGCCGTCTTGTATGCTAGACAATCCATGTGCATTCCCTGCATTATTGATTAAAATATCAACTTGTTTAAAGTTTTCGGGTAATGAATTTATAGCTGTTGCTACTTCTTCTCTTTTAGAAACATCAAACCGTAAAGTAGTTACTTCTGTAAGTTTACTTAAAGTTTCTTTAAGTTCAGATAATCTTTCTGCTCTTCTTCCACAAAGAATTAAACGGATGTTATTTTTTGCAAAAATTTCTGCGGTTGCTTTTCCAATTCCAGAAGTAGCTCCGGTTATAAATGCTGTTTGTTTCATTTGTCTTATTTCTAGTATTCCTGCGATAGCAGTAATTTAATTTTAGTCTGCTAAATTGTCCTATAAAATTAAGAAAACATATGTTGTTAGTTTAAAATTTAAGTGTAAAATTTTATTAAATTATGAACAAAGAAAAAACCGTCCTCCACAGGACGGTTTATCTTTCAATTGGTAACTACTCCAATCAAAAATCAACTAACCAAACTTTATTTTAAATTTCTTCTTTCTTTTGTTTCTCTTATTACCTTAGTACGTTTTCTTCCATTATTCCTTACAATATCTTTTGCGCTTGTTTTAGAATTTTTGCTTTTCTTTAATTCTATAAAACCTATTCCAGAAAATTCGTAGGTGGTGTTAGAATTAGAATTATAAAGTGCTATCGTTCCATCATCAATAACGCTCAATTCAAACACCTCTGTATCGCCATTATCATAAAATAATGTTAAATCCTTTATGTCTTCAAATCCATTGATATCATCGATTTCATATGCACCAACGTAATCCCAAATACTATAATCAACTTTTGTGCCAACTTCTTCTTGAGAACTATAAAATGTTGTTATATTTTCTGGTGAAAAGGCTAAATAATTTTCAGCATCAAAGGCATTTGGTACGCCATCATTTGTACTTATTTTTTCCCATCCAATATATTCTTGTAAAAAGTATTCTATGTTTTCGTAAAATAATTTGTCATAGTCAAATGTATCTACCTGATATCCTATTAAATAATAACTTACGTTTTGTCTGTAGTTGTATAATTTAATTTCATTGTTAGAAAGTACAGTAACTTCAAAGTCGTTTGCACCGTCTATATCATGATCTGTTTCCAATTCCCCATTATACGTATTGTATGTTCCAACATCAATTCCAAAACCATTTCCGGTTCTTCCAATATCTACAATATTATTGTTTGCGTATAAAATTCCATTTACAAATGATAAAGTAAATGCTCTTGAAACATAAGGGATATCTCCATTTCCTGTCGTTCTGTTATAATCTACATACCATAAGTCATAATCTGTGATTACTTGTTCTAAAGGTATTTGATAATTATCATCAAATGTAGAACAAGAAGTCAATAGCGTTCCGGTAATGATTATTGTTATAAGTAGTTTTATTGATTTCATAAGCTTGAATTTTACTGTTATGCTTATGTAATTTCAAAATACGTGCCAAAAATAAAAGCCACTCAATTATTAGTGGTTTTTTGATGCTTATTGTATTTGTTGATAAGATTTGTCATCCATTTCTTTAATCTCTTTTATTTTATAATATTTTGTTTCTCCATTTACTTGATAGGTGAGAATTGCTTCATTATCTTCTAATTTAAAAGGAATCTTTTCTTGTACGGGAATTTTATTTTTAAATTCCTTTTTAGGCTCTAAGTGAAGTATAATGTCTGAATTTGTATTTTTTGAACTACTATAATTTGCTATAATAAGAGAGGCTTCTTTAAATTCTACTTTTGTGGCCTTGTTCCTAAAGTATAATGAATCAAATGTTATATTCGATTTTTCTTTTAATTGAATTTGAACATTAATACCATGAATTCCTGGTTGTCCTCCAGTCCAAGTCATATAGTTTGCCGAATCAATTATAAAAGGTGTATTGTTTTCAAATTTTGTGTTTCCACATTGTGAAAAACTTAATATAATTAGCAAAATGGATAAAGTTTTCATAGTTCTTATTTTTATAATTGAAATCAAACGATATGCCAAGTTATAAAAAAAGCGAACCTAAATGGTTCGCTTTTATATTATTGTAAAAAAAAATACTTTTAAATATTCTTCTAATTATTTATTGATTTTGCATCTTTAAGTAATTTGACTTCGCAAAAGCTTCGTCTAATTTTTTAATGCTTCTGCACCACCAACAATTTCTAAAATTTCGTTAGTAATTGCTGCCTGACGTGCTTTGTTATAAGTTAACAATAAATCGTCTCTTAAATCTGTAGCGTTGTCTGTTGCTTTGTGCATTGCAGTCATACGAGCACCGTGTTCTGATGCAAAACTATCTCTAATAGCTTTGTATAATTGCGTTTTTAATGACTTAGGTATTAATGCCTCAACAATTTCTAATTTAGATGGTTCATAAATATATTCAGAACTAACTGCATCTACATCTACACCTTCTATTGGTTTAATTGGTAAAAATTGCTCTACTTGAGGAATTTGTGTTGCAGCATTTTTAAATTGATTATAAATAAGCTCAATTTTATCATACGTACCCTCTGCATATAACTCCATTAACCTTTCTGCAACTAAAGCTACATTGTCAAAAGTTAAATCATCAAAAATATCGTTTCTAGAGGTTACAATATTAAACTGTTTAGTTAACACATCACCACCTTTTTTACCGATAGCAAATAAATCTACTTCAACAGTACTGTATTTCTCTTTAATAGTTTTAATAACTGTTTTTGTAATTGATGAGTTAAAACCACCACACAAACCTCTATTAGAAGTTACTACTACTATTAAAACCTTAGAAACCTCTCTTTGAGTAGAGTAAACCCCACCTGCATCACTATCTAAAGTTGCACTTAAATTTTGCAATAATTCAGTTAGTTTAGACGAATACGGACGCATTGCCGTAATTGCATCTTGTGCTTTTTTTAACTTTGCAGCAGATACCATTTTCATGGCAGATGTAATCTGCATTGTAGATTTAATAGAGGTAATTCTATTACGTATTTCTTTTAAGTTTGCCATTTCTCAAGTTATGAGTTATGAGTGTTAAGTTATGAGTTTTTGATAATTGCTACCAAAATACGTATTAACTCTTCACACTTATTATTCAATTCAGCTGGTACTTTTCTACCTGTTGATTCTAAAATTTCTAACCAATATTTGGTTTCATTAGCTTCTTTTAAAGCAATACCAAATTTGTATTTAAAATCTTTTTTACTAACTCCTCTTTGTGCTTCTCTTGTATTGGCTCCAATACTTGTTCCGCTTCTTATTAATTGAGATGCTAATTCAAAATCTTTATTTTCTTTAAGAGTATCACAATATTTAACTATTTCGCAAGCAAACTGAAAGCTTTTAATTCTTATAGGGCTTTCAGTTAACTTACTCATAATTCATCGCTCTAAACTCTTAACTAGTCTTTATGCAAAATGTTTAGAAATTTCAGAAGCTGCTGCTTCTAAAACTGCAATTGTTTCTGGTGTTAATTTACCAGACTTTAATGTATCTAAAGTATCTCTATGTTTTGCGTTTAAGAAATCGATGTAATCTCTCTCAAATTTCTTAACTTGATTTACAGGTACATCTCTTAATAAGTTTTTAGAACCTGCATAGATAATTGCAACTTGATCTTCTACTGAGAAAGGATCATTTTGAGCTTGCTTTAAAATTTCAACGTTACGTTGTCCTTTAGAAATTACACTCATTGTAGCTGCATCTAAATCAGAACCAAACTTTGCAAACGCTTCTAATTCACGGTATTGAGCTTGATCTAATTTTAATGTACCAGATACTTTTTTCATTGCTTTAATCTGAGCGTTACCACCAACACGAGATACAGAAATACCTACGTTAATTGCTGGACGAACACCAGAGTTAAATAAATCTCCATCTAAGAAAATTTGTCCATCTGTAATCGAAATTACGTTTGTTGGAATATATGCTGAAACGTCTCCTGCTTGTGTTTCAATAATTGGTAATGCAGTTAAAGAACCTCCACCTTTTACAATTCCTTTTAAAGAATCTGGTAAATCGTTCATTTCACTAGCAATTTTATCATCATTGATTAATTTTGCAGCACGTTCTAATAATCTAGAGTGTAAGTAAAATACATCACCAGGATATGCCTCACGTCCTGGAGGTCTTCTTAATAATAAAGAAATCTCACGGTATGCAACTGCTTGTTTAGATAAATCATCAAAAACAATTAAAGCTGGTCTACCAGTATCTCTAAAAAATTCTCCAATTGCAGCTCCAGCAAATGGTGCATATACTTGCATTGCTGCAGGATCTGATGCATTTGCTGCTACGATTGTAGTATAAGACATTGCGCCTTTTTCTTCTAACATGTTTGCAATTGCTGCAACAGTAGAAGCTTTTTGACCAATAGCTACATATATACAATATACTGGTTCACCAGCATCGTAAAATTCTTTTTGATTTAAAATAGTATCAATAGCAACGGTAGATTTACCAGTTTGTCTATCTCCAATGATTAACTCACGTTGTCCACGTCCAACAGGAATCATTGCATCAATAGATTTAATACCAGTTTGTAATGGTTCAGTTACTGGCTCTCTATAAATAACACCAGGAGCTCTACGCTCTAAAGGCATTTGATACGTTTTACCTGTAATTGGTCCTTTACCATCAATAGGGTTACCTAAAGTATCTACAACACGTCCAACAACGCCTTCACCTGCTTGTAAAGAGGCAATACGTTCTGTACGTTTAACGTTAGATCCTTCTCTAATAGAAGTTGATGCACCTAATAAAACAACACCTACATTGTCTTCTTCTAAGTTTAATACAATACCTTCTAATCCATTATCGAATTCTACTAATTCACCATATTGAACGTTAGAAAGACCGTAAACACGAGCAATTCCATCTCCTACTTGTAAAACAGTACCTACTTCGTTTAAAGTAGCTTTTGCTTCAAAATTTGTTAACTGTTGCTTTAAAATTGCTGATACTTCAGCTGGTTTGATACTTGCCATCTTTTATAATTTGATGTATAATTAAATTTTTGGAATAAAATGACTGTTGTCAAATTCCTTTTTCAATTCGTATAAATAATTAGAGATACTTGCATCATATTGCACATCTCCCACACGTAAAATAAATCCTCCTAAAATATCTGGATTAACTACGTTCTCTATATTAGCTTCGTCTCCTGTTAAAGATACTATCTTAGCTAAAATTTTCTTTTCTATCTCTTCAGTTAAAGGAACTGCTGTAGTTACCTTTGCTACTTTTATATTCTTATCAAAATCATAAATAATAGCATATTGCTTTGCAATACTAAGAAGCATTGATATTCTTTTATTATCTTGTAATAAATGAAACAAGCCAAGTGTAATATTGTTTACTTTACCTTCAAACAAAGCTTTTAAAACTTTTGTTTTTTCTGATGGTTTAACAATAGGACTTTTTAGCATTACTTCAAAAGTTTCATTTTCAGAAATTGTACTAGCTATCAATAACATATCGTCATTTACGGCAGTTTCTTCTTTTGAATCTTTAGCAAGATTTAAAATTGCTTTTGCATAACGTATTGCTGCTCTTGCGTTTTTCATGCTTAAATTAGTTTAAAGTAACATCTTTTAAAAGTCCTTCAACTAATTCTAGTTGATCTTTTTTATTAGATAATTCTTTTTTAATTACTGATTCTGCGATACCAATAGATAATTCGGCAACGTTTTTCTTAATATCGGCTATAGCAGCTTGCTTTTCTTGCTGAATTGATGCTTGTGCTTTTTCTATTAATTTAGAAGTAACTTCTTTTGCATCTTCTTTTGCTTCTGCTAGCATATTATCTCTAATATCTCTAGCATCTTTCATCATTGCTTCTCTTTCTGCTCTAGCTTCTTTTAATAATTTCTCATTATCTGCTTGTAGATTTTGCATTTCTTTACGTGCATTTTCTGCAGCTTCTAATGCATCTTCTATACCTGTTTCTCTTTCTTCTAAAGAGTTTAGAATTGGCTTCCAAGCAAATTTTTTCATCAAAATTAATAAGATAATTAAGATTACTACTTGCATTGCAAATAAGCCTGGTGAAAAGTCGTTTAATAAAGTTTCCATTCTATTTACTAATTATATTGTTCTTTGTTTAATTTAAAAACACTTTCTGTAACCAACCGTTACAGAAATGTGTTTTCGTTTTTTTTTGAGAAAATTATTTCCCTAAGATTAATGCACCAAATGCTAATCCTTCTAATAAGGCACCAATGATGATCATTGCGGTTTGAATTTTACCAGCTGCTTCAGGTTGACGTGCAATACTTTCCATTGCTTTTCCACCGATTTGACCTAATCCAAGTCCTCCTCCGATTACGATTAATCCTGCTCCAATTAAATTGTACATACTAATTGATTTTTAAATATATTAATTAAACAAATTCTAATACTCTTTTTTGATACTTGGTTTGCACCAAGGTTTTAGTGGTGGTCATGTTCTTCAACAGCCATTCCAATAAATAATGATGATAACATTGTAAAAATGTATGCTTGTAAAAAGGCTACTAAGATTTCTATAACCATTATAAACAAAGCCAATGCTAAAGACATTCCTGTAGATGCTACTGGTCCGAATGCTTCTTTCATTGTTACCATTAATGCAATTAAACTCATTACAATAAAGTGACCCGCAGTAATGTTTGCGAATAAACGTACAAGTAATGAAAACGGTTTAATTAAAATAAAACCTGCTAATTCTATAACTGCTAATATAGGTCTTAAAATATAAGGTACACCTGGCATCCATAATGTGTGCATCCAAAAATCTTTTGTACCATTTACTAAATAGATTACCATTGTAAATAATGCCAATGCTAATGTAACAGCAATTTGACCCGTAACGTTAAATCCAAATGGAGTTAAACCTAATAAGTTTAAAATCCAGATAAAGAAAAACACGGTTAATAAAAAGCCCGTAAATTTTTTGTATTTTTTCTCACCAATGTTTGGTCTTGCAATTTCGTCTCTAACGTATAAAACCAATGGTTCTAAAACACGACTAAAACCTATTGGTATTTTTCTAAATTTATATTGTTTTGCCAATCTAGAGAATCCTAAGAACATTAAAAAACCTGCAAATAAAATACCTACAACAGATTTAGTGATAGAAAAATCTAAAACTTTACTAGCGTTTGTAGCATGATGAGCATCGTCAAAAGAAACTGTTGCAGCTCCGTTTTCTAACTCGTAAATTTTACTGTGTATTTTTGCGAATTTTAATCCGTTTTTTTCTACAATTACATGTCCATCATCATTATGATGGAATGCAGATGACATAAAAGTAACTAAACCTTCTGTAGTCCAAACAATAACAGGAAGCGGAAAACCTACATGTTTTCTTTCATTGGCATCATTTGTGTAAGAGTAAAATGCGAAATCATGAGAATCTTTAAGGTGATGCTCTATATAAGCTTTTACCTCTTCTTTGGTGTTTACTTGTCCGCCGTCGTTTTGGTCGTCGATTTTTTTACCTGATTCAAATGCGAAACTTGTAGTTGTAATAAGAGCTATTACAGCTATTGTAAGAAATTTGATTGTTTTTTGTGCAATACCCATTTTTAAAATACGCTTTCTAAATTTGCCGCAAAGGTATGTAATTAATCAAATACTTACACCCTTTTTTTTGGCTATTTTTCTTTATTGTTTTTTGTTCAGTAATTTAGCTACAAAAAAAGCATCTGTTGATAAAAAAATAACTGTTGGAATTAACAAAGATAGTTTTTCTGTTACAGATAGTGTTTCCTTTACAAATAGGGTGTCGTAGAAAGCTAATTTAAACAATATTAATTTAATAAAAATGGCACCAAGATATATGTAACTTAATTTTTGTTTGAACTTATCAACAAATGAAAATGCCACAAAATTAGTACAAACCAATATAGAGAAACCAACATTAAATTCGTAGATTTCTACTAGTTTAAAGTGCAATATTAGTCCTTGTTTTTCTATTAAATAACTATGGCTAAAGAAACATATAATAAAAAGTAAGGCTAAGGTAATGCAATACGTAATAACAATTTTAATCATTAATTTTATTGGCTTGTTTTATTAACGAATAGGTAGCTACAAAGATGGCAAATAATGTTATTGTTTCTGTTAAGAAAGAAGTTTTAAATTTTATGTCTAACCATTTTCCTAACAAGAAGCCTAAATAAATAGTTATCCCCATTTGCAAACCCGCACCAGAGAGTCTTATTGCTTTATTAAGCGGTTTTTTCTGATCGGTTTTTTTTGTCATTACTAGAATTTAATTCTTTTACAGCTCCTTTCATAGTACAGGTTGCATTAAATGTAGCACCTGGTTCTACAGATAGTTTGCCTATTATTACCTCTCCAGTAATGTTTGCATTCGTTTTTACGGTTAGCGTGTTTGATACTAAAAGATTTCCAGAAAACTTACCTTCTATATCTGCGTTGGTACATTCTATTTTTCCTTTTATATAGCCTTCTGTACCAATAATAACTCTTCCATTTGTAACTAAGGTTCCTTCTAATGAGCCATCAATTCTAAAATCGCCATCAGATTTAATGTCGCCAACAATTTTTGTGTTTTTAGCTAAAACATTTCTTTCCATAACTTTTTTATTTAGTGGTTGTTTACTTTTACTATTAAACATCTTATTTATTTAATTGTTTGATTATCTCTTTTGCTTTTTTCCCTTCTTCTGTATTTCCGTAATTAACAGCTACAAAATCTAGAGCTGTTTTATAAGTCTCTATATCTTGGTGTTTCCCTATAGCATAGGCTTTTAAGAGCTCGAATTTCGGTAATAGTTTCGAGTCTTGTAGCGTTGGTAGTAATGCATCTATTTTAAGAACTGTTTCTTTAAACTTACTTTCATTATATAGATAATACATTTCTTTATAAGATTCTTCAATTTCATTTTTAGAAACGGCATCATCAAGCGGTTTGTTTGGGTGTTTAATTACTTGTGCAAACTTTGTAGTAGGGTAGTCTGTAAGAATTATATTTTTATGTTCATTTGTTTTTATAGCATTGCCTAGGTCATTATAAATTTGATATAAATGCCAATTAATTGGTAACACTAATTCTTTACTTGGGTTTAAGTTATTAACTCTTTCTAAGCGCTCAAGTGCTAGCCTTATATCTTTAAATTGTTCTTTATAAATAACACCTAATTCGTATAAAGCTTTATTTCTGTTAATATTTAAAGTATCTATTTTTTCTTTTTCTGAAGGGATTGTTTCTAAATAACTTGCCAAGTCGTAGCGTAAATTTTTGGTGTTTACAACTATAGAATCTTGTTCTGTTGTGTTTGTGCCAATAGTACCAGACCATCTCCAATTATCTTCTAAAACTCTATTTCCCCATATTTTTTCAAATTCTGATTTACCAAAACTTATAGATTGAGAATTGTAGAAATACCATTTTCCTTTGTTGTTCGATTTTAATTGATTTCCGCCAAATGTATCACCAAAGGCTTGTTGGTTTAGTTTTAACTGAGCAGCTTCTTCGTCTTTCTTTTTTAAGTTGTCTATATATTTTTGAAAAAAAGCTTCTTGTGCTGGTTTAGAAAGTGCTACAATTTTTAAAATACTATCATTTTCAGAAACCGTTTTTTCAAAATTAATTAAAGAAGCTAAATTTTTATGCTTTCTTTTAATACGTCTAAACCTTAAATTTAAAGTGTCAGCAGCAATGTTTATAATACTGTCATAATAAGAACTTGCTACGATGTATTCTGAATTTTTATAATTGATGTTCCCTAATTTTTCGTAAGTAAATGTTTTCTGTTTTACATTATCAGATTCAGCTCTAAGAGATTTATTGTAATAATCTACCGCTAAATTTATGCTATCGTTTTGCTCGTGTAAAAAACCAACCTGATAATACAATTCATCTAAATAAGGTCTGTTTTCTCTTTCTTTAATTAAGTCTTGCATTTTCTCTAAAATGAAAGCGGAAGTAGAATCGCTCGTAGAATTTTTTGCCAATTCTATATGAGCATGCATTTTGTATTTGTAAGGTGCTTTCTTAAAGTTGATAATTTTATTGAATGCTAAGGATGCGGAATCTTTTTTATTTTCTGAACTATAAATCTGACCTAAAACAAAGAGGTTTCTAGCACCTTGGTTTCTATTCTTTAGGGTTTCTGTAGATTTAATTAAGTATTTTTTTGCATTGTCTATGCTGTCAGATTTTATATAGGCCATCGCCAAAGCGGTGTACCCTTGTTCTCTAATTACTTCTGGTAAATCTACTTCTAAGGTGTCTTTTACTTTAAGAAGTAAGTTCATAGATTCAATAGCAAACTCTTCATTATCATTTCTAATATTTGCTTTTGCTCTCCATATTTTAGTTTCTGCAATTAAATCTGCATCCGGATACGTAGCAATTACATAATTAAATGCTTCTATGGCAGGTATAAAACGTTGTTCATAATAACGTGCTTTTCCTAATAATAGATACGCATCATCAATTTGTCTGTTGCGCTCTACATCTTTAATATTCATTCCGTGTTTTTGGATTGCTTTTACAGCTTTTTCTTCTGCAATACCAAAAGGAGTGGTGGCTTTATCTTCTTCGTTTCCGTTGTCATCATTAAAACCAGCACCCATACCAGTATTTAGATTTGGTATGGTAACTTTGTCTTCTTCAAATTTAATAGGTTCTATAGGTATTTGTGTAAACCAATCATCTTTATAGCCTTCGTTAATGTCTTCAATTCCTTTATTAAAAGCTTCTTTACCATTAAACAACACATTGTACTTTGTGTTTAAGGCATGCCAGTTTCTACTAATTACAGTATCTTTTCTTGTGCTACAAGAGTTTATAACTGAAAATACAGCAATTGCTAAAACTATTTTTTTGGTGTAATTCACACAGATATATCTTGATTAAACAACTAATTTTTAAAGTAAGAAACTCTTATTTAAACTAAAATCTATCGAAAATAGTATAAATTGATGTGTAAAAATAGTAATAAATTAAGAATACTAAGCTTCTACAGAAAAATAGCTTTCTAATTCCTCTAAAGTTTCTGTAGATGTTTCTAAATCTTTTACCACATTACCCTTGTCTAAAACTACAATTCGCTCACAAACTTCGGTTACGTGGGTTAAATCGTGACTAGAAATTAAAACGGTAATATCTCTGTTTTCGGTTAACTTTTTAATAATCGTTTTTAATCTTATTTGTGTGGTTGGATCTAAATTAGCAAAAGGTTCGTCTAGAATTACAACTTTAGGATTTCCCATTAACGCAGCAACAATTCCGGCTTTTTTCTGATTTCCTTTACTTAAATCTCTCAAGTATTTTTTCTTTCCGGTAATTTCTCCATTAAAAAAGTCATCAAACTGAGTTAGAAAAGATGTTACATCTGCTTTGTTCATGCCGCGTAAATCTCCAATAAAATCGAAATATTCTTCTGCAGTTAAATAACCAATTAAAAAAGATTCATCTAAAAAAGAACCTGTAAAGTTTTTCCAATCTTCACTTTGGTTTACAACAATTTTATGGTTTGTAATACTCCCTGTTGTAGGTCTAATTAAATCTAAAAGTATATTAAACAAAGTTGTTTTTCCTGCGCCGTTATTACCTACTAAACCAAAGCTTTGTCCGGTAGGTATTTCTACTGATGTTACATTTAAAACTTCTGTTTTTCCGTATTTTTTAGTAATTGTATCTATTGTAATCATTTGTATATTTTAAAGTTAAATTATGCTTCTTTACCAAAAGCGTTAATCATAACATATTTGTCTTTTATATATTTTTTTTCGATAAAATTCATCACATAATTTTTTAAAGTAAACCCTAAAATACCTACTAATGCAATGGCAATAATACCTGCGTTAAAGTTAATTAGTGTGCTAAAAGCCCAAAATAATAACATTGGGATGCCCATTATTGGTATAACAACTAAAAATTGAGTGGCGCTTGTACCTTGTGTGTTTCCAAAACCTCCTTTTGTTAAATCTATTCTTTTTCTATTAAAAGAACCGGCATATAATAAAAACAGTGAGTTAAAACCAATATTAAAAATAGCACCGGCTGTAATCATTAAAAAAATATCCAGTCCGTAGTATAAATACGGAAAACTTAAAACATATAAAATGGTAGTCATTGTAACCATTAAAACCCATTTAGATTCTAAAAACTTACGGTATCTAAAACTTTGACTCATTAACATTTTATAATGCGAGCTGTCCCAAGCTGGAATAAATTGGCCGTAATTTAAAGTAAAACCTCCCGTAATAAAAAGGGATGCAAAAATTAACATTGCTGGCATATCTGCGTACGTTTTTCCTGAAAAGAATATCATTCCGTAAAAAAGAAATAAAAACGACATTAAAAATACCGTTTTCGTTCTTTTGTTTCTCCAAATTAAACGAATATCATTTTTTATAAACGGAGCAACATCACCTAATCTATCAGTAAAAGATAAATCTGCAGATTTTGCTTCTTCTACTTTAGTAGCAACTGCTTCATCTAAATACACTTGGTTGCGTAATTGTTTGTAATTTAATTGATATAAAAATGCCAAAATTGCAACGCCAACCAATGCGTAAATTGGGTTTTGATAAATTGAGTTGAAGATTGCGCCTCCATAACCAACTACATTAAAAATTTCGAACTTCTGTAAACCAATTAAACTTACCAATATTGCACCAATAATTAGTAATGCTTTGTTGTTTTTGTTGATTAAAAAATTTAAAAAATTAGAAGATTGAATAATTAAAATCATGGTTGCTAGCCAACCTAAAACACCTGCTGTATTATAACCTTCTTTTATTAATATAATTGAGAACGGAATGTAAAAGAAAAGACTTAATATATTAAAAACTGAAAAGATAGACTTCCCTAAAACGTAATGTACTAACTTACTTTTTGGAATTGGTAAAATAAGTAGCGGTTTAATATTCATGATAGGTAATTTCTGCATTAAATACCGAACAATTAAATCTGCAAGAATTGCAAAAAGTAAATAAGAATTTACCAATTCTAAAGGATCTGATGCTGGGAATTCTTTCTTTAAAAGATAATAGCCTCCAATTCCTACTGTTAAAAAAGCGACTAAAAAATACAAGACAAAGAAGCCCATAAGTATTTTTAGTGCAATTCCTTTTTGCCAATGAGAAGAACGGAAATATTGTTTCCATTCTAGCTTTAAAAAATGTAAAATCATAAGTTTGGGTAATTAGTTTGATTGATAATAAGTAGTTTAGAAATGGATTTTGTTACAGATTATTAAATAATTTCTCGCTAAGGCTCAAAGACGCAAAGTTTTGTGTTTCTTTTTCCATCTAGTTTGTCATATCTACTTTTAGTAGAAATCTCATATTATTGCTCCATTTTGTTTGTCCTTTTTTATGAAACTTCTCTTGCTGTGGAGGTGATATTTGTATTCTATAATTTATTTAATCGCTTTTTAATAATTTATATTCCGGGTAGTTTTCTTGTAGTAATTCTTCTGATTTTTGAGGAAGTATATAATTAGAAACATAAAATAAAATACATAATAAAGTCAACACAATAGAAATTGCAAAAATCCAATAGATATTTAAATGACTAAAATCGAACCTTGTTAAATTGGCAATGTTAAATAAGTTGACAAAAGTAAAACCTGTATAGGTGTTTTTTGTCGTGCCAAGCATTTCTTCTAAAAGAAATATCTTTTCTTTTTTTACTTCTTTTTCTTTGTGCTTTTTTCTCACTTTGTAAGAAGTGATGGCTTCTAAAGTAATTAAAATTAAAAGTGTTGCTAAGAAAATATATTCCGAAAATTTTATCTGTAAAAGACTAAAAAATAGTAGAAACACAGAAAATGTGATGATTATTTTAGGAACTGTAAACCATTCTTTTGCAAAACGTAAAATTATTTTCCAATAGCGTTTATTCATTGCTTTTTGTCTGCTTTCTACAACATCTAAAAAACCAAAAATACCGAATTTTTTAAAAGAAACATTTCGTGCTTCTTCAAAAGTTAAATTGGAATTTTCTTCCCAAATTTCTTCTATATCATTTGCTAAATGATCTACCAATTCGGTTTGTACATCATAGTAATACACATAATGTTTTTGGGTAAATTTATAAAGTTCGTCTATGTGATCTTCTGATAATTTCATCAACCTGAAAATTTAAACCAATTTATATTCTGGATATGTTTCTGCTAACAATTCTTCCGCCTTTTTAGGAATGACAATTAAAGTGATATAGCCGAAAATCACTATAAATGTGATAAAAAATGCCGAAAAAGCTTTTCTAAAATCTGCCATCACTAAAAATTCTTTTGCATTATTAGGGAAAAAATATTGAAAAGAATAAATCGATATAAAAGCAGTTTGTATCAATCCCTGAACATTAATAATGTTTTTGAATAACCATTTTTTCTGTGTTAAATTAAATTCTTTTTTTAAGGTTCTAGCATTGATGATTGTTAAAATTACTTGTGCTATAAAAACAAACCCAAAAACAGTAACATATACTGTGTAGGCGTTTGAAGTATTTTGTAATTGATAAAAACCTGTAAAAAGTAATATTGTAAGTATAATTTTAGGAAGTTGAAACCACTCTTTAACAAACTTAAAAATGATTTTAAAGTACTTTTTTGTCATTTGAGATTGCTTTTTTTCTACAACATTCATAAAACCAAAAACACCAAATTTTTTGAAAGATGTATCTCTAGCTTGCTCAAAAGTTAACCTCGGGTTTTCTGTACAAATACTTTCTATATCATTTGCCAAATGATCTACCAATTCCGTTTGAACATCATAATATTCTACGTAATGTTTTTTAGTGAATTTGTAGAGTTTTTCTATGTGAGTGTTGGTTAGTTTCATTAAACTATAGAATTTTATATTTTTTGATAGCTTCTTTGTGTTTTTTGTAGAAATGGAAATAGCTATATGTAGAGAAAACAAAAGCTACTAAAAGGGCTAACTGTGAAGCCTGAAAATCCCCATTTTTATTCATATAATCTAAATCGAATAAAATAATAAAGCCAAAAATAAAATTCCAACTCTGAGTTTTTAAAATAAAACTATAAGTAGTTTTTGTTTTCTCTTTAAATTTTAAAATAAACAGCAAACCGAATACAATAAAAGTTAACACTGTTATTGTTTGTAAAAATAAGTTTAATTCATTTTTTATGCTTTCAGTAAAGTGTAGATCGATTATTGTTAAAATGAACAAGGGAATTATAAATGACAAAACACTAATGAAATAATATTTTTTAAAAGATCTCTTCGCTTTTTCTAATGCAATTTTAGGTAGAGAATATGCAACTCCAAAAATCCAGCTAGACTCTTGTTTTAAATGAATATTCCATTTATCAGTTACATTATAAAAAACAGTTTCAAAATCTAGTTTTTTATCCTCCATTTTTGTTTCAATATCAGAAACAATATGATCAAAAACTTCTGTTCTTATATCTATATACGTAATTTCTTTTTTGTCTAAATAACTTTCTACTCTTTGTAGTTGTTCTGTCGTTAATTCCATAGTTATAGAATTTTATATTTTTTGATAGCTTCTTTGTGTTTTTTAAGAAAATGAGAATAAATATAAGTTACCGCTATATACGTTAATGTTAGGCTATAAATTGGCGTAACACCTTCAATTATTCCCGAAAAAAAGATGGCAACAAAACCTAAGAAAAAACCTAAACTTTGTGTCTTTAATATAAAACTATAACTCGTTTTTTCTTTAATTTTTGAGTTTTTAGTCATTAAAAAAACTAAAATAAAGGAAGAAATTATATTTATAATAACTAAAGAGTTTGTTAAGAATACTTGTGTGTTCTTTGAAAATGAAAGATTTAATTCCTTTTCAGCCATTGATAATAAAATCATTAATGAATTAGAAATTAAGAACCATTTTCTAAAATTGTTATTTACTTTTTTCATTACAATTTTCGGAGCAGAATAGGCAATTCCATATAGCCAACTAGATGTTTGTTTTAAATGAATATTCCATTTATCAGTTACATTATAAAAAACAGTTTCGAAATCTAATTTTTCAGTTTCAATTTTTGTTTCAATATCAGAAACAATATGGTCAAAAACTTCTGTCCTTATATCTATATACGTAATGTCTTTTACATTTAAATAATGTTCTACTCTTTGTAATTGTTGTGTTGTTAATTCCATAGCGTTATTTTTTTAAGAAGTCAATGCTTTTTTCATAAATTCAACTTTAACAATAGTTTTCTTATATAAATTATATCCAGAATAAAAGGCAACGAAATGAACTGGTAAAATAATAAACCAAACTATTTTTTGAATAAATTCACCTTGATCTTTAAAAAAAATAGGAACTGCATTTAAAAGCAGAAAACTCATTGTCATGTAAGTTACACCATAATCTAAGTTAATAGATCTCCCATATTTTTTAAACAATTGACTAATAAACTCTTTAATTACTATAATTAAGGGAAGGATAAATAATCCATAACATAATTTATTAAAAACATTAAAAGAAATATTTTCAGAAATAAAGTAAAGACCTAAAAAACTAATTATAAAGAGAGAAAGGTTTTTAAAACTTTTAAAAAAATTGACAAATCCTTTATTATATTCGCTTCTGTATTTTCTATTTACATTTTGCCAGCCTTCTCTATTTAAATGAGATAAACTTCCTCTCCAGTTAAATTTTTTAAGAGCTCCTTTAAAAGCTTCTTCAAAATTATCAGATTTGAATTCACTTTCTATATAAGACACAGTATGATCTATCATTTCTAGTCTTAAATCCCAATATTTAATCCCCATTTTTTTAAAATGGTTATCAATGTGTTGAATTTGTTCTTTTGTTAATTCCATAGCTAAAATTTTTTACTCCAAACTTAATTTAGGATTCACCAATTGTTGCATCGTTCTTAAAAACTCTTGCATTTCATCCAATTTGTTGGCGGTTTCTTTAGTGCCACTTTCGGTAAGTTTGTAATATTTTCGAAGTCTGTTACCAACTTTAGCAACCTCAACATCTAACAAACCATCGGCTTCTAATTTGTGCAATGCAGGATACAAAGCACCTTCGGTAATTTTTAATTCGCCTTTGGTGAGTTCTTTTACTTTCTGAGTAATTTCATACCCATACATTTTATCATTCGTTTCTAACAACTTTAAAATGATGGTTTGTAAAGAGCCTTTATATAATTTCTGATTTCCCATTTTTTGATGTGTAATCGTGTAAGTGTTTATTTGTGTAACTGTCATTGCGAGGTACGAAGCTGTCTTATAGTTTAAAGCAACAGATTGCTTCGTAAACTCGCAATGACAGTCAAATATACATAATTATCTTATACATTAGATTCTTATGTATAAAATTTTAAATAAAAAAAATCTCGAAAACTTAATTTCGAGATTTTTTTTATTTAAAAGATTGCTTCATTCTTCGCAATGACAAATTTATTTCGTCACTTTTAAAACATCAGCAATAATACGCTCTAATTCTGCTTTTGGTAAAGCGCCATTTGCCATTTGTGGTTCTCCTTCTGCAGGACAAAATAACATAGAAGGAATGCTTCTAATTCCGAATGCTGCAGATAATTCTTGTTCAGCTTCTGTGTCTATTTTGTAAATATCAATTTTACCTTCGTATTCTTCAGATAAAACCTCTAAAACAGGTGCTATAGCTTTACATGGTCCACACCAATCTGCATAAAAATCGATTAATGCTGGTTTGTCTCCTTTAAATTTCCATTCTTGGCTTTCTTCAAAATTAAAAACCTTTTCTAAGAAAGTTTCTTTTGTTAAGTTTTCTGTCATAATTTTTTAATTTGCTTCCGATAAAATCGGAAATACGTAATCTATTTTCACAAAAGTAGTCGTTTTTATACTTGATAAATTACAAAATGGAGGTAAATTGAAGCTTCAAAAGTTAAAAATGCTTAAATAACTATAAATATATTAAATATCCTTAATTTTGATATCAACCAAACTTTAGAGCTCATGAAAAATAAATTAATCATTCCAATTTTATTTGCAAGTGCAATATTTGTTTCTTGTAACGAAGAAATTAAACAAAAAAACATCAATTTGAAATATCCAGAAACGACTAAAAAACCAGTAATAGATTCACTTTTTGGTACAGCTGTTGTAGATAACTATAGATGGTTAGAAGACGATAGAAGTAAAGAAACCGAAGCTTGGGTAAAAGCAGAAAATGAGGTTACTTTCGATTACTTAAATAAGATTCCGTACAGAGAACAATTAAAAGAACGTTTGTCTGAATTATGGAATTACGAAAAAGTAGGTACACCTTTTATAGAAGGCGATTACACGTATTTTTCTAAAAATAACGGATTGCAAAATCAGAGTGTTATTTACAGAACCAAAGGAGATTCTGAACCAGAAGTTTTCTTAGACCCAAATAATTTTTCTGATGACGGAACTACTTCTTTAGGCTCGTTAAGTTTTACTAAAGATGGGGCAATTGCTGCCTATGCAATTTCTGAAGGAGGTTCTGATTGGCGTAAAATTATTATTATGGATGCAGTTTCTAAAACCATAAAAGAAGATACGTTGGTAGATGTAAAATTCTCTGGAATTTCATGGTACAAAAACGAAGGTTTTTACTATTCTAGTTACGATAAACCTGAGGGAAGTGAGTTGTCTGCAAAAACAGATCAACACAAATTATATTATCATCAATTAGGAACCTCTCAAAAAGAAGATGTTGTGGTTTTTGGTGAAAAAGCATCAGAAAAACACCGTTATGTTGGTGGAAATGTTTCTGAAGACAATCAATACCTTTTTATCTCTGCAAGTGTTTCAACCTCTGGAAACAAGTTGTTTTTAAAAGACCTTTCTAAGCCAAATAGTCCGTTGGTAACTATTTTAGAGCATACTGATAGTGATACCTATCCGATAGAAAATATTGGAAGTAAAGTGTATTTGGTAACAAATTTAAATGCACCGAATAAAAAGGTAGTAACTGTTGATGTTGCAAATCCAACTCCAGAAAACTGGAAAGATTTTATTCCGGAAACAGAAAATGTATTGAGTTTAAATTCTGGTGCAGGTTATTTCTTTGCAACGTATATGGTAGATGCGGTTTCTAAAGTATTGCAATACGATTTTGATGGAAAATTAATTAGAGAAGTAAAATTACCAGGAGTTGGAACTGCCGGTGGTTTTGGAGGAAAAACAGCAGCGAAAGAATTGTATTTTTCTTTTACCAATTACAGTACGCCAGGTTCGTCATACAAATTCAACCCAGAAGACGGAACGTATGAATCTTACTGGAAACCTTCAATCGCTTTTAATGCTGATGCATATACAAGTAAACAAGTTTTTTACACATCAAAAGACGGAACAAAAGTCCCGATGATTATTACTCATAAAAAAGGAGTAGAGTTAAACGGGAAAAACCCAACTATTTTATATGGTTACGGTGGGTTTAATGTGAGTTTAACGCCTTCATTTAGTATCGCAAACGCAGTTTGGATGGAACAAGGTGGTGTGTACGCAGTGCCTAATTTACGAGGTGGAGGAGAATATGGTAAAAAATGGCACGATGCAGGAACGCAATTAAAAAAACAAAATGTGTTTGACGATTTTATAGCAGCTGCAGAATACTTAATTTCAGAAAAATATACATCTTCAGAGTTTTTAGCAATTCGTGGTGGCTCTAATGGTGGACTTTTAGTTGGAGCAACCATGACACAAAGACCCGAATTAATGAAAGTTGCTTTGCCTGCAGTTGGCGTTTTAGATATGTTGCGTTATCATACATTTACTGCCGGAGCAGGATGGGCGTATGATTACGGAACCGCAGATGATAACAAAGAAATGTTCGAGTATTTAAAAGGATATTCGCCAGTGCATAATGTAAAAGAAGGTGTGCAATATCCGGCAACTTTGGTAACTACCGGAGATCATGATGATAGAGTTGTGCCGGCACATAGTTTTAAATTTGCAGCAGAATTACAAGCAAAACAGTCAGGGAATAATCCTACATTAATAAGAATAGAAACCAATGCTGGTCACGGAGCCGGAACACCTGTTGCAAAAACCATTGAGCAATATGCAGATATTTTTGGTTTTACGTTATTTAATATGGGGTTTGAGCAGTTACCAAATCCGATATCGGCTAAAATTAAATCTTAGTTTATAAAACTAGATTGATAAAAGAGGTCGTCTAAAAAGTAAGTTTTTGTCAACCTGAATTTATTTCAGGTTCTTATATAAGTTGAATTTCAATAAGTTGAGATACTGAAACAAGTTTGGTATGACAAGATTTAATCCTTTTTAGACTACTTCTTTTGTTTTTTAGCAATATAATTACATAAGTATTTTGCGTCCTTTTTTACACCGCCTAAAGTAGCAGAACCTCTTGTGTAGAGCCATGGCAAACCAATAAAATACAAACCTTCCAGGTCGCTAACACCTCTGTAGTTTTTAGGATACTGGTTTTCGTCTAATTCGATGTTTTCAATCCAATTAAAGTTTGGTTTAAAACCGGTTGCCCAAACAATATTTTTAATATCGGTAACTTTTTGTTTTTCAAAAATGATGGTGTCGTTATTTGCATCTAACGTTCTGCCAACACAGGTGATATTTTCTTTTTTAAACAAAGTTTTTACGTCAGTGCCAATTACAGGTTGACCGCTATGACTTAATTTTTTTCCGATAAAAGAATATTTATTCGCTGTTAAAAAACCGACTTTACTAAACCACCACCACAATGTTTTTCCTAAAAGTTCTTGAGGAAGCGAAACAATATCTGTTTTACCAGAAAAGTAAACTTTTTTCTTAGCTTTAGAAACTTCATTTAAAATTTGTACGCCAGAATCTCCAGCACCAACAACTAAAGTTGCGCCTTCTTTTAATTGATCCGGACTTTTATAATGTTCACTATGAATCTGTAAAACATCTTTTGATATTTTTTTATGACAACTCGGGGTAAATGGTTTATGAAACGGACCAGTTGCAATAATTACATTCTTTGCTTCAAAAGTTTTGGTTTTGCTTTTTAAAGTAAAAATGCCATTCTCTTTTTTTAAAGAAGTTACTCGTTGGTTAAATTCAATGGGAATATTAAACTTAAAAACATAGGCTTTTAAATAATCGGCAACTTCGTATTTGTTAGCATAATGTCCTTTTTTATAAGGAAATTTCATTCCTGGTAAACTATTAAATTCCGAAGGCGTAAATAATTTTAGAGAATCCCATCGTTTTAACCAAGGTTCACCAGTTTCTTTATTTGCATCAACAATTAAAAAATTAGCATTTTGTTTGGCTAAATGATATGCAATTGCAAGTCCAGATTGTCCTGCTCCTATAATTATATAATCCTTCATAAATAGTTTTATCTCTACAAAACTACTATAATTAAAAAGGCTACAAGAAGAATATCGATTTAGTTAAACAGATTTTTTGATGTAAGAATAGTGAAATTTATGCGTTTTTAAATTTTATTATTTTTGATAAAATATGAAATCAATAAAAAATAAACTTAAAAATATGTAACAAAATGCTATTTTTGTTACTAATAAAATAATTAAACTCAACAAAAATCAGATAATAATGAAGATAATTAAAAATGTTTTTTTTGTTTCGGCTATTGCCTCTTTAGGTTTAGTAGCTTGTAAACAAGACAGCCCAAAAGTAGAAAAAGCACCTGGTATTGCTTTAGAAAACATGGATACAACTGTAAAACCTACAGATGATTTCTTTAGACACGTAAACGGAACTTGGTTAGATAAAACAGAAATTCCAGACGATCAAACCTCTTGGGGTGGATTTAACCAGCTTCGTAAAAAGACAGATGCAGATGTTTTAACTATTTTAAACAAAGCAATTGAAGAAAGTAATTTCCCTAAAATAAAAGATGCTAAAGGAAATGAAATTGATTCAGATCAAGAAAAAGCAGTAAACTATTACCAAACAATAATGGATACTGTTGCTAGAAATGCACAAGGGAAAGCACCTGTAATGCCTTATTTAGCAAAAGTAGATGAAATTAAAACAAAGAAAGATGTAGAAACGTATTTAATAAACATGGCACCTTATGGTGGCGGAGGTTTTTATGGTTTTGGCGTTTATAACGATTTAAAAAACAGCAGTCAATACGCAGGTTATATGGGCGGTGGTTCTTTAGGTTTATCTAGAGATTACTATGTTGATGCTAAAGTGAAAGACAAATTAGAAAAGTACGAAGTTTTTGTAGCAAAAATGTTACAAGAATTTGGTGATGATGAAGCTACAGCTAAAAAGAATGCAGCAGCAATTGTTGCTTTAGAAACTAGTTTGGCAACACCAATGATGTCTAAAGAAGAAAGTAGAGATATTCGTAAAATCTACAATCCAATGACGATTGCAGAATTACAAAAATTAGCACCTTCAATAGATTGGCAAGCACATTTAGACGGAATTGGAGTAACGGATTTAGAAACTGTAATTGTTACAGATCCTGGTTATTTTAAAGCTTTTAGTGATGTTTTTACAAAAACCTCGGTAGATGATCTTAAATTATTATTACGTTGGAACACGATTAATAACTCTTTAGGTTCTTTATCTACAGATTTAGAAACTGCAAATTGGGAGTTCTATTCTAAAGAAATGCGTGGTGCTAAAAAACAACGAGCAAGAGATGAGCGTGCTTTAGGTAGCTTAAATGGTGCAATTGGCGAAGCTTTAGGTAAATTGTATGTAGAAAAAATGTTTCCACCAGAAGCAAAGGTAAAAGCGAAGGAAATGATTGATAATGTAATGCTTGGTTTCGAAGCTAGAATTGCACAATTACCTTGGATGAGTGAAGTTACTAAAGAAAAAGCGTTAGAAAAACTACACAAATTAACGGTTAAAATAGCCTATCCAGATGTTTGGAAAGACTATACAGAATTACAAGTTAAAGGTTTAGAAAATGGAGGTTCTTATTTTGAGAACGCTATTAATGTAACCAAATGGAACTACAACAAAGAAATGGCAAAATTAGGTAGCGAAGTAGACAGAACAGAATGGGGAATGTCTCCGCAAACTGTAAATGCGTACTTTAATCCTGTAAATAATGAAATCGTTTTTCCAGCAGCAATTTTACAACCTCCTTTTTATGATTATAAAGCTGATGAAGCTGTAAATTATGGTGGAATTGGAGCGGTTATCGGTCACGAAATTTCTCATAGTTTCGATGATTCTGGTGCTCGTTTTGATGGTGACGGAAATCTGAACAACTGGTGGACAGAAGATGATTCTGTAAAGTTTAAAGAAATTGGCGGACAATTAATCAAACAATATTCAGATATTATCGCCATAGATTCTATGCATTTAAACGGTGAATATACCTTAGGAGAAAATATTGGAGATTTAGGTGGTGTACAAGCTGCTTATGAAGGGTTACAAGTTTTCTTACAAAAGAATGGAAGACCAGCAGATATTGATGGTTATACGCCAGAACAACGTTTTTTCCTTTCTTGGGGAACAATTTGGAGAACAAAAATGCGTGACGAAGCTTTAAAAAACTTAATCATGACAAATACTCACTCTCCTGGAATGTACAGAGCATATATGCCGCTTAAAAACGTAGATGCTTTCTATAAAGCGTTCGATGTTAAAGAAGGTGATAAAATGTATTTAAAACCAGAAGAAAGAGTAAGAATCTGGTAGACACGCAGTGTCTTTAAGTATTACAATTTGTGCACAATTATTTGTGTGCAAAAATTTAAAACCGATGCGAAAGTGTCGGTTTTTTTTGGCGTTACCACAAGGGTCGCGCTTTCACTACTCGCTTTTTTTTTTCGTTCCTCAAAAAAAGAGCTCAGACAAACCGTTCAATCTCTAACGCAATTTTGTTAAACTCATTTTTACTTAAACTTGTCATTCCAAAGCGTAGAAAAGCTTCTCAATAGTCTAAAAAAAACGAGACACAATATCCAGATCGCTTTGCGTCTTTGCGCCTTTGCGAGATCCTTTCCAACCCAGCAACCACATCGATACTTAACTTTCTAACAAGGTTTCAAAAACCTTATCACTATTTATTTATAATTCTTATTTTTGTAAGATGCTAAAAGTAGATAACGTTTCATTTTCTTACTATAAAAAAAAATCAATATTAAACGATTTTAATTTCACCTTGCAACAAGGGGAGCACCTTTGTGTAATGGGAGAAAGTGGTTGTGGAAAATCGACACTTTTAAAAGCTATTTACGGATTAGTAGACCTAAATAAAGGGGAAATATTTTGGAAAGACGAACAAATTTTTGGCCCAAAAAAACATCTTGTTCCCGGTTTCGAAAACTTTAAATATGTAGCACAAGATTTCGATTTAATGCCTTACATTTCTGTATCAGAAAATATTAAAAAATTCTTGTCGAGGTTTTATCCAGAAGAAAGTGAGTTACGTACCCAAGAATTATTAGAAGTAATTCAAATGAAAGCTTTTGAGAATACAATGGTTAAAAACCTAAGTGGCGGACAAAAACAACGTGTCGCTATTGCAAGAGCCTTGGCAAAAGAGCCTGAGTTATTATTGTTAGACGAACCATTCGGACAAATAGATAACTTTAAAAAGAACTCTTTACGCAGAAATTTATTCAGTTATTTAAAAGAAAAAAACATTGCTTGTATTATTGCAACACACGATAAAAATGACGCTCTCTCTTTTGCAGACAAACTTATTATTATTAAAGACAATAAAATAATAGCAGACAATTCTCCGAAAGAGATTTACAACAATCCAAATGAAAAATACGTTGCCGCCTTGTTTGATGATGTCAATGAAATTACCATCAACAATAAAACAGTTTTAGTATATCCACATCAAATAAAAGTAGTAGAAAATTCTGATTTAAAAGCAACTGTATTAAACTCTTATTTTAAAGGTTCTTATTGGTTAATAGAAGCTGAATTTAATGGTCAAAATGTGTTTTTTAATCATGATTCTATTTTGGTTCAAGGTGCTATAATTGATCTAAAATTTTTGTAGGTATACCACTTTTATTAATGTAAAAATTACAAGCTATAACTGGTTTAAACTGAGTGTTAAATTATATTTTATTATTGTTCCGGCACTCGTTAAAAACGAGTGCTAGCGATTAAGGGACCTAAAAAGATATATTCAACGAGTACCCACAAGGCTTTTCTATTTTTAGTTACACTATTATCTTTAGGTTTTTAACCTAAAAAACCGGTTTCATCTATTTCTAAAATGGTATGATCATCTTGAAAATTTCTTGCACTAGAATATTTCCAATCGATTGAGTTTGTTACAAAACCAAGCTCAATAGGATTGTTATGAATATAATCTATTTTTTGCTTGATTACTTTTTCGCTCCACAATTCTATTGGTTTATTGTGATGTTGCCAAAATTGATATTTAGTTACATTCGCTTTCTCTTTCCCTGCTTTTTCAAATAACCATAGTAATAACTCTTTTCTACTTTCCTGTGGATTGTTCTTTATCGCTTCAATTATTTTTTTTGCAGTATGTTTTTTGAAATCACGTAGCAACTCCATAGGTTGCTCATTAGAAGATCTAAATAATAAATGGACATGACTTGGCATAAAACAATACGCATACAGTTCCATACCTTTTTTCGCTCTACAAAAATCGATGCTTTTTGCTAATACATCAAAATATACTTGCCTTGTAAAGACTTCTATCCAATATACAGTAGCAAAACTTACAAAATATAAAGCGGATTTGTTGTGGAACTTGTATTTTCGACTCATAGCTTTTCAAAAATACAAAAAAATAATTTTGAATGTTCTTGTTGTTGTCGGCACTCGTTAAAAACGAGCGCTAGCGATTAAGAAATCTAAAATGATAGCTTGTACAAGTTAGTGCTCGTTTGTAACGAGTACACGTTAGGTATACTCTTTATAAGAAACAAAAATATAGATACTATTCTTTGCTAGTACTCGTTTACTACGAGTACCGGTTTTGTATTCTTATTATTGCTAGCACCCGTTTTTAACAAATCTTATCGAGCAAAACTTACAAAATATAAAGCAGATTTGTTGTGAAACTTATATTTTCGACTCATAGCTTTTCAAAAACACAAAAAAATAATTTTGAATGTTCTTATTTTTGACGGCACTCGCTAAAAACGAGCGCTAGCGACTAATAAATCTATAATAATTTGCTCACAAGCTAGTGCTCGTTTGTAACGAGTACATGTAATAACTGTTTAAAAACGTAAGTAAATTACTCTACCTCAAAACTTGTTTTTTCTTTGCTAGTGCTCGTTTGCAACGAGTACCGGTTTTGTATTCTTATTATTTCTAGCACCCGTTTTTAACGAATCTTATCGGGCAAAACTTACAAAATATAATGCGGATTTATTGTGGAACTTATATTTTCGACTCATAGCTTTTCAAAAATACAAAAAAATAATTTTGAATGTTCTTATTGTTGTCGGCACTCGTTAAAAACGAGCGCTAGCGATTAAGAAATCTAAAATGATAGCTTGTACAAGCTAGTGCTCGTTTGCAACGAGTACCGGTTTTGTATTCTTATTATTGCTAGCACCCGTTTTTAACGAATCTTATCGGGCAAAACTTACAAAATATAAAGCAGATTTGTTGTGAAACTTATATTTTCGACTCATAACTTTTCAAAAACACAAAAAAATAATTTTGAATGTTCTTATTTTTGACGGCACTCGTTAAAAACGAGCGCTAGCGACTAATAAATCTATAATAATTGCTCACAAGTTAGTGCTCGTTTGTAACGAGTATACGTAATAACTGTTTAAAAACGTAAGTAAATTACTCTACCTCAAAACTTGTTTTTTCCTCACCAATTTTAACGGTATATTTTCCTTTAGGTAAATAATATACATCGTTATTTCCTTTTTCAATTTCAGATTTTTTATTAGCTCTCTTAAAATCTTTCAATCCTTTTTTAGAAAAAGAAGCATCATAAACAGTTTCATTGTAACCTTTGTCTGCATCTGCAGAAATTGAGTTTACTTTTACATCATTTGCATAAATATCAAGCGTTATTTTTTTATCAGCATTTACATAAAAAGGAATTTTAATTTCTGGCGTACTTGCTTTTCTCCATTGACTTCTAGAGCTTCCCCATCTTTTACTTTTTTTAATATTGTCTATATTAAAAAGCGCGATAGGTTTTGCTAAAACACTGTCATTCATTTTTTGAATTGCAGCAATATTGGTTTTATATAAACTACGTCCGTGTGTTGCAACAATTAAATCTTTTGCTGTTGGTTGAATCACTAAATCATGCACTGCTACATTAGGTAAATCTTTACTAAAAGTTTCCCAAGAAGTTCCGTTGTTAAAAGAAACATACAATCCGTTGTCTGTACCTAAATACACTATGTTTTCATTTTTAGAATCTTCTTTTATAACATTTACGGCAGCAGTTGGAATGGTGTTTCCAATGTTTTTCCAGGTTTGTCCGTAATTATCAGACACGTATACGTACGGAGTGAAATCATCAAAACGATATCCGTTTAAAGTTGCATACACACGTTCTTTTTTAAATTTAGAAGCAATCACTCTAGAAACCCATAAATCTTTTGGAAGGTTGTCAGAAATTTTTATCCAGTTTCCTCCACCGTTTTTAGAAACATAGATCAAACCATCGTCTGAACCTGTGTAAATTAATCCAAATTTAAACGGACTTTCAGAAATAGAGGTTAAGGTTCCGTAAGCAACATTTCCTTCTTTTCCGCCGTTTGTTAAATCATCAGAAATTGTTTCCCATGTATCTCCTTGGTTTAAAGATCTGTGTAATTTATTTCCTCCTAAATATAAAATATCTTGGTTATGTTTAGATAAATGAATAGGAGTTTGCCAGTTAAATCTGTAAGGTTTTGCATCTTTTTCTGGTTTAGGTTGTATGTAAATTTCTTCTTTATTTTCTCTATCAATTCTATAATAATTACCAAATTGATAGCCTGTATACACAATATTATGGTTTCTGTTGTCTATCTGAACATGCATTCCGTCTCCACCCATAATTGACTTAAAGGGGTTTTGCCCAGATTGATGCCATGCTTTATCCATTTTTGCATTATGTGGCCCAAACCAAACACCGTTGTCTTGCAAACCGCCATACACATTATAGTTTTTTTCATTATCTACATTTACAGAATAAAATTGACCAACGGCAGTATTGTTTAATTTTATCCAGCTTTCTCCATCATCATAAGAAATATTTAAACCACCATCATTTCCTTCAATTAAATGCCCCTCTTTTTTAGGATTTACCCACAATGCTTGATGATCTGAATGTACATTTTCTCTACTAATAGAAGTAAATGTTTTACCACCATCCTTAGATTTTATAATGCCAACTCCTAAAATGTAAATTCCATTTTCATCTTGGTTGTCCACTCTAATTTCTCCAAAATAATATCCGTAAGAACTATAAATTCCGTCTAAATAATTGGTATGTGTTTTTTTCCAAGAAGTTCCTCCATTAGTTGTTTTAAAAACTTCGGCACCAATTACTGGCTCTTCAAAAGCAATTGCCATTTCATCATCTAAAAAAGCCATCAATTCTTTTGGTTTTAAACCTCCTGGTCTTAACAATTGTTTTGCATTTTCCGCTCTAAACTTCTCTCTAAAACCATACTCTTTTAAATAGGTATCTAAAGTTTTATTTCTAAGCGCTAAAACGTCTGCGGAAGATAAATTTTCAAATTGCTGTTTTGTTAAGTTATAAGCTGTTTTATTTTTCTTAGATTCTCTTCTATATTGACTGTCATGTAAAGCATACACGGTATTTTCATTAAAAACAGCCAATCCAATTCTACCAACTCCATTACCTGTAGGAAAACCACTTTTATCAGCAATTTTTGTCCAAGAAGTACCAGCATCTATACTTTTATAAATGGCAGAATTTTCTCCGTTTCCAACAAAATTCCACGCTTTACGTTCTCTCTCCCAAGAAGCAGCATACATGATATTGAAGTTTTCTGGAGCAACTGCAACGTCTATAATTCCGGTATTTTCATCAATAAATAATGTTTTAGACCACGTTTTTCCTCCATCTGTAGTTTTAAAAATTCCTCTTTCTGCATTCGGAGAATATAAATGTCCAATTGCTCCAATAATAACTTCATCAGCATTATTTGGGTTGATTAAAATTCTACCAATATGGTGTGTATCTGGTAAGCCAACATTTTGCCAAGTTTGGCCTTTATCTGTAGATTTTAAAATTCCGATTCCGGCATAAGAAGAACGAGAAGAATTGTTTTCCCCTGTACCAACCCACAGCGTTCCGGTTTGCCAATCTACAGCAATATCACCTATATTTTGAGTTAGAGCATTGTCTAAAACTGGTGTAAGCGTTGTTCCGTTATTATTTGTATACCAAAGTCCGCCAGAAGCATACCCTATATAAAATTCTGTTGTATTATTTGGGTTTACATCCATATCTACCACACGACCACTCATTACAGTTGGTCCAATATTGGTAAATTGAACATTTTTTACCAAAGAAGAATTTATCATTTGAGACTTCTGGTCTAAAGATTGTTGAATAATATCTGAATCCGTAGCGGTCTGGGCAATTAATATTGTTGAAAAACAGAGTGCGAAAAAGGTGAAAATATACTTCATAAAAAGTTAGTTTGGTTTAAAGTGATGAAATTACCACTTGTATTTTCAATACCAAAAAAATTAACATAAAAATGAATTTTAAGAAAAATACACTTCAATTTAAAACAACGTATCTTTGCAGGCTGAAACAACTACATAAAGTTGCATTCAAAAAAGTATTTTTATGACATTTAAAGATTTAGGTTTATCTGCTGCACTAGTAAAAGCAGTTGAAGAAAAAGGATATACCAAACCATCACCAATACAAGAAAAAGCAATTCCACATATTTTAGAAGGTAAAGACATTTTAGCTTCTGCACAAACAGGTACAGGAAAAACAGCAGGTTTTACATTGCCAGTTTTACAATATTTAGCAGAAACAAAGCATGCAAAATACAGACCTTTACGTGCGCTAGTATTAACGCCAACAAGAGAATTGGCTGCTCAAGTACATGACAATGTAAGAGAGTATAGTAAATATGTAAACATTAAATCTGCCGTAATTTTTGGTGGAGTGAATGCAAAACCACAGATTGCAACGTTAAGAAGTGGTGTAGATATTTTAGTAGCAACACCAGGTAGATTATTAGATTTACACAGTCAGAAAGCAGTTTCTTTTAACAGAATTGATGTTTTAATTCTTGATGAAGCAGACAGAATGTTAGATATGGGTTTTGCAAGAGACTTAAATAAACTAATTAGTTTTATGCCTGCAAAGCGTCAGAACTTGATGTTTTCTGCAACTTTTTCTACTGATATTAAAAAATTAGCTTCAGGTATTTTGAATAATCCAGTTTCTGTAGAAGCAGAACCTCAAAACTCAACAGCTAAGAAAGTAACTCACAATGTTTATAAAGTTGATAAAGGCCAAAAAACAGAGTTTACAATTAAGTTGATAAAAGACGGAAATTGGAACCAAGTTTTAATCTTTACAAGAACAAAGCATGGAGCAAACAAATTAACCGAGAAATTGATTAAAGCAGGTATTTCTGCTGCAGCAATTCACGGAAATAAGAGTCAGGGTGCTAGAACAAAGGCATTAAAAAACTTTAAAGATAATACCATTAAAGCGTTAGTTGCAACAGATATTGCAGCACGTGGTTTAGATATTCCTTTATTACCGCATGTTATTAACTTCGAATTACCAAATGTACCTGAAGATTATGTACATAGAATTGGTAGAACGGGTAGAGCAGGAGCAGCTGGAGAGGCAATTTCTTTAGTTTGTAGTGAAGAAACTGAATACCAAAATGAAATTGAAAAATTACTAAAAGAAAAATTAAACACTTCTATTGTAGAAGGTTTTGAGCCTACAGATACGGCAGCTCCTAAAAGAGCAGCAACGCAAAGTAAAGGATCTTTTGGAAAGAAAACTAGATCTTCAAATGGTGGTTCTTCTCAGGGAGATAAACCAAAAAAGAAGCCCCATTTTAAAGGAAATAAACCAGAAAGTACTTCTGGAAGAGGAAGAACTGGAGCGCCTAAAAAGAAGCGTTTTTAGATACTAATTTATTTAATTTACACAAATTTTATTATCCTACAAGGTTGTTAACTTTGTAGGATTTTTACTTTTAAATAACTTTTAATACAACTCAGTAACCATAAAGTTTGTCATTTCGAAATGAGCTTTTTAGCGATTGAGAAATCACCTAAAGTTTAGTAGGGGTTGTGTTAAGACTGTTATGGGATTCCTCAATACTTCGGAATGACAAGTATTGTGACTCAGTCTTGTGTGATCACTGCTATGAGATTTCACCTATAGTATAAATGATAGCTATTGTGATTTTATTTTGCGTTAGGGATTGTAATGACATCCTTTTTGCTTTTTCTGCAAAAAGATATAATGGAAAGCCCGCTCGAACGCCCAAAAGAAGTATAATTATTAGATGTGATTTTTAGTTTTTACATACAGTATTAAATGGATAATGAGACTTATGAAAAGAGATTTTTATATTTTGTGAGTGTTCAATTTGTAGCCACCGAAATATTGCTACCTTTGTATTTCAACATAAATTCATCAGTATGAAATACGATAAAATAGACTCACAATTATTTATTAAAAATCGAAAAAACTTTGCTGCTGCTATGCAACCAAATAGTTTGGCTGTTTTTAATTCTAATGACATTTATCCGATTAGTGCAGATAGTACATTGCCTTTTGAGCAACACAGAGATATCTTGTTTTTAAGTGGTGTAGATCAAGAAGAAAGTGTATTGTTTTTGTTTCCTGACTGCCCAAATGAAGCTTACAGAGAAATATTATTTGTTAGAGAAACCAACGATCATATTGCGGTTTGGGAAGGAGCAAAATTAACCAAAGAAGCTGCTTTTGAAACAAGTGGAATTAAAACAGTTTTCTGGTTACAAGATTTAGAGAAGGTTTTGTTTGAATTGTCTACTTATGCAGATACTTTTTACATTAATACCAATGAACATTATAGAGCAAATGTAGAAACGGAAACTCGAGAAGACCGTTTTACAAAGTGGTTATTGGCAAAATACCCGGCACATTCAGTTGCTAAAAGTAGCCCTATTATGCATCGTTTACGTGCTGTTAAAGACCAAATTGAATTGGATTTAATGCAAAAGGCGTGTAATATTACTGAAAAAGGTTTCCGTAGAATTTTAGATTTTGTAAAACCTGGTGTTTGGGAATATGAGATTGAAGCAGAATTGTTGCATGAGTTTGTAAGAAATAGATCTAAAGGGTTTGCGTATTCGCCAATTATAGCTTCTGGTAATAGTGCAAATGTTTTGCATTATATGGAGAATAATAAGGAATGTAAAAGTGGTGATTTAATTTTAATGGATATTGCTGCGGAGTATGCAAATTATAAAAGTGATTTAACTAGAACAATACCTGTTTCTGGAAAATTCTCTGACAGACAAAAAGCTGTTTATAATGCTGTAAACCACGTTAAAAAAGAAGCTACAAAATTATTGGTTCCTGGAACTTTGTGGAAAGAATATCATGTAGAGGTTGGTGATATTATGACTTCTGAATTACTGAAATTAGGTTTATTAGACAAGGCAGATGTACAGAATGCAGCTAAAGATTGGCCAGCATATAAAAAATATTTTATGCATGGAACAAGCCATCATATTGGTTTAGATACGCATGATTATGGTTTGTTGCATGAAAAAATGCAAGCAAATATGGTGTTTACTGTAGAACCAGGAATTTATATTCCGGAAGAAGGTTTTGGTATTCGTTTAGAAGATGATGTGGTGATTCAAGAAAAAGGAGAACCTTTTAATTTAATGGCAAATATACCTATTGAAGCAGATGAAATTGAAGCTATAATGCAAGGTTAATTCTTGTAATAGATACTTAAAAAGCGAGTTATATGACTCGCTTTTTTTTGTGTTAAATTTTTATTAATGGTGATGCTATATCGTTTTTTAAGCACCTCTTTAAGGTACTTTAGTTTTAAAATTTTGAAGTAACTTTGCTACATTTAAATCCTTGATTTGAATTAATTTTAAAATTAAATTGATTTATAAAAAGAATTATTCTTATTAATAAACCTATAGCACCAAAGAACGTAAATATGAAATTAAAGATTGATAAATTTGTTCTCTCTATTGTTGGAACTATTTTAATCGCTTATTTTTTTCCACAATGGGGAGCACCAGAAAGTAAAATTCCTATTGATACAATTAGTGCAGTTGGAATTTCATTGATCTTCTTTTTCTACGGATTAAAATTAAACCCGACACAGTTAAAAGCAGGACTTAAAAACTGGAGGTTACACCTTTTAGTACAAAGCGCTACATTTTTAATGTTTCCGTTATTGGTTTTATTGTTTAGACCATTAATCATGAATGAAGAACAAGAAACCATTTGGTTGGCTTTCTTTTTCTTGGCAGCATTACCCTCTACAGTTTCATCATCGGTTGTTATGGTATCTATGGCAAAAGGAAATATACCTGCAGCTATTTTTAATGCAAGTATTTCTGGAATTATAGGAATTGCCATTACACCTCTTTGGATGGGTTTGTTTGTAAATGATGCCCAAACAGATTTTGATTTTACAGGCATCTACCTAAAACTGATTGGTCAAATTATTTTACCTGTAGTTTTAGGCCTTTTGTTACAACGTTTTTTAGGAGAGTTTGTTCACAAACACAGTAGTAAATTAACGTTGTTTGATAAGTCTATTATCTTATTGATAATTTATAAAAGTTTTGCAGAATCTTTTAATGGTCATATTTTTAGTGCTGTTTCACTTTTAGATTTAGGTGCTATTTTTGTTGGAGTAATATTCTTATTTATTATGGCTTTTTTTATAACAGGTTTTATTTCTAAAAAGTTAAAAATGAATACCGAAGACCAAATTACAGCACAGTTTTGTGGTACTAAAAAATCATTAGTACACGGTACCGTTTTTTCTAAAATATTGTTTGGTAACATGGCATCGGTTGGTATTATTCTTTTGCCTTTAATGTTGTTTCATGGCACACAGATTTTAATAATTACCATTGTGGCTTCTAAATTGGCAAAACGAAAGGAAGTTCATTTATAAGAAACTTTAAATAATCATAAAAAAAGAGACTCTTTTTTTATGAGGTAGTTCTACTTTTTCTAATCGTCAATATTTACAAAACCAGTATCACTTAAGGTGTTTAGAAATATAATAAGGTTGTTTTTTTCATCCTCTGTAAGTGGAATTCTATTTTTATTCTCTTTAAGAATGGGATCTAGATTATCGGCATCTAAAACGCCATTGTCTAAATAATTTAACACTTCTTTTAAAGTAGTAAACTGACCGAAACTACCATAAGGAGCAGTATAGGCAATGTTTCTTAATGAAGGAACACGAAAACTCATTAAATCATTAGAACTGAGTGTAACTCTAGTGCGTCCTGTTTCTTCGCTATCTGGGTTTATTGGGAACCCTATATTTCTAAAACTTTGGTCTGTAAACAATTCTGTACTGTGACAACTAGAGCATTTATCTTTAAAAGTTTGATAACCTTGTGCTTCATTTTCTGTAAAAACTTCGCCTTCATTTCTTTTTACTTTATCGTATTTACTGTTAGCAGAAATTAAGGTGTATTCATATTGGGCAATACTGTTTAGAATCCTATCTCCGGTTATATTTTTATCACCAAAGGTTTTAGTGAATAATTCAGTATACGATGCATCATTTTGTAGTTTTCCAATCACTTCTAAAATAGAAGAGTTCATTTCTTCTGGTGTAATTATAGGAACGAGTGGCTGATCTTCTAATTGAGATGTACTTCCGTCCCAATTATATTGTTGCATAAATGCCATGTTTTGCACAGGTGGTGCATTTCTTAGTCCAATTCGTCCTTCAATACCGATACCTTTTGCATTATGATCTGCAAAAGCATTTGCTTGAATATGACAACTAGAGCATGAAATAGTGTTGTCTGCACTTAATTTCTTGTCAAAAAATAATTTTTCACCTAATTCAACGCCGTATTTTGTGGGTTTATTGGTATAAAATGAATTATTTAATTCTGGGAAACCTTCAGGAATATTGATTTCTATTTCTGGGTTATCCAAAATAAAAGGTTCGTAAACATCTTCTTTTGTACAAGATGAAATGAGCAGTAAGATAAAAATATTCAGTATTATTTTTTTCATTTTAAATACATTTTCATCTTTCCGCAATAGCGGGAAGAAGGCGTAAATGAAGCCGTTAACAAAATCTCAATGTTTTTTTAATAAAGAGAGGTTGTCTAAAAAGGTATTATTGTCAATCTGAATTTATTTCAGATTCTCAAATAACGTCAGTAAGTAGAAGTGTTGAAACTAATTCTACATGACAAAATTTACTGCTTTTTAGACAACCAGCTCTAAAGTTTAGTTTTCTACACTTGTAATAGAAAACATTCCTTTGGTATTCGTTTCTCCATTTCCACCAATATTATCTACAAACTGTACCATTACGTCTGGGCTCGAATGATAACTTGGCGCAGTTCCTGAAGTAAAACCTTCGTTTGCAGCATCTAAAGTAATAGATTTTGTTCCGCTTAATAAGTTTTTAAAATCTGCTTTAATTTTAATAGTAGGAGCATTTTCGCCAACCATTGCATTTGTAGTAAGCTCTAATGTAATATCTCTGTAAGCATTACGAGCATGTGTTTCTGCGCTAGACCATGTGCTTTCATCGGTTTTAGTTCCTCCTAAAACACTACCCGTATGGATAGATAATGGAGTATTATTTGTTCCGTAAAAACCTTCAATTTTTGTAAAACGGTACCCTGTTGCCCAGTACCAGTGTAATGATGTGTCGTTTGCGCCAGCTGCAGCATAAAAAGTAGGGAAGCTTTCTTCACTTAAAGTGTTTAACGCTGCCTTTACACCTAGTCCAAATTTTATTTGTGTGTAATCGGCTGTAGGAATATTACTTAAAACATACTTTAATGTTGCTTCTTTAGATTGGTCAATAATAGTAGCTCCATTGTCTAAGTTTTGTGTATTGTAAGGAAATTCATTTCCTTCTGCGTTTACAAGACGTATATTACTTATTATATATTTCAATTCAGAAAAATGGTGAGTTTGTCCTTCTGCAGAAGTGTTTGCTGTTGCTTCTGTAGATGTTTCATTTCCTAAAACAATAGTAGTTTCTGCAAATGTGTTGTTAAATTCTAACGTTACATTATTAGCAACAGGAATACTGTCTTCACTACAAGAAGTGATTGATAATGAGATAAGTGATGCTAAAAGGTATTTTTTTAAATTTTTCATTTGTATTAATTTTAATTGATGTTATTATTCTTTGTTTAAAAATTGATCTTTAAAGACGTAAAAATGTTACGTCCCATTCTGGGGATGTTTCCCCAATCTGCGTAGGTGCTGTAATATTCATTAAATAGGTTTTCTGCACCTACCTGAAAAACTGTTTTGTAATTATTAATGTAAAAAGTATAATCTGCAGAAATATTAAAGTTTTTGTAAGATGGCGTTTCGTCTTCTCCGTATTCTGGACTGTAATTATTTTGTTTGAAATCACCATTTAGTGCTGTTCCAAAACCGAAATTTTTATGAGAAAAATGTAGCGAAGTTTGATAACTCAACGGACGAATAAATGGTAAATTCTTTTTATTATCATCTAAACCTCTTGCATAGGTTAACGTTCCTTTCCAATGTAAGTTTTCCAAAATATTGTACTTGGTATTTAGTGAGAAATTGAACAATGTTGCATAATCTAAAGAGGTATATCCTTTAACACCCACAGATTGATAATTCATTGGACTCCCCAAACTTAAAATTCTTCCTATAATATAATTTTGAATATAGAAATAGTTCACTTTGGCATTGATACTTCCTTTTTCGTTTTCGAAGCCAGCACTCGCATTTACTTCATAAGAAATTTCATTTTTCAAATCTGGGTTTCCGATGTAATCATACCGATCGAAACTGTTATAAATATAATATCCATATCCTTCGGAAACAGAAGGCGCTCTATGACCGTAACCACCACCAACAGAAAAATTAAAATCACCTACATTTAAATGATAACTTGTATTTAAACTTGGTAAAAATCTTGTTTTTTCTTGTGGTGTTCCCGGGTGAAAAATCCAATTGAATTCTACATATTTAGAATAATTGTAATTGACACCTAGAGAGCCACCAAAACTTAGTTGACTTGTATCAGAAATATCCCATAAATTACCTATTGAAAGTCCTGCATAGGTTGTTGTAACCCAAGGCCAACTATATGCAAACATAGTTCGTTCACTTCGGTCTTGCGGATACATGCGCATTTCTGCAATAGATAAATTATTGTAGGCATTCAATTGCACTTCAGATGATAAATTACCTTTCTGAAGATTTACTTTAGAAACCAAACCATACGTTGTACTCCAACCAGGCATGTCCATGTGAACCAAGTTTTCCGGACGTGTGGTATCATCCATATAATGTTCTATAGCATTAAAATACACTTTGGTGTCCCACACTTTTACAATTCCTTTTTCAAAAAATTGTTTGTAGGTAACCGATGTAATTAACGCTCTAGACAAAGACAAATCCATTGGTAATGCTGGGAAACCAACATTTTTAGCTCTATCAAAAATGGCATCTACTCTTACAGAGGATAAATCACTTGTTTTGTAAGCGACTCCTAAAGAAGCGTTCAATTTTTCAAACTGAGAATGTTGTACTTCGTCATTATTTCCGTCTGAGTAATTTGATGCTTTTCTGTTAGAGATACTTCCATCTACTACTAATTTTTCACTAGAATAAGAGGAGTTTGCAAGGTTAAAAAACTGTTTGTTATTAAACTCGAATCCTGTTTGGTAAGCACCTTTGTAATTCTCCCCAATTGTAAATGCGGTACTTTTCCTTTTCAAATCGATGCTACCAGCAACTGTTGCTCCATGCAAACTGCCCTCTTGTCCTGATTTTATATCAATATCAGATAAATTATTACTTTCTACATAAGACGTTACCGGGTCCATTTTATCGGTACAAGCGCCAAAAACATGCATACCATCTATGGTCACTAAAGAACGTTCTGTACTCATGTTATTCAACAACGGCTCCCAAGCATAAGGACCACGTTTAATAAAACTGATGTTGTCTGACGAGGCTAAAAATTCATCCACAGAAACTGCCATTTTCATGTCTGTTTCTATTTTATTTTTTTTAGCCGCTATAATTATTACTTCTTCTAAGACGCCACCTAAACTATCTTTTTTCTTCTCAACAGTTTGTGCATTTGCGAGAGTTGCTAATAATAGGATTGCTATCGTTATTATTTTCATATTCTTAAAATAAGATATCAATATGAAGTTCTCCTCTTTCTCCTTCTACTCCTGGAGTAAATTCGGTAGAAACTTCGTTTCCTTTTATTATGTGTTGATTTTCATCTTTTAAAATGAAATTCAACGTCCAATTCCCTGTCATAGTGTAATTCACAACTCCATGATACAAACCATCACTTTCTTGGGATAAATCTTCATTATAAGGTGATGAATGATTTCCCATAGAAGGTTCAGGCATTCTTGGATCTATTAATAATGTGTGATTTTCTACTGCTGAATACGAAAATTGCGTAACATCAGTAAATTCTCCTGAGGCATTAGTTGGCTTGTTGTATTTGTAAATACCAGCAACCAAATCGTTTTGTGCCACACGCGGACTTTGAGGTGCAACTAACGCAATAAAATACTGCTCGTTATCATTGCCTGTAAAAGCCGTCATGTTGAGGTTCATGTTTGTTTGCTCTTCTACAGTGATAACTTTATCGATAGATTGAGTTTTAGTATTATCAGTAAAACCGATATACAACTGCCAATCTACTGTAGAACTACTCTCATTTGTAAACACAACATATCCTACGTAATACCCTTCAGTTGCATTATATGTTAGATTATATTCATGCGGACAAGAAGATTTATTACCATTCGCATCGGTCATAATTGGTAAAAAGGTAATTTTAGAATTATCGATGTTCTCACCTGTTTCTAATTTGGTGATGTTTAGATGAACCTCATTATAACCTTTATACAAAGTACCATTTAAAGCTTCTATGCTAATGCTATAATTTTCATTATTTGCGATAGTTACTTCTTCGAACTCAATATATTCTGTAGTTTCTATATTTAATTCGGCTTCGTAATTCGTTTTATCTAGCGTACAAGAAGTTATTACAATAGAAATTGCAATTACAATTATCTGTAAATGTTTCATTATTTTAGGACTGTTTTATTAAAAAACTGTTGAAAAACTAGTAGCAACAAATAGGAGAACAATTACTCGTTTTTAAGAAAGTATATTGCACATTATCAGCTAAACACAATTGCTATAATTGCATTTTTACTACTAAAAAGAAATCGTTAAGAAACACGCTTACCAAACACTGCGTAAAAAGCTTTTGTTTTAAAAAAAAACTTAACGGTGTGTTGTTCTTTACTATTAATTATTTCTAATTGATAGCACAGAACTAGATGCCTAATTAAAATTAATTAAGCACCAATTATTTGGTGTATTGCGTTTCTTAGTATGAAGAAATTAAGCGAGTGGTGGGTGAAAAACAACATCCGTATAATGGAATTTATAGGTGTTATTATATGAAGTACTTATTTTTAAATTTTCGTCTTTAGACAAAAGGAAAGATTCTTTGTGAGTTGTTTCTTGAAAATAAACGATAGAAATTTCTACTTTAAAAGATTGGTTTTTTTCATTACCACTTTCAGAATCTCCTGCCTTCACAATTTGTTTTGCTAAATGACATTTACCGTTACACTGTAACTCTGGAGCATCTTTGTTTTCACAAAGTTCGTTTTTAATATAATCGTAAAAAGCAGCATACTCCAATAATGGAAGCAAGGGTTTGGTAAGCAAGAATACCGATAAAAATATGGCAGCTATTTTCACGATGCAAATATCTTGTTTTTTTATAAAATTTCCTAAGATTACTAATCTTATAAAAAATAGATAGTATTTTATCGCTGTAACCTTCCAGTAGTATTTCCTTCTAGAATACTCATTACTTCTTTTTCGTTTGCATAATTAATATCACCTAAATAGGTGTGTTTAATGGCACAAGCAGCGCTACCAAATTGCATTGCTTTATAGTCATCAAATTTTTGTAAACCATGTATTATTCCGGCTGCAAAAGCATCACCAGTCCCAATTCTGTCTACAATATGCGTAATGTCTAAATCTTGAGTTTCTTTAAATTCTTTACCGTTCCACATTCTCGCTCTAATTTTATGCCAAGAAGAATTGATAGAAGTTCTAATTTTATCAAATACTTTTTCTATGGTAGGATATGTTTCCATTAACTGTTTACTAGCCTCAATAAAATCGTCGTTAGAGTAAGAGTAATTGGTTTCTAGAAGTTCATTTATTTCATTTACACCACCAATAAAAACGGTGGAATAATTTACTAATTCTGATAAAATTTCTTTTGGAGTACCTCCCCATTTCCATAAACCACTTCTGTATGTAGGATCTGCAGAAATTCCCATACCTTTTTTTTGGGCAAGAATTAATCCTTCTTTTAAAGTTTCATAACCACCTTTACAAAGCGCAGGTGTGATACCGGTCCAATGAAACCATTTTCCTTGCTTTAAAGATTTTTCCCAATTTACCATTTCTGGTTGAATTTCAGAAAAAGAAGAGTGAGATCTATTATAAGAAATAGAGCTCGGTCTCATAACAGCACCAACTTCTAAAAAATAAACACCTAAAGGTCTGTTAGAACGAACAATTGCTGAAGTGCTTACGTCAAATTTTCTTAGAAAAGAAATTGCAGTATCACCTATAAAATCATCAGAAACACATGAAATATGTTTTACATCTTGTCCAAAATTGGCTACAGAAATACCAACATTTAATTCGGTACCACCAAAATAAAACTCTACTTGGTTAGATTGAATAAATTTTTTGTTTCCTGAAGGTGAAATTCGCATTAAAACCTCTCCAAATGTAATTATCTGATTCATAATAAATGTGTTTAAAAGGTAAATATACCGTATAATAATCTATTAATGATCTATTTTATATTAAATTAAGTTTGTGGAATTATAAAGATGTAATAAAACGAATTGTCTGGTTGTTAAACATTTCTGGCTGTTCTACGTTTACCACATGACCACAATTTTCAATTACAAATAGTGATGCAGTAACATGTTTAGAAACAATGTTTTTTATGGAAGGTAAAAACAAATGATCTTCGGCACCCATAACGTACAATGTAGGAATTTGAATGTCTTTTGTTCTAAAAAAACGAAGTAAAGGATTGATTTCTGATGTTAATTTAAACCAGCGTAAAAATTCTTTTTGATATAATTTCTTCGCTTCGTTTACAAACAGCAATCTAGATTTTTTATGATTTTTCTTTGGCATAATAATAAATGCAAAGAGTTTGTATAGCATCATATATGGCACTACAGATTTAAAGATATTACCAACTTTCATTAAAACCTGAGAGCGGAAATTCATTTTTATAATGGCACCTCCCATAATCATGCTTTTTACCATTTCTGGTCTTTTTTCGGCAAGATTTCTTATTAAGATGGTACCTAAAGAAATACCAATAAAATGAGATTTTTCAATTTTTAAGTGATCAATTACTTCTACAATATCGGCCGTAATAGAATCAAAAGTATATTTTGCTTTAAAAGTATCTTTTAGTGTAGGTTTGCTATCTCCATGACCACGCAAGTCTAAAATTAAAACATTAAACTGTTTTCTAAAATCTCGTACTTGTTTAAACCAAATAGAACTACTGCCTCCTGCTCCATGAACAAAAGTAACCCATTCTTTAGAGGTTGTATGTGGATATGAATAGTAGTTTAGCAAATATTTATTTTTGATAGCTATTAAAATGGAAGTGCTAAAATAAGACTTTTAATTTTGATGAAGTTTTTAGTTGTTTTTTTAACCCTTTTATTATTTATAATAAATTTAAAATAGCCTTTCTTAAAAGAAATTTGTTTCCTGTTTTTTCTATTTTTTGTAATTTGCCTAAATGGAAAAAGAAACAACTTCAAACAGAAAAAAAAATAAACTTAATTATGACCAAGAATTAAAAATATTGCACACAGAATTGGTGCACATGCAAGAGTGGGTTAAAAACCAAGGATTAAAAGTAGTTATCCTTTTTGAAGGAAGAGATGCATCTGGAAAAGGTGGAACTATAAAACGTTTTACAGAGCCTTTAAACCCTAGAATTTGCAAAGTGGTAGCTTTAGGTGTTCCTACCGAAAAAGAAAAATCTCAATGGTATTTTCAACGTTACGTGCAATATTTACCTGCCGCAGGAGAAATTGTGTTGTTTGATAGAAGTTGGTACAACAGAGCAGGCGTAGAAAAAGTAATGGGCTTTTGTACAGAAGAAGAATACGATGAGTTTTTACGTTCTTGCCCAGAGTTTGAACGTATGTTGGTAAGATCTGGCATTATTGTTTTAAAATATTGGTTTTCTGTTAGTGATGAAGAGCAAGAAAGACGTTTTAAAAACCGTATTTCTAATCCTTTAAAACGTTGGAAATTTAGTCCGATGGATTTACAATCTCGCTCACGTTGGTTAGAATATTCTAAAGCAAAAGATCAAATGTTTGCACATACAGACACCAAACAAGTGCCGTGGTTTGTAGTAAATTCAGAAAATAAAAAGAAGGCGAGGTTAAATTGCATTAGCCACATGTTAAGTAAAATTCCTTATAAACAGATGGATATTAAACCAATTGAGCTTCCGCCATTACCAGATGGTAAAGCGTATGTAAGACCACCAATGGATTACCAAACCTTTGTGCCAGAAAAGTTTTAGTTTCTAAAAATAAAAAAAGGCGAACATTTCTGTTCGCCTTCTTAATTTCCCCAATTTTAAAAATTATTCTACTATTAAAGTATATTGTGGTGTTGGGTTTAAAGGACAGAAATAAACATATTCTCCTTTTTTAAGAACTACCTCTTTAGAATTCCCTTTAGTATTGTTTTCTACTTGTGCAGTAACATACGCGTTTTTAATGTGCGCTTTTACATCTGCTTTTGGTGCTAAAACAAAACCTACATTGTGCCCTACGTTGTTGTTTGCTATTTCAAAAATATAAGTTCCTTCAGATAAAGTAATTTGTTTCTGAGTAAACTCACCATTTGTTTGTTCTAAAGAAACTGTTTTTACATCTTGTGCATTTGTATTAAATGCGAAACCTAAAACTACTACTAAAATTGCGATTACTTTTTTCATGATTGTTGTGTATTACTAATTATTAAAAATTGATTATTATTCTTATTTACTTTTATTTATAATGCTTGTGCTACAGGAAAATCTACTGCAACATCTGTTGTTTTGTGAAAATAGTTGGTAATTGTAATTTCTCCTATTAAGATAATTGCATCTGCCAAGTTTCCTTTTGTATATCCTGCTGCATATAAGTTTTCTACAGATTCTGCTGTTGCAGCGCCTCTGTTTTCTGCTACACTTTTAGAAAAATTAGCTAAAGCATTTAACTTTGCATCAAAAGAAGCTTTACCTGCTCTTAATTCTAAGATTTGAGCTTCTGTAAAACCATTCATTTTACCAATTGCAGTGTGTGCAGATAAACAATAAACACATTGGTTTACTTGACTTACCGCTAAGTTAATTACTTCTTTTTCTTTAGCAGAAAAACTTGTTTTTCCTTGTCCTATTGCTAAAAAGTTACCTAATGCTGTTTCACTGTGTGCAAATGCAGCGTATAAGTTAGGTACAAAACCTAATCCTTTTTCTAATTGACCAAAGATTGCTTTGTTATTTTCTGATACTTCGTTTTTTGTTGGTACGTTAAATGTGCTCATAATTTTATTTTTTATATTATTAATGTTTTGTTCTTCTTTTATATTATGCTTTGCATTTGCAAAGTTGTTGTGCTGTGTTTTGATCGTCGTATGTTTGGTAACCCCAACAGTTAGGACATTGTGTGTTTTCTATTGTTTTCATATTATTGTTGTTAGTTTTCCATTTTTATAGGAATGACACTTTTTTGTTTTTTTGAAATGCTTTCAAAAAGCGTTTCTAATAGTTGGCTCTGCAAAAATGCAACCGATAAGGACTTCAAAAATTGGACAAAAGTTCCTTTGATTAGGACTCCTTAAAAAGTTGCCTTTTTTTTTTAATGATTGCAGCGTTTATTTTAGTCTGTCTATTTTAGCTCTTAAGTTACTCTCTGTAATTAAACCTGTATGTCTGTCTGCAGGTGCTCCGTTTTTAAAGAAAATTAAGGTTGGTATGTTTCTTACATTAAATTGTGCTGCAAATTCTGGATATTCATCAACATTTACTTTTTTAATGGTTACATCGTCTTTTAATTCGTCTGCTAATTTGTTTATAGTTGGTAATAATGTCTGACAAGGTCCACACCAATCTGCATAAAAATCTAATAATACGTTACTGTTATTTTCTATAACATTCGTAAAGTTTGTTTGTTCTAATTGAATTTCCATTTTTTCTTATTTTTAGTTGCTGCTAACGCAGGATAAATTATTTGTTGTTGTGTTGTTATTGTTACACACTGCAAAGATGCAACCCAAATGAAGGTTTAAAAATGGACAGAAGTTCTTACTGTTAGGACAGCGTAAAATAGTTGGCAAAAATGCACGCGTGAAGGATAGAGCAATTTGTTTGAGCTCTTTTTAAGTTTGATAAAACTTTAAAAAGCGAGTTGCGAAAGCCTGACCTGATAAGGGCACTCCCAAAAAAATAAACCACAAACTTGTCTTTTCGACTTTTGGAGAAGTCTCATGGTTGTTGTGTATTGAAAGTTTCGTTTTAAGTGTACGGCTATTTTTCTAAAGAAAATTGTAGTTCACAAAAATGCAACTACTTTTTATTAAGGACTAATATAGCAATTTTTAATACACGGTGTTGTGCCCTGTTATTTTATTCTATAGATTGTTTTATTTTTTTCTCCTATTTTTTCAAATAAATTTAACTCTGTACCTTTTTTTAAATCTCGACTTGCGGTTGCAGAAGAAATGTCTTTAAATATATCCATATAATTTTTTCTAGTAAACTGAATTTTATTTAAAGAAACAAAATATTCTAATCTGTCTTTTTCGTTTAATGTTCGATTATTAAAATTTAATAATTCACTTATTGAAATATCAATTACTCCTAACATATATTCAATAAACTTTGTTGATTTTCCAGATTTATCACTTTCAGCTAAAGCTTTATAATATTTTTCTTGATCGTTACTAATTAAAGTTTCAAAAGGCAAAAACTCAAATATTGGATATTTTTCCATTAATATTAGCGTTTGCCATAATCTTCCCATTCTTCCATTACCATCTAAAAATGGATGTATGAATTCCATTTCATAATGAAAAACACAACTTTTAATTAATTCAATTTCGTCTGACTTTTTCAAATATTCAAAAAGGTCTTTCATTAAATAAGGAAGGTTTCTAAAAGGAGGAGCTACATGTTCTACTTTAGAACCTTTTACAATACCAACACTTTGTTTCCTATATTTCCCTGCATCTTCAATAAGGTCTTTCATTAAGTTTTTATGCGCTTTTAAAAAAGATTTTTCATTAGATGGTTTATAAATATCTAAATTTTCGTAGATTTCTATGGCATTTAAAACTTCAAGTACATCTTTTTTTGGACCAATAACTCTTTTGTTTTCAAGAAGCGCTGTTATTTGTTCTTCGGTAAGTGTATTACCTTCAATTCTTAAAGAAGAATGAATAGTTTTAATTCTATTTTGTTTCCTTAATTTTGGAGAAGGTTTATTTAACAAGTTGGCATTTACTTCACCTATTTTTTCTGAAATAGAAGTTATTAATTTTAAAATAGAAGAAGTTATTTCGTAAGGTGGTTTCATAGTGATACTATCATTTGATAGTATCAAATATACAATCATTTAACTATACTTATTGGATGAAACGGGATTTTTTAATTGAGCAAAACATAGTGATAACACAACACCAACCAAACATTATGAGATTTCTCCCAAAAGGTCGAAGCGACAAAACTGAATGAAAAAAACCACAAACCACAAACTTGTCATTTCGACAATAGGAGAAATCTCATAACAGTGATAACATAACAACCAAAATTTATGCGATTTCTCTCAAAAGGTTCGAAATGACAAAACTGAATGAAAAAAAACTAAATGAACACTGTTAATTAGTCTTTAAAAAGAATTTTATAATACTGCTGAGGTAAAATATAAACAACTAATACTCTTTTTTAAATTGAAGCGGAGATTTTTCTATTCCTTTTGTAAAGAAACGTGTAAAATAGGCAGGATCGTTAAAACCAAGTTCAAAAGCAATTTCTTTTACCGTTTTATCCGTATAGACTAACAACCGTTTTGCTTCTAACAAAATACGGTTTTTAATAAAGTCTGATGGCGTTTTTGCCCCCAATTTCTGAAAGTGTTTGGTTATCGATTTTGGCGAAAGTCCTAATCTGTTTGCGTACTCGGTTACCGAGTGCATGGTTTTAAAATTCTGCTCTACCAACAAGCTAAAATCTTTAAAAAGACGGGTTTCTACGTCTTCTTTAATAACATGGTTTTCTTTTTTTACACGAACTGCAGAAATAATAAATTGTTTTAAATAAGACTGCAGCATATCGTATTGTGCAGTTTCGTTTTGTTGAAATTCTTCTATTAAACTTTCTAAAATAAAGTTGAGTTTTGCCGTGTCTTTTTCGCAAGGTTTTACAAACGGTGTTTCATAGATATTGTTGAATAGAATTCCGTTACAGGCCACTTCTTGATCGTGGGTTTGTATGCAGTAAAAATCTCTAACAAAAGTAAGTTTGTAAGCGGTTTTTATTTGCTCGGAATCTACCGTAAAAACTTGGCCTGGAGACAAGAAGAACAGCACATTATCATCAAAAGTATATTGTTCAAAATCGATATTATAGGTTCCACTACCTTCTTGAATCCAATAAATAGAATACGCATTTACTTGCTCATTATGATCTATTGTACAGGCTTTTTCAAAAGCAACTGTACTTAAAGAAAAAGTATTCTGAAAAGAGTATTTTGTAATATATTGAATTGCCAAATTTGAGTTTGTTTTGTTTGTTGGTCGTAAAAATAGTTATAAACTTTACGTTTTATTTCTAAATATAAACTTTATTCAATTTTTAAAAATAAATAAATTTATTGACTTACATCAAATAATTTCACTTGAGACAATAGTAGTTTTGCTATCGCAAAATTAAATAGAATATAAAATGGTACTTACGGAATTAGATGCATTAAAAATGTTTGGTAATGACAGTAAAGAACGATTAGAAAAAGCTTTTATACATCTTCAGCAAGGAAATGGAATTATCTTAATGGATGATGAGGGTAGAGAAAATGAAGGAGATTTAATATTTTCTGCACATAATATGACCAATGATCAAATGGCACTTATGGTTAGAAAATGTAGTGGTATTGTTTGTCTTTGTTTGCCCAATGAAAAAGCAGATGCACTGGAATTACCGTATATGGTAAAAGAAAATACAAGTAGCTACCAAACACCTTTTACAATTACAATTGAAGCCAAAGAAGGTGTTACTACTGGAGTTTCTGCTAAAGACAGATTAACAACCATAAAAGCTGCTTGCAAAGAAAATGCGAGTAGTGCCAATTTAGCAAAACCAGGTCATGTTTTTCCTTTAAGAGCTAAATATAATGGCGTTTTAGAAAGAAAAGGACATACAGAAGGTAGCGTAGATTTAATGAAATTAGCAGGTTTAAAACCAGAAGCTGTACTGTGTGAATTAATGAACGATGATGGAACAATGGCAAAAACTGACACCATTTTAGAGTTTGCAAATGAGCATAATTTGATCGTAGTATCTATACAAGATATTATTCATTATCGTACATTTGTAAGAGATTACAAATAGATGGCAGACAATATAGAACTCACTAATTTCATAAAAAAAAATATAAATATTGATGATGAAGATTTAAAAATCGTGTTGTCTTATTTTAAAACAATAAAAAAAAAGAAAAATGAAATTTTACTTTCCAATGGAAAAAATAGTCAGCTTAGTTATTTTGTAAAAAAAGGTAGCTTAAGACTATTTTATATCAATGAGGAAGGAAAAGACGTAACACGTTATATTGCATTTGAAAATCAGTTTGCTACAGAACTGGTTAGTTTTATTACCAATGAACCTGCGCAAGAAACGATTCAAGTTATTGAAAACAGTGAACTTCTATATATTACCCACGATGATTTTAGACATCTTATGACTATTGTGCCTAAATGGAAAGACTTTTATAGCATCTATTTAGAAAAAGCATATGTAAATAATTCTAAGAGATTAATATCATTTACTACACTAGATGCATCTGAAAGATACAAGCAACTATTTAAAATAAACCCAAACATTGTAAAACGCTTACCAAACAAAATTGTAGCTTCGTATATTAATATTTCACAAGAAACTTTGAGTAGAATAAAATCTAAAATTTAATACTAAACTAAAAATTATAAAACATGAAAAAAGCATTATTACTAGGATTATTCTTATTGCAATTTACTGGTTATTCACAGTCTACTGATGTAAAAACCAGTTCTGAAAAAACTAGTGACAAGTTGCTATTAACTATTTTTCTTAAACACGATCAAAGCATGACTTTACATGAGATTGAAAAGATAAGAACAGATCAAGGTTTTTATGAAAGCTTTCCTCCAGAAGGTACTTCTGTAGTTGATTGGTATGTGGTTATGGGACTTGGTCAAATGGTAGTACTAGAACTTCCTGCTTCAAAATTAGCTGCTGTAAATTTAGCAATTGAAAGAACTGCTTGGAAAGCTTTTAAGACGGAAATTTATCCAACTTATAATCTATTTCCTATTGTAAAGGACAAGTTAAAAAACAACGCAAAAGTAAATTACTAGACTCTTTATTGTAAATTGTCTAACAAAAAAGGAAACCCTATCTAAAATGTATTTTAGATAGGGTTTTATTTTTTGTTTAATTAAGAATCAGCATTTTAAGTTTTCAGTTTCTTCAAGAGAAACGATGTTTAATCAGTTTTTTTTTGTCGTATAAGTTTTTAGGTTTAACAATACAAAAACCAACAAAGCAGGCAACACCCAACCCAAACTATGTGCTGCTAAAGGAATAAAACTTTTAATACCCGTTAAGTTTTCTCTAGGAATGATAAACCCTAAAAAATCTGGAATACTAAAAATAAAAGTGACAATTACAACACCTCTAAAAACCAATTTAGAAGCGTATTTTTCTGGTACCACGTTTAGTAGAATTAAAACAATAGTAATTGGATAGACAAACATTAATGCAGGCACTGCAACATCAATAATAAACCCAACATTATAACTCCCAACAATAACACCAATAATTGAAGCTGTTGCTGCTGTAACAATATACGCAGTCTTAGAATTATTGCAAATACCTTTTATATAATCTGCGGTTCCGGTAACAATACCAACAGCAGTTGTAAAACAAGCCAAGGCAACCAAAATACTTAAAAATATGGTTCCGAAATGCCCTAAAGTTTGTGTACTTAAGCCAGATAAAATTTCAATTCTAGAAGCATTTTCTGCAAAGGTAGCACTGAATAATGATCCGCTTAAAATTAAACCTCCGTAAATAAGTAATAAACCAATCCCAGAGATATAACCCGCTTTTCTAATCAATGTTCTTTTCTCGTTAAAGGTGTTATGATTACTATAATCTAAAGAGATGATAATAACGGCACCTACAACTACACCAGCAATAGCGTCAAAAGTTTGGTAGCCTTCTAAAATTCCATCTACAAAAGGATTTTTAAAGGTTGATGGATTTACGGTTCCCGGAGAAGTGAAAAAGGCTATTCCTATAATTACTAATAAAATAAGCACAATAATTGGTGTTAAAAACTTACCAATTAAACTTATTATTTTAGAACGATTTACTGCAAAAATAAACACCAAAACAAAGTAGACAATACTTGTTAAAATGGGAGGTGTATTAAAAAATGGTTGAATTGCCATTTCATGTGTAACGGCAGCAGTTCTTGGAGACGGAATTGCCGCTGCTATAATGTATATTAAGAAACAAAAAATAGTACTAAAAACAGGTGATACTTTTTTACCAAAATCATACAAAGTACCTTGTAACCTTGCATGTGCAAAAATGGCAAAAATAGGAATAATGATAGCTGTTAAGATAAAACCTAAAACAACAATCCACCAATCTGCACCAGATTTAACGCCTAAAGATGGAGGTAAAATTAAATTTCCTGCGCCAAAAAAGAGTGAGAAAAGTGCAAAACCTGCAATCCAAATATCTTTTGTTTTGTTCAATTTAGTTTACTTTTTTAAAGTTTAAATGATTAAAGTCGAAACTAAAATCTGTAATTGGTGCAATAAATTTCATGGTGGCTCCTGTAGTATTTCCTTTTTCATCAAAAGAAAATTGTACAAAAACATCTGCATCATAACTTCTATTGTTCCATTTTGCAACGTAGGTTGTTTGGTTGTAAGGCAACAACTCGCCAAATAAAGTAGCAGAGCGCTCACATTTTATAAGGTAAGAATTTCCATCATTAGAAATGGTCATATTTCCAAACCAGGCATCATTATAAATCCCTACAATTTGTGAAGGTTTCGGTAGGCTTTTATCAGCTTTAGCTAGCGCTACTTTACTATAAACACTTGCTTTTATACTGTCGTTGTATTTTAAATATTCGGTATTGTTAGTCCCTAAATTTTCTAACCAGTTTCTATCCTCATAACCTAAATACGTGTCTTTTACCGTATTTGTAATGGTGTTAAAAGCACTTCCGTTCATTTGGTTTGTTAATACAATAATGGCCAAATCTAAATCTGGAATCATAGTAAACTGAGTAACGGTACCCAATAAACCACCTGTATGGTATACCTGTTTATGTCCGCCTTTTACATCTGTTAAAAACCAGCCTAAACCGTAGCCTCTAAAATTAGAGTTGTAAGAATCGTTTTTCCTTACTTTTAAAGGAGTTTGTAGTTGCCATAGTTCATGAAATTGAGTTTCACTTAGCAAGCGTTCTCCGTTTTTGGTAACGGCATCATTCATTAAAAAATTTGCCCATGTAAGCATGTCTTTTACGTTACTTACAATTCCGCCAGCAGGGTTTGCAGTTTCGCTCCAATCATGCGGAATCTGAATTACTTTTCCGTCTGCTCTTGTGTGCGCATCAATAATATTTGTTCTGTTTGTAACTCGGTTGTAAGATGCTTTACTGCTAGTCATACCAACCGGATTCATTATTTTAGTCTCAATAAATTCATCCCAGTTAAGTCCGCTAACACGTTTTAATACTTCTCCTGCAACAATAAACATATTGTTGTTGTATTTAAAATCGGTTCTAAATTTACTCGATGGTTTTAAATGTTTTACATTATTGATGATATCTTTTGTGGTAAAATTATTGTTTTCAGGAAAAAACATTAAATCTCCAGATCCTAAATCTAAACCACTTCTATGTGTAACTAGATCACGAACTGTTATGTTTTGTGTAATCCAAGCATCGTACATTTCAAATTCGGGAATGTATTTTCTTACTTTATCGTCCCAATTTAATTTCCCCGCATCTACCATCATAGCCAAAGCAAAGCATGTAAAACCCTTACTGTTAGAAGCAATACCAACCAAGGTGTTTTCATTCATGTCTTTTTTGTTGGTTAAAGAACGAACTCCATGTCCTTTAGCATACACAATTTTTCCGTCTTTTAAAATTCCGACAGAAATACCTGGAACATCAAAAGTTTTTAAGGTTTGTTCTATTAAATTATCGAGGTTTTTTTCTGAAATTTGAGCGTTACTATTTACTATTATAAATAGTAATAAAAAGCAAATAATTGCTTGTTTAAAGTTGAACATTGTTGAGGTGAGTTTTATCCTTGAAATATACATATTTTTCATATCTTTAAATGTGATATTTTATAAATATTCGATGAACTCTAAAAGGGGTTCAAGCACTTTTAGAGTTCTTATCAATAAAAATTAAAAATGCGAGCATTAGAAACCATTAAATTAGATCATTTCTATCATAGAGGAATTAATGGTGAAGACTTATTTTATTCTGATAAAAACTATCGTTATTTTTTAAATTATATAAAAAATATATTTTTCCTGTAGCGGAAACCTTTGCTTGGTGTTTGTTAAAAAATTAGCTGATTATCCTTGGAGTTCTTATTTTTCTATAATTTCTAATAAGAAATCATCTATAGAAAAAGATAAAGTATTTTATCAATTTGATACAAAGGAAAATTTTATAGATTCGCACCAACAAAAAACGGATATTATTGCTGTAGAAAAATGGTTAAATATTAAGGTAGTATAGTTTTGTTAAGTATCCCTGAAAGGGGTTAAAACCCTTTTAGGGTTGAATTGTTTTTAATTTTTCACTATGCTTTTAGTCTACAAAAACGCTAATATTTTTTATACAGATCAAGGAAAGGGATCCGTTGTTGTTCTTATACATGGTTTTTTAGAAAATTCCACTATGTGGGATAAAATTGTGCCAGAACTTACCAAAAGAAATAGAATAATTACCATTGATTTACTAGGTCACGGAAAATCTGATTGCTTAGGTTATGTACATTCTATGGAGCTATTTGCTAAAACGGTAGAAGCTGTTTTAAAACACTTAAAAATTAGAAAATTTATTTTGGTTGGGCATTCTCTAGGAGGCTATATTTCTTTAGCTCTTGCCAAAATGAATCCTTCTAAAATAAAGGGATTATGCTTGTTAAATTCAACTTCAGAAAAAGATTCTGAAGAACGCATAAAAATAAGAATTAGAGCAAATAAAATGGTTCAAAATAATTTTGAAAACATGGTTAAAATGTCCATTTCAAATTTATTTAATCAAGAACATGTATCAACATATAAAGAAGAGATTGAGGCAATAAAAAAAGAAGCCTTAAAAACATCTTTACAAGGTTATGTTGCTGCGAATGAAGGGATGAAAAACCGTCTAAATACCAATGCTGTTTTAGCTGAAAATAATTTTAAAAAATTAATAATTGTTGGAGAAAAAGATCTTGTTTTAAATTTAGAAAGCTCTAAAGAGGAAGCTAAAAAAACAAATTCTGAATTGGTTGTTTTTCCTGATGGCCATATGAGTCATATTGAAAATACTCCAGAATTGATTCTTTCTTTAAAAAAATTCATAAAAAGCTGTTAATTTAACCTTTATCTTATAGTTTCTTGTAATTATTTTGAAGTTTGTTCGACTGTTTATAAAAAATCAATCGAATGAAACAATTTCTACTATTCCTTTTTTTAGGAATTTCCACTCTTTTATCAGCGCAACAAATAGATTATAATACTAAAAAAGGTTTTGTAGCAGAAGGATATGATGTGGTTTCTTATTTTGTAGACAAAAAACCAGTAGAAGGTAAAAAGAAATTTGTAGCGGCCTACGATGGTGCTAAATTTCAATTTTCTTCAGAGGAGCATTTAAAAATGTTTACAGAAAATCCCGAAAAATATGTTCCACAATATGGTGGGTATTGTGCTTATGCTGTTGCAGAGAAAAACACAAAAATGTATATAGATGCAGAGGCTTATGAAATTAGAGATGGTAAATTATATTTATTTTATAGTTCTTTTTTTGGTAATAAGTTAGAGGATTGGAAAGAAGGAAATACGAAGAAATTACAAATAAAAGCAGACAAAAATTGGCAAGGTTTAAAACATAAAAACAATTAAATAATGAGAAATTTAGGAATTCTTTTTCTGCTAATTTCATTTACAGCTGTAGGGCAGAAGAATGATTATAATACCAAAAAAGGTTTTGTAGCAGAAGGGTACGATGTTGTTGCTTATTTTAATAATAATGCAGAAAAAGGAGATAAAGAATTTACAACATCATACGATGGGGTAGATTTTAAATTTTCATCAAAAGAAAATTTAGAGATTTTTAATAAATCACCTAAAAAATACGTGCCTGCCTATGGAGGTTATTGTGCTTATGCAATTGGCGTAAAAGGAGAGAAAGTTTCTATAGATCCTAACACTTTTGAGATTAGAGATGGAAAATTATATTTATTCTACAATTCTTGGGGAACAAATACGTTAGAGTTATGGGAGAAAGAAGGAGCAGAGGTACTTAGAGATAAAGCAGATGAAAACTGGCTTAAAATAAAGAATGAAGATTGAAAGCAATATCGGGGGGTTTTGTGAATGTTGTAAAAAAAAAGAGCTGAATATATTCAGCTCTTTTTTTATTAAATAATTATCAATAGATTACTACTTGGTACAATAACTAGACTTCCCAATGACTAAAAAAAAGTTCATTTAGAAACGATATTGTTATTTAAATTACTCAATTACTAATAAATAATATGTTTTTTTACCACGTTGTAATAAGACATATTTGTTCGCTATTAAATCTTCTTTTGTAATAGAATAATCCTCTTTTATTTTTTCTTTATTTACAGAAATTGCATTTTCTTTTAACGCTCTTCTTGCGTCTCCATTAGAGCTTAAAAAGTTTGTTTTTGCAGCCAAAGCCCCTATCATATCTAAACCTTCTTCTACATCAGAGATTGATACAGTTGCTTGTGGCACACCATCAAAAACATCTAAAAATGTTTGTTCGTCTAAAGATTTTAAATCAGAAGCAGTAGATTTACCAAATAGAATATTAGAAGCTTTTAAAGCATTCTCATACGCTTCTTTACCATGTGTTAAAATAGTAACTTCTTCTCCTAATTTTTTCTGTAACAAACGTAAATGCGGATTTTCTTTATGTTCTGCAATTAAGTTTTCTATAGTTTCTTTGTCTAAAAATGTAAACTTTTTAATAAAGTTTTCTGCATCTTCATCTGAAGAATTTAACCAGTATTGGTAATATTTATAAGGAGAGGTTCTGTCTATATTTAACCAAACATTTCCACCTTCTGTCTTACCAAATTTTGTTCCGTCTGCTTTAGTAACCAAAGGAACTGTAATTGCATACGCTTTTCCTTGTGCTTTTCTACGAATTAATTCTGTACCTGTGGTAATATTTCCCCACTGGTCAGAACCCCCCATTTGCAGTCTACAATTTTTTTCTTGGTATAAATGATAAAAATCGTATCCTTGAAATAACTGGTAGGTAAATTCTGTAAAACTCATACCAACAGAAGATTCAGAACTCAAACGTTTCTTTACAGAATCTTTAGCCATCATGTAGTTTACAGTAATATGTTTCCCTGTATCTCTTACAAAATCGATTAATGAAATATCTTTCATCCAATCGTAATTGTTTACCAATTCTGCTTTGTTTTCTGCAGCAGCATCAAAGTCTAAAAAACGTTCTAGATTTTCTCTAACACCAGCAACATTTTTTGCCAAAGTAACTTCATCTAACAAATTACGTTCTGCAGATTTTCCAGAAGGATCACCAACCATACCAGTAGCTCCACCAATTAAAGCAATAGGGTTATGACCTGCATTTTGAAAATGTTTCAAAATAAATATTTGCACCAAACTACCAATATGTAGTGAGTCTGCAGTTGGATCAAAACCAATATAACCAGCAGTTTTATTTTTTAATAAATAGTCTTCCGTGTCTGGCATAATATCATGCAATAATCCACGCCAGCGTAATTCTTCAACAAAATTTGTCATTATAAGTCTAAATTAATTCAATTCAAAATACGAATGCCAAATTCAGCTTGTTTAAGTTTTGTGTCTTGATCGTTTAAATTATCAATCTAGACAAGCTCAATTTGGCATCTTATAGCAATTATTTATTTGCTATTTTTCATTATGCAAAGATAAACTTATCAATGAAAATATCATAAATTCGCGGTATGATTTTAGTTACTGGAGGAACAGGTTTAGTTGGTGCACATTTGTTATATCATTTAGTTAAAAATGGTAAAAAAATACGTGCTATTTACCGTTCTGAAGAAAGAATTAAAAAAGTACAAGAAGTCTTTTCTTTTTATACTGATGATGTTGCAGATTTAATTTCTAAAATAGAATGGTTTAAAGCAGATATTACAGACGTTCCTGCTATGATTCCTGCTTTTATTGGAGTTGAAAAAGTATATCATTGCGCAGCATTTATTTCCTTTAATCCTAAAGATTATAGAGAAATGCGCAAAGTAAATATACATGGAACAGCGATTATTGTAAACCTTGCCATTGATGCAAAAGTGCATAAAATTTGTTTTGTGGGTTCTATTGCTTCTGTAGGAAATTCTTTAAAAGGTGGTCTTATAACTGAAGAGAATGAGTGGAGCCCAGAATCTGATAATAGTGGTTATTCGATAACAAAATTTGGTGCAGAAATGGAAATTTGGCGTGCAAGTCAAGAGGGAGTTGATGTAGTTATTGTAAACCCAGGTATTATTTTAGGAAGCGGATTTTATACTGCTGGTTCCGGTAAAATATTTTCACAAGTTTATAACGGATTAAACTATTATACAAACGGAATTACAGGTTTTGTAGGTGTAAAAGATGTGGTTGCTGCAATGATTAAATTGATGAATTCTAGCATTAAAAATGAACGTTTTATTTTAGTAGCGGAGAATAAATCGTTTAAAGAAATTTTCTTTTCTATAGCTGATGCTTTCGGTAAAAAAAGACCAACAAAAAATAGTAAGCCTTGGCAAACAGCAATTTTTTGGAGGGTTTCTTGGGTGTTGTCTTTCGTTTCAGGGAAAGAACCATTGTTGAGCAAATATTCAGCAAGAAGTGCACATTCAATATCTAAATACTCGTCAGAAAAAGTTGAAAAAATGCTGCCTTTTCAGTTTGAAAAAGTTGATGAAGTGATAAAAGAAGTATCTGATAGCTATGTTAATTCTTTATCTCAAAATCTGCCTTAGCGACTTCTAAAATCGGTTCAGTTTCTTTAATAGAATCTAATTCTTTCAATTTTTCCCCCACTTTTTTAATAGAATCCCTTCTAATGGAGTCTTTACGTGAACTTATCTTTTTATAAAAATCTTTTTTTTCTTCTAAGTTTTTTTTAACATCGGTAATCATTTCCTGATATAAATCTATTTTAGACGTATAATATAAGTTGCTATTTTGAAAACGCAGGCTATCTATTTTATATTTATCATATATAAAAGCCATGTAATTAACCTTATTTTGCTGGTTTTTGTTTGGTACAAATTTAGCAGAAGAAGCAATCATCATATCACCAAGTAATAAGGTCATTGTGTCTCTAGGAATGAGGTCTTTTGGTTCTTTAAAAATGGTGTTACTTGTGCAAGAAACCAAGAAAATAGAAACAAGAAAATAACTTAAGTTTTTCATATTAACGATTAAAAGTTAGGCGTTTTCCTTTAATATTATCATTAAAAACACCTTCATTATAGATTAAATTTCCATTTACAAAGGTATGTGTTATGGTTGATGAAAATGTAGTGCCTTCAAAAGGAGACCAACCACATTTGTATAAAATATTGTCTTTAGATACAGTTTGAGGTTTGTTGGTATCAATTAAAACGATATCTGCAAAATACCCTTCTTTTATAAAGCCTCGTTTTTCAATTTGAAATAATTTTGCCGGATTATGGCTCATTTTTTCAACTAGTTTTTCAATAGGAATCACTCCTTCTTTTACTTTTTCTAAAAGCGCAATAACGGCATGTTGTACTAAAGGTCCGCCACTTGGTGCTTTTGTGTATACATTTGTTTTTTCTTCTAAAGTATGCGGAGCGTGGTCTGTAGCTAAAACATCAATTCTATCATCTAACAAGGCTTCCCATAAACCAAGTCTATCTTTTTCTGTTTTTACTGCTGGATTCCATTTAATATGAGTCCCTTTTTCTTCGTAATCTTTATCTGAAAACCATAAGTGATGCACACAAACTTCTGCAGTAATTTGTTTTTCCTCTAAAGGAATATCATTTCTAAAAAGTTCGGTTTCTTTAGCGGTTGAAACATGAAAAATGTGCAATCTTGCCCCTGTTTTCTTTGCCAACTCAATAGCTTTAGAAGAGGATAAATAACAAGCTTCTTCACTTCTAATAATTGGATGGTATTTTAGAGGAATATCATCGCCATATTTGTCAATAAATTCTTGTGTGTTTTTTCTAATAGTTGCTTCATCTTCACAATGTACAGAAATAATCATTTTTGTTGATGAGAAAATTTTCTTTAGAATCTCTTCATTATCAACCAACATATTTCCTGTAGAAGAACCTAAGAATAATTTAATTCCGGCTACTTTTTTAGGATCTGTTTTTAATAATTCTTCTAAATTATCGTTTGTTCCACCAAACATAAAAGAATAATTAGCGTAAGAATCGTTTGCTGCAATTATAAATTTATCTTCTAATAAATCTTGCGTTGTAGCTTGTGGTACGGTGTTTGGCATTTCTATAAAAGTAGTAATTCCGCCAGCAACGGCAGCTCTACTTTCTGTAGCAATATTTGCTTTATGTGTTAAACCAGGTTCTCTAAAATGTACTTGGTCATCTATAAAACCAGGAATTAAATATTTTCCTTCTGCATCAATAATTTCAACATTTTCAGTTGCTTTTATGTCTGATGAAACTTCTTTTATAATTCCGTTTTCAATGAGAACATCGCCTAAAAAAGTTTTATTTTCATTTACAATTCTTGCGTTTTTTATTAAAGTTGATTTCACCATTTTTTATAATTATTTTTTCTGAAAATACTTTGCTAATTTTTACAAAGTTAGTAAAGTATTTTAATTCTTTTTTTTACTATTTATGTCTGCTAAATACCCATTTTCATGTTCACTAAGATTTTTGTAAAACCAAAGCGCTCGTAAGATTTTATTGCAGCAGAGTTATTGCTATAAACATCCAATCTTAATTCTTTTAAATCATTTTTTACTGCCCAACCTTTTAAAGACTCTAAAATTAAATTACTAATCTTATTTCCTCTAAAAGCTGGTTTTACAAATATAAAACCAATATAACCATGTTTTGGGTTTTTATGATAATGTTTAGAATTTTCTATTCTTAGGTAACCAGAAGCAACTAATTGATCGTTAGAAACAGCTACAATAAAATAAATGTCTTTATTAGAAATTAATTCGGGTATATTGTAATAAGATAATTTACCATCACCTAAAAAAGGATCTAAAGGTTTTTCTGCAGCTACAACTCCTTGTTCAAACTCTAGTAGGGTTTCTAAATCTTTTAAAGAAGCAGTTCTAATAGTAATTTTATTCATAAACCTTTTTTGGTAATCCTTTTACTCTCATTTTTATTACGCCAAACAAAGCTTCAGAAATAATGTTTCCACTCATTTTAGAAGTTCCTAATGTTCTATCTGTAAAAACTACAGAGACTTCTTTTATATTAAAACCATGTTTCCATGCTTTAAACTTCATTTCTATCTGAAAAGCATAACCAATAAATTTTATTTTGTCTAATACTATAGTTTCAAGTACATTTCTTTTCCAACATACAAAACCTGCTGTAGTATCACAAACCGGAATTCTAGTAATAAAACGGACGTATTTAGAAGCAAAATAAGAAAGTAAAACTCGTTTCATAGGCCAATTCACAACATTTACACCTTGTGAATATCTAGAACCTATAGAAACATCTGCTCCCTTTTTTTTACAAGCTTTATACAAGCGAATTAAATCTTTAGGATTGTGAGAAAAGTCGGCATCCATTTCTATAATATAATCATATTTTTTAGCAATGGCCCATTTAAAACCATGTATATAAGCAGTGCCTAAACCACTTTTACCGATTCTTCTTTCTAAAAATAGCTGATTTGGAAATTCTAAAATTAAGTTTTCTACAATATCTGAGGTTCCATCAGGAGAATTGTCATCTACAACTAAAATATGGAATTTTTCCTTTTGATTAAAAGTGGCTCTAATAATAGCTTCTATATTTTCTTTTTCGTTATAAGTAGGTATTATGACTAACGCATCTGACATAAATAAAATTTCATGTGGTAAGTAGACAAATATACATTTTTTAATTACTAATTTTGTGTTAATCTTACCAAAACAAAAATAGGTGCAAGCAATAGAAAGAGTAGTAATAGATAACAGTTGGATTACCATATTATTGGTATGCTTGTTTGCCTGTGTTTTCCTTTTAAGAGGGTTGAGTGCTGTTAGGTTAAAAGGAAGTGTGTCTTCTTTGTTTAATGAAAGTTTTATAGATTCTGAAATAGAGGAGAATAGTTCTTTTTTTAATCCCTTTAAAAACATTGTTTTTATTTTTTCTATTGTAGTTCTTTCTTTACTAGCATATAAAATCTATTTGTATTATAATTCTACTGCTGAAGAAGGTTTTTTTACTTTTTTAAAGGTTTTAGGTGTTGTTTTTTCTTATTTAACTTTTAAAAGGTTGTTAGAATTTTTGTTTTCTGTCGTTTTTAAGATCGATAAAAAGTTAGATTTCTTTTTAGTTTCTAAATCTGTTTATTTATATTCTGTTTCCTTTTTTCTACTTATAGCTATTGTTTTGGTAGAGTACTCAAAATTAAATACACTTTTCTTAGTCTATTTTTCGGTCTTATTATTTTCCATTCGCTTTATATTTCACGCAGTAATTAATAAAAAGCTGGTTTTTAGCGAGTTGTTTTATTTTATTTTGTACCTTTGCGCCTTCGAAATAGCGCCGCTATTTATACTGTTTAGATTGCTGTTTTAACTAGAAAAAAGAATCTTATGAAAGTGAAAACGATCTTAGTATCGCAACCAGAACCAAAGACAGAAACTTCCCCTTATTTTGACCTGTCGGATAAACAAAAAGTAAAGATAGATTTTAGACCTTTTATTCATGTAGAAGGTATCTCTGTCAAAGAAGTAAGAGGAGAAAAAGTTGATTTACATAACTTTACCGCTATTATTTTAACAAGTAGAAATGCTGTTGATCACTTTTTTAGAATAGCAGAAGAAATGCGTTTTAAGGTGCCAGATGCGATGAAGTATTTTTGCCAGTCTGAAGCAGTAGCTTTTTATTTACAAAAATATGTAGTTTACAGAAAGCGAAAAATTTATGTAGGTACAAGAACGTTTCCAGATTTAACAAAATTAATCAAGAAACATAAAACAGAAAAGTTTTTATTGCCAAGTTCAGATAAACTAAAGCCTTTAATTCCTGAAGAATTAGATAGTTTAGGGATCACTTGGAAACGATTAGATTTATATCGAACAGTTGTTAGCGATTTGTCTGATTTAGAAGATGTGTTTTATGATGTTTTAGTGTTCTTTAGCCCATCAGGCATAGAATCTCTTTTAAAGAATTTTCCGAACTTTCAACAAAATAAAACTAGAATAGCAGCTTTTGGTAACTCTACTGTTAAGGCAGTTACAGATGCAGGTTTTAAATGCGATATTACTGCGCCGTCACCAGAAACACCTTCTATGACAATGGCTTTAGATAAATATATTAAAATAGTAAATAAGAAGTAATATTTCTTAAAATACTATAAATTACATAAAAAAACCAAGCAATTTTGCTTGGTTTTTTTATGATTTTTTTTTGCTATAAATTTAATTATTCTTTTAAAGTAACTGTTCTATCAACACTATTAAAAGGCCCCGGAATTAATTTTCCTTCTGCATCTATTAATTCTAATTTTATAGAAACTTTTCCTTTTGGTAAACCTTTAATAACCATTGGTGCCCATTCTGTTATTATAAATTCGTTGTCATTAATAGTTGCACGAACTTTATTACCATTTTCTGAAAGTTGTGTATTTAATACAAAAAAATCTAGTAATAGGTTCTCTGTATCTTTTCCTGTATACTCTCCTTTTGGTCGACTATAAATAAGTGTTGGTGCGCTTATGTCTAAATTTTTATCATCTTTAGTATCTTCTCCAACAATTAATTTTTTAACAACTACAGAGTTTTTATTTTTAACAGATTCATGATAAGATCTGCTTAAAAAGGCAACCAAATGATGCACGCCATTAGGTATCTCTTTTTTAAAAGTTGGCTCATAATGCGCAGAATATGGCTCGTTATTCAGAATAAAATGAATATGTTGTCCTTTTTCTGAATTTGCTAAAAGCGCTGTGTTATTGCTTTTTGTTATTGCGCCTAACTCGTAATTATTTACTTCAAAATTAAAAAGAGTTTCTCCAACCGTTTTTATTACTGTATCACTTGGTGTTATCATTTTAAGCGAAGCAGTAGCGTATTCTGGTGAGTTTTCTAATTTTTCTAAGGTAATTTTTGTGCTTTTTTCTGGAGTATCGTTTGCCTTTTCCTTTTTAGTCTCTTTACAGCCTACAAGTGTAATTAAGGTTAAACAGATAATACTTAATATTTTAAATTTCATATGTATTGTTTTAAGTTAATAATATTTAGTTATAAAGTTCAAATATCAAACCTTTTTAAGATTAATAATATAACAATAGCATTAGATATGAACTCATTCCAAATAAAGAAATGATTTTTAATTTAAAATTTTAGCTTATAAAGACTTTCAAGCGCTTTATGAGGTGTTTAATATTAGAAATTTCTATTAAATTTAATTTTATAGGTAAAATACTTTCAGACCCTTCAGGTTTTGGAAACCTGAAGGGTCTTTTTATTATTGTTTTTTAGAAAACAAATTATCTTAGTAACTTCGTACAAATAGAACTGATAAATGAAAACTGAAAAACAAAAAATGCTCTCTGGTCAATTGTATGATGCTTCAGATATACAACTTACCAAAGAACGATTAGAAGCAAGATTGTTATTAAAAGAGCTAAATGATTTATCAGAAGATAAAGCGGAATCAAAAAATGTTATTTTACATAAATTACTGCCAAATCAAGGGAAGAATCTATTTGTACAAACGCCCTTTTATTGCGATTATGGTTACAATATAATTACAGGAAACGATGTGTATTTTAACTTTAATTGTGTTGTTTTAGACGTAATTCCCGTTACAATTGGTTCTAGAACATTAATTGGTCCAAATGTGCAATTATATACAGCAACACATCCTATAAATCATAAAGAAAGAGCTTCTGGACTCGAATTAGCAAAACCAATAACTATTGGAGAAGATGTTTGGATCGGAGGAAGTACGGTAGTTTGTCCGGGTGTGGTTATTGGAGACAGAAGCGTAATAGGAGCAGGAAGTGTGGTAACAAAAAATATACCTGCAGATGTCTTTGCGGCAGGAAACCCTTGTAAAGTAATTCGGAAATTAGAAGCTTAGAAAATTTATTATGTACTGTTTTTTTAGAAGCTATTTCCTGCTTTCCGCTATATCTTTTTTTGTGAAAAACAAAAAAAGGATGCCGCTTCAATCAGGGCTAAACCTGTTTGTTAGCTAATAGAAAACAATTAAGGTTCGTTGATTTTTAAATAGTAAAAAAATTAAACCTTAAGCAAACAAAGTAGCGAAAGCTTCTTCTATTTTACCAACTAAAACCAAACGAATTCCGTGATTTTTAGAAGCTATTTTATTGTATTTAGAAGCGACTAAAGTTTTGTAACCTAATTTTTCTGCTTCTGTAATTCGTTGATCTATTTTAGAAACCGGTCTTATTTCTCCAGCCAAACCAACTTCTGCGGCAAAACAAACATTTGGGTTAATAGCAACATCTTGGTTAGAAGATAAAATGGCAGCTACAACTGCTAAATCTATTGCAGGATCGTCTACATTTATTCCTCCTGTAATATTTAAAAATACATCTTTGGCACCTAATTTAAAGCCAGCTCTTTTTTCTAGAACTGCTAAAATCATGTTTAAACGTTTTAAATTATACCCAGTTGTAGAGCGTTGTGGTGTTCCGTAAACGGCAGTAGAAACTAAAGCTTGTATTTCTATCATTAAAGGTCTAATGCCTTCTAGAGTAGACGCAATTGCTGTTCCGCTTAAATCTGCATCTTTTTTAGAAATTAATATTTCTGATGGATTTGATATTTCTCTTAATCCCGTAGACAACATCTCGTAAATCCCTAATTCTGAAGTAGAACCAAATCTATTTTTTTGACTTCTTAAAATTCTATATGTGTGGTTTCTGTCTCCTTCAAATTGTAAAACAACATCTACCATGTGCTCTAAAATTTTTGGTCCAGCGATGTTTCCATCTTTATTAATATGACCAATTAATAAAACCGGAGTTGCTGTTTCTTTTGCGTATTTTATTAGTTCTGCAGCAGTTTCTCTAATCTGAGAAATACTACCAGGAGAAGCTTCTATAGAGCTTGTGTGTAGTGTTTGTATAGAATCTATTACCAAAACATCTGGCATTGTTTCTTCTATATTTTTAAAGATGTTTTGGGTATTGGTTTCTGTTAAAATTAAACAGTTAGAGTTATTTGCTTCTAACCTTTCTGCTCTCATTTTTATTTGAGACTGACTTTCCTCTCCAGAAACATACAATACTTTTTGACTGATGTTTAAGGCAACTTGCAATAATAAAGTCGATTTTCCAATTCCGGGTTCACCTCCTAAAAGGGTTACAGAACCTTTTACCAATCCGCCACCTAAAACGGTATCTAATTCGTTGTTATTGGTAACAATTCTTTCTTCTGGGTTTAACTGAATGTCAGCAACTTTTAAAGGTTTGTTTACAGTTTGTTTTGCGGTAGCAGATTGTTTCCAAACTCGTTTTTCTTCTTTTTGTATTACTTCTTCTACAATGGTATTCCATTCTTTACAAGCACCACATTGTCCTACCCATTTTGCATGTTGGGTTCCACAGTTCTGACAGAAAAAAGTTGTTTTGGTTTTGGCCATTTTTTAAGAAGTTACAAAGTTTTAGAGTAACAAAGTTACAAAGTAATAGTTGTTATTTTATTAGGTAAGGATATTAAAATATTAAACTGTGTGTAAGATTTCTCAATCGCTTAAAAAAGCTCATTTCGAAATGACAGCTTTAGGTTTTATTTTGTGTGTTAATTATTCTCTGATAATAAGAAAGTAATTCAGTTTGTGACTTCGAAGTATTGAGAAGTAGTATAATTGTGATCACATAAAGCCTAACACGTATTATTAGTTTTTTTATAAGGTTGTTGGAAGTAAATTATTGAGATTTCTCAATCGCTTAAAAAAGCTCATTTCGAAATGACACTTTGGGTTTTATTTTGTGTGTTAATTATTCTCTGATAATAAGAAAGTAATTCCGTTTGTAACTTCGAAATATTTAGAAGTCGCATAACGGTGATCACATAAAATGGAGCAACTTTATGTGATTTCTCTCAAAAGGTTAAAAAGGCAAACTGGGTAAAAAAAAGTTAGCAAATACTCGCGTTAGCGATTGAACGGTGTGTTTGAGCTCTTTTTATTTTGCTGATTTTTCAGCAAAATAAAAAAGCGAGTAGTGAAAGCGCGACCTTTTTAGGGAACGCCCAAAAATTATTTATTCTTATTATAGATTGGTAGTGCAAAAAAGGCTAAACCTCCAAAAATGATAATCATTGCGGTTTGTGCAGTCCACATAATCCAACCAAAAGCGGTTGCAGGTTCTTCTGCAATTCCAAATAAAGCCAATGCGCCAGCAACTGCAATTGGGTATAAACCAATACCTCCATTTGTTGCCGCGATAGAAAAACCACCGGCTATAAAGGCAATTAGAATTCCACCAAAAGGTACACTTAAACCTTCTATTGCGGGTATTGTTGCCCAAAACATGGCTACATACATTACCCAAATAAATACGGTGTGAAAAATAAACGCCCACTTATTTTTCATTTTAAAGATACTTGTAACGCCTTCTAAAAGACCAGAAACAAAAGTTTTTATTTTTAAAAGAAAGCCTGATTTTGCTTTTTTTACAAAGGATGTAAAAATGAAAAAGCCAATAATTAAAATTGCTAAGCCAACGATTATTTTAGTAGGATCGAAATTTTTAGTTAAAAGTCCGTAGATAAAATCGAACTGTACAAAAAGTGTGATTAATACGATAGATAGCATCATAATTAAATCGGCAATTCTTTCTGCTACAATGGTTCCAAATCCTTTTTCGAAAGGAACTTCTTCGTAATTTGTAAGTACTAGTGCTCTAGATACTTCACCAGCTCTTGGTAATGCTAAGTTTACTAAATAACCTACTAAAACCGCTAAAACACTGTTGGTGAATTTGGGTTTAAAGCCTAAGGGTTCTAACATAAACTTCCATCTATAAGCCCGTGATAAATGACTTAAAACACCAAAGAATAACCCAAGAAAAATCCAACTATAATGTGCTTCTTTAAAGTAGCCGATTAAAACCTCTAAAGAAATTTTAGAGAGCGAATACCATACTAAAAAACCTCCCAAAACGAGAGGTAATACGGTTTTTAATATTTTTTTGATATTCAAATCTATGTAAGTGTATTGTCTTTTTCGTTAGGGAAAACTAAAGATGGTTTAAAGTTTTTTGCTTCTTCAAAATCCATGAATCCGTAAACGATTAAAATTAATACATCATTCACAGCAACTTTTCTTGCTGCGGCTCCGTTTAAGGTAATTTCTCCACTTCCACGAGGTCCGGGAATTGCATAGGTTTCTAAACGTTCGCCATTATTATTGTTTACAATTTGAACGCGTTCACCTTCAATAATGTTGGCAGCATCCATTAAATCTTCATCAATGGTAATGCTTCCTATATAATTTAAATCTGCACCTGTAACTTTTACACGGTGGATTTTTGATTTTACAACTTGTACTAACATGTGGCAAAAATACTGTTTTTTTTATTACTAATGTTTTAAACGAATGTTGTCTATTAATCTTATGTCTCCTGCAAATACAGCAATAAAAGCACGGTATTTTTTATGATATTCTTTGCTTTCTATGGTTTTTAGTGTTTTTTCTTCAGCAATTGTAAAATACTCTAATTTTAAATAAGGGTGTTCTTTAAATTGACTTTCTACCCATTCGTTAATTTTATTAGCTTCTTCTGAGTTAAATTTATAACGAACTTTTTTAAGTATTTTGTATATAAATGCTGCTTCAGTTCTATGTTCTTTAGATAATCTTGTGTTTCTAGAACTCATAGCTAAACCATTTTCTTCTCTAAAAATAGGACAACCTTTAATTTTTACTGGGATTCTATTTTTTTTAACCATTTTTTTGATGATCTGCAATTGCTGAAAATCTTTTTGACCAAAATAAGCTCTGTTGGGTGTTATAATTTCGAAAAGGGTTTTTATAATGGTACCAACACCGTTAAAATGACCGTTTCTAAATTTGCCTTCCATTTGATGTTCTAAGCCATCGAAATCAAAGTTTTCTGAGGCTATATTTTCTGCATAAATTTCTTCTACAGAAGGTAAAAATAATACATCGCAAGAAACACTTTCTAACAATTTAGTATCGTTTTCTATTGTTTTTGGATATTTAATTAAGTCATCTTGGTTGTCGAACTGGGTTGGATTTACAAAAATACTAACTACAACTAGATCGTTTTTTTCGATTGCTTTTTTTATTAAAGATAAATGACCTTCGTGTAATGCGCCCATTGTTGGCACATAACCAATGGTTTTATTATCCTCTTTTTTAGAGGTTAAATATGATTTTATTTCTTGTTTTGTGTTAAAAATTTTCATCTTCAAAAATTAAGTAGAGTCTGCAAACTTACCAATTTAACACGATATTAGCATAAAAAATTGTATTTTTGCGCTTCTTATAAAAGAGTTTGATTTAATGAAGGACAAGAGAATATTATTTGTTTCATCTGAAGTAGTGCCATACTTACCCGAAACAGAGTTATCATCTACAGCCTTTAATGTTGCAAAAAACGCACATTCTAAAGGAGTACAAACAAGAATTTTCATGCCAAGATATGGCGTAATTAACGAACGCAGACATCAGCTACACGAAGTAATTCGTTTATCTGGTATGAATCTAGTAGTTAATGATATGGATATGCCATTAATTATAAAAGTTGCTTCTATTCCTAAAGAAAGAATGCAAGTGTATTTTATAGATAATGAAGAATATTTTAAACGAAAAGCCGTTTTTACTGATGAAGATGATGATTTGTTTGAGGATAATGATGAACGTGCTATTTTCTTTGCAAAAGGAGTTATAGAAACTGTAAAAAAATTAAACTGGGCGCCAGATATTATTCATGTTCATGGATGGATGGCTTCTCTTTTACCTCTTTATTTAAAGGAGTTTTATAAAGAAGAGCCTTTGTTTACAGAAAGTAAAATTATTACCTCTTTGTATAACAACCCTTTTGAGGGAACGTTAGACGAGTCTTTAGCAGATAAAGTGAAGTTTGATAATATTTGTGACGAGAAAATTGCTACAATAAAAACACCAAACTTTACAAACATATTAAAAAGTGCCATAGAAAATTCTGACGCAATTATACATGGTAGTGAGGAGATCTCAGAAGAATTGACTTCTTTTATAGAAGGTAAAGATATTCCGGTTTTAGAATATCAATCTGAAGATTTAAAAGAAAGTTATTTAAATTTTTATGCTGATTTAATTTCGGCTAATTAATTATTTTATAAAGTGAGGAGATTTTTTGAGAAAAGCACATTTATTGTGGCTATAGTATTAGTATTTACAGCTGTTGTTTCTTGTGAAAAAGATTTTACAGATATTGGATCAAGTATTGTTAACAATACAAAATTTGATACAGAACAAGTTGTATTAGATCTAGAAATAAAATCTATAAATACAGAAAGTATTATTGCAGATAATATAGGTTTACCTAGATTACAAAATAATAGTTTTCCTTCCGTAGATTATTGGTTAGGAGTTTATAACAGTAATAATGCTAAAAAAATAGAAGCTGGCTTTGTATCTCAATTAGGTCTTGTTTCGAACTTAAAGAATCGTCAAGAGATGGTTGATGGAGATACTATATTTAATTTAGATAAAGTTGTTTTAAAGATACCCTATACGTCTGTTTCTTTAGGTGTAAACTCTAATGGAGTACCAATCTATAGGTTAGATTCTATTTTAGGAAATACCTCAATTAATACCACTTTAGAAGTATATAGGAATCCAACTTTTTTATATGGTTTAAAACCTTTGGAAATATCAAAACAAAACTCTTATTTATCTAATTTTGATTATGAAGAAACTGAATTGTTAACAGCAACTACAGGTTTCTCTTTTATACCACAAGCAACAGATACTATTTTTACTTTTGATAGAATTGATAGAAGGATAGATGTAAATAGTACGGCGGTAGTTAATGATACCCTAAGGGTAACTAATACTGCAGGTGCAGCAACTCCTTTTTTAGCAATTCCGTTAGATATAAATAAAATGAAAACATTATTTTGGGATAAATTTAATGATGTAGAGTTTTCTTCATCAAGAGAGTTTCAAAATTATTTTAAAGGAATTATTGTAAAAGCGAAAGGTACTGATGGGGCATTAGTTCCTTTCAATTTAATTCCTAATTCAAATTTTGCTGTAGATTTTTTATATTCTAAAACAGTAAAAAAAGAAGGTGAAGATAATGAAGTTATAAAAGAAGCATACTCTTTTTCTCTAGGTGGAATCCAAAACAGTATATACAAAACGGAAGATATAAATACTGTTCCAGTAAATAATTTTGTTATTCAAGGTACTGCTGGTTTTTCTGCAGAAGTTAAGATTTTAGGTGTTAATTTATTAAATTTAAGTCCAGAAGATCCTTTTCTAGCTTTTTCAGATAAAGATTTAGATAATAATAATTATTTAGATTTAAAGGAAATAGCTTCTATTAGAGATATTGAGAATAATGAGTTTGGATTTTTAATTAATGATGCAGATTTAACTTTTGCAGTAAACAGTGCGCTAAGTACAAATTCAGACCTATTGCCTCAAAGACTTTATATTTATAAAAATAAAGATAACGGAAATGGAGGAGTAACCCCAACACATTTATCTGATTCTTATGAAGAGGGAGCTTTCTTTAGTGGCGTTTTATCATCAACTGAAGAAGAAGTTCCAGAAAGTTATACTTTTAAAATTACAGATTACATTTCTGATTTAGTAGATGGTTCTTCTGATGATTTTTCGTCATTAATACTTAAAGTATATAATTCTACTGATAACCCTATAATAACAGGAGCCTTAAATGTGAATGTATTACAATACAATTGGAATCCAAGATCTGTGGTTTTATTTGATGAGAATGGAGAGAAGAAAGCTCAATTAAAAGTCTCATATATTAGAAAAAAGAATTAAAAAAAAAACGAACTAAAAGAAAGAATTTTATGTGTGGAATTACTGGCTATATTGGCTTTAGAGATGCTTATCCAATAGTTGTAAATGGACTTAAAAGACTAGAATACAGAGGGTATGATAGTTCTGGGATTATGATGTATGATGGAAAAGAAATACATCTTTCTAAAACTAAAGGAAAAGTTTCTGATTTAGAAGCCATAACTGATAATGACGAAAAAAGAAAAAAAGGAAATATAGGAATTGGGCATACACGTTGGGCTACTCATGGAGTACCAAATGATGTAAATTCTCATCCTCATGTTTCTCAGTCTGGTGAGTTAGTTATTGTACACAATGGTATTATTGAAAACTACGACACTTTAAAAAAAGAGCTAATATCTAGAGGCTATGTTTTTAAGAGTGATACAGATACTGAGGTTTTAGTAAATCTTATAGAAGAAGTAAAAAAGAACGAAGGTTGTAAACTTGGGCAAGCAGTTCAATTGGCATTAACAAGTGTTGTAGGTGCTTATGCAATTGCTGTTTTTGATAAAACAAAACCAAATGAGTTAGTTATTGCTCGTTTAGGAAGCCCTATTGCAATTGGAGTAGGAAAAGATAATAGTGAGTTTTTTGTTGCTTCTGATGCATCACCTTTTATAGAGTATACAAAGAATGCTATTTATTTAGAAGATGAAGAGTTAGCGGTTGTTAAAATTGGTAAAGACATAAAAGTTCGTAAAATTAAAGACGACTCTATGGTTGATACTAATATTCAGAAATTACAGCTAAGTTTAGATCAAATTGAAAAAGGTGGTTATGACCATTTCATGTTAAAAGAAATTCATGAACAACCTAAAGCCATTATAGATACTTATAGAGGTAGAATGTTGCCTAATGAAGGGATTATTAAAATGTCTGGAATAGATGACCATTTGAATAAGTTTTTGAATGCCGAAAGAATTATAATTATTGCTTGCGGTACTTCTTGGCATGCTGGTTTAGTTGGTGAGTATTTAATAGAAGATATGGCACGTATACCTGTTGAGGTTGAGTATGCATCTGAATTTAGATATAGAAACCCAATAATTACACCAAATGATGTTGTTATTGCAATTTCTCAATCTGGAGAAACGGCAGATACTTTGGCTGCTATTAAATTAGCAAAATCTAAAGGAGCTTTTGTATTTGGTATTTGTAATGTTGTGGGTTCTTCTATTGCTAGAGAAACACACGCAGGTGCTTATACGCATGCTGGTCCAGAAATTGGTGTAGCGTCTACAAAAGCATTTACAACTCAAATTACAGTGCTTACATTAATTTCTTTAAAATTGGCTAAGGCGAAAGGAACGATGTCAAACTCTGCATTTAGAATGTATTTGCAGAAAATGGAATTAATTCCTGCTAAAATAGAGGCACTTTTAAAGATTGATGAAAAAGTAAAAGAAATTGCAGCAGTATATAAAGATGCAAAAAACTGTTTGTATTTAGGTAGAGGGTTTAACTTTCCGGTAGCATTAGAAGGTGCTTTAAAGTTAAAAGAAATTTCATATATACATGCAGAGGGATATCCTGCAGCAGAAATGAAACATGGTCCAATTGCTTTAATTGATGAGAACATGCCAATTTTTGTTATTGCAACCAATAAAGGGCATTACGAAAAAGTAGTGAGTAATATTCAAGAAATTAAATCTAGATCTGGTAAAATTATTGCAATTGTTACAGAAGGAGATACTCAGGTTAAAGAAATAGCAGATCATGTTATAGAAATTCCTGAAACAGAAGAAGCATTAACACCGCTATTAACTACAATTCCTTTTCAATTATTATCATACCATATTGCGGTAATGTTAAATAAAAATGTAGATCAACCTAGAAATTTAGCAAAATCGGTTACGGTGGAGTAATTTTTCTTATACTTTATAAAAAAAACCCAGCTTTTAGCTGGGTTTTTTCATTTTAAAAAAGTAATATATTACACTTAATTTTTGTGATTGGCTACATATCAAGATTATATATTGATATGTAAAAAAAAAAATATACTTACCTTAGTCCTTAAAATATTTAATGTTGCATATAAAATAGCAGAGATGTTAATTTTAAATTCCATTTCTAATTTATCAAAATACTATGAATTATAGTCAAATAACCCTCTTGTTTATGCAGGGTACTTTAGTTGCTTTAGTAATGCTTTTTTTATTTCATTATAGAAAACAGTTGGGTATTGGAGTTATGTTTGCATGCTTGGGATTATTTCAGTTTGTACAGGTGTTTTTATACAATAGTGTTTCTATTTCAATTACAGATAATTTTTTTGTTTCTCCAGGACATGTTGTTTTTTTCTTAGCATCTCTATTTGTTTTACTTATGGTTTACATAAAGGAAGACACAAATGAAACTAAAAAAATTATTTATGCTTTGTTTGTTGTAAACATAGTAATGTCTATTCTTGTAGAAACATTAAACTTTACCAACACATCTATAAAAGGTGGTTTTAATTTAACAGAAGATCTTTTTAATATTAGTTTATGGGAATTATTTATTAGTACAGTAGTGTTGTTTTTAGATGCTTTTTTAATCATATTTTTATTTGAATATATATCTAAAAAAATACAATTCTTATTTCTCCAGATTTGTATTACTATGCTAATTGTTATTAGTTTTGATACATTGTTTTTTGTAATCTTAACGTCTTGGGATGTACATAATTTAACTTCAATTATAATATCTGGACTTATATCAAAAGGAATTTTTACTATTTTTTATGGGACTTTTCTTTACCTTTATTTACGATTTTTCGATAAAAGTAAGTCGATATCAACTATTTTTAAAATTAAAGATATCTTTCAGCCACTAACTTATAGACAAAAATTTGAATCTGCAGAAAAAGTAATTCAAGAAACTACAGAGATGTATCGTATTCTAACAGATCACTCTAGTGATTTAATTTTTTTACAAGAACCAGATGCCACTTTTAAATATATTAGTCCCTCTATAAAAAAAATATTGGGTTATGAACAATCAGAATTTTTAGGGAAGCAAGTCTTTAGTATTGTTCATAAAGATGATATTACAATCATAAAGGAATTACTAGCAAAAAAATTAATTAGTAAAGGCGTTATTTCTGATGCTATTCCCGTTAGAATCTTACATAAAGATGGTCATTACATTTGGTTAGAATTTTTGTCATCTCCGGTTTATAAAGGAGATGAAATTAGTTACTTTGTTACTTCTGCCAGAGATATTACGCAGAGAATTTTAGCAAGGGAGAAAATTCAAGATTCTTTTGAGGAATTAGAAAAAAAGGAACACTCTTTAGAAGAGGCTAGTAAAGTTGCTAAAATAGGATATTGGGAATATAATATTAAAACAGATACTTTTATCTGGTCTGATTATATGTATACCATTTACGGAATAGATCCAGAAAAGGGAGTTCCATCTCAAAAAGATCTCATCTCTTTATATGATAAAGAATCTCAAGAAAAGATAGCCCAGGTTGTAAAGGATATTGCAGAAAAAGGAGTTTCTTGTGATGTAGAATTAAGATTTATCAACAAAAAAAATAAAGTTGTTTGGGAGCGTACTGTTGCTAAATCTATTTATAATCAACAAAATGAGGTTGTAGGTAGAATAGGTGTTATGCAAGATATTACGGCCTTAAAAAATGCACAGTTTGAAGAGGTGCTTTCAAAAGAAAAAATTAAATCTTCTCTAGAACTTTTAGAGAAAAAGGGTTTTACTTTAGATGAAGTGAGTAGCATGGCTAAGATTGGTTATTGGGAGTTTAGTAACGACCAGGTTCATGTTATTTGGTCTGATTATCATTATGAGATTTTTGGATTAGATCCTAAAAAGGGAATTCCTCCACGAGAAAAAATTTTAGCTTTTTTTGATGATGAATCTCAAAGAAAAATAGAGCAAGTTAATTTAGAATTGAACTTAAAAGGAACGCCTTATGATATTGATTTAAAATTGATTAATGAAAACAAAGAAGAGGTTTGGGTACGCAGTATAGTACAGCCTGTATATGATAAGCAAAATAAAATTACAGGAAGAAGAGGTCTTTTACAAAATATTACAACCTCTAAAAAAGCTCAATTAGCTTTGGAGCTTTCTACAGAAAATATTCAAATCTCTTTAAAGTTATTAGAGAAAAAAGATTACTCTTTAAATGAGTCTAGTAAAATGGCTAAAATAGGGTATTGGGATTATATTATTGAAACAGATACATATACATGGTCTGATTATATTTACCATATTTATGGATTAAGCCCAAATGATGGAATTCCGCCACATAAGGAAGCAGTGAAGGTTTGTGACAAAGAGTCTCTAGAAAAATTATTAGCCGCCACATTAGAACTGAATACAAAAGGTACACCTTATAATGTTATTCTAAAATTAATTAATAGAAATAATGAAGAGGTTTGGGTAAGAAATGTAGCTAAGCCTATTTATAACAAAGAAAATGAGATTATTGGAAGAAGAGGGGTTTTACAAAATATAACCGAATGGAAAAAAGCTCAATTAGAATTAGAATTATCTAAAGAAAAGATTCAATCTTCATTAGATCTTTTAGAAAAAAGAGACCATTCTTTAACGGAATCTAGTAGGATTGCTAAAATTGGGCATTGGGAGTATGATATAGCAACGGATAGTTATGTTTGGTCTGATTATGTGTATGAAATTTATGGTTTCGATTTAAATGAAAGTATTCCTTCACGTAAAGAAATGGTGAGTTTTTATGATAAAGATTCTCAGTTTAAGTTAGCTAAAGCTACTGTAAATCTTACCCTAAAAGGAACTATTTACGATATTGAATTGAAATTAATTAATAAAAAAAATAAAGAGTTTTGGGTAAGGCAAGTGGTACAGCTTATTTACAACGAACAAGATGAAATTATTGGTAGAAGAGGTGTAGTGCATAATATTACAGCTTCTAAAAAAGCTCAATTAGAATTAGAACTCTCTAAAAATAAGATTCAGAAGTCTTTAGAGTTGTTGGAGAATAGTGAATTCTCTAAGAATGAAGCTAGTAAAATGGCTAAAATGGGGTATTTAGTGGATGATATTGCTACAGAAACTTATGTTTGGTCAGAATATATATATCATATTTTTGGATTTGACATAAAAAAGCCTGTACCCTCACGTAAAGAAATTGCAGAACTTTTTAACGAAGAGTCTAAAGAAAAGATGGGGAAAGCTACCTTTAAATTAGATACCGAGGGCATTCCTTTTGATCTTGAGTTAAAAATGATAAACTTAAGAAAGGAAGTAGTTTGGATTAGAATTGTAGTTGAACCTGTTTACGATCAACAAAATAAAATTATTAAAAGAAGAGGAGTATTACAAGATATTACCGCTTCTAAAAATACGCAACTAGAATTAGAGCTTTCTAAAGAAAAGATTCAGACCTCCTTAAAATTATCAAGAAAAAGAAAGAATTCGATGGATGAGGCTAGTAAAGTAGCCAAAATAGGTTATTGGGAGCACGATATGTTAACAGGCATTGTTGTATGGTCTGAGTATGTGCATCGTATTTTTGGATCAAATCCTAAAGATGGAATTCCACCAGAGGTGGTGTTTTTGAAAAACATGAAAAAAGAATCGCAAGAAAAGTTTGCAGAAGCAACAATAGCACTTACTTCTAAAGGTGTTTCTTATGATATAGAATTGCAATTTATTAACTTAAAAAAGGAAGTTGTTTGGGTTAGAAATGTAGCACAACCTATTTACAATGAACAAAATGAAATTGTTGGTAAGAGGGGTATTTTACAGAATATTACAGCTTCTAAAAAAGCACAGGAAGAATTAGAGCTTTCTAACCAAAAGATTGAAACCACTTTAAAACTTTTAGAGAAAAAGGAATACTCCTTGCGTAAAGCTAGTGAAATAGCTAAAATAGGGTATCAAGAATATGATAATGCAACAGGTATTTTTATATGGTCTGATTATGTTTATGATATTTTAAGGTTTGATATAAATGAAGGAATTCCATCACGTGAAGATATTGAACAAATTTTTGATGATGAATCTATAGTTAAATATGAAAAAGCAATTAAAGATCTGGTTAAAAATGGTACTCCTTTTGATTGTGAATTGAGGCTTGTTACCAAAGATAAAGAAGAAGTTTGGGTTAGAAATGTTGGTCAGCCTGTTTATAACAAGCAAAATGAAATTATAGGAAGAAGAGGTATTCTACAAGATATTACAGTTGCTAAAAAAGCACAATTTGAACTAGAGCATTCTAAAGAAGAAATTCAAACTTCTTTAGATTTATTAGAAATGAGTGAATATTCTAAAAATGAAGCTAGTAAAATGGCTAAAATAGGGCATTTAGAGTATGATATGGCTTCAGATACTTCTGTGTGGTCTGAATATCTTTATGTTATTTTTGGATTAGACCCAAAACTTCCGCTGCCCCCATTAAAAGAAATAATGTCTTTTTTGGATGAAGACTCTCAAAAAAAGTTAAAAAAATTAACTTTAGATCTTGAGTTAAATGGAACTCCTTATGATGTTGAATTTAAATTAATTAATACTAGAAGTGAAAAGATTTGGGCAAGAATGATTGTTGAACCCTTGTATAATGAGCACGGAATTGTAGTTGGAAGAAGAGGTGTTCTACAAGATATTACCGAGAGAAAACAAATAGAACAAGAGCATTTAAGGGTAGAAGATAATTATAGAAGACTCTTTGATAATGCTACTGTTTCTATTTGGAATGAAGATTTTACGAGTATTTTTAAAGAAATTGAAGTGCTTAGAACGCTTCAAATTCTTAATATAAAAGTGTATTTAGAACAGCACCCATGGTTGTTAAATGCTTTATTAGAAAAATTGATGGTTAATAGTGTAAATGCTGCTACTTTAAAATTGTTTAAAGTTAAAAACCATGAAGAATTTCTAGTGAATTTTTCCAAGACACTTGGTACAGGGGCAGAGAAAATATTTGAAAACCTTATAGAAGCTATTTGGAATTATGAGAAGGTATTTTTATCAGAAGTAAATTTTAGAACACTAGAAGGAGATGAGTTTGCTGCCTTAGTTTCAATTCCTATACCTCAAACAGAGATAGAGCAGAAAACAGTACCTGTAAGTATTCAAAGTATTCAAAGTATCAAAGATGCTAAATTGTCTGAGCTAGAATCCTTAGAAAAATTAAAAGAAGCACAAGAATTAGCTCAGGTTGGTAGTTGGACGCATAATGTTTTAACTGAAAAATCTGAGTGGTCTGAAGAAACGTTGCGTATTTGGGGTTTCGATTTAAATAAACCAACATTAGGACAAGTAGAAATTTTAAATAGAATTCATAAAGATGATCTTAATTTTTTTAAACATACTGTAGATTTACTTTATGCTAAAGGAATTCCTTATGATATAGAATTTAGAATTTGTTTACCTAATAATGTAGAAAAAACCATAAGGGCTATATGTAAGCCTATATTTAACGAAAATAATGTTATAATCAGTTTAAAAGGAACTAATCAAGACATTACAGCTCAAAAAGAAGCAAGAAGAGAAATTGAAAAAGCAGAAGAGATGTACCGTATTATAACGGATAACTCTAATGATTTAATTTGCTTACATGAAATAAATAGTACTTTTAAATACATCAGTCCTTCTATTTATAACTTATTAGGGTATAAACAATCAGAACTTTTAGGTAAAAATGTCTTTGGTATTGTTCATAAAAGTGATATTAAAGCTTTAAAAAAAGTAATGGTTCAAAGAAAATTTAGTAATATGTATACAGATACATTTAGTTGTAGAGTGTTACATAAAAAAGGACATTACATTTGGTTAGAGTTTTTATCGTCTCCAGTTTATAAAGATAATGAGATTAGTTCTTATGTTTCATCTGCAAGAGATATTACGCAATGGGTGTTAGCTAAGCAAGAAATAGAAGAATACCAAACATCACTTCAGAAATTAACTACAGAGATGACGTTGATAGAGGAAAAACAGAAAAAAGAAATTGCAACCAATATACATGATCATTTAAGTCAGTCTTTAGTAATCTCAAAAATGAAAATTAATGAGTTGAAAAAAAGACCACAATTAAAATTGATTGATGAAGATTTAAGATTTATTGAAACGCATATTTCTGAAGCTTTAGAGAATAGCCGTAAAATTACGTATGAGCTTTCACCTCCGGTATTATATCAATTAGGTATTGTTGAGGCGTTAAATTGGTTATTTGACAATGTAGAAACTACACATAAGATTGCTTGCGTAGTTAATAGTAATGTAGATAATATTAATTTAGATGAAGTAAAATCTATTTTATTGTATAGAAGTATACAAGAAGTTTTAACCAATGCTATAAAATATGCAAGTGCATCTTTAATAACTTTAGACCTTGATAAGAATAACTTAGGACTTGATATTTTTATTACAGATAATGGAGTTGGTTTTAATACTTCTATATTAAATAATCTTCATAATCATTCTGGATCTGGTTTTGGTTTGTTTACGGTTCAGGAACGAATTAGAAACATTCAAGGAAAATTTACAATAAAATCAAAAATAAATATGGGTACAACAGTTAAAATTTTTATACCTTTATCTAAATGAGTTATTTAAAAGATATTAAAATTGTATTAGTCGATGATCATAAGTTATTAAGAGATGGTCTAAGAAACATTATAGAGCAGAGGTCTAATATGCACATAATTGGCGAAGCTTCCGATGGTAGAGAGGCTATAAAAATATGTCCAAAACTTTTGCCAAATGTTATTGTTATGGATGTTGCCATGCCTGGTTTAAATGGTATAGAGGCAACAAGGCAAATTCATAAAAACAATCCAGATATAAAAATTATTGGTCTTTCTATGCACTCTAGTAAGCAGTTTATACAAAGTATGTTTAAAGCTGGTGCCTTTGCTTACTTGTTAAAAGATGGAGATTCAGATGAGTTAATTACTGCAATTTGTACGGTAATGCAAAATAAAAAATATCTTTCAAAAGATATTAATCAAGAGTTTCTATCTGCATTAAAAGAGCCCAAAGCATTAGAAAAAACACAATTAAGTTCTAGAGAAAAAGAAGTATTACAGTTAATTTCAGAGGGGCGTTCTTCTAAAGAAATAGGAGAGATCTTATTTTTAAGTCCTAAAACGGTAGATGTACATCGAAATAATATTATGAAAAAAATAGATTTATTCACAATTCCTGAATTGACAAAATATGCCATTCAAGAAGGGTTAACTTCATTAGATATTTAAGAGTTCTATATCTTTTAAGATAAATGTTAAAAGCATAATGATAAGCACTTTGCTTATGAAAATATTTAGAAAAACCATTTATCTTGCCTTTTAATTAAGATACCCAACCTTATATTGAAAGCAGCACTTCGTAACTTATTGATAGTAGAAGATAATCCTTTTATAGGGAAGAATATTCTTGATGCCGCTAAAGAAATTGTTAGTATAAGAGATATTTGCTTAAAGAAATCTTTGCATGAGGCAATTTCTACTTTTAATAAAACTAATTTTGAATTAATAATACTCGATTTGAAATTACCTGACGGTAATGGTATAGAGTTGCTAAGAATGCTTCAAGAAAATAAAAAGGATACTAAAGTCTTTGTATTTTCTATAAGTACAGAGCTAAGGAAGACATGTTTTAAATACGGTGCCTTTGCCTTTTTTGACAAGGCTAAAGATTTTGATGAATTAATTGAGGCAATTAAGATTGCATAACCATTAGGTTACTTATCTTTTAAAAGATTCAATTCTAAAAAAAAAATATTGATTTTTACAAAGTTTTTATAATAACAAAAAGCTAAACATTAAGGGGGTTGTTTAGCTTTTTTATTAATATAATTGGGGGAATTGTATATTAATGTATTATTAAAATAATAGGGGGAATAAAAAATTTATTAAAACAATTTTTTAGTATCATTCAATTTCATTGATTATCAACTATATACTTGTTTCTATACTACAAATATATATAACATTGTTAGGTTGTTCAATAGGTAATTTTCTTATTTTTTATAATCAGGACTAAAATGTAGATTTTTGTTAAATGCAAAGTAGAATACATTGCTATTAGGCCCTGTAAGTTTTTAGCACTGTGTAGATTTTTAGTTAAAAAAGAAAAACCCAACATTACGTTGGGTTTTTCCTTTTTTTTTAGGTTCTAACTTCAAATGTAATAGGTATACTGTAGCTTACACCTACAGGAGTACCTCTTTGCTTTCCGGGAGTCATAGTGGGTAAAGCATTAATAATTTCTACAACTTCTTTTTCTAACCGAGGGTGTGGCCCTCTTGCTCTAACATTTACAATATTACCTAGTTTATTAATGGTGAAAATTACAAATAATTTCTTTTTACCAGGCTCTAAGCCTAATTCACTAGCTAAATTAATATCAAATCTTTTACCAAAAAATTCTGTTACCTTTTTAGTAAAACAGTCTTTTAAATCTTTATTATTTCCTTTACAACCAGGATAAACAGGTACGTTTTCAATTAATATAAAAGGAATATCTTCTACCACTTCTTCCACTTCTTCTACTTCTACAATATCATCGGTATTTACTACTATACCTACTGTTTCATCGGTTTCTGTAGATTCAATGACTGTTTCTTCAATCTCCTTTTCATCTTCTACAACCATAATTTGCTCTACTATCGGTGGAGGTGTATTTTTTGGTGGTGGTTTTACCTCTTGCATTTCAATAATAGGAATATCTTCTTTCATCTCATCAACCATATTTGCTTGTCCTAAGCTTTTTAGGTCATTCCTTTCGTAAGTTTTGTGTTCTATTAAAGTGTAAGTAATAAATAAGGCTAATACTAACCCTATTTGTAAGAAAATTTTACTGTAGTTTTCTAACTGTTGTTTTGGGTTTTTTTTAATGTCCATTTTGAAATCCTTTAAAAATGTATAATTTTAACTTCGTTATTAAAAAATAGCGATATAGATTATCAGATTCTTGTAAATTTGATTTTCTATTGTAAAATTAATAGTTTAAAGGGCTTTAAAATATGATTTTCATCATACTTTGTCGTGTACCTTTGTAGGTGTATTATTGTTCCAAAGTGTAAGAATATCTGTAGCAACACTTGCGCCACTTCCTGCAGCAATTGCAAATTGACTTCTACAGCCAGAAATGGTACCGCAACAATATAAACCGTCTTGTATTAAGTGGTTGTTATTTTTAAGTTGAATTCTATCTTTTGCTGCATTGGCTCTTTTATGAGGTTCTATAAAAGTATCTAATCCTTCTATTGTAAAAGGTTTGGAGTAATTTAAAGCCAGAATTGCAACTTTACTAAAATACGTAGTATCGTTAGTTGTTATTTGATACCCGTTTTCTATCGTTAAAATAGAGGTAACTTTTTCATTTTCTATTTGTTCTACATGAGGGTATAAAGTAGAAAGCTGTTTTTTGCCTTCAATTAATATATTTTTCCCTAAAGTTTTGGCAGGTATGCCTAATACATTATTAAATAACGCATTTTGTAGGTGAGAAGCTCTCTGGTGACTAATAATTCCAATAGTTTTATTAGCTGCAAAGTCTTTATTTTTTGCAGAACCTAATACCAAAGCGCATTGCAATGCAGAAGTGCCACCACCTATAATAAGAACATCAAAAATCATTTAAATAAAAAGGACTTTAATATTTGCCGCAAATAATTTTACAGAAATAGCCAATAAAATTACACCAAATATCTTTCTAATTATTTGAATTCCTATTGGGCCAATCATGCGCTCTATTCTAGAAGAGGTTTTTAATACAATATAAATTAAAATAATATTTGCTAATACTGCAATAATAATATTTTCTATATAAAACTCAGATCTTAAAGAAAGTAGGGTTGTTAAACTTCCTGGACCTGCAATTAAAGGAAAAGCTAATGGAAATACAGACGCTGTAATTGCATTTACATCATCTTCATTGTCTTTGTAAAGTGTAATTCCTAAAATCATTTCTAAGGCAATAAAAAAAAGTATAAAAGCACCTGCAACAGCAAATGAATGTACATCAATACCAATTAATTTTAGTAAACTTTGCCCTAAAAATAAAAAAAAGATCATAATAACACCTGCAATAATAGCTGCTTTTTCTGATTGAATATGGCCTGCTTTCTTCCTTAGGTCAATAATAATAGGGATATTACCAATAACATCTATAACTGCAAACAAAACCATAAAGGCGGTAAAGGCTTCTTTAAAATTAAAATTCATATTTTTTTATATATTTTGTAAAATTAGAGAACTTAGTTTAGGAAAACGCAAAGTTATAGAAAAAAATAACACTATTTTTGCGATATGTTTCAACTTGGAAAAACTATAGTTTCAGAAGATATTATCGATAAAGATTTTGTGTGCAATTTATCTGCTTGTAAAGGTGCCTGCTGTGTAGACGGTGACGCCGGAGCTCCCTTAGATAAGGAGGAAACAAAAATTTTAGAAAGAATATATCCTAAAGTAAAACCTTTTTTAAGAAAAGAAGGAATTGCTGTTATTGAAGAGCAAGGTACTTGGGTTACTAGTGAGTGGGGAGAATTAGAAACCCCTTTAATTAATGGTGCAGATTGTGCTTATGTTATTTTTGATGAAAAAAAGACAGCGCTTTGTGCAATAGAAGAAGCGTATAACCAAGGAGAAATAGATTGGAAAAAACCAGTTTCTTGTCATTTATACCCTATCAGAATAAAAGAGTATAGCGAGTTTTCTGCTGTAAATTATGATAAATGGGAAATCTGCGATGATGCTTGTTCTCTAGGAAAAGAATTACAAGTGCCAGTTTACAAGTTTGTAAAGCAAGCTTTGGTAAGAAAATTTGGACAAGAATGGTATGATGAATTAGAAGTAATTGCGGCAAAACATTTAGAAAGTAAGTAAATTATTTTATCAGAAATAAATAGACCTAAAAGCATCAAATAAATTTGATGCTTTTTTTTATGGCATACTAATTGTTTTAACAGAGTTTTAACATTTTAAAACTTTCGAATTATGAAAAACACCAAAAAACTACCAACAAAACAATTAGAAAAATTCTCTAATATTTTTACACAGCTAGGGTTGGTATTAGTCCTATTTATTGTCTTTATAACACTAGAGCATAAAACCGAAGAGAAAATAGTGGTAGATTTTAATTCTGCTAAAAGAGCAGTAGTCTATGTAGCGCCAGATACAGAGGTTCTTTTTACCAAAGAGCCTAAAGTTGTGCCTAAATTAAAAATAATTAAAGCAGCACCTTTTATTGTTGATGAAATTGTAAAAGGAAAAAATACGATTATAGAAACTGTTTTTGAAGACACAAGCATAGAAGATCCTATTTTAATAGATATAGAGAATCTTGTAGAAGTTAAGTTAGAAGAGAAATTTATTGAAGATGTAGATTTTATCAATATACAAAATGCACCCATTTTTAAAGGATGTGATCATTTATCAAAAGAAGAGAATAAGGTTTGTTTTGAAAAAAAAATGAAACAATTTGTACAACGTAATTTTAATGTAACGTTGGCTAATGAAATAGGCTTACATGCCGGTAAACATAAAATTTATACGCAGTTTGTTATAGATGATAAAGGAGAAATAGTTGATGTTAAAATAAGAACGGCATATAAAACCTTAGAAAAAGAAGCATTAAGAGTTATTAAGAAATTGCCAAAATTTAAACCTGGTATACAAAATAGTAGAGCTGTTAAAGTAAGATATAATTTACCCATTGCTTTTAGTTTAGAGTAAAATAAAGAGGTTATCTAAAAAGAATTAAACCTTGTTATCTTCAACTTGTTTCAGTATCTCAACTTATTGATATTCAATTTTTATAAGAATCTAAAATAAATCTAGATTAACAAAAAACACACTTTTTAAACAGCCTCTTTTTAGTGAGTATATTTATTATTTGTTATTTTTGTAAGATGAAAATCAGTCAATATTTAGACGCTACTTACTTAAAAACAGCAAGTCAGGCAAATCTTACAGAAGAAGAAAATAAACAAAACGTTATTGATTTAATACAAGAAGCTATTTTGTACGATTATAAGTTAATTATGATTCGTGCTAAATACATTCCTTTAGCTAAAGAAATGCTTCAAGAAGTAGGTGCAAATATTCTTATTGGAACAGTAATTGGCTTTCATGAGGGTACTTATACTACTCAAGAAAAATTAGACGAAGCACGAGAAGCTATTAATTTGGGTGCAGATGAGCTAGATTTTGTTGTAAACTATAAAGCCTTTAAAAGAGAAGAAATAGCCTTGGTTACTAATGAAATTACAAAAGGAATAGCGCTTGCTTTAGCAAATAACAAAGTAATAAAATGGATAATTGAAGTTGCTGCCTTAACAAACAAAGAAATAATTGTAATTTCGCGTTTAATTAAAAACATTGTTTTTACTGATTTTGGCGAAGAAAATGCAGATAAGGTTTTTGTAAAATCATCTACAGGTTTTTTTAAAACAGCAAACAATTTGCCAAACGGAGCAACGTTTGAAACCATGAAATTAATTTCAGAAAATGCAAAACCATTAAAAATAAAAGCAGCAGGTGGTGTAAGAGATTATGAAACGGCTGTAAAAATGGTTGCTTTAGGAGTAGATAGAATTGGTACATCTTCTTCTAAAGAGATTGTTAATAAAGAACAAAACAGTAATTCAGGATACTAATTTTGATAGAATATTTTGCACATGAAACGGCTGTAATAGATAACGATTGCAGTATTGGAAAGGATACCAAAATTTGGCATTTTAGTCATATTATGTCTAATTGTGTAATTGGTAAACAATGTAATATTGGTCAGAATGTAGTGGTTTCTCCAGAAGTAGTTTTGGGTAAAAATGTAAAAGTACAAAATAACGTATCTATTTACACAGGTGTAATTTGCGAAGACGATGTTTTTTTAGGACCTTCTATGGTTTTTACAAACGTAATCAATCCACGGAGTGCCATCAAAAGAAAAAATGAATACCAACAAACTTTAGTAAAAAAAGGCGCAAGTATTGGAGCAAATGCAACTATTATTTGTGGTAATACTATTGGAGAATATGCGCTTATTGGGGCCGGAGCAGTAGTAACAAAAGAAGTTTTACCATTTGCATTGGTAGTTGGCAATCCATCCAAACAAATTGGTTGGGTAAGTGAATACGGACATCGATTAGAATTTAATAAAAACGGAATTGCGATCTGTAAAGAGAGCAATGAAACATATCAATTAAAAAATAATACCATTATAAAGTTATAGGATGCTAAAAAAATACATATTTCTAGTTTTATTATTCCCCTCAATATATTTTGCTCAAGAAGAAAAATACCCCGTTTTTGATGCTTGTAAAGATGCAGAAGTTCAATCTTTAAGAGATTGTTTTTATGCCCAAACAAAAGAGCTATTTTTTGCGGAATTTAAAATACCAGCAATTGTAAACGAAGAGGGTTTTGTTGGTTCTGCCAATACTATTTTTGCGGTTACAGCAGAAGGAGAATTTAGGTTAATATATGTAGACACACCTTTTGATGAAGTTAGAGACGAGGTAAAGAGGGCTTTTAAAGTTTTTTCGAAAATTACACCTGCTTGGTATCATGACCATGCAATAGAAATGAAATTTGAGCTTCCTATAAAATTTCCTTTAACGGGTGATAGTGATGTTATTGTAGACACCACCACCTTAGAAATTAAAAAAGAAAGCTTAATAGATGTTGTAGCAAAAAAGAGAATTGCAGATTCTACTTTTTTAGAACATAGTAGCAAACTAAACATACCTTTTACACATAGAAGTTATGTAGATTATGAATTTGCTTTGCACAAAGCAAAAGGAACACATACAGCTTCTAAACCTTATACCTATGATGATATAAAGCCATATTATGACTTAACTAAGGAAAAAAAGAAGTTTTTGAAAGCTAACAAAGAAACTTGGTTAGGTAAAAAGGTATGGAACGAGCATTTGGTACAAGTTAAAAAAGACGATTATTGGCTTACCGTAGATGTTTTATTTGATGTTCAAATAGGTAAAGATAATTCGGATGTAGATTACACGTTTAATAATTCTAGAATTGTAAATGTAAATGGAGAAATTGGAAATAACTTTTCATTTTCTACAACGTATGCAGAGAGTCAGGGTAGGTTTGCAGAATATGTAAATAGTTTTGTAACAAATAGAGCTGCAAATGTGAGACCTAAAAATTCGGAAGGTTTAGTTCCTGGAAGAGGTAAAACCAAAGGATTTAAAGAAGATTCACACGATTACCCTGTAGCAGAAGGTTATTTGGCATATACACCAAATAAATACATGCAATTTCAGTTTGGAAACGGTAAAAATTTTATAGGAGATGGGTATAGGTCTTTTATTTTATCTGATGTTTCTTCTCCAACTACCTATTTAAAAATGAAATTAGATATTTGGAAAATACAATATACCAATATTTGGATGTGGAACACAGAACCATCTTTAAGTTCAGTATCCGATCCTAATGAACATGCAAGAAAGTATGTAGCAGCTCATTATTTGAGTGTGAATGTTACAGATAAACTAAACTTAGGCTTTTTTGAAACAGCAATTTCTGCAGGAGAAAACGGAATAGATGCTGGTTTCTTAAATCCACTTATATTTTATAGGTCTTTAGAGTTTAATAGAGGTGAAGATTCTGGAAACGCAATTGTTGGTTTAACAGGTAAGTATAAGCTTAATAATAATGTCTCTTTATATTCTCAATTAGTAATTGATGAATTTTCTGTAGGAAACTTTAGTGATATGAGTGATTGGAAACATAAATTCGCATATCAATTAGGTGTAAAATATTTTGATGCTTTTAAGGTGGAAAATTTATTTTTACAGTTAGAGTACAATCGTGCGCGTCCTTATACCTTTGCACATAAGTCACCAATATTAAATTACGGTAATTACAGTCAGCCTCTTGGGCATTTGTGGGGAGCTAACTTTTGGGAGGCAATTGCTATTGCCAGATATAAAAAAGATAGATGGAGTGGTAGTGCAAAAATTATAGTAGGTAAAAAAGGGTTCGATTTAGAAGATCAAGCAATAAGTTATGGTGGTGATATTTACCAATCTTATAACAATAGATTATCAGATACGGGTATAGAGCTTGCACAGGGTAATGCTGCAAATGTTTTTATTGCAGACGTACAAGCCAATTATTTAATTAATCCTTCTACGAATACGAATCTATTTGCGGGTTTATCTTATAGAAATTTCTCTTCAGATTCAGATTTAACAAGTTATCCATCTGGTTCAAATGTTTGGTTTTCAGTAGGAGTAAGGGCAGATTTGTTTAATTGGTATTTCGACTTTTAAATTTTAATGTTTTTTTAAGAAAAACATAAGAGTTTTATACATACATTTGCAGTGTGATTTTTAATTAAGTCACACTTTTTCTTTTTCATAGCAATTTTCCCACTCAATTTATTGAGTGGGTTTTTTATTTATAGTTAAAACCTAACTAAAAGGGTGGTAAAGTCATAATTAACAAATATCTTTGCAAACTATTTTATAAAATGGAATCAACAGTAATTACAGACAATAAAATATCTATGCAAGCTATAATTTCAGACTTTAAACAACTTACAAAAGTTGGTTTGTCATTAAGTGTTGTGTTTTCTTCCGTTGCCGGTTATTTATTGGCCATAGATGTTGTAAATTATTTTACGCTTCTAATGTTAGCTATTGGAGGTTTTTTTATGGTTGGTGCATCAAATGCATTTAATCAAATCATAGAAAAAGACACAGATCTTATAATGAAACGTACGCAAAACAGACCTTTGCCTACAGGTAGAATGTCTGTTAATGTTGCGCTTACAATTGCAATTCTATTTACAATTTCTGGGTTGTCAATCTTATACAGCATCAATGCTAAAACAGCATTGTTTGGTGCTATCTCTATATTTTTATATACTAGTGTTTATACTCCTTTAAAACCAGTAACACCTTTATCTGTTTTTGTAGGTGCCATTCCAGGTGCAATTCCTTTTATGTTAGGTTGGGTTGCAGCCACCAATGAATTTGGTATGGAAGCAGGTTTTTTGTTTATGATTCAGTTTTTCTGGCAATTCCCACATTTTTGGGCTATTGGTTGGTTACAGCATGAAGAGTATCAAAAAGCAGGTTTTAATATGCTGCCAATGGGGCAAAAAAATAAGGGAGCCGTAAAACAGATTATTTTTTACACGGTAATTATGATATTAGTATCTATTTCGCCAGTTTTAAAATTATCTGGGGCATTTTATATTCATCCAATAACGGCTGTAATTGTTGCACTGTTAGGAATATATATGTTGTATTTTGGTGTTAAATTGCATAAAAGCGAAGATAATATTGATGCACGGAAACTAATGTTGTCTAGTGTTTTATATATTACAGTAGTGCAAATTGTTTACGTAGTTGATAAATTTTTACATTAATAATGATAAGAGAACAGAGAATAGAAGAAGAATTAGCTATTGCTAAGAAAAAATCTGCAAAACCTATGTTATGGATTTCCATGATTAGTATGGTGATGTTTTTTGCTGGCTTAACAAGTGCTTATGTAATAAGTATGGAAAGAGATGATTGGGTTACATTTAATTTACCACAATCATTTTATATCAGTACATTTTTAATTGTTACCAGTAGTATTACGCTTTTTTTATCTCAAAAATTCTTAAAAAATGATAAAAGACAACTCTCTTTAGTGATGGTTGTGGTTACTTTATTATTAGGGATAGGGTTTATTTGGCAACAATACGTAGGTTTTAATCAGTTAAAAAGTGTGGGGTTATTTTTTACAGGACCAGAGAGTACTGTCTCAACATCTTTTATAATAGGTATTACATTTATGCACATTTTACACGTGTTGGCAGGTGTTCTAGTGCTTTTGGTTGTTATTTATAATCATTTTAAATACAAATACAAATCAGACAATATGCTTGGGTTTGAACTAGGTGCAATCTTTTGGCATTTTGTAGATATACTATGGATTTATCTATTTTTCTTTTTCTATTTTATTAGGTGATGAAAAATAGTTATTTTTGACAAACTAACTAAGAATTAATTAACAGAGATTATTATATGGAAGCAAATATTGCTATACCTACAGATGGTAAAGATACTTGGAATGGTGGTGGACAGAAACCATTAGGAGCAAGTTATGGTAAAATGATGATGTGGTTTTTTATCGTTTCTGATGCTTTAACCTTTTCAGGGTTTTTAGCCGCTTACGGTTTAACTCGATTTAAATTTATAGATTCTTGGCCTATTGCCGATGAAGTCTTTACGCATTTTCCTGGTTTGCATGGAGTGCATGCACCAATGTATTATGTGGCATTAATGACATTTATTCTTATTATATCTTCTGTAACAATGGTTTTAGCCGTTGATGCAGGTCATCAAATGAAACAAAAAAGAGTAGCTTGGTATATGTTTGCTACTATTGTTTTTGGAATAATTTTTATCGGTTCTCAAGCTTGGGAATGGAAAAACTTTATTGCGGGTAGTTATGGAGCTGTAAAAACTACAGATGGTAGACTTTTACAATTTGCTACACAGAATGGTTTTGATGAAGATGGAGAACCTATATTTGATCAAATAGCATTGTCTGATTTTGTGGTAGGTGAAAGAACAGACGGAAGAATACTACACGAAAGAGAAAACGGATTATGGTTTGAGAAAGAAGAAGCGATTGCTACTTATTCTATTGCTCAAATTCAAGAATCATACAAATCAAATTCAGACGTTTTAATTCGTTCGGAATTGATTGACCCAGCAACAAAACAAAAAATAATTCTTTCTAGAGAAGAAGGAATGGCGCAATTGGCTAAAACAAAAATGGTTGTTGAAGGGGCTAACCTAGAAGTTAATGAATATGGAAACATTAGTTTTGCAGATTTCTTTTTCTTTATTACAGGTTTTCACGGATTTCACGTACTTTCTGGAATTATCATTAATATTATTATTTTCTTTAACGTAGTACTAGGTACTTATGAGCGTAGAGGACATTATGAAATGGTAGAGAAAGTAGGGTTGTATTGGCACTTTGTAGATTTAGTTTGGGTATTTGTATTTACCTTCTTCTACTTAGTATAAAAAAAATAATTACCTCTAGGTATTGTCTAGAAGTTCTAATTAAATTGTCTTTCCCACGAAAGTAGGAATCTAAAATAAGATTAAAAATGGCACACGCACACGAATCAAACACAAAAAGAATCTGGGTAGTTTTAGTACTATTAACAGTTATAACTACTGTAGAGGTTGTATTTGGTATTATTAAACCAGCATCTTTACACCTTACCAGTATTTTAGGTACAAGTCCTTTAAACTGGATGTTTATTATTTTAACATTAGTAAAGGCTTATTACATTGCATGGGCATTTATGCACTTAGAAGGAGAAAATAAATGGTTAAGACGTTCTATAGTTTGGACCTCTGTTTTCTTAATTTGTTATTTACTAACACTCTTATTAATAGAAGGTAGTTATTTACATAGCGTTTTAGCACCACTTGTAAAATGGTAATTTAAAAATTTAAAAAGGTGGTTTTAACCACCTTTTTTTATATACAAAATAGCGATTCTTATAATCAAATAACCAACAATAAAATAGTCAGTATTTCTTTATTACCTAATAAGATAAGACATAGAAAGAACTTAACTGGGTTTATATAAAAATACGTTACGCTCTTTGCGGTTAATTTATAATTCTTTACAATGATGAAACTTACTAAAAAAAGAGTTGTTTTATTTTTACTTTTTATTTTTCCCTTAATTTGTTTTTTAATTTTATCAACCGGTACAAATAATTTTAGCAAACTACCTGTTGTAACTAACAATGTTGTAGATGTTTCTACGTTAGATTCATTAAAAACATTTGAAGGTAATATTTCTATTGTTTGCTTTTTAGGCAACGATATGAATTCTAACAAAGGAGGTTTCTTTAATTTGAATGAGAAAATCTACAAAAAATTTATAGAGTATAATCAATTTCAAATCATTGCTGTTTATCCCGAAGGAAAAGAAAAGGAGGTAGCTATTCTTAAAAAAGAAATAAGTGCTTTTACAGATATGGTAAAATGGAAGTTTACAGCAGGCTCTAAAGAACAAATTACCGCATTACACGCTGGTTTTAATTCTAATGATACATTAGAGAATCTTTATACACCTAATGTTTTTTTAATTGATAAAAATGGAGACTTAAGAGGTAGAGTAAGTGATGCAGATAGCGTTGATGGAAAATTATTTTGCTATAATATGAATTCTGTTTCTGTACTAAACGCAAAATTAAAAGATGATGTATTAGTACTTTATTACGAGTATTATGCTGCTTTTAAAGAAAATAATAAGAACAAAGCAGATAGAAAAGAAGTAGGGTTATGAAAAAAAAATATTCTTATATAGGTGTTTCGTTTATTGTTCTTTTATTTGGAATTTATGTTGTTAGAAACATAGATAGTAGAATAAATGACAATGATCTTGTACAAGCTGATAGGTTGAATAAGGTAGATAAAAAAGGAACAAATAGAAATGACTTATACACGTTTAATAAAGTTCCAGATTTTGAGTTTATAGATCAAAACGGAGTTGTAATAAGTAATAAAGATTATAAAGGAAAAGTATATGTGGTAGAATTTTTCTTTTCTACATGTCCAACCATTTGTCCTTTAATGAATAAAAAAATGGTTACTATTCAAGATGAGTTTGCTTCAAATAATAATTTTGGGATTGCGTCTTTTTCTATAACGCCAGAAATTGATACTCCAGAGATTTTAAAGCAATATGCTATAGATAACCAAATATCACATAAGAATTGGCATTTGTTAACTGGGCAGAATGAAGAGATTGTTTACGACTTAGCTAATAAAGGATTTAAATTATTTGCTGGTAAAGGAGCAGAAGATCATGGTGGCTTTGAGCATTCTGGCTTATTTGCTTTGGTAGATAAAGAAGGAAATATTAGATCTAGAAAAGATGAGTATGGTAATCCTATTATGTATTACAGAGCTTTATCTGAACAAGGTTTTGCAGATCAGGTTAAAGAATTAAAAGAAGATATTAAAATTTTATTGGATGAATAATTTAGCCCAAGAAAAAAAGTATAAAAAAATAATTACTGCTTTATCTATTGTTATTCCTTTGGCAGTTGCAGCATTATTTGGTGTTAATTTAAGAAAACTGGGTTTTAATGTAGCACCTTTAACTTTTTTACCACCTATTTATGCAACTATAAATGGATTAACAGCAATAATTCTAATTGCAGCAGTTGTTGCAATTAAAAAGGGTAATAAAAAACTACACGAACAATTAAATACTTTTGCAATAGGTTGTTCTTTGGTTTTTTTGCTTTTATATATTGGGTATCACATGACATCAGATTCCACAAAATTTGGAGGTGAAGGAACTATAAAATATATTTATTATTTTATTTTAATTACCCATATTATTTTGTCAATTATTATAATACCATTTGTTCTTACAACTTTTATGAGAGCAAAACTGGGTAACTTTCCTCAGCACAAAAAAATAGCTAAAATTACATTTCCTTTATGGTTGTATGTTGCTATTACAGGTGTTGTTGTCTATTTAATGATATCTCCTTATTATGTATAAAAAAAGAATTTTAGTATTGTTTTTGTTGATGTTTTTTACATCGAAAATTTCATTTTCTCAATGTGCAATGTGTAAGGCAGTGGTAGAAAATGGAGATAGTTCTATGGCAGAAGGTGTTAATAATGGAATAACTTATTTAATGGTATTTCCTTATCTTTTAGTGGGGCTTTTATTATTTGTAATTTATAGATATAAACGGATAAATGAGAAATAGGATTATAAGTGTTTTATTTTGTAACAAATTTTACTTTTAGTCGTCTTATTTTTAACTTCAAAAGAAAAGTTATTCTTTTGTAATTGCAACTTATATTATATCAACTAAAAAAATAATACGTTTTGAAAACTAAACTGATCCTATTTGTAGCTTTTTTAACTACTATTACTACCTTTTCTCAGAAACAATGGACGCTTAAAGAATGTGTAGAACAAGCTTTAGAAAAAAATATTTCTATTCAACAAAATAAATTAAGCTTAGAAATCGCTAAAACAGATTTAAAGAGCTCTAAAGGTAATTTTTTACCTTCTGTTAATGCTAATTCTGGAGGTAATCTCTCTGCGGGTTCTAACTTTGATCCTGTAACAAACAACAGATCTGCAAGCACAACTTTTTTTGGAGGAAACGTAGGTTTAAGTGCTGGAGTTACTGTTTTTAATGGGTTTAGAAACTTAAACTTATATAAGCAGGCAGAATTAGGTATTGAAACTAGTAAATTAGACTTAGAGAAAATTGAGAATGATATTTCTTTGTTTGTTGTAAACGGTTATTTGAATGTGCTATTTGCCAAAGAAAATTTAGAAGTATCTAAAGTTCAGGCAGAAATAAGTAAAAAACAGATAAAAGCTGCAACAGATAGGTTTGAGGCTGGTACAATTGCAAAAGGTGAATTATTAAATTTTAAATCTACTGCAGCAAACGATTTACAAAGTGTAATTACTCAAGAAAATGCACTAGATCTTGCTTTATTAAATTTAGCACAATTATTACAAGTACCTGTTAATAATTTTGATGTTTCACCTGTAAATGTTCAATTACCTTCTTCAGATTTATTATACAAAAATTCATCATCTGTATATGATAAATCTCTAACAAAAATGCCAGAAATTCAAAGAGCTAAATTAGCTATAGATAATGCTGAATTAGACATAGCAATAAGTAGAAGTAGTTATTTACCTAGCGTTACAAGTTCTGTTTTTGCAAATACAAACTACAGATATATTATAAAACCAACTGGTATTCCAACAGGGAATTTTTTAGATCAATTAGATGGAAACCTAGGTTATGGTGTAGGTTTTAATGTTAATATCCCCATCTTTAATGGTTTTAAAACAGATGCTAATGTTACAAGATCAAAAATTAATAAAGAAATTTTTGAATCTAGATTAGAAAGTGAAAAGTTAAACTTAAAACAAACCATAGAACAGGCCTTTTTAGATGTAAAATCTTCTTTAAAAGCTTATGAAGCTGCAATGATTTCTTTGGATGCTCAACAAGAGGCATTTAAAAATGGACAAGAAAGATATAATTATGGAGTGATGACATTGTTCGATTTCGACTTAGTTAGAACACGTTTAGTTAATGCACAAGGAACTATGATACGCTCTAAATATGATTATGTTTTTAAAACGAAAGTTTTACAATTCTATTCTGGAGAATTAGTGCTAGAATAAATAAAATAAAGATTCCTTATGAAGCCTCGCACATTTGCGAGGTTTTCTTTTTTCTATAACTTATATTTGCATAAAAATACAACAATTGGCAATTATCCTTAACATAGAAACCGCAACCAAGAACTGCTCTGTAAGTCTTGCTAAAGACGGACAAGTTATAGCAATAAAAGAATTGAATAATGGTAATTATTCTCACGCAGAGGTGTTACATCCTTTTATTTTAGATGTATTAAAGGAAGCGCAAGTAACCACTAAAGAAATAGACGCTGTAGCGGTAAGTAAAGGTCCGGGTTCTTATACTGGTCTTAGAATTGGAGTTTCTGCTGCAAAAGGGCTTTGTTTTGCTTTTGATAAGCCATTAATATCTATTAAAACATTAGAATCTTTAGCACATGCTGTTGCCGTAAATGATGGACTTATAATACCCATGTTAGATGCTAGAAGAATGGAAGTATATGCGGCTGTTTTTAATGAAGATTACCAACAAATAAGAGACATTAAAGCAGAAATTATAGACGAAAATTCATTTGTAGAATATTTAGAGGCTGGTAAAGTTCTTTTTTTAGGTGATGGAGCACATAAATGTAAAGATATCATTACTCATAAAAATGCTGTTTTTATTGATGATAAGTTTCCTTCTGCTAAAGAAATGGCACAATTATCTTTTGATAAGTACAAAAAAAACGACATCGAAGATGTCGCTTATTTTGAACCTTTTTATTTAAAAGATTTTGTTGTAATTCCTGAAAAGAAAAAGAAACCTACCTTTTAAAAAAATTATTCGTTTTTGTTGATGTTTACTCTGTGTGGGTAAGGAATATCAATTCCTGCTTCATCTAGAGCCTCTTTTACTTGTTCCATAACTTCAAACTTAACAGTCCAATAGTCTTCTTTTTTAACCCAACCTCTTGTAAAGAAATTAAGAGAACTATCTCCTAATTCAGATAAATTAACTGCAGCTGCAGGAGTTTTTAAAATTAATGGATGCGTGTTTAAAATACCATAAAGAATATCTTTTGTTTTCTTAATATCAGAATCATAGCCTACACCAAATGTAAAATCTACACGACGAGTTGCTTCTGTACTATAGTTAACAATATTACCATTAGATAAGGTTCCGTTAGGAATTATTATTTCTTTATTATCTGTAGTGTTTAGTTTCGTTGTAAAAATTTCAATCTTTTTTACAGTTCCGCTTTCACCTTGTGCTTCAATAAAATCACCTAGTTTAAAAGGTTTAAAAATCATAATTAAAATTCCTCCTGCAAAGTTAGCAAGAGATCCTTGTAATGCTAAACCAACTGCTAAACCTGCTGCGGCTAAAATTGCTGCAAATGAAGTTGTTTCTACTCCTAGTTTAGAAATAACAACTATAATTAATAATATTTTTAGGGTCCAACTAATTAAGTTTCCTAAAAAAGTTTGAAGTGTAACATCTAGACCACTTTTGGTCATTGCTTTTTTAGCTCCTTTAACAATTAGTTTTATAACTAATAAACCAATAATTAAAATTGCTAATGCTACTAATACTTTGGGCGTATATTCAATAATTAATCCTTCTAAATACTCTAAATATTTTTTCATTTTTTATTTTCTGTTAAAAATTAACTGCAAAAATAAAGGTTTCTTATTGAACAAGAAAAAGATTAACTAGAATAATACAAGTGAAATAATAGCTAGTGCTGCAGGTAGCGTTTGTATGTAAAGTATGCGAATTATTTTGGTAGAATAAGAACCATAAAGTCCTGCAATTGCAACGCAACACAAAAAGAAGATTGCTACATCTGTTTTTATTGCAATTAAAGACCATATTAACCCTGCAGCTATAAAGCCGTTATATAAACCTTGGTTTGCAGCCATCGCTTTTGTTTCTTCTGCAAATTCTTTACTTTTTATACCAAAGGCATTCCTCGCTTTTTTCGATGTCCAAACAGCCATTTCTAAATAGACAATATAGATGTGAATGATAGCCACCAAGCTAATAAGTATTATTTGATTAACGTGCATTATATAGTGTTAAATGACTTTAAAATTGTGTGTTTTTATATTTTAATTTACTTCAAATTTAATTTTTAAGTTTACTCTAAATCAGTAACCTCATCATTATTAACAACAGCACTTTGCGATTGTACAAAAACAGATTTTATATTTTTTACTGATTTAGACGCTTGTTTTACTGCTATTCTAGTTGCTTCTTCCCAACTTTTTTCAGAATTAGCTAATACTTCTATAACCTTCATAATTGCCATCCTCTTTTTTTTAAATCTATATATAGTAAAGATATTGTTTTTATTCTTTAAAGCCCAATGTTAATTTAATGTTACCAAAAGGTTGTTTAATTGTAAGTTTTTATATATATTTGTAACTATAACCATTAAAAATTATCGTCATGAAAAAAATAATAACACTTATAGTTCTTTGTTTAGCAACAATAGGATACGCACAAGATAAAGAAACTACTTATACTATAGAAGGAGATTTAGTGAAAGCTACTTATTACCATGAAGATGGTTCTATCAGTACTCAAGGGTATTTTAAGGATAAAAAATTAACAGGTCAATGGACTCGTTTTGATAAAAAAGGAAACAAAACTCAAATTGCTAAATACAATGACGGCAAAAAAGTAGGGAAGTGGTTTGTTTGGAATGATGAATCTTTAAAAGAAATTAATTATTACAACAATGCAATTGTTAGCGTAAATTTATGGAAACATGAAGCTAGATTAGCTGCTAATAAATAATTTTTATTTTTGTTTAGCCAATTAACGGGCTATTGAAACTCCAAAAAAGTAATTTTTTGGAGTTTTTTTATGAATTAACTGTATTTGGTTATCTAATAGAAGGTTTTCGTTTCTATGTAATTAGAGTTTTTTTATTCTAGTTATTAACAATTAACTTGTTAGAGTAAGTATCGTTTTTATTACTATAGCACTTTATTTTAAGTATTTTTTGAACCAGTTTATTACTTTTTCATTTCTAATTGTAGTGTGAGTACTTAATCCATGGTTACCATTTTCTACAATTTGATAATCAAACTCCTTATTCAGTTTTTTCATTTCTTCAATCATTAGTTCTGCATTTATGGGCTTTACTCTCCAGTCATCTGCTCCATGTAAAATAAGCGTTGGTTCATTTATTTCATTTACCCATTTTATTGGAGATCTATAGTCATACTCCTTTTTAAAATTGATAGTGTCACCAACTAATTCTTTTAATACTTTTTCATACATTTCTGGACGAGTATCAAAATCTAGTCTTGGATCCGTTGGAGCACCAACAACTGCAATGGCTTTTATTTCATCTGTTAATCTCGAAATTTGATAAGCATTTAGACCTCCTCTTGATATTCCGTATACTCCTATATTTTGATTAGAATATTTTAGGGATTTATTTATTTCAATAAGTTTAAGGATATCATTTAAATCTTTTCCTCCATATTCATCTTCTCCTTCACTGTGCATATTTCCTCTTAATTGAGAAGACAGTACTATAAAGCCATTTGAGGCTAAATATTGTTGATATATTAAACTTTTGGGCGTAAAAGTACCAAAATCTCTATTACCTCCTCTGTTGTAAATTATGGTAGGATATTTCTGTAAATCTTTTGGTTTTGTTAGATAACCCGTTATTTCAAGACCATCAGATTTGTAACGTATTTTGTAGGTTTCAGTTGGTATTTTAAAATCGTTATTTGTTTTAATCAGGTATTGGTAGTCTAATAAAGGTGAGAAATTTTCTGATTTTTTAATTTCCTGTTTGCAATTAGAAAAAAGTAGAATTGAAGATATTAAGATTAAGTAACTTTTCATGGTTAATTTTTTAATTTGCTATAACTTATGGATAAATAAAAAGGTTATAAAACTTTAAGGCATAAAAAAAACGTTTAGAGTTTTATCTCTAAACGTTTTTATATATAATGTATTATAAATTACTCTACAATTAAAGTAAAAGGAATACTATATTTTACTCCTACTGGTTTACCTCTTTGTCTACCTGGTTTCATTTTAGGTAATTGTTTCATTACACTAATAACTTCACTTTTAATTTTTGGGTGTGGAGCTCTTGCGTTAACGTCAACAATGTTACCGTTTTTATCAATTTTAAAACCGATAAATACTCTTTTTCTACCAGAAGATAATCCTAATTCGTTAGGTAAGTTAGCGTCAAATTTTCTTGAGAAATGCTTTTGTACCATTTTACTAAAACAAGCTTTTAACTCATTTTTACTTCCTTTACATCCAGGAAATACAGGTACATCTTCAATAATCATAAAACTTACGTCCTCTACAACTTCTTCAACTTCTTGAATTTCTACAATTTCTTCAACTTCTACAGCTTCTGTTTCATCTGTTTCAGTAGATTCTATTACAGTTTCTTCAACTTCTTTCTCATCCTCTACGATCTCTATTTTTTCTGGAGCTGGTGGTGGTGGAGTTTTTGGTTTAATAGGTTCTATTTTTTCAGTAATTACTGTTTCTTCTTCCATGTCAGCATTCATGGTAACTGCGCCTAAGTCTCCAATAACTTTATCATAAGTTTTGTTTTCTATAGCAGCATATGTTACAAATAGCGCTAAAACCAAACCTATTTGCATAAAAATTTTACTGTAATTTTCTAAATTTGACTTCGGGTTTTTTTTAATTTCCATTGTAAAGGGTTTTTAATAGTTCGCTAATTTAATTAAATTATTGGTTTATATACAAGTCTTACTATGAATTAACTGTAATTTTTTTCAAAATTTGATTAAAAACAATAAATCCCAAGATAATACCTGCTGTATTTGCTAGTGCATCTTTATAATCTCCTGTTCTATATGTAGTTAATGTCTGTTGTGAAACTTCAATAATTATGCCAAAAAGAATACAACAAATAATAATTACATATTTTAGAATTGGTTTTCTATAAAAAGAGAGTAACCAAGTTACAGAAAGTGTAAAGTAGGCAATAAGATGATATATTTTATCAACGTTTTTAATACCTGTTTCTATTTCAGGCATTCTCCTTAAACTTAAATATGCAATTAAAACTGTTATGATTATTGCAACGATAAAAAGATTATCCTTCAATAAGCTCTTTATACGCTGTTGCATCCAATAAATCATTTATTTGTGAACTATCTGATATTTTAATTTTAATCATCCAACCTTTACCATAAGGGTCTGAGTTAACCAATTCTGGCTCATCTTCTAATTCTTCATTAAATTCTATTACTTCACCTGTTAAAGGCATAAATAAATCTGAAACGGTTTTAACAGCTTCTACAGATCCAAAAACGTCTCCTTCTTCTACAGTATCGTCTAAAGTATCTACATCTACATAAACGATGTCTCCTAACTCTCCTTGTGCAAATTCTGTAATTCCTACGGTTGCTACGTCTCCTTCAATTTTAATCCACTCGTGGTCTTTAGTGTACTTTAATTCTGATGGTAAATTCATTTTTTTAAATAGTTTTTGTTGTTATGTTTAATTTCCTCCTAAGTTATAAATAATATTAAATCCACCATTAATCGCTTGTCTTGGAAAAGTGGTTGATATTGCATATCTAGATGTTTGATGGTTGTAATAGAAAGATGCGGTTAAACTATTACTTAATCTATAATCTGCGGTAAATTTAATAGAAAAAAGTTTTTGTCCACCACTAATTTGATCATTATCTTCATCTACAGACCTAATTTGTGTAATATTATCTCTTAAAGACACATCTGCTCTTAAATTGATGTCTCCTTTTAGTGTTTGTTTCTTCCCTGTAAAACGGGTATTAAATTTAACGTCTTCAAAAACATAGCCCATTCCAAATATAAATTCTGTACCAGAAATATCGGTTAAAGTACTATTGTTAAAATTCATTGTAAGCGTTCTGTCACTTTTTATTTCTCCTCTTAAAGAAAATGAGTTTCTCATTTTCATATCTAATTTAATTAGTGGAGAAAATTCATCTACTAAAGTAACTGCAGATACTAATAATTGAGATTCATAATTCTTGGCAGCATTTAAGTTTGCATACGGATTATTGGCATCATACTGTAAATTATTTGTAAAACTAGATACCGTATAAGAAGATCTATAACCATGTGAAACTACAAAATTACTAAAGTTCTTTTTGAAGAAATTAAACTTCATTAAACCATTATAACGCAATGTCCAGTTAGGGATAGGAATATCTCTAAAGAGCCCAGTATTTACTTTATCTGGATTTTTACCAGAATAAGCAGCTACAAAAGCAGGTAATAAAACCTGTTGACTATTGTTACCAAAGCCACTTGCAGGTACTGTATTTTCTGTAGCTAATCTGTTTGAAATGATACTTCTATAATTTCTTAAATTCTGAAATAAAACATCTCCGTCTGTAAATGCAGTAGAAATCATAGAGTAACTGGTACTAAAGTTTCCTGTTTCAAAGAAAGGAGTGTTTTCAAATTGATTGCTACCAGAGACAAGATCTAATTGCTGAGAAAGATCTCTTGTTTGTATTTTATTACCTCTAACATCTATATTTAAATCCTTAATTGGCTTTAATGTAAAGGTGTAATCTAATTTATTGTAATGTGTTTTACTATAAGTTTTACTGTAATATTCTTCTCCATTATTTCTGTTTACAAACCAACCTTGTTCTAATGCTTTGTTTCTAATATCTACTTGACTACCAAAAGCAAAAGAAGTAGGAGCACCGCCTAAAAAACCAACATCTTCTGTATATCCTGGTAGTAATTGACCATTGTTTTCTGAATAACTTATTTTCCCTTGTTTTACAGAAGTTAGAACATCATAAGTACCTTTTAATATTTTTTTACCGATAGATAATTTTTTGTTTTGCTTAACTCTTCCTGGTGTTCTTGGTAAACCTGCACCTTGATCTCCTTTTGCATTTTTACGTTGATTTTTAGTCAATAATAATTTTTCGAAACCAAGCCCTTTGTAAAAAGCATCAAAATTAATAGTGGTATTTAAATTGTGTGTATTTGCATTTTGTATGGTGTTTCCTATTAAGTTTACAGAGGGTACATCTACACCATTAATGTCTATGGTATTTTGTGGAGCTGCTTGCCAGTCAAAATCTGCGGTATATGCGTAATCGGCTTTTATAAACTTTAAAAACGGAATTTTATCTATTGGTAAATTATAGGTTCCGTTTAATGCTTGATGGTAATGATTGGCTCTTCCTGTGTTAAAGAAGTCATCAAAAACCTGTATTTCATCATTGTTACCAAAAGTGTCGTAAATATAACTATTGGTTGCATTAAAGTTTACTTGTAATGATTTTGTTAAATCGAAACCAATGGTATAATCCCAATCGAATAAAAATCTACGTTGTTTTAATTCTGGTTGTGCAGATAGTCCTTTTACTAAATTTCTAGATTGTTGTTCATTATAATTTCTGTTGATACTAGAATTAATTGCAAAAGTTTTAGGAATTGGATTAAAATTAAAGTCTTTTATAAGTTGCCAATATTTGTTTCTAAAAATAGAATCATTATTTTTAAAAGGCTCTAATGGTTTAGAATCAAAACTAAAATTATAAGAAGCAGAAGCTCTTACACTTTCATTAATACGTTTTTTAATGTTATAATTTCTTTGAAATTCTTTATTATGTGCGTAAGATACCGCTAAGTTTTCTACATCGTAAAATCTTTGTTTTTTTGTAGAATTAGGGTTTCTATTCTTTTTTACGTTTGTAAAACTGATACTTGTTCTTTTGGTATAATCTCTAGAAAATTCACTGTTTTCATTTTCACCTAAAGCATCTGCTAATTCTATGTCTTGAAACTGAGGATCGTATTTTGGGTCTATATAAAGTTCACCAATACTATAACTCATTGGCAATTGAATTCCCCATTCTTTAGGGGTTAATACTTTACCTAAATTTATAGACGTAGCAACATCATATTGCTTTGTTTCATCTAAACTACGTTGGCCAACCCTGTCTTCTACATTACCAAAACCAACGGTAGACATGCTACCAGATAAAGATACATTTGCTACATCTGCAAAATTTGCATCGGCGTTTAGAACGGCTGCCCAACCACCTTTATTATCAAAACCAGAAGAGCGTAACTCATTAAACCAAACCTCACCACTAATTGGAGTTGTTGTTTTGTTTTTTACACCCAAAACAATTGTTTTTAACTCTGCCAACGTTGGGTTTCCTTTTACAGAAATTGTATAAGGTATTTCAGCGTTTTGGTCTATAGAAGTATAGATGTCTGTAATGGCAACACCAGCTTTGTCTCTTTCTAATTTTACCAATCCAAAAGTTTCTAGAAAAGCATCTAAATTATTTGCTTCTGGCCAAATATCTAAAGCAGAAGTACCATTTTCAGATACTTTTAAAGGTACTTCTATTTGATAAAAGTTGTCATCTAAATCTGTACCTAATCTTATAATTGCAGAAAAATCATCATCATTAATATCAAGTGCCCCTTCATTTTTTTGAAGATGTATAAACATCTTTAAATTTTTAAATCGTCTTAAATCTATGCTAATGTTTTTATAAATTGCTCTGGTTTCGTTTGCTGGTAAATTAGTTACTTTTAAGGTTGCAGATTGTTCGTTTTGTAATTGTACACTTGTACTACCTTGTAAACGCTCTCTTTCTATTCCAGGAGGCTGTATATAACTTCCTTCATTTTGTTCTATACTTACAACACCAACTTCAAAGTCTTTTAACTCATTTTTGTTTAAATCTATTGGAGTAGAAATAGATTCATCTAAGGTTTTTGTATATCGTCTCCAATCTCCACGTACTAAGTCTAACTCACCAAACCTAAGTACTACTGGCATTCTAAAATTAGTTAAAAACATTCTAACAAAACGAATGCTATTAAAATCTGAAATACCATTTACTTCTGTTCCACTTCTAATAGGAACTCTAAATTGGTACCATGTTGCTGTTTGCTTTTCTCCGTTTTCTAAAGTTACATCTGTTGTTTTTTTATCAACAATATAATTCTTTCCAACTACCAAATTATTTCTATTCATAGAAATTTTATACTCGTAGTAACTTTCTACGGTATTCATGGTCTGATCTTTATTTATATCTTCTACATCTGGGTAGGTGGTAGATGAAGTAGGGTAGCTTTCTGTAGATTGATTTAAAGTTGGAGAATTCCCTTGAGTATTGTTGTAATTTTTATATCTGGTAAGTATAGAAGCACGATTTGCATCTAACTCGCTACCTCTAAAATATTGAAAATTATCTGATGCAGGATCGTTTGGGTTTAATTTGCTAAAGTTAGGAAGCGTTGTGCTGTACTTAGTAAATTCCTCCGCATCATTTAAACCATCATATCCAAGATCTTGATTTGCTCTTGATTCATCATTTTCATCAAAAGCATAAATTATAGATGGGTTTGTTGGTACTTTACCCCAATTTGTTTCTATGGTATTGATATCTCCACCAGTTTCTGGCAAACCGTTTTCAAACATTTTTCGACTATCTTTTAAAATGTCTTCAGAAACATTACCTAAGTTTATGTATAAATCACCAACTTGGTTTGATGTGTTTTCTGGATTCATTCCTATAGGCAAACCTTCTTCCTCTGTAATTGAATAATTTTCATAAGGATCCATTACCCAAAACTGTACATATTCTACATTTGCTTGGTCAAAATTGTTGGTAGTTAATGCTCTCATAACTCCTGCCCACCTATTCTGAGGATTAGAAAAAGTTCCGTCTGCTTTTACATTAATACCGGTGTCAAAATTATAAGAACCTCTTTCTGATGGGAAATAAGCTAAATCTAAAGTTCTTATTACTGAGTTCTGTGTAATATCTAACTGCACATTAGGGAATAATTCTCTATAATTAATCTGTCTAGTTTCTGCTCTAGAAAGTTCTACAGCATTAATATTTGCAGGTGTATCTCCGGCTCCGTAAAAAATTTGATCTACATTATACCAGGCTAATTTTCCTCTTTGGTAATTGTAAGATAAATTTTCTTGATCACCATTAAAACCAGGGAAAAATTTGGGAGTACTGGCTTCATGCCAATCTAATGGCGATAATATACTAATAGGTATTTGAGAAGCTTCAAAATCATCTATATAAGAAGTTGCAGCACCTGCTACATCAATGCCACTTGGTGTGCCAGGAAGCAGGTATGCCATATCTGCTCTAACCGATAAATTAGAAGGCACATCTGTATCTACAAAAGGTAGTTTATTTGCCAATTTTGTAAAATAAGGTACTTCTGTACTGTAATCTATATTTACCCCAAACATGGTATTGTTTATAGGGTCTGAACCAAAATTAACTTTTGGAGTAATAGGCCTTTCATTTACATTTAGAATGGTTGCTCCAAGAATAAAATTATCTGAAAACTTGTGCTCAACATCTACACCCATAAAGGTTTTACGTTGTTGATTAAAGACTGCATTGTTCTCTGTAGAAACACTAATTGGTGTGCCAGAAGCTTGCAAACCAGTGTCTATAATTTGTACTCGACCTAGTTGATAATCTACCACATAATCTACACCTTCTACCAATTGTCTACCTCCTGCTGTTACGGTTACAGATCCTCTTGGTACGTTAAAAGCACCAATGGGTATTCCTCCAGAATTTTCTGATTTAAAATATCCTTTTAAGAAATACTTGTCTTTATTTTGATAATTGTTTTGTGCGTTTACTTTTGTGTTTAAATAAAGTTCTTTAAATAAATAGTTATTGTCTACCGTTTCATTTAAACCAATATCATTGTTGTTTTTTTGTACTAAATCATTTCCAAAAGGTTCTGGTTCTGGAAAAAATATAAATCCGTTTTGAGAATTTACGGTAATACCTTCTACGTAATCAAAATATCCGTCTGGACTTCTATATTGACTTTGGTCTAATTGGTCTAATTTAAAAACTTGTATTAGTGGCAAGTTAGGAATACCTGCTGTATTTGCATTTTGTAACACGTTAGAAGAAATACCTGTTTGGTCATCTCTATATTGAATTTCGAAATAAAAACCATCTTGCGATAAAGGGAAAGTACCTAAAGCATACACGTTTTTCATCATTAAACGCCATGTAGGAAAAGATTCTGTAATGGTAGCACCATTAACAACTCGATCTCTTTTGGTTTTTAAAATTTCACTGCGTAATAATTTTACAGCCAAAGTTTGTGGAGATAGAATACCATCATTAGAAAATTCACCAACTTTAAAAGAAGTTTTTGTACTCCCAGAAACGCCACCTGCAATTGTATATTCATAAGCAACGGCTAAAACCTCACCATCATTTAACCTTCTGTTTAAAGAAATAAAACCTAATTGAGAATTTAACGTAAACTCATTAGTGCTTAATTTTCTTGCATTTTCTAATACAGAATAATCTGTACCCTCACTCATGTTGTAAGGTTGCAAAGTGCTATTTACGGTAGAAATATTTCTAATACCACTAGTTGTAGTTAGTAAATTAGATAAATTATTCGATTCGTTTGTAGGTATATTTCCACCAGTAGTTGTTGGCGGATTTGTGAGCTGTACTTCTCCTGTTTGGTTTACCAAAACATCTGTATCAGATTCTCCAATATCAGCTAAAGCTACAATACTTCTATAATCTTCTGTACTTGCGTTTCTGTTGGTTATCCAAACTTCTACTCTTGTAATACTAACTTGACTGTTAATTAAAGGATAGTTTTTAAGAGAGTTTGCGTAATTGTCTATAAAATATTGTGATAAGAAAAAGTGACGATCATTATCGTAATCCGTCGCCTTTAATTGAAATTCTTGTATAGAAGCACCACCTTCTGCAACAGTTGTGGTACTTTCTGAGTTTTGTTGAGAGAAAACAGCAGTTATATTAGTGTTCCCAAATTTTAATTGTGTTTTTACCCCAAAAAGACTTTGAGCTCCGTTTATTAAGGAGTTTTTAATGGGCATAGAAACATTACCTGCTTCTATTCCTTGTAAAATATCATCTTCCGTTGGTTCGTAACCAATTTTCACTAAATTCTGAAAATCGAAAGTAGATTGTGTGTCGTAATTTGCCGTAAAATCTAATCGGGTACCTACTTGTGCACGAATACTTGCATTAATTTGTTGATCAAAATCAAATGTAAAACTGCTTCTGTTTTCTTCGGATAATTGCGGGTTTTCTGTATTCTGATAAATAAAACCCAATTTTAAATTTAAACTTCCGGTAGGTGTTACTTTAATTTCACTTCCTCCAAAAATAGTTTTAAATAAGTCAGATTTTACATAGTAGGTTGGTAGTAGATCTTTTTGAGCTTCTATAGAACCTTTTTTCTTAGAGTTTGTAGCGCTAACTTTGTCTTTGTAATACTGCGTCATATCTCGTTTTAAACGATAATCTGCATATTCTTTTTGGGTTAGATATATTGGTGTTTTGGTATAATAGTCACCTATTTTTTCTACAATTACATATCTATTTAAATCTTTATCAAAAATAATTTCTTTCTCTGCCAGATAATCTAAAAACAAACCACCAGTTTGCTCTTTTTTAAAGTTATATCTTAATTTTAGAGTGTCATTTTTTACAGTTATAGAATCTGTATCTCTATCGGTTTGCGCATAAGAGGTGTTTGCTATAAAAGCAAAAGCAAGAAATAAAAATATTTTTTTAAAAAAATTTCTCAAAATTCTTATAAATTTTTTAAGGCTAGTTTTATTAAGTTTTCTACGGTGGCTTCTGGGTTTTCTTTTAAAATAGTAGAGATAACTTTCTCGGACTGTTTTTTATTAAACCCTAAAACTTCTAAAGCAGATAACGCTTCATCCTTATTGGTATTGCTTGTAAAGGTAGAAACTTCATCCATGTTAAAGGTTTTTAAAATTTTATCCTTTAAATCTACAATTACTCTTTGCGCTGTTTTTGCACCAATTCCTTTTACAGATTGTATGAGTGGTACATTTTCAGATGCAATTGCATGTTGTATTTCTTCTGCTGTCATTGATGAGCACATAGTTCTTGCAATACTTGGCCCAACGCCAGAAACAGAAATTAATAGCTTAAAAACTTCTCTCTCTGTTTTTGTGAAAAATCCAAAAAGGGTGTGTGCATCTTCTCTTATAGATAAATGGGTGTATAAAACAACAGCTTCATCATCGGGTAAGCTAGAGAAGGTGTTTAGAGAAATATGTAATAAATAACCAACTCCATTGCAATCTACTACAACCTCTGTTGGGTTTTTTTCTACCAATCTTCCTCTAACTTGTGTAATCATATATTTCTTTTTCTAAGCCTCTAAAGTAAGAATTTATTTTAGGTTTGGTGTGAGTGCAATTTATATTTTATAAATTATAGAGACTAGACTTTAAATGATAACAAATAAATGTCTAATCTCTATTTTATTTAAACTTAATTGATTCTCACATCAAATTAATCTTACACTAAATTATTGTTAATTTTAGTTCTCTTCTCTTTTTCTTGAGCATCTACGGCAGCCAATGCAGCCATATTTACCATTTCATCTACACTAGAACCTAATTGTAAAATATGTACAGGTTTACTCAATCCTAAAATTATTGGACCAATAGATTCTGCGTGGTTTAATTGTTTCATTAGTTTGTAAGTAATGTTTGCTGACTCTAAATTTGGGAAAATTAAAACATTTACTTTTTTACCATTTAATTTAGAAAACGGAAATTCTTTAGCTAACATTTCTGGGTTTAAAGCAAAATCTGCTTGCAATTCTCCATCAATAACAGTGTCTGGAAAATGACGGTGTAAATAAGAAACGGCTTCACTAATTTTCTTAGAAGTTTCAGAATTTGAAGATCCAAAGTTAGAAAAAGATACCATTGCCATATTTGGTTTCATACCAAACATTTTTACAAAATTTCCAGTCATTTGAGAAATTTTCACCAATTCTTTAGCCGTAGGGTTTATGTTAATTGTGGTGTCTGCTAAAAATAACGGACCTTGTTTGGTTAACATTAAGTTGGTGGCAGCAATTTTAGTAACTCCTTTATCTTTTTCAATTAGTTCTAAAATTGGTTTTAAAACTGTTGGGTAAGGTCTAGAATATCCTGTAATTAATGCATCTGCTTCTTCTTCATTTACCATCATTGCAGCAAAATAATTACGTTCTCGCATTAATTTTGTTGCTTCAGATAAGGTACGTCCTTTACGTCGTCTATTTTGCCAATAAATTTTACCAAAACGTTCTCTGCGTTCTGTTTCTTCATCGGTTTTTGGATCTATAATTGGCACAATTTCAGTAAAACCTATTTCTGCTTTTAGAGCTAAGATTACTTCTTTTCGTCCTAATAATATTGGGTCACCAATCTTTTCATCATGTACTCTTTGTGCAGCTTTTAAAACATCTATATGGTCTGCTTCTGCAAATACAATACGTTTTCTATTACTTTTTGCTCTGTTGTGTAAAAGTCTAATTTCTTTATTTCCAGAACCAGAACGCTCCATTAATTCTTCTCTATATTTATCCCAATCTTCAATTGGTTCTAGAGCAACACCAGAATCCATTGCAGCTTTTGCAATAGCTGGTGGAATTTCATAAATTAATCTTGGATCAAATGGTTTTGGAATAATATATTCTCTTCCGTACGCTAAACTAACTTCATCATAAACAATATTTACTTGTTCTGGTACCGATTTTTTAGCCAAATCTGCTAAAGCATGAACGGCTGCCATTTTCATTTCTTCATTAATCTTGGTAGCTCTAACATCTAAAGCACCTCTAAAAATAAATGGAAACCCAAGTACATTGTTCACTTGGTTAGGATGGTCAGATCTTCCTGTAGCCATAATAATATCCTTTCTTGTAGCTACTGCTAAATCGTAATCTATTTCGGCTACAGGATTGGCCATTGCAAAAACAATTGGGTCTTTAGCCATGGTTAAAAGCATCTGTGGAGAAACTACATTTCCTTTAGATAAACCAATAAATACATCTGCATCATGCATTGCTTCATCTAGAGTGTGTAAATCTCTATCAGTTGCAAATTCTGCTTTTTGAGAGGTAAGGTCGTCTCTATCGCTTCTAATAACACCTTTACTATCGCACATTACTACGTTTTCTCTTTTTGCGCCTAGTTTTAAATACAAACGGGTACAAGAAATAGCAGCTGCTCCAGCACCATTTACAACAATTTTTACTTTGCTAATATCTTTGTTGGTAATGTCAATCGCATTTTTTAGGGCTGCAGCAGAAATAATTGCAGTTCCGTGTTGGTCATCGTGCATTACCGGAATGTCTAATTCCTCTTTTAATCGTCTTTCAATTTCAAAAGCTTCGGGTGCTTTAATATCTTCTAAGTTAATTCCACCAAAGGTAGGTGCAATAGCTTTTACAGTTTGTATAAAAAGTTCTACATCGGTAGCATCTACTTCAATGTCAAAAACATCAATATCTGCAAATATTTTAAATAGTAACCCTTTTCCTTCCATTACTGGTTTAGAAGCTTCCGGACCAATGTCTCCTAAGCCTAAAACTGCAGTTCCATTAGAAATTACAGCAACTAAGTTTCCTTTAGCAGTGTATTTGTATGCATTGTTTTTGTCTTTTGCTATTTCTAAACAAGGTTCTGCAACACCTGGTGAATATGCCAACGCTAAATCGTGTTGAGTGGCATATTTTTTGGTAGGAACAACCTCAATTTTTCCTGGTTTTGGTTTTGCGTGATATAATAAAGCTTCGTGTCTTTTTCTAGAATCGCTCATATAATAAGTCTTTACTTGTTTAAGCTTACAAATATATGATTTTCAGCGAAAGAGAGAATTTATTTTCTAATCTTCTTAATAAGTGCTATTTTAAGTAAATATTACCTTTGTATTGCTCTAAATAGCTTGATGTTAGATTTCTGTTTTTACTTTGTTTAACATATTTTATATCTTTGATTGTAACTTAAGTCTTAAGTTTACGTCTATATACCAAAGCAATGCTATGCCAAAAAATACTTTTCTAATCCTTTTTTTTACTTCATTTTCATTTTTTGCACAAGTAAAAGGAAAGATAACAGACACCACAAACAGCCCTTTATCTTTTGTAAGTGTTTATTTAGATAATACGGTTACAGGAACCACGTCTAATGACAATGGAGATTACATTTTAAATATGACCCAAAAAGGAAAACATACCATCGTTTTTCAAATTTTAGGTTACATAACGTTAAAAAAAGAAGTAAATATTACCTCTTTTCCATTTGAATTAAATATTGAATTACAGGAAGAGAATGTGCAATTGGCGGAAATTTCTATCTCTACAAAAGACAATCCTGCAAATAGAATTATTAGAAATGTAATAGCAAATAAGGATAAAAATACAGATAAGTATGCAAAATATACGGCTAAATTTTATTCTCGCGGGCTTTATAAAATCAAAGATGCTCCAGAGAAATTTTTAGGTCAGAATCTGGGAGATTTTGGTGGTGCATTAGATTCTACAAGAAGTGGAATTATTTATCTTTCTGAAACGGTTTCTGAAATTCATTTTCAGAAAAAACCGAAGAAGTTTAAAGAGAAAATTATTGCATCTAAAGTAAGCGGCACAGATAATGGTATTAGTTTTAATAGAGCAGAAGATGCAAATATTAATTTTTATGATGATAGTGTAAACTTTGGAGGTGATTTAATTTCACCAATTTCTACCAATGCTTTTAGTTATTATAAATTTAATTTAGAAGGAAGTTTTTATAATAAGAATGGTAAACTTATTAATAAGATAAAAATAATTCCGAAGCGTAAAAATGATCGTGTTTTTAATGGGTATTTATATATAGTAGAAGATGATTGGGCTATTTACGGTGCAGATGTTTCTGTTACTGGAGCGCAAATAAATGTACCTGTTGTAGATGTTTTGTATTTAAAACAAAACTACAATTACTCGGCAGAAAATGATGCTTGGGTGTTAATTAGCCAGAGTATAGACTTTAAGGTAGATGCTTTTGGTTTTAATTTAGACGGACGCTTTTCATCTGCATATTCAGCCTATAATTTTACACCAGAATATAATGAAAATACATTTACCAATGAAGTTTTAACGTTTGAGAAGGAGGCTACAGAAAAAGACACCGTTTATTGGGGTAATTTAAGACCTGTGCCTTTAACCATAGAGGAAGCTACAGATTATAAATTTAAAGACAGTTTAAAACTTGTTAGAAAATCTAAAAAATATTTAGATTCTGTAAATAAGAAGCAAAATAAGTTTAATTTACTTTCGCCTATGATGGGTCATACACATAGAAATTCCTACGAAAAATGGGCTATTTCTTACAATGGATTAATAAAGAATTTTAATTATAATACAGTACAAGGTTTTAATGCTTCTTTAGGTTTTAGTTTTTTTAAAAAACAAAATGAAACAGGCAAATGGTGGAATACCGGAGCAAAAGTAAATTATGGTTTTTCTGATAAACGCATAAGGCCAACCTTCTTTTTTACTAAAAAATGGAATGATATTTCTAGACCAACAATGACAATTTCTGGAGGAGTTGAAACGGCTCAGTTTAACGATAGAAAACCTATCATGAAATTAAATAACACCATTGGATCTTTAGTGAGAAGGTTAAATTATTTAAAAATTTACGATAAAACTTTTGGTAAAATAAGTTATTCAGAAGAAATTAAGAATGGAATTTACTTTTCATCATCGTTAGAGTATGCAAACAGAAAACCACTTTTTAATACTACAGATTATTCCTTTGCAAAGCAAGGGCATAATGGCGGATATACTTCTAATAATCCTTCAAATGTAATTGATGTATTTAAAGAACATGAAATTGCTACTTTAAATGTAGGTGCTACTTTTGTTTTTGGGCAAAAATATTTGTCTTACCCAGATAGAAAAGAAAATATTGGCAATGAGAAATATCCGTCATTAAATATTAATTATAGAAAACGATTTGGTGCTTCTAATTCTGAGTTAAATTCTGATGTGTTTACTGCAATTTTAAAACAAGATATTAATGCCGGAAATTATGGAAACCTAAGTTATTATTTAAGAGGAGGGATGTTTCTAAAAAAGAAAAACATAGCTTTTATGGATTTTTTACAAGCTAATGGAAACCAATTATTATTTCCTTTAAATGGCGAATTAAATAGTTTTGGTATTTTAGAGTATTATAAGTTTTATACCAACGATAAATATGCAGAAGCACATATTGAGCATAATTTTAAAGGAGCTGTTTTAGGGAAGATTCCATTATTAAATAAATTGAATTTTCATTTAGTTGGAGGGGCAAAAACCTTATTTATGGCAAATAAAAAGCCTTATACAGAATATTCTATCGGTTTAGATAATATTGGTTATGGTAAATGGCGCTTTCTAAGAGTAGATTATGTGAGGTCTTTTCATGGAGGTATTAAAAATGATGGTTTATTGTTTAGATTAAGTTTGTTTTAATATTTTTGAAATATGAAAATTCAAGTACTTTTTTTTGGAATTACTACAGATTTAGTAGGTGCTTCTAATTTAGATTTAGAGGTTGCTGATACTTTAAGTGTTGTAGGTTTTAAAAATTTATTAAAAGAAAAACATCCGCAGTTAAAAAACATCAACTCTTATGCGATTGCAGTAAATGAAAGTTATGCAACTGATGAATTGGTGTTAAAAGAAGGTGATGTTATTGCTATAATTCCACCAGTTAGTGGAGGATAAAAGAAGCTCATCTTAACCTTCTAAAAGGCAAGAAACACCCTTTTGTTCTCTTCTTTATGTACTTTTAGTTTCTTCTCTGTGTATCTACGCGTAATAACCAACAACCTATTTCTGACAATACTTTTTATCAATATAAAAAGTGCCAAAAGGAATCACAGAAGCAATTAAAACAATACCTAACGTTTTATTGTTCCAATTCATTTCTTTTTTAATTACAAAAGCTAATACTACGTATAGCATAAAAAGAATTCCATGAGGCATTCCTAACATTTTTACGTAAGTGGCGTCATCCTGTAAATATTTTATAGGTGTAGCAATAAATAATAATAATAGATAAGAAATCCCTTCCAATACACTTACAATTCTAAAAATATTTTTCATAAAGATAACTTTTGGTCAATGCAGCTTATGTCGGTAATCTCTTTTAGAACCATTGTCTTTTAATCAACAGAATACCTCTTGTAATGACGATTTATTTATTTTTGCAAAAATACAACTTTGTTTTCCTATTTTTGTTTAACAATGAAAAGAACTTCAATAAAAATTACTTTAGAAAAATTAGATTTACAAGAATGTTACCGTTTTGTAGAAGATGATTCTTGTGGCGGAATTTCAGCATTTGTAGGAACTGTAAGAAATGATACACAAGGAAAAGAAGTTACCCAATTAGACTTTTCTACCTATAAACCAATGGCAATTAAAGAAATGCAAAAGATTGCAGATTTGGCTTTAGAAAAATTTGATATAAAAAAAATAGCCATTCACCACGCAGAAGGAATGTTACAAATCGGAGAAGTTCCTGTAATTATAACCACCTCTTCTAAACATAGAAAAGCTGCTTTTGAAGCTTGTGAATTTGCAATAGATACCTTAAAAGAAACTGTTCCAATCTGGAAAAAAGAATATTTTTCAGACGGGGAGGTTTGGGTGAATGCGCATCCTTAATTTTAGTTTTCGGCTCTTAGTTACAATCTCAATGCTGGTGCGAGCATCTCGCTCGTATCTTTTCTTAAATTATTGTTGAGTAAGTTTGTGGAAATTACTCCATGTGTTATTGGTGTTTGCACGAGCGGGACGCTCGCGCTAGCGGATATCAGATGTCGGCTAAAACAAATTTTAAAGTTTAAAAAACACTGTGTTTTCTATATTGCTATGTCGTCAATCTTGTATTATTCAGCTTACACAACAGTGAGCCACTGAATACTGAGGCTGAATACTGTTTATTTAGTAAGTCTACTTTGCAGCCATAAATAATACTGTAGTCCAAATAATATTGCACCACCCAATAAATGTGTTGCTTGTGTGCCTAAAGGAAACTCTGCGTAATACATTAACATACCAGAAATGGTTTCTAAGAAAATTAATGCAACCACCCAATTTACCAATTTGTAATCTAATTTTTTTACTTGGTTTATATAAAACAAGCCAAAGTTTATTAGCACAATTGCAATGGTAAAAGATCTATGAAAGTAGAATTTAAAACTCGGGTTCATTAAACTATAATCTTTGTTTTCGAAACCATAAAGCTTTACTTGCTCATCTATAAATTGCCTTACTTGGGTTCCTACTGCTATTTGAATTAAAGAAAGTACAGCAGAAACAATAAGTAGTTTACTAAACAGTGAATTGTAATTGTAGTTTTTCTTTTTATCTGAAGCAATAAATTTTACCTGTAATAGAAGCGCTATAATAATTAAACCAATAACCATGTGAATGGTAATTATAGATGGTTTTAAATTACTGTCAACCACTGTTTTTCCTAACCAAGCCTCTACCAACATTAAAAAGAAAGCGGTGTAGGCAAGTATAGGGATTCTTTTATCTGTTTTCCAGAATTTTGAAGCTCCGTAAATTAAAAATAAGAAAACAAAACCTGCTAAAACAGAAGATAATCTGTTAATGTATTCTGTCCAGGAATGGTATTTGTTAAATTTTGCGTAATCGTGTTTTGTATAAGTAGCCCAATTGCTTTTATTAAATTGTTCTGCTGTTTTAATATCGTGTTCTGCAACAAACAGCGCTTCATCTTTAATAATGATAAAACCTTTTTTAAATTCAGAATTTGGTTTCCAAGTAATTTGTTCTTCCGCTGTAGGCGGAATATAATAACCAAAACATTTTGGCCAATCAGGACATCCCATTCCAGAGCCAGTCATTCTAACAACAGAGCCTGCTAAAAAAATTAAGTAGACAGATATAATGGCAATTTGTACAGTTTTGGTGAAGCTACTTTTCATTATAAATAAATGTTTTTACAAAAATAAGGCAAAAAAAATTCGTTTAAAATAAATTAAACGACTTGTTCTTATAAAAAAGGAAATACTTGCCAATAAGTGTTTAAAAGAGCTTCTTTTTCTAAATAATTAGACTCAATTAATTAAAATAATCGTTTACTTTTTATGTAGGCTTTATCTTATCAAAAAAAATAAGACAAAAAAAAGCCGCTTAAAAAATTAAGCGACTTGTTCTTTTCAAAAAATTTAAAATTATAGAACTCTAACGTCTACTGCATTTAAACCTTTTCTACCTTCTTTAAGGTCGAACTCTACTGCGTCACCTTCTCTTACTTCGTCAATTAATCCTGATACATGTACAAAGTACTCTGTGTTTGAATCATCTTCTGTTACAAATCCAAATCCTTTAGATTCGTTGAAGAATTTTACTGTTCCTTTTTTCAAAATAATATAATATAAATGTTAATAATACTGCAAATATAAGATTATATTAATTGATATTACCAAAATGCGGTTTTAAATAATTGTTTTCTTTTTGTTCGTATAAAGTGACAGATTGTAAGTGAAAAAAAAGCAAATAATTGTTACAAAATTTTTTTAATAGAGGTCTTTTAAGAAACCCAATACCGATAGTAGTTACAGCGATTTTAGATTGATAATTGTTTGGGAATGAAGTTTTTAAAAAATCATTTTTTTAACCTTAAAATCAGCAAAACTGTTAATTTGTTAAAAACTTCAAGGGTTTTGTGAATAAGTATAACTTTTATTTTGGAGCAAAAAATCCAATCTTTGTTAACACTAAAAATAACACTTAAACACCCTTCATTTACCTTGGAAATTACGCATATTATAAAAAGAGACTCGGAAACAACAATATTTGAGTTAGAGAAAATTATTAATGCTATAGAAAAAGCTATGCTTACCGTTAACAACGGTTCTAGAAATGATGCAATTGCAATTTCTAACATTGTACATGGTACTTTATTAGAGAGAAGGTTAAATGAACCAGATTATATTCCTACAGTAGAACAGGTGCAAGATATTGTAGAGTATAAATTAATGGACAGCCCTTTTCATGACGTTGCAAAGGCTTATATTTTATATAGAGACGAACAAACAAGAAGTAGAAAACCAAATATTTTTGAAAAGAGAATTAACTTAAAACCTTACGATTATCCTGCTTTGGGAGAATATGTAGATGCTATTAGACATTCTTATTGGATTCATACAGAGTTTAATTATACCAGTGATATTCAGGACTTTAAGACTTCTCTTACAGAGATAGAAAAAAATGCGATAAAAAATACTATGTTGGCAATTTCTCAAATAGAAGTTGCTGTTAAAACTTTTTGGGGAGACATTTATAAAAAGATGCCAAAACCAGAAATTGGTTCTGTTGGAGCTACGTTTTCAGAAAGTGAAGTACGTCATCATGATGCGTATTCTCACTTATTAGAGATTTTAGGGTTAAACAATGAGTTTAAAAACTTAAAGAAAAACCCTGTTATAATGAAACGTGTTAACTATTTAGAAGCTGCTTTAAAAAATGTAAATAGTGAAGACAATCAAGAGTTTTCTGAGTCTATAATATTGTTCTCTTTATTTATAGAGCATGTATCTTTATTTTCTCAGTTTTTGATTATTATGGCTTTTAATAAGCATAAAAATGTACTAAAAGGAATTTCTAATGTGGTAGAAGCAACTTCTAAAGAAGAGCAGATTCACGGAGATTTTGGTATCGATTTAATTAAAATTATAAAAGAAGAAAATCCAGATTGGTTTAGCGAAGAGCATAATTTATTGGTTCAAGAAACTTGTAAAGAAGCGTTTCTTTCTGAAAGTAAACTAATCGATTGGATTTTTGAAAAAGGAGAATTAGATTTTTTACCTAAAAATGTAATCAAAGAATTTATTAAAAACAGGTTTAATAATTCTTTAGAAAGTATTGGTATTGCAAAAATATTTGAGGTAGATCAAAAATTATTAGCAGAAACAGATTGGTTTGATGATGAAATTATTGGAACCAAACATGGTGATTTCTTTGTAAAAAGATCAATCAACTATAGTAAAAGAACAAAAAGTATAACTAGCGACGACTTATTTTAAATTATGAACTTGAACGAAACAAAAACAACAGAACTTACAGAACACGAACAGTTAATTCAAGTTAGAAACGCTGCTAGGAAAGAAATGCTTAAAGGTAAAGACCAGCCAGAAATTACATGGCTAACAGAAAATAGTCGTAAATTTTTACAATCTGGTTATTTAACAGGAGATACTACACCAGAAGAAAGAATACGTGAAATTGCAGACAATGCAGAGCGTATTTTAAATATGGATGGGTTTTCTGATAAGTTTTATAAATATATGGCAGAGGGGTATTACTCTTTAGCTTCACCAATTTGGTCTAACTTTGGTAAGAAAAGAGGTTTGCCAATTAGCTGTTTTGGATCGCATGTAGCAGATGATATGGGAGATATTTTGTTCTCTCAATCAGAAGTTGGTATGATGTCTAAATTAGGAGGAGGAACTTCTGGATACTTTGGTAAGTTGCGTAAAAGAGGTGCCGATGTAAAAAACAACGGTTCATCTTCTGGTTCTGTACACATTATGCAGTTGTTCGAAAAAATGGTAGATGTTGTAAGTCAGGGTTCTGTAAGACGTGGCCGTTTTTCTCCATATTTACCAGTAGATCACCCAGATATTAAAGAGTTTTTAGAGATAGGAACAGAAGGAAACCCAATTCAAGAATTAACGCACGGAGTTACTGTTGGTGACGATTGGATGCAAGCAATGATTGATGGTGATGTAGAAAAAAGAAGTATTTGGGCAAAAATATTACAAAGAAGAGGAGAAATAGGATATCCTTATATACTTTTTAGAGACAACGCAAATAATGGAACGGTAGATGTTTATAAAGACAAAAACCACGAAATTTATGCGAGTAACTTATGTACAGAAATCATGTTGCCTTCTAATGAAGATTGGTCTTTTGTATGTTGTTTATCATCAGTAAACTTATTACATTATGATAAATGGAAAGATACAGATGCTGTAGAAACACTTACCTATTTCTTAGATGCAGTAATGCAAGAGTTTATCACTAAGTTAGAAGTATATAAAGATTCAGATGATAGAGACGATCAGTTTACGTTCCGTTTTATGGAGAAAGCGTATAATTTTGCCAAAGAAAACAGAGCTTTAGGTTTAGGTGCTTTAGGATGGCACTCTTTATTACAATCTAAAATGCATGCTTTTGACAGTGCAGAAGCGTATGCTTTAAACAGTGAAATCTTTAAGGTAATTAAAGAAAAATCTTACAAAGCGTCAGAAGAAATGGCTAAGTTGTATGGTGAACCAGAAGTATTAAAAGGATACGGAAGACGTAACACCACTTTAAATGCTATTGCACCAACAACATCATCTGCATTTATTTTAGGACAAGTGTCTCAAGGAATTGAGCCAATTTGGTCTAACATCTATGTAAAGGATATTGCAAAAATTAAAACAACGATTAAGAATCCAATTTTAGAAGCATTATTGGAAGAAAAAGGACATAATACATCAGATATTTGGAAAAGTATTAGAGATAATGATGGTTCTGTGCAACATTTAAGCGTTTTAACAGAAGCAGAAAAAGATGTGTTTAAAACCTATTCAGAAATTGATCAAAATGTAATTGTATATCAGGCAGCTAATAGACAAAATCATATAGATCAAGGACAGTCTATCAATATTATGGTACATCCAGATATGCCAATTAAAGAAGTGAATTCGGTTTATATTAATGCTTGGAAATTAGGTGTAAAATCTATGTATTACCAACACAGTATGAATGCTGCTCAGAAATTTAAGCAAAAGAAAGAATGTGCTAGTTGCGAAGGGTAATTAGTAATAAAATAAATTAGAAGAGAAGTCGAAAGGCTTCTCTTTATTATTAACATAGTAAATATTGAAGTAAATAAAAGGCATAAAAAAAGGGAAATATAAATATTGCCCTTGGTGTTTTTAATATTATTTGGATCCGACCCCAATTATATTATGAATAGAGAAGAAGAGTTATCCTCCTTCTATTGATACTTCAAAAGTACACAATTAGAAGCTTCCCGCCAAAAAATATTTATATAATTAGTAATGTAGTTTAAGAGGGTTATATATGTAGCGTTCTTACTACTGTAATTTTGTCAACAAAAAATAATTGTTGATAGTTTTAACTGTATATTAAATATGAATAAAATTTTTATGAAATCTATCAATGATAAATTGATAGTAAATTTAACCTTTAAAACTGTAAAAGGTAATGTTGTAACAAGAAGATGTATTCTTTATAATTTAGGACCTCATAAAAGATTTAAAGATAAATCTCAACGCTATCATTTTTTGGTTTTAAAAGGACCTTTATATAGTCATCCTGTGTTTTTACTTCCAAAACAAATTTTAAAGATTAAAATAACAGATGTGCATTTTAATCCAGTAAGTTATAAAGCTTGGAAACCAAATTGGTTTGCTAATACTCTTTGGAGTTTTAAATAAATTAAATGTGAGAAGTCGAAAGGCTTCTCTTTTTTTTATTTTTTGAAGCTATTTCCAGCTTGGTGTTTATCTTGAGGATAGTCGAAAGGCACTCACTTTTTTTATCAGCAAAAGACAAAAAAGAGCTCAAACAAATGCTTCAATCTGGGCTAAACTTATTTGTATGCTATTTGAGTATAAAGGTTTCTCTTTTAAATCTTCATAGAGATGCTTTAAAATATCACTAAATCTCTAGTATTTGAAAGTGAACAGAGATAAGAAAAAGTAATAAGTTAAAATAAAGCTCGTAAGAGGTTTTAAAATTAAAATCCAATAGAGTCTTGTAAAGGTGATAAAAACTTGTCTACGTATCTAAAAGCACTTTAAAATACAGTTTTATATACCTGTTGAGGTTTGGTAAGTGTGATTTTTATGCTACAGAAGTCCATTTGCTTTAATAGACGGCAATATGAGTGTAAATACCCTACTGAATTATTACAATCAGAAAAAAGAATCCATTTTATAAAACAAGATGTAATTATATAAAAAAAGAGAAGCTTAAAAGCTTCTCTTTTTTTATAAATAATATTTTAAATACTTACTAAATTTTAATAAAGTCTTTAACTGGTGCAAATCTTAAAATAAGATAACCAATTATCGCAGAAATAAGCGAGCCTAAAAGAATACCTATTTTTGCAGAGCTAATAAACTCTGGTGATGTTGAAAAAGCCAAACCAGCAATAAAAATAGCCATAGTAAACCCAATACCAGCAATAAATGAAACCCCTAAAATTTGTATAAAGTGAATGTCTCCAGGTATTTGAATTAAATTTAATTTTTTTGCAACCAATATAACTAGTGGTATACCTAGTCCTTTACCTAATACTAAACAGAGTATAATATGGAATACCAAAGCCGTGTCTATATGTACAGAGCTATCTATTAACACACCTGCATTGGCAAGTGCAAAAACAGGGATTATAAAATAAGCCGACCAATTGTGTAGGTTATGTTCTAAATGCTGTAAAGGAGATTGAAATTTTTTACTCCAATGCGTTAAGTTATTTACCAATTTTAATTGTTCATTAGACAATATAGGTTCCTTTAATACAGGTGCACTTTTAATGCTATTGTAAATACCTTCTAGTTGAGAAAGAAAAGTAGTTGTTTTTATTTCTTGTCTAATTGGTACAGAAAATGCAATTAAAATACCTGCAACAGTAGGGTGTACTCCAGATTTTAAGAACAATACCCAAACAATAATACCTACAACAATCATTACAAATTTAGAGTAATACCCTTTATGAGTTAACACATATAATAGTGCTATTAATGCTAAGCCTATTAATAATAATGTAACTTGAATAGATTCACTGTAAAAAACAGCAATTACTAAAACAGCCTCAATATCATCTACAATTGCAAATGCAGTTAAAAATATTTTTAAACTAAGCGGTATACGTTTTCCTAATGTGTTTAATACAGCTAAAGAGAAAGCAATATCTGTTGCCATAGGAATTCCCCAACCCTTAAATGTTTCTGGGTTTTGATTTAAAAGCATAAATATACCAACCGGAATAAGCGCTCCACCAACAGCTCCAAATAATGGGAAAGCTAATTTTTTAACGGTGTTTAGTTCTCCAATTAAAATTTCACGTTTAATTTCTAATCCTATTAAGAAAAAGAAAATAGCCATTAAACCATCATTAATCCAAAATAAGACAGATTTCTTTAATTCAAAACTTTCTCCAGAAAACCCAACTTTATAATCTAAAATAGAAGAGTAGCTTTCATGTAGAGGAGAATTTGCCCAAAATAAAGCAATTAATGTACATAGTAATAATAGAATTCCGCTAAAACTTTCAATTTTTACAAACTTTTGAAATGGGGTAATAAATAATTTTTTTATCATGAATAATGGGTTAATTTATAAACTGAATAAAATGGTCACGAACATTTTTTAATTCATGGACACTGCTTTAAAAACTGCTAAAGGTGTTCTTTTTCCAAGATTTAAAGATAATATATTATTTTTAATAGTATAATTATCTGTTAAATTTATAGCTTCTAATAATTTAGATTCATCGGTATTATTACAAAACATTCTAGTTGAAATAATTTTGGTGAATTTAATTCTATTTCCTTCTTCTAAAATGTACTCGCCATTTATGGTATTACAACCTGCAAAACTGGTAAATCTATTCTCTTTAGTATTTAAAGTAATAAATATTTCACGTTTTTGCGTGTCTTCCATTTTAATATCGTTTCCATCTAAAGATGTAAGTTTCCAATACTTTTCTGTAATTGCATTGTCGTGGTCTTTTCCACTTACTGACTTACAGTTCATTATGGTAGTCGAAATTATAATAATGAATAATATTTTCGTTTTCATCCAAAAAATTTTTATAAAAATAAGTTAAGTTGAGAACATTTTGAACTTTTTTACATTAAATTTCTCTTAATTTTTTCGTAAAAAATGTTTTTATAATCAGAACATCTCCACAAAATAATAGTTTGTATTTTTACACATTAAACTTTATTATAAAAATAAATGAACTGGGAACAACTTCTTTCTTTAAAACGTTTTGGCGATACACAAAAACGCCCAAGAGCTACTCAAGACGAAACTCGTTTGGGTTTTGATGTAGATTTTGATAGAATTATATTTTCTTCAGCATTTAGAAGTTTACAAGACAAAACACAGGTAATACCATTATCTCAAACAGATTTTGTACACACACGTTTAACGCATAGTTTAGAGGTTTCTGTTGTGGGGAGAACTTTGGGCAGAAGAGTCGGTAAGGTGTTGTTAGAGCGTCATCCTAAATTAGAAGAATTAGGCTACACGTTTAATGATTTTGGTGCCATTGTTGGTACGGCTTCTTTAATGCATGATATTGGAAACCCTCCTTTTGGTCATTCTGGAGAAAAAGCGATCGGCGAGTATTTTAAAACAGGAAAAGGTGTAAAATACAAAGCGGAATTATCTGATAAAGAATATCAAGATTTAATCGATTTTGAAGGTAATGCAAACGGATTTAAAATTTTAACAGAAAGTAGAGAGGGTATTTCTGGAGGTCTGCGTTTAAGTTATGCAACCTTGGGGGCTTTTTTAAAATACCCAAAAGAAAGTCTTCCTAAAAAACCAACAAACCATATTGTAGATAAAAAGTATGGTTTTTTTCAATCAGAAAAAGATGCTTTTTTAGAAATTGTAGATAACTTAGGAATGAAACAAAAGTCTACGTCGGCAATTTCCTTTTATAGACATCCGTTGGCGTATTTAGTAGAAGCGGCAGATGATATTTGCTATACAATAATCGATTTTGAAGACGGAATTAATTTAGGTTTAATTGAAGAAGAATTTGCTTTAGAATACATGATTAAGTTGGTAAAAGATACCATCGATATTAAAAAGTATCATTCTTTAAAACATAAAACGGACAGGATAAGTTATTTAAGAGCTTTAGCAATTGGTGTATTAATTAATGAAGCTGTTGCTATTTTCTTAGCAAATGAAGAAGCTATTTTAAACGGAACTTTTGAGAAATCTTTATTAGACAGATGTAAATATGAGGCACAAATAAAAGACATTATAAAACTAAGTGTTGCAAAAATTTACAAAAGCAAAGATGTTGTAGAAAAAGAAATTGCTGGTTATAGAATTATTGCAGATTTATTAGACGTTTTTGTAACTGCTTTAAACAATAAGTTTGATGGTTGTGAATCTAATTTTGATGATTTGGTATTAAATTTATTACCAGAAGAATACCAAACAGAATCTATTAGTTTGTATCAACGAATTATGCAAATATGTAGTTATGTTTCTAGAATGTCTGATAGTTATGCGATTAGAACACATAAGAAATTAACAGGTAATATCATTTAATTGATACCAATAGTACCTATATTTAGATTTCATTTTTAAACAATATGTTAAACTTAACTTTTAAACGATGATACTTTATGTTAAATAAAACCATTCAATTATTTTTTTTAATGCTAGTTTCTAGTCTTTTTTTCTTTTGTAAATCAAATAACGTGAGTAAACAAAATACTAAAAACAACCAAATTATAACTTTTCAGGATAAAGAAATTACAGATAAAGTTTATAATCAAGATAAGTCTAAAGTATTAATGTTGCAATATACATCTACCAAAAACCCAGTGATTACTTTTAAGTATCAGGTAGTTGATGTAAAAACAAATAAGGAATTAAAAAAAGGAATATTTACTGGCGAAAAAATGGAATGGTTAGATAATACCACTTTAAAATGCACACCACATATTGGCATGGTCCAAAAACAAAGTGACGAAGTACTTCTTGAAAGCGTACCAACTAAAAAGAAATATATTTTTATAAAAATAGATTAACTTAATATATACGTATGAATAACAACTACCTAACTACTATTACCTGTGCTCTTTTATCAACTTTTTTTTTTATTGGTTGTCAGACAAAAGCAAAAGAAACCGAAATTGTTTTAAAGAATAACTTTAATCAAATAAAGAAACAAAAAAAGAAAAAAGGTGTTCATAAAAAAGGAATAGAACAGATTGCAGATTATCAGAAACAGATAAGAAAAGGAATTGAAGAAGAAAACTCCACTTATAAAAAAGGATATCTTGTAGAAGAATTTAACAAAGCTAAAAGTAAAAAATTAAAAAAAAGTGGTAAAAGTGCAATTAGCCCTGTTTTTAAAGAAAGAGGTCCTAATAATGTGCCTGGTCGTGCTAGAGGAATTGCTATAGATCCTAATGATACAAAAAGATGGTTTGTAGGTAGTGTTGGTGGAGGTGTTTGGCTTACAGAAGACTCCGGAGCAACTTGGGAAACATTAACAGATTTTAAGGTGCCTAATTTAGCAACTTCTACTGTTGTAATTAGTCAAATAAATTCTAATATATTATATGCAGGTACCGGAGAACCTTTTGGTAATTTAGGTGCAATTGGTGGTTCTGGCGTATTCAAAACAATAAATGGTGGTGCTACTTGGCAACATTTAACAGCTACAGCATCTTTAGGAGATGTTGGTAGAATGATTATTAATCCCCTAGACGACAATAATGTTCTTATAGGAACTACTTCTGGTATTTATAGAACTATTGATGGTGGTGTAAACTGGACTAAAACTTATAATTCAACAGGCAGAGTTCAAGATTTAGATGCTTCTTCATCTGATTTTAATATTCAATTTGGTTCTGTAAATGGAGTAGGATTGGTAAAAAGTATTGATGGTGGTATTACATGGAGTGTTGCTTTAGATAAAGCAGCTGTTAATGTAAACCATAGCAGGTTTGAAACAGCTGTATCAGAAGTAAATACATCGGTTGTTGTTGTTTGTGCGTATTCTGGTTCTGATGGTACTGTTAGTACTAATACAGATTTATATATATCAAGAGATGCGGGGGCTACTTTTACAAATTTAACAGCTCCAATTGATGCTAGCGTAGATAGATTAGATTTGGTAAACGGACAAGGATGGTATGATAATATTGTTTTAACGCATCCTTTTGATGAGAATATTTTTTATGTTGGAGGTGTGGAGCTTTTTAAAGTTACTGTTAATAATGATGATACTTTTACAGCTTTAGAGATTGCTGCTACTGGTCAAAATGGTAACCTTACTCAAGTTAATACAGATGTTCATGTAGATCAGCATGGGCTTGCAGCTATAAAAGGAGTTGATAATGCTTTTCAATTAATTTTAGCAAATGATGGTGGTATTTATTCTAGTAATTTGGCTTTAGACCCAGGTGTAAATGAAGGCGATTGGTCTAGTGCAGCCTTAGGAAAAAATAGTACACAATTTTACGGAGCAACAAAACAAAATGGAGAAGATAATTATTTAACAGGCGCACAAGATAATGGTTGTTGGATATCATTAGGAAATGATGCTAATAAAGACAAAGAGTATTTAGAGGCATTTGGTGGCGACGGCTTTGAAGTTATTTGGCATTATGACAATCCTCAAGATTTTATTGTTTCTTCTCAGAACAATAGAATTGGTAGATATGTTAATTTTGCGTTTGCAGGTCAAGAAAGTTTAGAAGGAGAAGAAATATTTTACACAAAATTAGCAAATGCTAATAACAACCCAAATGCTGTTTTTTCTGTTTCTGGTAATGGGGTTTGGCGTTCAGCCGATTTTGCAGCAACTTGGAATTTAGTGCCAATTACTTCTAAATTTATAACAAGTAGTTCAAGTACCTCAAGTGCTTTAAATGTAAAAGTATCTATAGCAGACCCAAATATTGTTTGGGCTGGAGCATTAATGACAGAAAGTGGTAGTTATGTTTTACATGTTTCTAAAGATAATGGACAAACTTTTACAGATGCAGGTGTTTATAACAATCCAAATGATAACCATAATCTATTTATTTCAGGTTTAGGAACTTCTTATATTGAAAAAAATAGGGCTTATGCTCTTTTTTCTTCACAAGGTAGACCTAAGATTTTAAAAACAGAAGATTTAGGTGCTACTTGGTCTGATATTACAGGATTTGAAGCTAGTATAGATACAGGTTTCCCCGATGTAGCAGTACACAGTATTTTAGAAATGCCTTTTAACAAAGATATTATTTGGGCAGGTACAGATATTGGTCTTTTTCAAACAGAAGATGGAGGTACAAGTTGGAGTATGATTACAGATTTACCTTCTGTAGCTGTTTATGACTTAAAAGTAGTAAACGATCAAGTTGTAATTGCAACTTATGGTAGAGGTGTATGGTCTGCAACGATACCAGAATTAAGTACATATACACTTCCAGGATATTTAAAGTTTCCAAATGCTACTGCACAACAAAAAGAAATTGAAAGTTTAAAAACAACCGTAAGTTATAACGTACCTTCAGATGATGTAAGTAGAGTTAAAATATTTATAGACGGATTAGAGCAAACAGAGATTGTACAAGATTTTAGTACAGAAGTAACTTATTCTTATGAAACAATAGATGTGGCAGAAGGGTATCATCAACTAGGTATTCAGGTTTTTGATGATGTTAATAATCTAGAAACACCAATAAATAACCAAGAGTTTTTAGTAATTGATTATAAGGATGCAGGTACTTCAATTGAAATTTCAGAATTTCAGGATACAGATGTCTTTACTTATAAATCTAATTTTGTTATAGATAACTTAGACGGCAATGTAGCTAGTGTTGTCTTAAATAATTCGGAACATCCTTATAATAATAATAAAACATATTCGGTAACATTAAAACAACCATTAACAATATCAGAAGACAATAAGGTTTTTACGTATGAAGACTTTGCGCTTGTAGAGCCTTATACAGATGATTTAACCGATTTGACTCAGTTTTATGATTTCGTTTTAATTGAAGCTTCTACCGATTTAATTACATGGAAAACATTAGATAAGTATGATGCAAGAAGGTTTCCAGAATGGTTAACAGAATATAATAAAGGAGACAATGCAATTGGTAATGATGCTTTATTTAAAGAACAAAATATAACGTTAACAGATAAAGGTTTTGCTATTGGAGAAACAATTGTTTTTAAATTAAGTTTAGTTTCAGATCCAGGAGCATCTTCTTATGGTTGGGCTATTAAATCTATAAATAAGAATACAGCAACTGCTTCTGTAGAAGATGTTTTAGCAGGTACACAGGTATTTGCAATTTATCCTACTGTTTCTAAAGGAGACTTTACTTTACAAGCAAAAAGTACCTTAGGGAAAACTAAAATGACTGTTTTTAGTCTTACAGGAAAACAAGTTTTTGCTAAAGAAGTAGATTTTACATCAAATGGAAAACAAGCGGTTTCTGTGAGTTTAAATGCTGGAGTTTATATTGTAAACATTATTGATGAAAACAATAAAAAATCTTCTAGTAAAATAATTATTGAATAATTAAAATTCAATTATACAAACATAAAAAAGACGCCATTTGGCGTCTTTTTTTATATAAATGTATTAAATATGTTTGCTAAACTATCTGCGTCTAAACCAAGTGCGTGTTGGAGCTTTAAAATATTTCCATGTTCAATAAAATGATCGGGTATTCCTAACGTTTTTATTTTATGTTGATAATTATTTTGTGAAGCAAATTCTAAAATAGCAGTTCCAAAACCACCTTTTATGGTTCCGTCTTCTATTGTTATAATGGTTTTTGCTGTTTTAAAAATAGCATGTAATAAGTTTTCATCCAAAGGTTTTACAAAACGCATGTCGTAATGAGAAAAATTATCTATATTTTCTACGAATTCTAATGCCTCAGCAACATTTTTAGCAATGGTTCCAATGGATAAAATAGCGGTTTTAGTTCCCTTTTGTAAACAAACCCCTTTTCCTATTGCTATTTTTTCAAAAGGTTTTTTCCAGTCTATAATAGTCCCAGTTCCTCTAGGATATCGAATGGCTATTGGGTTCTTTAAACCTAATTGAGCAGTGTATAAAATATTACGCAATTCAATTTCGTTTCTTGGTGCAAAAACAATTAAATTCGGAATTAAACGTAAATATGCTAAATCGAAAACACCATGATGCGTTGCGCCATCTTCACCAACCAAACCAGCTCTGTCTAAACAGAAAATAACAGGCAAATTTTGCAAAGCAACATCATGAATAACTTGATCAAAAGCACGTTGTAAAAAAGTAGAATAGATATTACAAAAAGGCATTAAACCTTGCGTTGCCATACCTGCAGCTAAAGTTACTGCATGTTGTTCTGCAATACCAACATCAAAAGTTCTTTTTGGATGCTTTTCTAACATCAATTTTAAAGAACTTCCTGTTAACATTGCTGGTGTAATACCTACAATTTTATCATTTTTATCAGCTAACTCTACAATTGTTTGTCCAAAAACATCTTGGTATTTTGTATATAAACTCTTTGCTATTTTTAATCTTTCCCCAGAAATTTTATCAAATTTACCAGGTGCGTGATAGGTTACTTGGTCTTCTTCAGCTTGCTGTAAACCTTTTCCTTTTGTAGTAATTACATGTAAAAATTTTGGGCCTTTTACGGTTTTTAATCGTTCTAGTTCTGATAAAACTTTCGGTAAATCATGTCCGTCTATAGGACCCGAATAATCAAAATTTAAAGCTTTTATAATATTATTTTGAGCCGCAAGCCTTTTATCTGTTTTAACCTTTGTTAAATACTCTTTTAAAGCACCAACAGAAGGATCAATTCCAATCGCATTGTCATTTAAAATAATTAATAAATTTGCCTTAGAAACTCCTGCGTGGTTTAAGGCTTCAAAAGCCATTCCGCTTGCAATAGAAGCATCGCCAATAACGGCAATATGATGTTTTTCTGTAGCTCCTTTAATATTAGATGCAATTGCCATACCTAAAGCTGCGGAAATAGAGGTAGAAGAATGACCGACACCAAAAGCATCAAAATTACTCTCTTTTCTTGACGGAAAACCAGCAATTCCTCCCAACTGTCTGTTGGTATGAAAAACGTCTTTTCTTCCTGTTAAAATTTTATGTCCGTATGCTTGATGGCCAACATCCCAAACTAATAAATCATTTGGGGTGTCAAATAGATAATGCAAAGCGATCGTTAATTCTACAACGCCTAAACTTGCACCTAAATGACCTTCTTTTGTAGATACAATATCAATAATAAAATCTCTCAATTCTTTTGCAAGTTGAGGTAGTTGATCTTGATTTAGTTTCCGTAAATCTTCTGGATTTGATATATTGTCTAACAAGTTCTTCATCTAAAGGCAAAAATACAATTTAACTTTTTGTAATATTGATTTGTAAAAAGAATAGTTATTATGAATAATAAAAACATAGCAATATTAGTAGCAAGTTGTATTCTTATTATTTTAAATATAGTAACCAGTAATAAATATAATTTGGGTTTTTGGTTTCGAATAATAGCAATTGTTTTTGTAATGTTGGCAATTGTTAAAGGATCTAAAATAAAAAAGTAATTTAATTTTAAACGTATGATACAACCTTTTGACGACACCTATTTTATGAAAAAAGCCTTACAAGAAGCAGAATCTGCTTTTGATAAAGGCGAAGTACCTGTAGGAGCCATTATTGTTTTTAAAGATCAAATTATTGCAAGAGCGCATAATTTAACGGAGACATTAAACGATGTAACGGCTCATGCAGAAATGCAGGCATTTACAGCCGCTGCAGATTTTTTAGGAGGTAAGTATTTAAAAGATTGTGTATTATATGTAACGCTAGAGCCTTGCCAAATGTGTGCAGGTGCGAGTTATTGGGCGCAAATTGGTAAAATTGTTTATGGAGCAACAGAGCCAGATAGAGGTTTTGTAAATTTAAAAACCACACTACATCCAAAGACAAAAGTTGTGAGCGGAATTTTAGAGAACGAATGTTCTTTGCTTTTAAAACGTTTTTTTGCTGAAAAGCGAAATCTAAATTAATTATGATGATAGAAAAGAAATACGATGTTGTAATTATTGGCGGAGGACCTGCTGGAGGACAAACAGCTAGAAATTTATCTAAAAAAGGATATAAAACACTTTTGGTAGAGCGTTATAAAAGTTTTTATGATAATAATTTTTCTAGTGGAGGAATGACCTTAGAGCCTATGAAAGAATTTAATTTACCAGATAAGGTAGTTGGGGCTTATTGGAAAGACATTACCATAAAATGTACAGAAAAAGAATATGACTGGTTTGGTGAAAAGCCAAAAGGGGTTGTATTAGACTTTGGTAAGTTGCGAGAGTTTTTAGCAGAAGAATCTGTTGCTAATGGGGGTGAGGTTTTATTAGGTCATAAATATGTAGAAAAAAGAGTTGTAAATACAGAAGTAGAAGTAGATCTTCTAGAAGCTGAGACCTCTAAAATAAAAACGGTAAAAACGAAACTTTTAATAGATGCAACAGGACCATTACGAAAAGTAATGTATGATTCTAAAGAAGAACAACCTAAAATGAATTTGGGTAGTGGAACAGAATATTTAATAGAAGTAGATCAGAAAACGTACAATAAATATAAAGAGAAGTTAGTTTTTTTCTTAGGACATAAGTGGGCTTTGAAGGGGTATTCTTGGGTTTTTCCTATGGAAAATAGAATTTTAAAAGTTGGTTCGGGTAGAACTCATTTAAAATCTAAAGATCAAGAAAACACAGATAAATCAACCAAAAAAATTACAGAAAAAATTATTAAAGAGTATATTAAACCAGAAAGTTACACATTATTAGACATTCATGGTGGTATTTTAAGGTACTGTGAAGGCTTAAATGATACTTATTATAAAAACAATGTAATTGCTATTGGTGATGCAATTTCTGCAATAAACCCAAGAGGAGGAGAAGGTATAAGGTATGCAATGCAAAGTGCTAATTTAGCATGTGATTATATAGATATTTATCTTAAAACAGGAAAAGAAAATTTTAAAGAGTACGAGAAGGAGTGGAAAAAGAAAAAGCTTTTAAAATGGCGATTAAGTGAAGTTTCCGCTAGAAGAATGTACAATAGATATTCTGATTTACAAATAGAGAACAGGTTACAGTTTTTACATAAACACTTTTCTATAGATGTTCTTATAGATAGTTTATTTAACTTTAATTATAATAAAATGTTCTCAAGATTTTTTAGTTATTTATGGATGAAATTAAAATATAAATTTAATAATAAGGAGTTTTAACTTAGATTTTATATTTTTTTCAGTGTTAAATTTTTTATAAATAAATCTTAAAAATTTGTGAGATAGTTTGATTTAGAGAAACTTTACGTTAACTAATTCAAATTATTTTACTTCATGAAAAAATTTTTACTTTTATTCTTGCCATTTATTGTTGTTTCAACAATTTCTGCACAAGAAACTCCAACCCCCAATTACAGAGCTGCTGCTAAGTATTCGCCAACAAATTTGGCGAAAATGGTACACTCAACAAGTGTAAGTCCTCATTGGTTAAAAAAAGGAAACCGTTTTTGGTATGCTTATAAAACATCTGAAGGAGCTAATTATTATTTAGTGGATGCAGATAAAAAATCTAAAAAAACACTTTTTGATAATGTAAAGATGGCAAAGTGGTTAACAGAAATCACTAAAGATCCTTATGATGCAAAACACTTACCTCGTTTCGATTTTAAATTTAACGAAGCAGAAGATGCTATTCGTTTTAGAGTAACATCAACAGAAGAAGTTAAAGTTATTGATGATAAAAAGGAAGTAGAAAAAGACTCTGTATCATCAAAAAATGAAAAAAGTAAGAAGCCTAAAATGGAGAAAAAAGTCTACCATTTAGAATATAAATTAGGTGGAAATGAAGTAACAATTATTGATACGATTAAGAAAGAAAAAGAAGATTGGAAAAAATGGGCAAATATTGCGCCAGACAGTTCTATTGTACTGTATTCTAAAAAGTACAACTTGTATTGGATGGATAAAGTAAACTTTAAAAAGTTTATTAAAGACGAAAAAGATAGTACAGTTGTAGAAAACCAATGGACAAAAGATGGTGAAGAAAACTATGCGTATGGGCGTGGTTCTAGAGGAGATAATGTAGATAAAGAAAAAAATAAAGACAAAAGAAACGGTGTTGGAGGAATCTGGTCTCACGATTCTAAAAAGTTTGTTTTTCAAAAATCTGATTCTAGACATATTAAAGATTTATGGGTAATTAATTCTACAGGTAAAAAAAGACCAACGTTAGAAACCTATAAATATCACATGCCAGGTGAACAAGAATATTATAAATCTGAATTATTAATTTTTGATATTCCTACAAAAACGCATGTAAAAGTGCCTTTAGATACTATTAAACAACAAAGTGTTTCTGTTTTTAGAGCACCAAGAAAACAATCTAATAGAGATGATGATTTTAAACCTTCTTTGCTTTTATCAAAAAAAGGGAAAATATATTTTAGTGTAATTTCTAGAGATCGTAAAAAGTACGATATTAATGTTGCTGATATTAATACCGGTGAATATAAAACCTTAATTGAAGAACGTTTTAACACCTATATAGAAGCACGTCCGTTAATTTTATTGAATGATGAAAAGGAAATGTTGCATTGGGCAGAACGTGATGGTTGGGCACATTTTTATTTATATGATACGAATGGAAATTTAAAAAACCAAGTTACAGAAGGCGATTATCATGTGGCTAATTTTGAAGGTTTAGACGAAAAAAACCGCACCTTATATTTTTCTGCAAACGGAGTTAATAAAAAGCAAGATCCTTACTATGCACATTCTTATAAAATTAATTTGAATGGAACAGGAATGAAAACTTTAAACCCTGGAGATTTTACAGCAACTTCTTCTATGGCAGATTCTAATCAATATTTTGTAACGAATTTCTCTAGAGTAAATACCGTACCAAAATCGGAACTTAGAAATGCGAACGGACGTAAAGTAATGGATTTAGAAACGGCTGATTTGTCCCAACTATTTGCATCTGGTTACAAGTTTCCAGAAACCTTTAAAGTAAAAGCAGATGATGGAATTACCGATATTTACGGAGTAATGTATAAGCCTTTTGATATGGATTCTACAAAGGTTTATCCTTTATTAGAATACGTTTATCCTGGTCCGCAAACGGAAGCGGTAAATAAATCTTTTTCTTTTAGAATGGATCGTGTAGATAGAATGGCGCAAGTTGGTTTTGTGGTAATTACCTTAGGAAACAGAGGAGGACATCCAGATAGATCTAAATGGTATCATAATTATGGTTACGGTAATTTACGTGATTATGGTTTGGCAGATAAAAAGTATGTAGCACAACAATTGGCAAACAAACATAGTTTTATCGATATAGAAAAAGTAGGAATTTACGGTCATTCTGGTGGTGGATTTATGTCTACAGCAGCCATGTTGGTGTATCCAGATTTCTTTAAAGCTGCAGTTTCATCTGCAGGAAATCATGACAATAATGTGTATAATTCTTGGTGGAGTGAAACGCATCATGGTGTAAAAGAAGAAATTGATGAGAAAGGAAAAAGTTCTTATAAATATAAGATTGATACAAATCCGTCTTTGGCAAAAAACTTAAAAGGACATTTAATGTTGATTCATGGAGATATGGATAACAACGTAAATCCTGCAGGAACTATTAGAATGGCAAATGAATTAATTAAAGCACACAAACGTTTTAAATATATGATTATGCCAGGACAAAGACATGGTTTTGGTAGTATGACAGAATATTCTTTCTGGCTAAGAGCAGATCATTTTAGCAAATATTTATTAGGCAAAGAAGCTACCGATGTAGATTTTATGTATATGAATTTAGACAAACCGATGAATAAGTAATATTTGTTAGTTTGAGCGTAATTGAGAACTAAAAAGTAAAAACTCCGAATGAAAATTCGGAGTTTTTTTATGCTTTAGAGTATCTAAAATTATTTGTTAGCTATAATTTATTTAGTGTAAAGAATATTACTTTTTACTGAAATTCCGTTTTCACTAAATGCTTCTATGGTAAAATAATACGGTGTATCTCTGTCTAAAGAACGCATAAAATGTTCTGTCGTATCGTAGACTTGCCATGATTGATATAATTTATCTTTTGCAATTCCCCAACGGATATTATAACCCTGAGCACCTTTTACTGCATCCCAAGAAAAAGATACATCTCTACGATCTGCTTCTCTTTTTACTTTGAACCCTGTAACTCCTGTTGGCTTATTTTCTAGTCCTAATCCAAATACTCTAAACTCGGACATTGCAAAGTTTGCTCCAGGTACTTTTATATTGTTATAACGTACATACTTTGCTTTTACAGGGTCGTCTAAAACAATGTAAGCATTTGGTGTGTCTTTTTCGCTTGTACTTCTATCTACAACGATTTGCCAGTTAACGCCATCTTCAGAAGTTTCAATAGTAAATTGATGCTTTAATCCTTCGGTACGCGTATAAATTCCGGATTCATGGTCATGGAAATTTAATTGAAAAGCATTGATATTTCCGGGTTTTAGCATTTCAATAGTTATCCATTGTTTATCATCATTGGTGTCTGCAACCCAAAATGTTTTAGGATCTTCATCTGTTAATATTTTAGAGATTATTTGACCATCAGTATTTTTTTCTAAAGGTAATTCTGTGACTTCTACCGCATCATCATCAGACGTAAATTTCTTTATCTGCATTAAGGAAGAAGAGACGGTAGCAGCTCCTTTATAAGACAATAACATCCAACCATTGTGTTCTCCTGCTTTTGTAGGATGATTCGCTCCAAAACGCGGATAATCACCATAAGATGTGTTGCTATACATTAATCCGTCAGCATCAAAATAAGTAGGAAACATACTTAAACGACGTTCCCATTGCGAATTAGAGGCAAGCGCCATGGTTGCAAAGTGCCAATATTGCCCATTGGTTTGTTTTACCGTTATTCCGTGTCCAGCACCATTTGTAAATCCGCCTGGTTTAAAACTCATCGGGTTGTTTTTCATGTATTTAAATGGGCCTAATGGAGTGTCTCCAATATAAACTCCATCTGCATACACATTAAATTGTGTGCCAGGTGCAGCATATTGTAAATAATATTTTCCGTTGTGTTTGGTCATAGAAGCGCCTTCCATATAGCCTTCCTTTAAGGTTGGATGAAAGTTGTTTTCTCCAAAACGTTCCCATCCGTGTTTTTCTTCATCGAGATTAAACAATTCTTTACGCACACCTGTTTCTAAAAAACGATCGTCCTTATTCAACATTTTTACCTGAAGCGGATTCACATTAGAAGAGCCCCAATACAAATAAGTTTGTCCGTCATCATCTATAAATAATTCAGAATCTTGAATGTCTGTTGATATAGAAGCTGTTGGTGTCCATTTTCCTCCTTTAGGATCGTCTGTGTAAAGAATACTTCCGTAACCTGCAGGGTTACCGGCAAAGTATACCAATGAATCCTTGTAATTAAAAGCTGTAGGCGCGTTACTACCTTCAAAAAACCATTGTTCTGGCTTAATAAAATTCCAGTTTATTAAATCTGTAGAATGCCAATAACCAAAAGAACGGGTTACAAACATGTAATACTCTCCTTTAAATTCTATAACCGCTGGATCTGCACCTGAACGGTACGATTTATTTTGAGTTGAATTGTATACCATATAGGTATAATCAATATCTAATGGGTTGATATAGGTTTCAAGCCTTTTTTTTATTTCTGATATTTTCTTGGTATCAGAAGCTTGTGCTGTATTCTTATTTTTTTCATTATTACAAGAAAAAAGGAATACTAAAGTGAATAAAAAAAGTAGTTTTTTCATGATTTATAATTTAGTGCGTGTTCAAATTAATTTTCTCTTCTGAAAATTTCATTCCCAAGTTACTAACCTAAGATTATGTTACAATCTGACAAGTAAAAACCACACAAAATAATAAGAATAGGGATAAACTTAAAAATTATGTGTGGCATGAAATTGTTATTATTTAATTGTGATGCTTTTATTTAGTCAATTCAAATTCTTTCATCATTTTGGTGTCTGAATTTGTTCCTACAAAAACTTGAAACTGTCCTGGTTCTGCTACAAAATCTAATTCTGAATTATAGAATTTTAAATCTTCAACAGAAATTTTGAACGTTATATTCTGAGTTTCTCCTTTCTTAATCTCTACTTTTTGGAAACCTTTTAGCTCTTTTACAGGTCTAGTTACAGAACCAACAAGATCTCTTATGTATAATTGAACAACTTCTTTTCCGTCGTAATTACCAGAATTAGTAACCTCTACAGAAACATTAATTTCGCCATCCATATTTATAGAAGAGGTATCTAATTTCAAGTTTCCATAATCAAACGTAGTGTAGCTTAATCCATAACCAAAAGGATACAAAGGCTCGTTACGAACATCGATATAGTTACTTTTAAATTTCTCAAATTTCCCTTCTGTATTTCCAAGAGGTCTTCCTGTATTTTTATGATTGTAAAATAATGGTACTTGACCTACATTTCTTGGAAAAGTAGCTGTTAATTTTCCTGAAGGATTTACATCTCCGAATAATACATCAGAAATTGCTAAACCAGCTTCACTACCCGGAAACCATGCGTTAAGTATAGCAGGTACATTTTCATTTTCTTCCACTAAAACTAAAGGTCTTCCTGTAAATAATACTAAAACAACAGGTTTTCCTGTTTTTAATAAAGCATTCAATAAATCTTTCTGAACTTGTGGAATACCAAGGTCTGTTCTACTACTGCTTTCTCCACTTAATTCTGCAGATTCTCCAATAGTTGCTACAATAACATCAGACTTTGCTGCGATTTTAAGCGCTTCATCTAACAATTGTTTGTCTGTACGTCCGTCTCTAGGAATCCCTTTACCGAACATAGTGGCACGTTGTTCTAATTCTAAGTCATAATCGATGTTACTTCCTTTTGCGTATAACATGGTTGCTTTGTCACCAATAACTTCTTTTAAACCATCAAAAACAGAGTTTGATTTTTCTTGATCTGTAGCTACACTCCAAGTTCCAGCCATATTGTTAGCTGCTTTTGCCAATGGACCAATTAAAGCAATTGTTCCAGATTTTTTAAGCGGAAGTAATTGATTTTCATTTTTTAGCAATACCATAGATTCCGCAGAAACTTTACGTGCAAACGCTTTGTTTTCTGGTGTAAAAATTTCTGTTTTAGCTCTATCAAGATCGCAATATTTATAAGGATTGTCAAATAAACCTAATTGGTATTTTGCTGTTAGCATACGTTTTACCGCCGTGTCAATTTCATCCATGGTTACTTTACCGTTTTCATAAGACTCTTTTAAAGTTTTTATAAAAGCAGCTGGAACTGAAGGAGAATCTCCTGCCATATCCATATCTACACCTGCTTTTAATGCTTGTTCCGAAACTTGATATTTATCTCCAACACCATGTGCTATCATTTCATAAATACCTGTATAATCAGTTACCACAAAACCATTAAAACCCCAATCATCTCTTAATACATCTGTAAGCAACCACTTGTTTCCTGTAGCAGGAATTCCGTCTATTTCGTTAAAGGAAGCCATTACAGAACCCACTCCGGCATCTACTGCTGCTTTGTAAGGTGCTAAGTATTCATTATACATTCTATTACGGCTCATATCTACTGTATTGTAATCTCTACCTGCTTCAGAAGCACCGTAAAGTGCAAAGTGTTTTACACAAGCCATTAAGGTGTTATTTGCTGATAAATCATCAGATTGATACCCATTTACCATAGCTACAGCAATTTTACTTCCTAGATAAGGATCTTCTCCATTTCCTTCAGAAACGCGTCCCCAACGTGGGTCTCTAGAGATATCAACCATCGGAGAGAACGTCCAGTTAATTCCGTCTGCACTTGCTTCTGTAGCTGCTACTCTTGCCGTTTTTTCAATCATTTCCATATCCCAAGAACTAGAAAGACCTAAAGGAATTGGAAACGTTGTTTTGTAACCATGAATCACGTCCATTCCAAAAATTAATGGAATTCCTAATCTACTTTGTTCTACAGCAATTTTTTGAACTTCATAAATTTTTTCTGCTGTTTTAATATTGAATAACCCACCAACTTTACCTTCTTTTATGCGTTCTCCAACATCAGTTCCTTTTGCTGTTCCTGTGGTTATATCTCCAGAAGTTGGTAAATTAAGTTGGCCAATTTTTTCATCTAAGGTCATTAGTTCTAGAATTGAATCTATTTTTGGCTCGAATAGATTTTCTGCTGTTGCTTTAGAACTTGTACCTGTATTATTGTTAGAATTACAGCTCGAAAAGATGATTGCTATAATTAGAATACCTGTTATTTTTAGAATAGATTGTTTTGTCATTTTTTTTATTTTGAATTAGAGAAAAGCCATGTTAATAATTCTGGTTCTGCTAAAGCAGGATCCCAGCTGTTGTGATTAGCAAAATCATAGAGTGTAAATCTTGGAAATCCGCCATTTTTAAGAATTTCAGACACCATATTTACTGATAAATTTGGGTCTACAACATCATCTTTTGCTCCATGAAAAACCCATAATGGAATAGATTTGGCATATGCTGATACCGTTTTTGGATGTCCGCCTCCGCAAATAGGAATAGCTGCTGCAAACATTTCTGGTTTTCTATAGATTATTTCGAAAGTACCCATACCTCCCATAGATAAACCCATTACATAAATTTGATTTGTTTTTACATATGGTTTTTCTACCATTTCATCCATCAAACTCATTACCAAACCCATTGCTTTGGTTGGTGATTTCTTGTATTTATACTTAAACGTAATTGGTTTTGTAGATCGATCTGCTTTTAACTTAGCCCAATAATCATTTTCTGGACATTGTGGAAAAATAACGATTGCAGGAAATGAATTTCTTGTTGTTTCATTTAAAAATAAATCGCTACCATTTGCGAGCTGTTTTTTATTATCGTCGCCTCGTTCTCCTGCTCCGTGAAGAAACAATACCACCGGATATGTTTTGTCTTTAGAAAAGTTTTTAGGTAATAATACTCTGTATTTAAGCGTGTCTTTCTCAACAATATGTGTTTTGTTTAGAAATAAATCTTCAGACTTTTTTAATTGCTGTGCGCTCATTAAAAAAGACATCACAAAAACTAAAAAGAGTGTTGTTATAAGTGTTTTTAACTTCATTTTTCTTACTTATTAATAGGTAAAACCAAGTGCATCTAAACCATTTTGTACATCGCTATTTTTCATGAATAATCGCCATAACAAGCCTGTTCTGTGATTTTCTATCATTATAGGAATAGGACCTTGGTCTATTGCAAGATATTTTTCTATGTACCAATCATCTTCAAGGCTAAAAGCATCATAAGGACCGTATTTACCAACAACACGATCATGATTTATATAAATGTTTCTTAAAACATTCATGCTTTCATTTGGTGTGTATGGAAAAGAAGATAATGCTGCAGTTGGTGAAATTACACCAAGATCATCACCTGGTCTATGTCCATGATAACCATCTATGGAATAGCTAGAAGTTAAACCCCAAAGATCCTCTCCGTATCCTTTATAATTTAGTGGATTATCGACTGCGTATTTGTAATGAATTTTAGCTTGATTTTGTGTTAGTGTCCAATAATTTGCATATTGATCTGATAAGTTTCTAGGATCTAAACCTAAGTAGGAGTAATGCGCCCAAAATAAAGGTCCAATCAAATCTGTATCATTATAAAAATAGTTTAAAACGAGGTTTTCATCATAATAGGTTTTATTAGAAACAATAGCACCATTTTTTGCCCATCCCTGTTCATAAACAGATTTTGTAATTGGGTGTGTTGGTGATGCTGCAGCGAGGACATACATAATTAAACATTCGTTATAACCTTGAACAGGTAAGTTCATGTCCCAACCATATTCTGGCGACCAATGCCAGTACAAAACATCTTCTCCGTTTTTGGTGTACCAGTCCCATTCTACAGTTCTGTATAGGTTATCTATTTTAGAAACCAATTCTTTTTCCTCTAGAGTATTGCCATCAAAATATTCAGAAACCGTTAATAAACCTTGAATAAGAAAAGCTGTTTCAACCAAATCTCCTCCATTATCTTTTTCGCTAAAGGGCTGTGTTTTTCCGGTTTCACCGTTAATCCAATGTGGCCAAGCACCATGAAAGCGATCTGCTTTTTCTAAAAAATCTACTATTTTTTGAAACCTTATAAGTGCTGCTTCTCTCGATATAAATCCTCTTTCAATTCCTACTAAAATGGCCATCAATCCAAAACCACTTCCTCCAGTAGTTACGGTAGTTTTAGGCGATTCAAGATACATATTATCCATGTGTATTCTTTCGAGAGCCAAACCTGAATTAGGTTCTGCTCCTTCCCAAAAATAATTGATAGTTTGTTCTTGAATGCGATCTAAAAGGGCATCATCAGAAATAAAGTTATCCTCTACAACGGTATCTGTAGTAGTTTCTTCTTTTTGCTTATTACAACCAAATAGAGCTAGTGATAGTATACTTATTAATAGAAAATTACGCATATATAACATGTTCTTAAATGATACATTAAATTTCAGCTATACTTAAATGGTAAGCATAGCTGAAATTTTAGATTACTCCCATCCTGGGTTTTGTGTCATTCCCGGAGTTTGTATTAATTGATTGTAAGGAATTGGAAACAATTCGTGTTTACCAACAACAAATGTTTTACCATCTGCAGCCATTGCTTCTTTTGCTTGTCCTGTTCTAACAATATCAAACCAACGATCATGTTCCATCGCTAATTCTAAGTGTCTTTCTTTCCATATTTGTGCTACTGTTGGATTGCTAATAGAAGGTAAATCTACTCTGCTTCTTACTAAATTAAGTGGTGTTGCAGCATCTTGACCAATATATGTTGCAGCTTCCGCTTTTATTAATAGAATTTCTGCATAACGAAGTATTCGTATGTTTTTATCGCCATCGTCTGATCCTGCAGAAGCAGTAGAATATGCTTTTTCATTATACCTAGGGTTTTCAACTTCAAAAACTTTACGACCATCCCATAGTGTTTCACCTTCAAAAATAATAGAAGCATTCATTCTAATTAGATCACCTTCTGCTTCGAACGCTTTTACAAGTGTTTCAGATGGATTGTTATATCCCCATCCCCAACCGTCAGCACCTCTGGCACCTTGAGTTTGTGAATATTGTTGCACACCATGAGCTATAGATTCTCCTCTAGCTTGCACTTCAAAAATAGATTCGATACAATTTTCTGTGGAAGCTCTCCATAATTCTTCATAATTTGGATGCAATTCATATTCTCCAGAATTAATAACATTGTCTGCCATGTCATATGCTTTTTGCCATTCTTTTTCATAAAGGTAAACTTTAGATAAAAGTGCTTGAGCAGCTCCTTTAGTTGCACGACCTAAATCTTCTGAAGCATACTTACTTTTAAGAGGTAGCTTTTCTATAGCATCTAATAAGTCTGCTTCTATATAAGCGTATACATCTGCTACAGGTTGTCTTTCAACTAAATCTACATCTTGTAATGGTACAGCCCCAAAAGATCTTACTAACCAAAAATAATTTAAAGCTCTTAAAAACTTCGCTTCACCAACTAATCTGTTTTGTAAGTTTTCATCTGTTAGACCATAATTTTCTGTATAATCTATAGCAATCGTTGCTCTGTTTATAGATTTATACCAATTTTGCCACATAGAAAGAATTGAACCAGCACTACTTGTATAGGTTAAGGCATCTAATACGTCTTTATCACCCCCAGTATCGGTAGAAGAACTACCTTTATCTGAATTGTCAGATATAATTTCTGTTATTCCAAGATAAGAAAAAGCATAATCCCATTCGGTTAACATACCGTAGGCACCATTTACCATTTCTTTAGGCGTTACTGTTTCAGTATCGTCTTGCTCTAAACGATCTTTACTATCAACATTTAAATAATCTTCACTACAAGAAACAGTAGTGAAAAGCAGTCCTATAGCAAATAGAATCTGTATATTTTTAATATTATTTTTCATGATAATTATTTTTTAAAATTTTATAAATCGATGTTTACACCAAATAAGAAAGTTTTAGTGTTTGGGTATGCAGAAAGTTCTATTCCTGCTGCTCCACTTGCTCCTGCAGAACCAGATGAACCAACTATTTCTGGAGTAAAACCAGAATACTTAGTAAACATAAATGGGTTTTTAGCAGTTGCATAAACTCTAATTCTAGAAACTTGATTCATTAGCACCGGTAAAGTATAACCAATGGTAATATTGTTGATTCTTAAATAATCTCCATCTTCTAAATAATAACTTGATGCATAAGAATCTTTACCTGCTCCTGGGTTTACATTGGTAGATCCTTCGCCTGTCCATCTATTTGCAAATGTATCATACGCTATGTTTTCACCACCGTCTATACTCGTTCCTTTTAAACCGTTATAGATTTTATTTCCACCAGCTCCAAAAGCATCAACAGCTAAGTCAAAACTTTTATAGTTTAAACCTACATTAAATCCGAAGTTATAAGTAGGAATGTAAGAACCGAAGAATTTTTTGTCATTATCATCGATAACACCATCATTATTTTGATCTTTATAACGTAAATGTCCTGGAGATGGAGTACCGTAATGTGCATTGTTATTTATTTCATCTTGGTTTTGCCAAACACCATCTGCTTCGTACATCCACCAAGCATAAATAGGCTGTCCTTCTTGTAATTTCTTTGTGATTTGACCGTTAGATAAACTACCTCCGGTTTGACCATCATAAGCAGATTTTACATTCTCAACATTATTTTTATTATCAGAAAACACAAAACCTAAGTTGTATGATAAGTCTTCAGTGATATTGTCTCTCCAATTAAATTCTATTTCAAAACCTTTGTTTAGTACTTCTGCACCATGATCATAATAATTGGTTCCTTCACCAGAAGTGTAAACAGGAGTTACATTTAAAATAGCATTTTCTGTGTTTCTATTGTAGTAGTTAAAACTACCAGATAATCTTGAGCTATACGCCTGAAAATCTAAACCAACGTTTGTTTCTTTAGTAATTTCCCAAGAAATAGGGTAGATAGAAGCACCTAAAGCTGCACCGTACACTAAATCTTGATTCGCCCCAAATACGTAATTTACATTACTACTTCCGGTAGCGGTTGAATATGTTGACACATTAAAAGGAACATCTGAATTTCCTAATTTACCCCAACCTACTCTCATTTTTAAGAAATTTAGGTTTTCTATATCACTTAAAAATGATTCTTTAGTTAACACCCAACCTGCACTAAAAGAAGGGAAGTTTCCAAAATATTCTGTATTGTTATCATTATTGAATGTGCTTATACCGTCTCTACGAATATTTGCTTGAAGAAAGTATTTTTCATTGTAGTTATATTGCAACCTTCCATAATAGGATAATTGATTTGTAGGCGTAGATGAACTTTGTTGTGACGTTTGTTCATAATCTTCAGAAGCAAAGTTGATGTTCCAATATTGTTCTTTTTGTGGCACATCATAAGCAAGTTGATAAGTGTTAAACGTATTGTTTTTACTACCTTTTGTAAGACCTGCTACCACATTAATGCTGTGATTGCCTATTATTTTGTCGAAAGTTAAATAATTATCCCAGTTGTATCTATAGCTTTCAGATCTGCTAAAAGATAAGTTGTTATCTGCATATGCTGTAGTTGTTGGGTTTGCTTCTTTTAAAGCATTAAAATCAGCTTCATTTTGCCCTGTATTTGTAGTTAAATACTGAGACTTAATATCATTAAAAGATCTTGATTTGTAGTACGATTTAGTACCTCCAAAACGAGAGTTTGCTTTTAAAGAACCTGTTATCTTAACCTCTAAATCAAAAGATCCTTGTAAATCTGTAGTTTCATCTTTTTGATTGTTATAATATACAGTTGCCAAAGGGTTACCTATAGAGTTTAAACGGCTGTTACCTTGGTAACCAACAATTCCTGTATTCGTATTCCAGTTAGATTGACCAAAAGCACCATTATCATAGTACGCAGGCACTAATGGAGATTGTCTGTATGCTTCATTAAAGGCATTAAAAGGTTTTGGAGTTCCTTTTGAAATTGCAGCACTAAAGCTTTGTGTAAATTTCACCGTGTTTTCAAAAAGGTTGAAGGTATTGTTAGATCTTAACGTATTTCTAGTTAAGTTTTGATCTTTTAAAAGTCCATCCTCATTGTAATTATTTAAACTAAAGAAATAATTTGTATGTTCATTAGCTCCAGAAATAGAAACATTATTACTATTAGATAATCTAACATCTGTTAACTCATCATACCAATCTGTATCATTTGCTTGGTTTGGTGATAATAAATCTGTAGACCCTAAAGATGTACGAACTTCATTAAAGTAAGTAATGTACTCTGATGCATCTGCCATTTTTACTGGGTTCAGCGTACTAGTTGCTCCGTAGTAAGAACTTAATGAAACTTTAGCTTTTCCATTCTGCCCTTTTTTGGTTGTAATGAATATAACACCGTTTGCAGCATCCATACCATAAATAGCAGCTGAGGCAGCATCTTTCATAACATCCATTGTTTCAATATCAGAAGGGTTTATGTTACTAATACCACTTACTTGTATACCATCTACAATATAAAGAGGTGTTGTACCAGATGCGGCAGTACCTAATCCTCTTATCATTACTACAGGATCACTACCAGGTGCATTGGTGTTAATAATATTTACACCAGACAATTTTCCTTGTATAGATTGTGTAGCGTTTGCTGCGGGTTGTTTTAATAAATCATCTGATTTAATACTAGAAACAGCACCTGTAAGATCTGATCTTTTTTGGGTACCATAACCAATAACTACAATTTCATTTAGAGATTCTACGTCATCTTCTAATGAAATATCGATAACATTTTCATTATTTACTGTTACTGTAATTTTTTTAAAGCCAATGTAGCTAAATGTTAATTGTTCACCTTTATTAACGGTAAGAGCGTACTTTCCATCAAAATCGGTTGAGACCCCGTTGGCTGTTCCTGCTAAAGCAACACTTACTCCTGGTAAAGGAGTACCTCCATTTTTACTTGTTACAATACCATTTATTTCCATTTTTTGTGCAAAGGCACCTAATGAAAAAAACAATATTAATAATAGACTAATCTTTGTTTTCATATTAGTGTTATTAATTATTAAATATTCAGTTTATTCGGTAGACTAAATTATAAACTATTATTAAATAAATTAAAAAGAGCTTTACATTTTAAATACGTCACTAAATGCACCAAATGTTAAAAATCATTAACAAATCGCGGTTGACGTACTTTGTTGCCCTAAATAAAACGTTGTAGTTGAAGAGGAATTAAAGAAATGACGTATAGATGACGTAGTTATTAATTGTGTATTAGGTAAAAAAAGAAGTTTATTATTTGATATTTAACAAATAATCAGTGATAGAAATATCATTTTCTAAATTTAACTTCTTTTTTAACCTATATCTATGCGTTTCTACACCCCTATGAGAGATATTCATTAAAGGTGCAATTTCTTTTGAAGAAAGATTCATTTTGATGTAAGCACATATCTTTAAATCCTTTGGAGTAAGCTTTGGATGTTTGGTTTTTAAGATTTCGAAAAACTCATCATGAACTTGACTGAAATTATTTTCGAAAACGGCCCATTCATCTTTAAGTACAATAGAATTATCTAATTTTTTCAACAATTTTTTAAAGTTATACTGACTATTAAAGCCTTCTTTATGCCCCATCAGATCTTTTTTAATTTCCTCAAGGATTTCATTTTTCTTCACCAAAGCCATCGCATTATTGGCTAGCTGTTTACTTTTAAGCTTAATTTCTTTTTGCAAAGATTCATTTTTAAACTCTACAATTTGTTTTTCGTTTTCTAAGGTCTTTTCGCGTAGTAATTTTTCTTGCTCTTTCTGATACTTGATTTTTATAAGACGCTGTTCTTTTGCTATTTTTTTATTTTGCAAAACATATAATACTGCAATAATTAAAAGTGCAATAATTGTGTATAGCAAGAACCCAAAAGTATCTCTATACCAAGGAGGTAATACATCTATATTTAAATTTTGAACAGTTGATACATTTCCAGAATTTCCTTTTGCTCTAAAGGAAATTGTATATTCTCCGTCTTTAAGGTTAGGGAACTCTATTTTATCGTTTTCTGCTTTGTACCATAAATTACCGGTGTTAGATATTTTGTATTCAAAATAATGATTTACGGATTTTGAAGACGACAGCGCTACCGTAATATTTTCATTAAAATTAAAACGGACTTCATTGTTCTTAATCTCAGATAAATCAATAGGAATTCCATCTACAGATATAACTTCTATTTTTGGCTTTTGTAAACTATAATTAGAGGCTGTGGTATTATTAATCATCATAAAACCATTGTCTAAATTTAAAGCATAAGCCGAATCATTTACTTTAGATACATTTTCGTAACCTATAATGTATCTGTTTTTTAATTGATCATCACTTAAAACAAGGAGTTCGTCATCATTAGAAAAAGATTTAAAATTAATAAAGCCATGATTGTTTTTCAGCGAAAAAAGATTTGTGTCATCTTCAGATATAATATAACTATGCTTTCCTAACTTATTATTAAGTAGTTTATAAGGGATAATAGAATCTAAAATAGGTTCATATTTCTGCCAACCTTTACTTGTTTTAAAACTAATATTGTTCTTAATATTATAAACCCTTATATTATAATTAGAGCTAATACCTTTTTTTTCATAATTCTCTACACTACGTATGGTTTCATAATCTTCATCAAACTGAATCTTATAAACGCCTTTGGTTTCATGTGCAACCCAAGCTGTGTAAGAATTTTCAAATACTAAAAAACGAGAAGGTATTAGGGCTTTGTTAAACTGTTTTACAGTCCATTCTCCATTTTTCTTTTCAAATTTTACCAATCCAGAATAGGTACCTTGAATATAGGTATCATTTCTTTCAGGAACTTTCTTTATTGTCCAGCCTCCAGTAAAATTAGATATCTTTTTAAAAGTATTCGTATCTACTAAAAAAGTTCCTTCATTATGACCACAAAAAAGCTCATCACCTATAATTGTTAGATCCCAAACCTGACCTTGCGAACCTTCTATAAACTCTAATTGATCATTAGCATCAAGTTTAAAAAGCCCTGTATTAGTTCCGATATAAATAACATCCTTGTATTCAATAATATCATAAACAGCACCTAGCTTCCCAGAAACATCATTAAAGAAATAATTACTACTGCTTAGTTCTATATGAGCAATTCCATTATCTAACCCCAACCAAAGGTTGTCTGAATCATCTTGTGCTTGACCCAAAACAGTATTATTTAATAAACCATTTTCTTTACTGATATGAAATTTTAAGTTCCCTAAATGATCCGTTAAGAAAACGCCGTCTTTTATAGTTCCGAAAACCATTTCTCCATTTTTTAGAATAGAAAAATCATTAAGTTGATGTAGTTTAATGGCTTCATTTATCTCAAAACCGGTAGGAACTAGCTTTCCTTTCTTTAGAAAAAAACTTCCTTTTAGAGAGGTCATCAACAGAAGCTTATCTTCATATTTGTTGATAGCTATAATCTTAGTATCTAGAAGTAAGTCATTAGAATAAAAAGGTGCTAGTTTGTTGTCTTTAAGTAAAAAAACACCTCCATTTAAAGTACTTACATATAAATCATCGTCAATAACACTAAGTGAAATAAGTATTGAGTCAGACTTTAATTGTGTAATGCTTTTATAATCATATATATAAATATTTAAGAAAGAGCGAAAAATTATTTTGTCTTTATACTTTACAATGCTCCATATTTCTTCATTAGGAGAAATCTTGTTGAGAATCGTATCACTTAATGATTGGTATTTAAGGATTCCGAAATGATCTCTTTCCCAAAAGCCAAATTCTTCGAACGAACCTGTGTAAATGATATCATCTACAGCTAAAACTGATCGAACGGTTGTTTTATTAGGTAATTGATACAATTTCCAAACCAGCGCATTATATTCTAATAAGCCACTATTATTAGCAACATATACTTTACCATTTTTAGATCTTGTAATGTCCCAATTTTGGTTACCAGCTTTGTATTCTGCCAGCGTATAGTTTTTGAGACTAGGAGAAAATTGAGCATTTACAGCTGTTATAGATATGTAAAAGAAAAGTATGCTTAAAATTTTTAAATGTTTTGTCATTACGATTCGTTAACTAATTTGATGTGTTTTTAAGACGCACTAAAAATACTGTTTTTAATCTTTTTGATACTCTAAAATATCCGCAGGTTGACAATCTAGTGCTTTGCAAATTGCCTCTAAAGTAGAAAAACGAACGGCTTTTGCTTTACCAGATTTTAAAACGGATAAGTTTGCGGTTGTAATGCCAATAATTTCTGCCAATTCTTTACTCCGCATTTTGCGTTTGGCAAGCATTACATCTAAGTTTACTATGATTGCCATATTATATTGTTAAATCGTTTTCTTGTTTTTGATGTTTTGCAATTTTAAATATTTCACTTAAAGTCAAAAAGAATAATCCTAAACAGATAATAACTAAATGCTGATTCAAACCGAATTCTAAAGATATTTTTTTCTCAAAATACACTTTATTGATTATAGAAATTGTGAATGAAATAATTCCGGAAATCAATAATAGATTTCCTGCCTTTTTGAAGGATGAAATAACGGTTTCTTCAAATATTTTTACTCTTACAAAGTGGTTTAGTACTTTCTTAAAAAAATACAAAGCAGCAATAATTAATAAATAATTTAGTGTAGAAACAACAAGAAGTGTTTTTGAGAATAGTGTGTCGGTATTAAGACCTATTGAGTTTATTTTTATATTTAAATCACCTAGGTCTACAAAGAAAATTGCAATAGAAAATCCGATAATTATTAAGACTATTGGCATGGAAAAAATCCAAAGTAAATCTACAATTGCTTTTAAAATATTAATTTTTCTCATGACTTTACATATTTGACACTGCAAATATATAAAAACTATCGAAAAACAATAATAAAATATTAAAAAAAGGTAATTTTAAACTTTTTTGATAACGCTTGTTACAATTCCCCAAATCATAAAATCATTCTCTTCTGTGATTTTTATAATAGGATAATTAGGGTTTTCTGGTTGTAACCAAACTTCGTTTTTTTCTACACGTAAACGTTTCACAGTGAAATCACCATCTAAAAAACAAACAGCAATTTTATTGTTGGCAGGTTCTAAACTTCTGTCAATAACTAATAAATCATTGTCATCTAAACCTGCATCAATCATAGATTGCCCTTTTACTTTTGCAAAAAAAGTAGCGTCTTTGTTGTGGATTAATTCATCATCTAAAGAAATTCTAGTTTCTCTAAAATCATCTGCAGGAGAAGGAAAACCGGCAGAAATACCAACATCAACCAAAATAGCTCCGTTACCAGAAGAAGCTTTAGGTGTAAAAAAAGTAAGGTTTTTAGTTCCGTTCATAATGTTTGCAAATTATAACTTTTCTTTAAATGTTTGAGATATTATTTTGCAATTAAAATACGGTCTTACAATTATTGCAAATGCGTCTTGTTTTTTCGAAAAATGGGAATAACATATAGAATATATTTTTCCTTTTAAGAGGTGCAATTAATATTTGAGTAGCGTTGCAATTCGGACAAAAAATATCATTTCCATTTTCATCCTTTTGATAAACTCTAATCTCATTATAAATAGTTGCTGCTTTTTCAAAATCATCTTTATGAACCAACAATTTTACACCCCCAATTGCATTACTCACTAAAGGGTCGGTATCTATGGTTTTCTCATCCATTAATAAGGTTTTGAAACCTTCGGAATCTAATTTCGTTTTTGTTATATGCGCTTCTGTAGAATATTCAAAAACGGCTAAAATTTTGTAATTATCATTCATGAAAATATTATCAATTTAAAGGTTAAAACCTTATAATTATGAGATTCCTCCTCGTTCCTCGTTCGAGATGACAAACTGAATTTAAAAAGAATTTTTTTCTTTTATTAAAAATTATGGAGTTCTAATCCAACGAGGTTTATTTAACGATCAAAACATCATTAATATTTGTGGTAAATCTAGCGGATAATCGTTCTTGACGCATTTTCCAAGTGCGGTTTAAATCTTGATTTCCTAATTTAATTTTGTCTGCCTTAAATTTACGATTTAATTTGTCTATTGCGGACATTAAAGGTTTGTGTTTTGGGTTTTCGTTTGAAAATAAATTCAACTGAAAATTATCATTAGGTACTAAACCAGTAACAATTACACCTGCTCTTTTATATTTAATACCTGCTTTAAAAATGGTTTTTACAGCTTCTACAGCTGCATTAGCAATGGTTAAAGTAGAGTCTGTAGGGGAGGAAAAAACAACTGTTGTACTTTCTCTATGTTGTTGAAATTCTTTTTTATGTCGATCGCTAGAAAGTTGCACAATAAGCATGTGACAACTAGATTCTTGATTGCGTAATTTTTCTGCACAACTAGCTGCAAAGGTAGAAATGCGTTCTTTTATATTGTCAATATCAGAGTAAGTATATTCAAAACTACGTGTGGTAGCAATCATTTTTTTTGATGAAACTTCTTCTAACGGAATTTTAGAAATACCTTGTAGGTCTTTTTGCAAACGCCATGCTACAATAGAAAATTCTTTTAAAACCCAATCACTAGAAAGTTGTGTAAAATCGTACGCGGTAATACAACCTTTTTCTTCCAATCTTTTTTTTAAACGACTCCCAATTCCCCAAACATTGCCAATTTTTGTCCATTTTAAGGCTTTGATTCTTTTTTCGTCAGAATCTATAATACAAATTCCTTTCGATTGTTTTAGGTTAGAGCGCGCAATTTTATTGGCGACTTTTGTCAATGCTTTGGTTGGCGCAATTCCAACGCAAGTTGGTATGCCTGTCCATTTTAAAATACGACTTCTCATTTTTGTAGCGTATTCTTCTAAATTGTAGTTCTCAAAACCTTTTAATTCTAAAAAAGATTCATCAATAGAATAGACTTCTACATCCGGAGAAAAATCTGCTAAAATATTCATTACTCTGGCACTCATATCTCCGTATAAAGGATAATTAGAAGACAAAACAGTAATATTATTTGCTTTACAAAAAGCATCCCATTTAAAAATAGGCGCACCAAAAGGCAGTTGTAATTTCTTAGCTTCGTCGCTCATAGAAATAACACAACCATCATTATTACTTAAAATAGCAACGGGTTTTCCTTGTAAGTTTGGGTTAAAAACCCGCTCGCAAGAAGCATAAAAATTATTACAATCTACTAGTGCAAACATGCTATAAAAGTACCTAAAAATAGTAGGCAAAATAGCGTTGTTAATATCTTAATTTATTGGATAAATTTTAAAGAAAAGAGGATTGAAATAAGTGATGTTTTTGATACTCGACAAAATTCACCTAAAATTAAACGAAATAAATAAAATAGACATTGTCATGCTGAACTTGTTTCAGCATCTCATTAAAGTGATCGATATAGCTAAGAGAATCTGAAATAAATTCAGATTGACAAAATTTTACTTTAAAGACACTTTACTGTAAGCCTTTTTTAATTTCTAGCATCTCATTAAAGTGATCGATATAGCTAAGAGAATCTGAAATAAATTCAGATTGACAAAATTTTATTTTAAAGACACTTTACTGTAAGCATTTTTTAATTTCTGAATAACAATCTCAATTTCTTCTATAGCCAAATGACCAAAACCAAAACGGATTGCACACGTGTTTTTATCTTGATACAGAATTGTTTTGGGTAGAAATAAATCGTTTTTTTCTGCTTCTTCAGCTAGTTTTACCAAAGAAATTTGTTGTGAAAATTGCAACCAAAGTGCTAATCCGCCAGCAGGAATTTCCCATTTCGCCGTTTCAGAAAAATAGTGCGTTAAGAGTTTACACAAACAATCTCGTCTTTGTTTATAGACAACAATGTTTTTTTTCATGAGACGATAAATTTCACCTTCATTAATTAATTCAGACAACATTTGTTCTTGAATTAAATCGCCTTGTTTGTCTAGTAGCTGTAAATAATTGTTAGCTTCCGAAATTAAATTTTCTGGCGCAACTACAAATCCTGTTTGAAAACTAGGGAATAAGGATTGGCCCAATTTTCCTAAATAAATAACCATTCCGTTAGTATCTGCACTTGCCATGGGTAACATTGCAGAACCAGTAAACTGAAAATCGTAATCATAATCATCTTCAATAATAGCAAAACCATATTCTTTTGCCAATTGCAATAAAGCCAAACGGCGTTCTGCACTTAAGGTTACTGTTGTTGGGTAATCTCTATGTGCACATACATACACACATCTAATACTTCCTTTTATAAAATGTTTTTTAATATAATCTACATCTAAACCATCTGCATCTACAGGGATTGTTTTAATGGTTGCGTGGGCTTGTTGAAAAATCATATTAGCTGCATAATTACTTAAATTACCAACTAAAACAAGGTCGTTTTGTTTTATCAATAGTTGAGAAACAATATACAAACTCATTTCTGTACTACGTGTATTAATTAAATTATTTGGGGTTATATGAAAACCTCTCGTTGCATTTAAATAATTACAAAGTTGTGTTTGAAATAAAGAATAGGAAGATTCATTGGGTTTGTTCCATTTTTTTATCAGCGTTTTTCGCTTCATAGCAGCGCTGTACCATCTTGTAAATTCATGTACAGGATGTAGACGTAAATCTGGTTTACCATCATTAATGGTATACTTTGCTGTTGTTAATTGAGTTGTGGATGCTAAATGAAATGATTTTTGAAAAGGAAACCCTGTAGATTTTGCATACGTATATGCCTGATTTATTTTTTGAGAAGGTGCTTTTATTTTTGATGATTTCTGCTCTGGCTCTAAGACAAACGTACCTTTATTAGGTATAATTTCTACCCAACCTTGTGACGCCAACTCCTCGTAAATAGCAACGGCTGTATTTCTATGAATTTTTAAGGTCTGCCCCAATACGCGTGTTCCTGGTAAAATGGTACCTTTAACTAAAAACCTACGTTGTATTGCATTTATAATTTGCTGAGATACTTGTATGTAAACAGGTTGAGGTATCGATTTATCAAAATTAATTAACTGTTTAAAAAGCGCAATAACCGGACTATCTATCATTTTAAAACTGGACTAGTTTAATCGTCCGGAAAGTTACGAGTTTTGCAGCGTATTTAAATGATTATTTATGAAAATTAAAATTACCTTAATAGCAACTTTGTTATTATCAGCGATACAGACAAAAGCACAAGTAGATTCTATAAAAAGAGATACTTTAAAAGAAGTAGTAATTACGTCTACAAGAATAGATTTACCTTTTAAAGAGAACTCTAGAACTATAGATGTTATTTCATCCGAAGCAATTAAAAATAGTGCGGCTACAAATGTTGCAGATTTATTACAGCAAGTTGCGGGTGTAGATATTAGAAGAAGAGGAACTGCTGGGAGTCAGGCAGATTTATATATTAGAGGAGGAGGTTTCGACCAGACTTTATTATTGGTTGATGGTATTAAAATGGATGATTCTCAAACCGGTCATCATACATTAAATGCCGCTTTACCTATAGAGGTTATCGAAAGAATAGAAATTATTAAAGGTCCTGCAGCAAGAGTTTTCGGTCAGAATGCATTTACAGGAGCTATAAATATTGTTACTAAAAAGAGGTTAGCAAGCAGTGCTAGTATAAATGTAGAAGGTGGTTCTTTCGGACAATTAAATAGTTCTGTAACTTTTGGAGAAGAATACGAGAACGCTTCTTTTATGGTGCATGTTGGTGCATTAACTTCAGATGGTTATAGAACTAATTCTGATTATGAAAATAAGAATTATGTACTAAAAGGGGTTTTTAATAAGAAGAAACAGCCTATTGAGGTTTTAGCTACTTTTTTCGATAAAAAATATGGTGCAGAGAATTTTTATACAACAAATCCAGATTGGCATGAGTATGAAGAAACTCAGAATAGTGTAATAGGAGTTTCTACAGTTTTTAGAACTGAAAAATTTAAGATTACACCAAGAGTTTATTGGAGAAGAGGACAAGATATTTTCTTATTAAAAAGAGAGGATCCTAGTTTTTTTAGAAATTTACATATTACCAACAAAGTGGGGGCAGAGGCCAATGCTTCATATACTTCTAATTTAGGAATTACTGGTTTTGGTATAGATCTTTCTAGAGTTTCTATAAGTAGTAATAATTTAGGAAAAAGAAATAGAACAATGGCAAATCTATTTTTAGAACATCGTTTTAAATTGGCTAATGAAAAGTTAGATATTACTCCGGGAGTTGCAGTTACTTATTTTTCTGATTTTAAATTTCATGCTTTTCCAGGAGTAGATATTGGGTATCAGGTTTCTGAAAACTTAAAGGCTTATGGAAATTTAGGAGTTACCTATAGAATACCTACTTATACCGATTTATTTTATAATGATCCTAGAACTATTGGAAATGAAAATTTAGACCCAGAAGAAGCATTTGCACAAGAAATTGGTTTAAAGTATAACTCTGGAAAATTTACAGCTTCTATGGCAGTTTTTAATAGAGATGCAGATAATTTAATAGATTTTATTAGACCAGATACAGATGCTACCTCTAAATATACAGCAACAAATATTGCCAAAGTAAATACCCAAGGTTTTGAGTTAAATGCAGATTATCGTTTTATGTTAAATGAGTTTAATCAGACTTTATCTTTTGGATATAATTTTTTAGAAGATGACATTTTAGATCAAAATAAAGAGTTGTCTCGCTATTCTTTAAACACTTTAAAACATCAATTTATAACTCGTTTTACAAGTAAATTCTTTAAAAACGTAAGACAAAATATTATTTACAAACACGCACAAAGAACTATTGGTACAAGTTATAATGTTTGGGATGCTTCTATAATTGTAGATTTTAATAAATTTAGTTTTACTGCAACTGCTAATAATATTTTTGATGCAGATTATATAGAATCTGGTTTTGTACCAATGCCATCAAGTAATGTATTATTTGGGTTGCGTTATAGCTACTAATAAAAAAATAGAGATGAGCGAAGTAAGACATAATTGGACAAAAGAAGAGGTTCTAGAAATTTATAATAAACCATTAATGGAGTTGTTGTACGATGCAGCAACAGTTCATAGAGAACAACATGATCCTAATGTGGTTCAGGTATCTACTTTATTATCAATAAAAACAGGTGGTTGTTCAGAAGATTGTGGCTATTGCCCACAAGCAGCAAGATATCATACCAATGTAGAGGGTAATGATTTAATGACTGTAAACCAAGTAAAGGCACAAGCATTAAGAGCAAAAGAAAGCGGAAGTTCTCGTGTTTGTATGGGAGCTGCTTGGAGAAACGTAAAAGATGGACCAGAGTTTGACCAAGTTTTAGATATGGTTAGAACCGTAAATAAGTTAGATATGGAGGTTTGTTGTACATTAGGTATGGTAACCGAAAATCAGGCTAAAAGGTTGGCAGAAGCTGGTTTGTATGCATATAATCATAATTTAGATTCGTCAGAAGAATATTATAAAGAAGTAATTTCTACAAGAGGTTACCAAGACCGATTAGATACTATAAGTAATGTGCGTAAAACAAATGTTACGGTTTGTTCTGGCGGAATTATTGGTATGGGAGAATCTGCAGCAGATAGAGCAGGCATGTTAGTTGCCTTGTCTACTTTAAATCCGCAGCCAGAATCTACACCAATTAATGCTTTAGTAGCGGTTGAAGGAACGCCTTTAGAAGATGAAAAACCCGTGGAAATTTGGGACATGATTAGAATGGTTGCTACCACTAGAATTGTTTTACCAGAAACACAGGTTCGTTTATCTGCAGGTAGAACTCAAATGAGTAGAGAAGGGCAAGCAATGTGTTTCTTTGCTGGGGCAAATTCTATTTTTGCTGGAGATAAATTATTAACAACTCCAAACCCAGATGTAAATGAAGATATGAAGATGTTTAAATTATTAGGTTTAAACCCTCAAAAACCATTTACTAAAAAAGTTCAACCAGAAACAGTTGCTGCAGCAGATTCTAAATATCAATCTTTAGAAGAAAAACCAAAATGGACGAGACCAAACCATAAAATTGACAGAAATGAAGCAGCCAAACAAAAAGGTAAAATTATAAAAGGTTAAAAGTAGTACTCTTCTTTTAATTGATTTAAAGTATTTGAAAAAGGGAAATTATATGTTTAATTTAGGTGCTATAGCAGCTATTTTTTGCCTATATAATTTGAAAAGGTCTTGATTAGCTATATCAAGGCCTTTTTTTTTGATTAATTTTTTTTAAAAAAAATTGTAACAAAATAGATTCTTTAACTACTTATAAGAGAAGCTTAATTATACAACTCACTTTAATTTTATTATTTCTAGAATAAAAAAGTGTTTATTAAAGTTTAAAATCAACTTAAAAAGAGCGCTCTTAAAAATTGATGACATTCAAATGGTATTGTGGTGCTTTATATTGATGGAATAAACCTCTTTATTCAGTCAAAAACATTTATCTTTAATCTCTTCTAAAACAAACTACTATGATGGAATGGTTTCAAGAATTAACTTCTTTTCAAAAGACCTATTGGGTAATTACAGGAATTTCTACCTTTATGTTTTTGTTGGTTTTAATCACCACAGTAATTGGTGCTGAAACAGATGATATTGGCGATGTAGATGCAGAAATTGATGCAGATACGGGTGCAGGATTTCAATTTTTTACGTTGAAGAACTTAGTCGCTTTTTTTGCCATTTTTGGTTGGAGCGGTATTGCAAGTATAGATGCAGGAAACGCTAAAGTGGTTACTGTAATTATTTCTGTGTTTTGTGGGTTGGTAATGATGTTTGTAATGGCAGCATTGTTTTATTACATTAGTAAATTAACCTCTAGCGGAACTTTAAAAATGAAAAATGCTTTAAACGCTATTGGCGAAGTCTATTTAACTGTAGGTGCAAATAGATCTAAAATAGGTAAAATTCAAATTAAAATTCAGGGAGCTTTAAGAGAATTAGAAGCTTTAACAGACCATAATGAAGATTTAAAACAAGGAAAAATTATTAAAGTAATAGAAGTAACTAACAACGGATTATTAATTATAGAACCTCAAAATTAAAAAAAAAGCTATGCTAAACTTTATGATATTACAAACTAGTCAATATGCCGGATTAATCGGAATCGGAATTGCAATTCTCTTCGTTTTTATATTGCTAATTGCAATGGTAAAACGATATAAAAGATGTCCTTCGGATAGAATTTTGGTAGTTTATGGAAAAGTTAGTGGAGGCGAATCTGCTAAGTGTATTCATGGTGGAGCCGCATTTATATTTCCGGTAATTCAAGATTATCAATTTTTAGATTTAACACCTATTTCTATTGAAGTAAATTTGGTAAATGCACTTTCTAAGCAAAATATTCGTGTAAATGTACCAAGTAGATTTACAATTGGGGTTTCTACAGAACCAGGAATTATGCAAAATGCTGCAGAAAGATTGTTAGGTTTAGACCAAGACAGCATTCAAGATTTAGCACAAGAAATTATATTTGGTCAGTTACGTTTGGTCGTTGCATCGATGGATATTGAAGAAATTAACAATGATCGTGATAAGTTTTTAACCAATATTTCTCAATCTGTAGAAACAGAATTAAAGAAAGTAGGTTTAAAATTAATCAACGTAAATATTACAGATATTGTTGATGAATCTGGTTATATAGAAGCTTTAGGAAAAGAAGCAGCAGCGCACGCAATTAACGCGGCAAGAAAATCGGTTGCAGAAAAAAATAGAGATGGTTCTATTGGAGAAGCAAACGCTGTACAAGACGAAAGAACACAAGTTGCTGCAGCAAATGCACAAGCAGTAGCTGGGGAAAATACAGCAAAAATTAATGTTGCAAATTCAGACTCTTTAAGAAGACAAAGAGAGGCAGAAGCAGAACGTACAGCAATTGCATCAGAAAAAGTACAAACAGCAAATGCGTTAAAAGAATCGTATGCAGCAGAGCAAGAAGCAGAGGTTGCAAGAGCAGAAAGAGAACGTTCTTCTCAATTAGCAGATATTATTGTACCTGCAGAAATAGACAAACGTAAAGTAGAAATAGATGCTGAAGCAAAGGCAGAAAATATTAGAAGAATTGCAAGAGGAGAAGCTGATGCAATTTTATTTAAAGCACAAGCAGAAGCACAAGGTTTGTATGAGGTTTTAACAAAACAAGCACAAGGTTTAGATCAAATAGTAAAAGCTGCCGGAAACGATTCTCAAAATGCAGCCTTATTATTAATTGCTGATAAATTACCGGAATTAGTAAAAATACAAGCCGAAGCTATTAAAAACATTAAAATTGATAAAGTTACTGTTTGGGAAAACGGAGGAGGAGCAGATGGAAAAACATCAACTTCTAACTTTATTTCGGGAATGTATAAAGCGGTACCGCCATTGCAAGAAATGTTTAACATGGCAGGTATGGAGTTGCCAAGTTATTTAAAAGGAAAAGATATTCCTGCAGAGTTACCTGTAGAGGTTGTTGATACTAAAGATAACTAATCGATTAAAAATACAAGTTTTAATGTAAGCCATCAATTAATTTTTAAATGATGGCTTTTTTTTGATGAATAGTTTGTGATTGTAAGTTTGAGTTAGAAGGTTATTAAATAGGTATTAATACGGGGTAAATACATTGCTTGTATTTAGTACATTGCGGCTTAAAATAAATATCCCCTAGCTTATGAAATCTTGTCCGAAATGTAAATCTGAATCTAGACACAGAATGAGAAGAAAAGGAATTGTAAAGATGATTCCAGGAACAAGAGGTTATGCTTGTGATAAGTGTAATACGGAGTACGCATGGTTTTCTTTTATCAATTATACTTTTAAAGTATAGAAAAAGAGTTTGTCTAAAAAGTAATAAATCTTTCTATGCCGAACTTGTTGCTATATACCTGTTTACTGAAATACAATATTTGCATGAATTTAGATTGACAAAAAATTTCTTTGTAATCAGTCTTTTTTTGCAACCTAATTTTTACTATATAAATCAGGTAATTTAGAATAGAATTAGCTTGTTTTAACTTGCTAAATTTCAGGTGTAAACCAAACAGCGTCAATTATGAAAGCTTGTCCGAGATGTAAATCTAAATCTAACCATAGAATGAAGAGGGGTATATTGGTTAAATTGATACCAGGTACTAAAGCGTATGCTTGCGATAATTGTAACGTACAGTATACTTGGTTTTCTTTTATCAATCGTTCTTTTAAAATTTAAAAAAAAAGCCTCACTTTTATAAAAGTGAGGCTTTTTAATAACTTGTATTTTGTTTAGTTAAACAACCTAAAAATATCGTTTCCGTTTGCAAAAAGTAGCAAGGCAATTAAAAGTATAAAGCCAGTTACTTGTGCATATTCTAAAAATTTATCTCCTGGTTTTTTACCGGTAATCATTTCCCAAAGAGTAAAAACTACGTGTCCACCATCTAAAGCAGGTATTGGTAAAAGGTTCATAAAACCTAACATAATTGATAAGAATGCTGTTATTTCCCAGAAAGATTGTGCGCTCCATTCCGAAGGGAAAATACTTCCTATAGAAATAAACCCACCTAAACCTTTATAGGCACCAGTACTTGGGTTAAATATCTTCTTTAATTGTTTAATGTAGTCTGTAAGCGTTTTTACAGATTTGTTCCATCCTGCAGGAATTGCTTCTGCAAAAGTGTATTCAATATTTGCTAATTTGTAGTAACCTAGTCTTTCTAAATCTTTAAAAGGTAATTGACCTAAACTAACGCCTAGTTTTCCTTCATTAGTAACTTTTACAGGGATATTTTTTGTTTCAATTCCTCTTTTTACTGTAATCGATATATCTTGATTTTTAAACTTATTTAAAGAAGTTTTAGCTTCATCAAAATACTTTATTGGGTTTCCATTAATGGCAACAACAATATCATTTGGTTTTAAATCGGTATCTACATTTGGCGATTCTTTAGAAACACCACCAATAACAAAAGGATATCTTGGTTGTAAAATTGCTCCAGCATCTTTACCTCTGTCTACTAATTGAGAGATGAAATCTTCTGGAATTACTTTATCAATAACTTGTCCTTCTCTTTCAATCTGAAAATTATTACCGTTTACAAATCCTAAAGTAAGTTCGTTAAATTTTTTAATTTTCTCTCCATCAATAGTTAAAACTTTATCTCCAGTTTTTAAGCCTAAATTCATGGCCAAAGAATCTTGTACCCAAACTCCGTCTTTTACATTCTCGTTTGGTAAAAATCTTTCTCCGTAGGCGTACATTAACATAATGTAGATAAAAATACCTAACACAAAGTTTACAAAAACACCACCTAGCATAATTATTAAACGTTGCCACGCAGGTTTAGAACGGAATTCCCAAGGTTGTGGCGGCAATGCCATTTGTTCAGTATCCATGCTTTCATCTATCATACCAGATATTTTTACATATCCACCTAAAGGAATCCAACCAATACCGTATACAGTATCACCAATTTTTTTCTTGAAAATTGAAAATTTATAATCAAAGAATAAGTAGAATTTTTCTACTCTTGTTTTAAACAATTTTGCAGGGATAAAGTGCCCTAGCTCGTGCAATACAATTAATAAAGATAAACTTAAAATAAATTGCGATGCTTTTATTAATATTTCCATTCAGCGTTAAATCATAATTAAAATAGTCGCAAATGTACGTTTTTAAAGATAGTTGCAAAAGAACAAATTGAGGTACCTTTTTAATTTAACAAAGATTTTGTATACTATTCCCTTTTGTTTTTTTTTCTAAGGTTTTATTAAGTCGTAAATTTGTTGTTACAAAACTATCTTATGGAGTTTAAAATCTTTAAAAAGTCTCTTCCTTTACTTATCTTTTTTGCGGTTTTTTCTGCAATTTCACTTACCGTTTATTATCATTTATTAAAGGTAGATAAACACCTTAAAATTTATAACCCTATTGATGTAAACCCGAGGTTGGTAGATGATAGTATGGTGCACATTCAAAACAACCATACTGTTGCAGATTTTAAACTCATCAATCAAAATGGAGAAACGATTACGAACAATGATTATAAAGATAAAATTTACATAGCAGATTTCTTTTTTACTCGTTGCCAAACAATTTGTATTGCCATGGCGTATAATATGGGTGAGTTGCAAGAGTATTATAAAGAAGACAATGATATTATGTTTTTGTCTCACTCCGTTACTCCGGTTATAGATAGTGTTTCTGTTCTAAGAGAATATGCAGACAGAAAAGGGGTTATTGATGGAAAATGGAATGTAACTACGGGACCTAAAAAACATATTTATGAGTTGGCTAGAAAAAGTTATTTTGCAGTTTTAGATGAAGGAAATGGTGATGAAAGTGATTTTATACACACAGAGCAATTTGTTTTGGTAGATAAAGACAGACGTATTCGTGGCTATTATGATGGCACAGAAAAAGAAGATATGGAAAAGCTAAAAACGGATATAGTTTTGTTAAAAGAAGAATATGCATCTGAATAACTTGTTTAGAATCATTCTAAATGATTATATTTGCCTTCCAAATAAAAATCATTGAGCACAATAGCTACATTACGTAAGGGAGAGATAGGGTATATTTCTGAAGAGTCTTTAGATTTTATTCCTTTAAAATTATTAGAAATGGGCTGTTTGCCTGGAGCTGAGGTTCAGTTAGTTCAAATAGCGCCCTTAAAAGACCCTCTATATATTTGCGTAAACGGAAGTCATTTGGCAATAAGAATAGAAACAGCTTCTAAAATTCGAATACTTAAAGCACAGTTATAATGTCTAAAAATGATATAAAGGTTGCTTTAATAGGGAACCCTAATACCGGAAAAACATCACTATTTAACCAACTTACTGGTTTAAACCAAAAAGTTGGAAATTACCCTGGAATTACTGTTGATAAAAAAAATGGGGTTAGTAAACTTTCTGCTACTCAGAATGCAATTATTACAGATTTACCAGGTACATATAGTATAAACCCTACTTCTTTAGATGAGAGTATTGTTTTAAAAACTTTATTAAAAAAAGATATTAAAGAATCTCCAGATGTTATCTTAGTGGTTGCAGATGTAGAGAATTTAAAAAGAAACTTACTGCTTTTTTCTCAAATTAAAGATTTAGAAATTCCAACAGTTTTGGCAATCAATATGGTTGACCAAATGAACAGAAAAGGAATTACTATTGATTTATCTTTACTAAAAAAAGAATTAAATACAGAAGTAATTTTAATAAGTGCCAGAAAAAATGAAGGTATAAATGACGTAAAAGCAGCAATTATTCGTTGTCATGTTGCTGCAAAAGCATCTCCTTTATGTGGCATTAATCATCAGATTGATCCAGATTATTTTGATAAGTTAAAAGAAATTAGCCCTAATTATTCTTTGTATGAATTATGGTTGATGGTAACTCAGAATAATTATCCAGACACAATTTCATCAGAAGAAAAACAAAAATTACTTAGCTTTAAAAAAGATGTTTCTAAGTTGAAGAAATATCAACATAAAGAAACTATTTATCGTTATCAAGAAATAAATAAAATACTTAAAAAAACATATATAGTTGATAAAACCAAAGCAAAAGACCTTCGTGGTAGGTTAGATAGAGTTTTTACACATAAGTTTTTTGGGTACTTTTTCTTTGTGTTTTTATTGTTAATTATCTTTCAATCTGTTTTCGATTGGGCTTCAGTACCTATGGATTTTATAGATGTTAGCTTTGCTCAAATTGCAGATTTTGCAAAAAGTAATCTGCCAAATGGAGTGCTAACAGACCTGTTAACGGAAGGGATAATACCAGGAATTGGAGGTGTCATTATATTTATTCCACAAATTGCCATTCTATTTTTATTTATCTCTGTTTTAGAAGAAACGGGCTATATGAGTCGTGTAGTATTTTTAATGGACAAAATTATGCGACGTTTTGGTATGAATGGTAAAAGTGTAATTCCGTTAATTTCGGGTACAGCATGTGCAATACCTGCAATTATGGCAACTAGAACAATTGCTAGTTGGAAAGAGCGTTTAATTACCATTTTGGTGGTGCCTTTTACAACTTGTTCTGCACGTTTACCTATATATGCAATTTTAATTTCTTTGATTATTCCTGATACAAAAATTTTAGGTTTTTTAAATTTACAAGGGCTGGTTTTGTTATTGTTGTACGGGTTGGGGTTTGTAACAGCTGTTATTGCTGCCTATATTTTACATAGAACTTTAAAGATAAAAACGAAGTCGTTTTTTGTGGTAGAAATGCCAAATTATAAATTACCATCTGTTAAAAATGTATTTTTTGAAGTGATTGAAAAAACAAAATCATTTGTTTTAGAAGCTGGAAAAATCATTTTAGCTTTGTCTATCGTGTTGTGGTTTTTAGCATCAAACGGACCGACTTCTTATGAGAATGCAGAGAGAAACACGATTGAAAACAGTGCAAATCAGAACTTAACAGATCAAGAATTACAACAAAAAGTAGCATCTGCAAAACTAGAGAATTCTTATATTGGTATTTTAGGAAAAACAATAGAACCAGCCATAAGACCTTTAGGATATGATTGGAAAATAGGAATTGCTTTAATTACATCTTTTGCCGCACGAGAAGTATTTGTAGGTACGTTAGCAACCATTTATAGTGTAGAAGCAGATGATGAAAATACATCTACTATTAAAGAAAAGATGAGGTCGGAAATAAACCCAGATACCGGAGAAAGAAGATTTAATTTTCCTGTTGGGATGTCTTTAATGATTTTTTATGCCTTTGCAATGCAGTGTATGGCTACTTTGGCTATTGTAAAACGTGAAACGAAGACTTGGAAATGGCCATTAATCCAATTGTTTGGAATGGGCTTATTGGCGTATGTTGCTTCATTTATAACCTATCAAATTTTAAGTTAATGCAAGAAATTATAGCATATATATTAGTTGTTCTAGCCGTTACTTTTTTATTGAGAAAATACGTTTTTCCTTCTAAGAAAAAGAAAGGATGTAGTGCTGGTTGTGGGTGTTAATTTATTTTCTCATAAATCTGTAGTTCACTTTTTTTAGTTATTTAAGGGGTTTTAACATGCGAATAATAGGGTAAAACAAGATTTAAAAGAGCAATCTGTTGCTTTTTTAATAGTGTAAATATTTTTTTGAATCTTAAATATGTTTAACACAAAATTAGTAAAATAACGCAAGAAGGTTTTTTATTTTTGATGACGGATCTTTATATCACGTCCTAAATTATAAAAATGAAAAAGACAATTCTATTATTTGCTGTTTTTGCACTCTCCATTATTTCATCAACAGATATTTTTGCTCAAAAATTTCCAAGATTAGATGTGAGTCCTCTTGATGTTGCTTCGTATCCCAGTGATTGGAGGAACTCAGATAAGTTAGTAAGAGTTATTTACGGAAGGCCACAACTAAAAGGAAGAGCATTGTCTTCTTTAGCAGAGGTTTCAGATAAAGGTGTTTGGAGAACCGGTGCTAATGAAGCTTCTGAGATTACTTTTTTTAAGGATGTTTTATTTGGAGGAGAAAGCGTAAAAGCGGGTACATATACTTTGTTTTCTATACCTGGAGATAAAGAATGGACGCTGATTCTTAGTAATGTTAGAAATGTTTGGGGTCATTATACCTATGATAAAAAAGATGACGTTATTAGAGTTTCTGGTAAAGTTTCTGAAGCAAAAAAATCTATAGAAGCTTTTTCAATAGTTTTTAATGAAGAAGAGGATGATTTAGTTACCATGCATTTAGGCTGGGGAAATACAATAGTTTCGGTTTCTTTGCAAGAACAAGTTGACTTAAAAGAATAATTTTTTTGTTGATTTTTTATCAAGCTTATAACCCAATGTGGTTATTTATCTAATTATGTAGTGTTTTAGTTAAAAAAAACGCACTTAAATATACGGTACTAAAAAGCTTCATTTTTATGTTTTCTATTCAGAAAGCAAAAAAATGAAGCTTTTTTAATTACTTGTATGGTTGTTTTAATTCTTTAGGTAATTTATTTACCCATCGGAATCACAATAATTCCAGAGAACTTATCTTGAAACTTTATTAAATCTTTATCTGCTTCTAACTTGGTTTTGTAATTACCCACTTGCACTTTCCATTCCGGAGCATAATAAACTAGTTTAGAGAAAATTCCGGGGAACTCTACTTTAAAACGAGCCATAAATTGTCTTGCTTTTTGCTCATTACCGTTATAAAGTTGAATTCTGTAACCAAAGCCATAAGTGCTATTGAAACTTCTTTTTTTAGAAACAATATTTTTTATTTCTGCAGATTCATTAGTCTTGTTTTGTGAGAAAGAATTGTAACTTGTTGTTAGTAAAACAAACAAAAACGAGAGTACTGTTAATTTACTTTTCATGCTTAATTTAATTTTGTACAAAAATAACGACTAGTTTAGTAATAAATTAGATTTAACTCTTATTTAGAATAATTATAAATTATGTTTTAGATTCTTTTAGCTTTTCAAACCTTAGGAAGAAGTATTACTTTTGTCAAACGAAAAAAAATGACTTTTGTCATTTTATATTAGATATTTTTAATCAAAGTTTAAATATGAAAAGTGTAGAACTGCACAATAGACTAGCCACATTACTTCTTAAAAGTATTACTTTTCTCCTAATTTTTGCATTCAGTGTATCTGCTTATTCACAAGATATTGATGAGGCACGACAAAAAGAAGGGAAAAAATTATTTAAATCGTTATGTGCTTCTTGTCACAAGTTAGATAAGAAATTAATTGGACCAGCTTTAAGTGGTGTTGAGGAGAGAAGAGAGAATGATTGGTTACATGCTTGGATTAAAAATAATGCAGAATTTAGAGCAACTGGAGATTCAGATGCTAATGCAATTTTTGACGAGTACAATGGGGCAGCAATGTCTGCTTTCCCTCAATTAACAGATCAAAATGTAGATGATATTTTATATTATACTACAGTAGGTGAGCTTAAAAAAGTAGGAGAAGTAGCGGCAGGTGATGCTTCTGCAAATGTTTCTTCTGCAGATGCTCCGGGTTGGTTAATATATGTACTTTCTGGTGCTATTATTGTTGCTTTTTTAATGATTGCAAGCTTGTTAAAACAGGTAAGTGAGTTAAAAGGCGATTCTGCTCCTGGAGAAGACTCTAATCTTAAAAGAGATTTACATGAGCTTTGGGCAGGTATAATGAAAAACACATTCTTAAAAGTATTAACTACAATATTTTTAGTATTGATTGGTATTTATGTCCTATTCGGATTCTTATTTCAAGTAGGGGTAGATGAAGGGTATCAGCCAATTCAACCAATTGCGTTTTCACACAAAATACATGCTGGAGATAATAAGATAGATTGTCAATATTGTCACTCATCAGCAAAACATAGTAAAACATCTGGTATACCTTCTGTTAATGTTTGTATGAATTGTCATAAAAATATTTCTGAAGTTGCAGATGATACTGTTGTAGAATTAGAAGATGGAGTTGTTCTTGGAAAAGAAGAGTTAGATCTTGAAATTGCAAAAGTATACACGGCAGCAGGTTGGGATGCAGATAACTTAGAATATACAGGTGAAACGGCTCCGATTAAATGGGTGAGAGTTCATAATTTACCAGATTTCGTTTATTATAATCACTCACAACACGTAACGGTTGCTGGTATCGATTGTCAAAAATGTCACGGACCTGTAGAGGAAATGGATGAACTGTATCAGTACTCTCCATTAACAATGGGTTGGTGTATAAATTGTCATAAAGAAACTAAAGTGGATTTAAAAGGTAATGATTATTACAAGAAAATTCATGAAGATTTGGCAAAGAAATACAATGTAGATCAAGTTACCATTTCACAGTTGGGTGGTAAAGAGTGTGGTAAATGTCACTACTAATAAAAAAGAATTAAAAATTAAAAGATTAAAAGACTGAATGTTTTTTTCAATTTTAAATCTTTCAATCATTAAATAAAAAGTATAAATGGCTTCAGACAAAAAATACTGGCAAAGTGTTGAGGAACTTAAAGGTAGTTCTATTGTTGAAACGTTAAGTAAAAACGAATTTGTAGAAGAACTTCCTACAGATGAGTTTTTAGGTGATAAAGAAACTCTAGAAAATTCTTCTACTTCGCGTAGAGACTTTTTAAAATATGTTGGTTTTACTACAGCTGCAGCTTCATTAGCAGCTTGTCAGGGACCCGTTAGAAAGGCTATTCCTTATGTTGTAAAACCAGATGATATCATTGCTGGTATTGCAGATTGGTACGCAACTTCTATGGCAGATGGTTACGATTTTGCAAATGTGTTGGTTAAAACACGCGAAGGTCGTCCTATTCAAATAATGCCTAATAAAGAAGCAAACGGAACTACAAGTGCGAGAGTACAAGCTTCTGTTTTATCTTTATATGATGAAAAATTACGTTTAAAAGAGCCTCAAGATAAAGAAGCTTTTTTAACTTGGGCAGATGCTGATGCGAAAATTGGTGCAAAATTAAACCAATTAAAAGAAGCTAATAAACCTGTTGTTTTATTAACAGGAACTATGGCAAGTCCATCAACAGATAAAATTATTGAAGGCTTTATTGCTGCTAACCCTAATGTAAAACATGTTGTTTATGATGCGGTTTCAGAATCTGGAGCAGCAGATGCTTTTATGGCAATGTACGGTAAACGTGTGTTACCAAATTATCATTTAGAAAATGCAAAAACAATTGTTTCTTTTGGTGCAGATTTTCTTGGAGATTTTCACGCAGGTTTAGAGAAGAAATATATTGCTGGTAGAAAACCAGAAAAAGGATATATGTCTTACCATGTACAGATAGAAAGTAATATGTCTTTAACCGGTGCTAATGCTGATAAAAGAGTGGTTGTAAAACCATCTGATCAGGTTTTTGCATTGTTAAATTTATACAACGCTATTACAGGAGCTAATGTTCCTTCTAAAGCAACTTCTGTAGATGCAACAATTAAAAAATTAGCTTCAGATTTAAAGAAAGCTGGTTCTAAAGGTGTTGTCTTAACAGGGTTAAATGATAAAAATGCACAATTAATTTCATTAGCGATTAATAAAGCATTAAATAGTGAAATTATTGATACAAAAAATACGCTAAACATCCGTAAAGGAAATGATGCTGAAGTTGCTCAATTAGTTTCAGATATGAAAGCTGGTAAAGTATCAGGATTAATTGCATACAATGTAGATCCTGTGTATTCATTATCAAATGCATCAGATTTTTCTGAAGGATTAGGTAAACTAGAAATTTCAGTAGCATTGTCTACAGAACATAACAGCACTACTGCTTTAATGGATTATGCATTACCAACTCCACACTTTTTGGAGTCTTGGGGAGATGCGCAGTTCGATTCTGTGACGTATGGTTTAATGCAACCAACAATTCAACCATTATTTAATACACGTCAGGTTCAAGACACGTTATTAAAATGGTCTGGAGATACTACAAAATATTACGATTATTTAAAAACATACGCAGCTACCAATGTTTTAGGTGGTGCTTCATGGAACAAAGCTTTACATAATGGTTTTTTCAAAAAAGACCTTTCTTTAGAAGAAGAGGGAGAAGTTTTTGAATCTACTGTTGTAATTTCTGATATTGCATCAAAATTAGCAAGTTCAGCGAAGAAAGCTTCTGGTTTTGAATTAAACTTATATACTAAAACAGGTTTAGGAGACGGTAAACAAGCAAACAATCCTTGGTTACAAGAATTTCCAGACCCTATTACAAGAGCTTCTTGGGATAATTACTTAATGATGTCTATGGCAGATGCCAGAGAATTAGGTTTTTCTAATCCTGTAAAAGATAACGGTGCTATTAATGGTGATTATGCCAAAGTATCTGTTAATGGTGTTGATGTTGTTGTTCCAGTAATGGTACAACCGGGTCAGGCTATTGGTTCTGTCGGTTTAGCATTAGGTTACGGTAAAACTTTTGGTTTAAAAGACGAAATGAAAGTTGGTATTAATGGATATCCATTATACATTAACGGAAACAATATTCAGTACGGAGTTACAATAGAAAAAGTATCTGGTACCCATAAATTTGCTTGTACACAAGTACAAAAAACAATTGCAGGTCGTCATGATATTTTAAAAGTAGCTTCTTTAAAAGAGGTAGTAAGTAGTGTAGATCCAAAACATTCTTGGAACAAGCCTGCTTTTGTATCTTATGACCATAAAGAAGTTGAAGCAAAATCTATAGATTTATGGGGAGAGCACAACAGAGAAGTTGGTCATCACTTTAACTTATCAATAGATTTATCATCTTGTACAGGTTGTGGTGCGTGTGTTATTGCATGTCATGCAGAAAACAATGTACCAGTTGTAGGTAAAAATGAGGTTAGAGTTGGTAGAGATATGCACTGGTTGCGTATCGATAGATATTACTCTTCTGAAGTTGCAACAAGAGAAGAAGCGAAAGCAATGGGCTTAAGCGGTGGAGACTTGTATAAAGCTATAGAAACTGAAGCAGAAAACCCAGAGGTTACTTTTCAACCAATGATGTGTCAGCACTGTAACCATGCTCCTTGTGAGACTGTGTGTCCAGTTGCAGCAACATCACATGGTCGCCAAGGTCAAAACCAAATGGCATATAATAGATGTGTAGGTACAAGATATTGTGCAAACAACTGTCCTTATAGAGTGCGTCGTTTTAACTGGTTTCAGTATTCTAACAACAAAGATTTTGACTTCAACATGAATAATGACTACGGTAAAATGGTTTTAAACCCAGATGTTGTAGTTCGTTCTAGAGGAGTTATGGAAAAATGTTCTATGTGTATTCAAATGACACAAGCAACAATTTTACAAGCTAAAAAAGAAGGAAGACCTGTTAACACAGATGAGTTTTCAACAGCTTGTTCATCAGCTTGTACAACAGGAGCTATGGTTTTTGGAGATGTTAATAACGAAAAAGACGAAGTAGCTACATTAGCAGAAGACAAGAGAGCTTATCACGTATTAGATTACTTGCAGACGAAGCCGAATGTAGTATATCAAGTGAAAGTTAGAAATACAAACGAAGCGTAAGAAAATTTTAAATTTAAAACTCAAAGTTGAAGGACTTTGAAAGTTTAAAAACTATAATTAAACTAAGTAATAAAAATATGTCTCATTACGAAGCACCCATAAGGGAACCTTTAGTACTAGGTGATAAAAGTTATCACGATATTACAGAAGACATTGCAAAACCTATTGAAGGGGTTGCAAATAAAAATTGGTATATAGCATTTTACATTTCTTTGGCTGCAACGCTTTGGGGATTTGGATGTATTTTTTATACCATAGGTACTGGTATTGGAGTTTGGGGATTGAACAAGAACATTGGTTGGGCTTGGGATATTACAAACTTTGTATGGTGGGTTGGTATTGGTCACGCAGGAACGTTAATTTCTGCAGTACTTTTATTATTCCGTCAAAAATGGAGAATGGCAATTAACCGTTCTGCAGAAGCAATGACAATTTTTGCCGTTTTTCAAGCAGGGTTGTTTCCATTGATTCACATGGGTAGACCATGGAACGGATACTGGGTATTGCCAATGCCAAATCAATTTGGTTCATTATGGGTAAACTTTAACTCACCATTATTATGGGATGTTTTTGCAATATCAACGTATTTATCTGTGTCATTGGTTTTCTGGTGGACAGGTTTATTACCAGATTTTGCAATGATTAGAGATAGAGCTGTGAAGCCTTTCCAAAAGAAAATATATGCTTTATTATCATTTGGTTGGTCTGGTAGAGCAAAAGACTGGCAACGTTTTGAAGAAGTATCTTTGGTACTTGCAGGTTTAGCAACACCATTAGTACTTTCTGTACATACAATTGTATCTATGGATTTTGCTACTTCTATTAACCCAGGTTGGCACTCAACAATTTTCCCTCCTTATTTCGTGGCAGGAGCAATCTTTTCTGGATTTGCAATGGTACAAACGTTATTAGGAATCATGAGAAAGGTTACTAACTTAGAAGATTACATTACCCGTATGCATATTGAATATATGAATATGGTAATTATCTTAACAGGTGGTATTGTAGCTGTAGCATACGCAACAGAATTCTTTATTGCATGGTATACAGGTTCACCTTATGAAAACTATACATACTTATCTGTAGGTGCTGCAACAGGACCTTATGCTTGGGCATTTTGGTCATTAATAGGATTCAATATTGTTACACCTCAATTATTGTGGTTTAAGAAAATTAGAAGAAGTTTTATTATGACTTTCATCATATCTATTGCTATTAATATTGGTATGTGGTTTGAGCGTTTCGATATTATTGCAATTGTATTAAGTAAAGGACATTTACCATCTACATGGTGGCGTTTTGAACCTACGTTTGTAGATGTTGGAATCTTTGTAGGTACTATTGGGTTTTTCTTTGTATTATTCTTATTATATGCAAGAACCTTCCCTGTAATTGCACAAGCAGAGGTAAAAACAATTTTAAAATCTTCTGGAGAATTTTACAAGAAGAGAAGAGAACAAGGTATACCAACTAAGCCAGCTATTAATGTAGCTAACGTAGCAGGTACAACTGATAAATCTAATAAAGAATAATTATGGAATCAGCAAAAGTTATTCACGCATTTTATAATGATGACGAAGTTCTAATGGATGCAGTGAAAGCTGTAAAAGCAGAACATCTTCATATAGAGGAAGTATTTTGTCCTTTTCCAGTACATGGATTAGACAAAGCCATGGGATTAGCACCAACAAGATTAGCAATAACTGCATTTCTTTACGGAATTACAGGATTATCATTTGCTATTTGGATGACTAATTACATGATGATTCAAGATTGGCCACAAGATATTGGTGGTAAGCCAAATTTTTCTTGGTGGACAAACATGCCAGCATTTGTGCCAATTATGTTTGAATTAACAGTGTTTTTTGCAGCCCATTTAATGGTAATTACTTTTTACATGAGAAGTAGATTATGGCCATTTAAAGATGCAGAAAATCCAGACCCAAGAACTACGGATGATCATTTTTTAATGGAAATACCTGTAAACAATAATGAAGCTAAAATTATTGCTTTATTAACCAATACAGGAGCTGTAGAAATTAATGTAGTAGACAAGCACTAATATATAGAAAATGAAGAATTTTAAATTAATTATCGCTTTATTTACGCTTACAAGTATTATTTCTTGTAATGATAAACGTACGCCTCAATTACAATTTATGCCAGATATGTATGTATCTGTGCCCTATGATGTAAATGGAGCTAATGGTCTTAATGGAGAACCAGTAAACATTAAACCTGTTGCAGGTACAATTGCAAGAGGTGGGCATGCAGCTTATGATATCCCTAACACAAATGAAGGATATGAATTAGCTAAACTTAGAGTAACTAACCCGTTAGAAACTACAGAAGAAAGTTTAGCAAACGGTAAAGCTATGTATGAGATATACTGTGCAAGTTGCCATGGTAAAGCTGGTGATGGAAATGGAGTTTTATCTCAAAGAGATAAGTTTTCAGGTATTCCTAACTATAAAGATAGAGACATTAACACAGGTAGTATTTATCATGTAATTATGCACGGTAAAAACTTAATGGGTTCACATGCATCTCAAACAACGTATACAGAGCGTTGGCAGATAGTACAATACGTAGAAAAATTACGTTCAGAATTATAATTTCAATAAGAAAGAATACGAAAAAGATATGTATCAATTCTCAGGTAAATTAAAAACATTCTCATTAGCACTAATACTTATTGGTTTAGTGGGAATTGGTTATGGTTTTTACTCAGCTCCTAAAACAGTTGAAGAAGCTAAAGAAATTATTGCACAACAGGCAGCACATGGCGAAAGTCATGCTACTTCTCATGAAGAAGTAAGTGCTGATGGGCATAAAAGTGAAGCACATGGTGAAAGCCATGCTTCAGTAGATGGATCTCATGATGACGCGCATGCTGAACATGTTTTGCATCAATTAAAAAATAAACCTTGGTCTGCGGTATATGTAGCATTGTTTTTCTTTTTAGGAATTACTTTATTAGTATTAACTTTTTATGCAATTCAAAGAGTTGCACAAGCTGGTTGGTCTATTCTTCTATTTAGAGTAATGGAAGCTATTACGGCTAATTTAGTACCAACATCAATAGTAATGGTGCTTATAGTACTTTCTGCTGTAATGCATTGGAACCACATGTTCCCTTGGATGGCAGAAGGAGTATTTGATCCTACAAGTCCTAACTACGATCCTATTGTAGATGGTAAATCTTGGTGGATAAATTTACCTGGTTGGGCTATAAGAAGTATTATTTATTTAGCAATTTGGAATGCCTATAGATGGTTTATCCGTAGAAATTCTATAAAAGAGGATACTGCAAATGATGGTTATAAAACATACAAATTAAGCTTTAATGTTTCTATTGGTTTTATTTTCTTATTTATGATTACCGAAACATTAATGTCTTGGGATTGGATTATGGGGTTAGATCCTCACTGGTTTTCTACTTTATTTGGATGGTATGTATTATCTAGTTTATTAGTAAGTGCGTTAACTGTAATAGCTCTTGTAACTATTTACTTACGTTCTAAGGGTGCTTTACCAGCAGTAAATGATAGTCACATTCATGATTTAGCTAAATATATGTTTGGTTTTTCTATCTTTTGGACGTACCTATGGTTTTCTCAATTTATGTTAATCTGGTACGCAGATATCCCAGAGGAGACTACTTACTTTGCTATGAGATTTAATGAATATAACTTTCCTTTCTTAGCAATGGTAGTAATGAACTTTGCTTTTCCTGTATTGTTATTATTAAATAGTGACTTTAAAAGTGTTCCTTGGTTTATCGTTATAGGTGGTGTCGCAATCCTTATTGGACATTATATTGATATTTTTGTAATGGTTATGCCTGGTACTGTTGGTGCACAATGGTCATTCGGTATCCCTGAAATTGGTGCTATATTGTTCTTCTTAGGAGTCTTTATATATGCTACTTTTAGTTCTTTTGCAAAAGCAATTGCAATACCAACTGGTAATCCTTTCTTAGAAGAAAGTAAACATTATCATTATTATAATATTGAACACAGAGGTGAAGGTTCAGGAGATCATCATTAATAAATAATTTAAACTAAAATAATTAAGACGAGATAAATATGCTAGCTCTATTTTATATTTTTATAGTCGTTGCAATCGGTGTAAGTTTTTGGCAAATAACCAGAATATTAAACTTAAGAAGCGTAATTGCTACTGATAAAGACAATGCAACCCAAGGTAGGAATGCCATTTACTTTATGGTTTTTTTATACGCAATGATGATTTATTGTTTAATCTTCATGAATGTTGTAATGTTACCAGAATCTGCTTCTTATGAAGGAGAACATGATGATAACCTTTTTGATATTACATTTTGGTTAATTGGTATTGTTCAATTTTTAATGCAATTCTTTATTTTCTATTTTACCTTTAAGTATAAAGGCGAGAAAGGAAAGAAAGCAAAATTCTATTCAGACAGTCATAAATTAGAGGCTATTTGGACCATTACTCCAGCTGTTGTTTTAGTTGTTTTAATTGGTTACGGATTATGGCAATGGAATAATATCATGGATTTATCTGATTTAGAAGATCCTGTTGTGATAGAAGTGTATGCTCAGCAATTTAGATGGGATGCTCGTTATGCAGGTGATGATAATACCTTAGGTTTAGGAAACGTTAACTATATTAAAGGTATGAACACTATAGGTGTTGATATGGATGATAAAAATGCGCAAGATGATAAACAAGTAACTGAATTGTATTTACCAAAAGGTAGAAAAGTTCATTTCAAGTTTCGTTCTCAAGACGTTTTGCACTCCGCTTATATGCCTCACTTTAGAGCGCAAATGAACTGTGTACCAGGTATGGTTACTCAATTTGGTTTTACTCCAAAGTATACTACTGCAGAGATGAGACAACAATCTGAAGTAATTGAAAAAACTGCAGGGATCAACAAAATAAGAAAATCTAAAGGAGAAGATCCTTATGAGTTTGATTACTTATTGTTATGTAATAAAATTTGTGGAGCTTCTCACTATAACATGCAAATGAAAATTACGGTTGTAGAACAAGAAGAGTATGACAAATGGATTGCAGAGCAACCAACATTAGCATCAGTATTAAATAATAATAATTAAAAAGACACTACAAATAAATAAGATTATGTCAGAACATCATCATAAAGAAACATTTGTAACAAAATATATTTTTAGCCAAGATCATAAAATGATTTCTAAGCAGTTCTTAGTAACTGGTATGTTTATGGGAATCATTGGCGTATTTATGTCTATGTTATTTCGTATGCAAATAGCATGGCCAGAAAAGTCATTTTCTCTAATAGAAGCATTTTTAGGAGATCACCAAACAGACGGTGTAATGAACCCAGATATGTACTTAGCTTTGGTTACAATACATGGTACTATAATGGTATTCTTTGTATTAACGGCTGGTTTAAGTGGTACATTTTCTAACTTATTAATACCATTGCAAATTGGAGCGAGAGATATGGCTTCTGGTTTTTTAAACATGGTGTCATACTGGATGTTTTTTGTTTCATGTATCATCATGGTGTGCTCTTTGTTTGTTGAAGCAGGTCCAGCAGCAGCAGGATGGACAATCTATCCTCCATTAAGTGCTTTACCACAAGCAATTCCAGGTTCTGGAATGGGTATGACTTTATGGTTAGTTTCTATGGCTATTTTTATTGCTTCTTCTTTAATAGGATCTTTAAATTATATAGCAACTGTTTTTAACTTAAGAACAAAAGGAATGAAAATGACAAGATTGCCTTTAACTATTTGGGCTTTCTTTGTAACTGCAATTATTGGTGTAGTTTCTTTTCCAGTATTATTATCTGCTTGTTTATTATTAATATTTGATAGAAGTTTTGGAACTTCTTTCTATTTATCAGATATTTTTATTGCTGGTGAAGTATTACATTATCAAGGTGGTTCTCCAGTATTATTTGAGCACTTATTTTGGTTCTTAGGTCACCCGGAGGTATATATTGTAATTTTACCTGCCATGGGTATTGTTTCTGAAGTTTTAGCAATTAATTCACGTAAACCTATCTTTGGTTACCGCGCAATGATTGGTTCTATTATAGGAATTGCATTTTTATCTACAATTGTTTGGGGACACCACATGTTTATATCTGGTATGAATCCTTTCTTAGGTTCTGTATTTACATTTACAACGTTACTAATTGCAATTCCATCTGCAGTAAAATCATTTAACTGGTTAACTACATTGTGGAAAGGTAATCTTCAATTAAATCCTGCCATGTTATTCTCTATCGGATTGGTTTCTACATTCGTTACAGGAGGTTTAACAGGTATTGTTTTAGGAGATTCAGCTTTAGATATTAATGTGCATGATACGTACTTTGTAGTAGCGCATTTTCACTTAGTAATGGGGGTTTCTGCTATTTTTGGAATGTTTGCTGGTGTGTATCACTGGTTTCCTAAAATGTATGGTAGAATGATGAATAAGACTTTAGGTTATTGGCATTTCTGGTTAAGCATCATTTGTGCTTACGGAGTTTTCTGGCCAATGCACTTTATAGGTTTAGCAGGTTTACCGAGAAGATATTATTCTAACACAGCATTTCCTATGTTCGATGATTTATCTGATATTAATATAGTAATTACATTATTTGCTTTAGTTGGTGGTTTTGCTCAAATATTTTTTATTGCAAACTTCTTTATATCTATTTATAGAGGACAAAAGGCAACAATGAATCCTTGGAATGCAACTACTTTAGAATGGACTACTCCTGTAGAGCATGTACATGGAAACTGGCCAGGTAAATTACCAGAAGTACACAGATGGGCGTATGATTACAGTAAACGTGTAGATCCAGAAGATGATGATAGTGACTATTTACATGGTGAAGACTTTGTGTTACAAACTGTGCCTTTATTAGAGGGTGAAGAACCTTCTTAGATTTTAAAAAGACATCATTTAATTATAAATGATATTTAATATACAAAACCAGTGAAATTTTTTCACTGGTTTTTTTTGTTTAACAATATACAGGTTTTCACCTTTTTTAAATAGTACTATAGTATATGTGCAGCTAATAAATGTGATTATCTTTTAGTTTGAAAGTTCAAGTTTAAGTCATACAATTATGTTGTATTCTTTTTGATTTCAACCTTCGGTTGATGACGTAATGGATGATAAAATTAACCGTAATAACAACAGAATATTTGATTGGTTTATAAAAGTTACTAGGTTTTTTAAGGAATATTAAAACATTCAGCAGTAGAAATATTTCTTTCTAAAGTAATGAAAAGGATTTATCCTAATTATTTGTAAAAGTCAAGTTACGTGCTTTATAAAATGTTGTTATCTGCTATAAAAAGGATATAACGAGTGTTTACATATAGTTTCTTGTATCCATTTAATACTACACCAAGTGATTCTTCTTACCTTACTTCTTTTAATTCTATTAGATATCTATTCAGTTCTTCTTTTAATATAGAAAAAGAAGTAATTGTTATGAAGCATACATCATACTTTCAGTTGATTAAGGATATATCTAAGTTGGTTTAAAACCTTCTTTATATGTCATTTTAGAAAGAATGAATATCAAATAAGGGCTCAATCTTATTTTGTTGACCAACTTTATATATTGGCGTAAAACTATTGTTACAAAGGTGATTTTATGGTTGTTAAAAGTAGTGTAGTAGATTTTACAATACTAGCTTTTATTCTAAATGAAAATAAATTAGTATTACTCTTTCTGATGTATTTTTTCAGAGAACTAGTTAAAATCTATAACGATTCATTCTACCTTAAACTTTAGTAAGTAATATCTGTGTAATAAACTTTAAGTACAGCTATTCATTAAAATGATCAATGAGTTTAATTGATGAAATTATTTATCTTATCATTAGGAATAAATCCTTTTAATATTAAAAAAACACCACATATAACCAATATAATACCCATTATTTTTTTTAATCTATAAATAACCAAAGGTGTCATTTTATTTTTTAGTTGTTTAGCTAAGAGTATTTTTCCAAGGTCTGTAAGTGCATACCCTAAAATTATAGTTGCAAAATACCAAAAGATACTGTTAGAATTCATGTTTAAAGTAGGGCCAATTACTAAGACAGTTCCCAACCAAAAGGCCAACACTCCAATATTTATAAAGTTTAAAAAGTAACCTTTAAAAAATAATTTTATATAGTTGTTTTTAACAGGTACTTCTATGTTTTCTGCTGATGCTAAAGCTTCTTTTTTATTTTGTTTATCAAAGTAAGTTATAAGTCCATATACAATAAGTACTAGGCCACCAATAAAGAAAAGCCTTGGATCATCTTTAATCTTTTCTAAAAAAGAACGACTACCAAAATAAGCCATACATATAAAAGTAACATCACCCAAAAGCACACCAATATCAAACGCAATTGCCGCTCTAGCTCCTTTTAAAATACTGGTTTGAATTAGCATAAAAAAAACAGGTCCTATCATAAAAGCCATGAAAAAACCTATCAAAAATGCATTCTTAAAGTCGTAAATATCCATTGGATAAAGGTAATTGTTTAATTACGATTTACCATTATCAGTTTTTAAAATTGTCTTAGTAGTGTCTTATGTTTAAGTAACATAATATTGTTCCGTTTTATATAACTTCTCTCTACGTTCTAAATGTTACGATTGTGAATTTTGTATGTTTTTAACTTATTTTACCAAAGGCTTTTTTACTAATCAGTTTGTCTGTTAGACCTTTTGGTAGAAATCATATAATGGAACTTAAAGTTGTAAGCTCACTGTTATGAGATTTTAGTATTCTTTGAAGTGCTATTCTTGCAATGTGTAATCTATAGAACTAAATCCGCGTTAGGGATTGCAGCGACATCCTTTTTACTTTTTCTGTAAAAAGATATAGCGGAAAGCCCGCTCGAACGCCAAAAAAATAGTAGAATTTATAAAAGTTGATACCTACAAGGTTTTTAGAAACCTTGTAGGTATCAACTAAATATTTTTAAACATCATCAAAATCTATAGAGATTTTTGAAGTTGTAGGGTATGCCTGACAAGCTAAAACCAATCCTTCTTCAATTTCGCTATCTGTTAAAATGGAATTCTTAACCATAATAGCATTTCCTTCTGTAACTTTACACAAACAAGTACTACAAACCCCACCTTGGCAAGAATAAGGAGCATCTAAATTATTACGTAAACTGGCGGATAAAAGATCGTCAGTTTGGTTCATAGTAAAGGTTGTTTCTTCATCATCTAGCATTACAATTACCTCTGTAGTGCCTTCTTTAATTTCAGCAACAGCTTCTTCGTCTATAGAAGTTGTAAATAATTCAAAATGAATGTTCTCTTTAGCAAAACCACGTTCTGTAAGTGTTGCAGAAACTTCATCAATCATACTTTCCGGTCCACATAAAAAAGCGGCATCAAAAGAAATGTCTTTGTAACTATTGTTAATGTAAAAATTAGTGCGCGCTTTGTCTATTCTACCAAATAAAGAACCTTCTATTTGTTCTCTACTATAAATGTAGTGTAGGTTTAAACGTTCTGGATATGCTTCTTTTAAAGCATCTAATTCTTCTTTAAAAATTGTATCTGCAGCCGTTTTATTTCCATAAATTAATGTAAATGTAGATGAAATTTCATTTTTCAACACATCTTTAATCATAGATAGAATTGGAGTAATACCAGATCCTGCAGCAAAAGCAATGTAGTTTTTATGCGGTTTAGGGTCTAATATAAATTTCCCTTCTGGTTCAGATATTTCTATAAAATTTCCTTCATTTAATTCTGTAGTTGCATAGGTAGAAAAAGTACCATTTTCTACCGCCTTAACAGCTACTTTTAAATAAGCTTCACTAGGAGAAGAACAAATAGAGTATGCCCTTCTAACCTCTTTGCCGTTAATTGTTTTTTTAAGTGTTAAATATTGCCCTGCATGAAAAGCAAATTTAGATTTTAAGTTTCCGGGTATTTTAAATACCAGAGAAACCGCATCTGCGGTTTCTCTAATCACTTCTTGTATGTTTACTTTATGAAATGTTACCATTAAAAATATATGTTTTATACCAAATTATTTGCTACCAAATATTCAGCAATTTGAACTGTGTTTGTAGCAGCACCTTTACGTAGGTTATCTGCAACGATCCACAAATTTAAGGTATTTTCTTGAGATTCATCCCTTCTAATTCGTCCAACAAACACTTCGTCTTTATCATGAGCATTTATTGCCATCGGATACACGTTGTTAGCCAAATCATCTTCTACAATAACACCAGGAGTTTCACTTAATATTTTACGAACTTCTGCTAAATCAAAAGCATTTTCAAACTGAACATTTACAGCCTCAGAATGTCCACCAGCAGTAGGAATTCTAACCGCAGTTGCAGTTACAGAAAAAGAATCATCACGTAAAATCTTTTTAGGTTCTTTAACTAATTTCATTTCCTCTTTAGTATACCCGTTTTCTAAAAAAACATCACAATGCGGAATTGCATTTCTTCCAATTTTATGAGGATATGCCATTTCACCTTCAATACCAGCCTCTTCATTATCTAATTGCTGTACCGCTTTAACGCCAGAACCAGAAACAGACTGATACGTAGAAATAACTACACGTTTCATTTTATATTTTAAATGTAACGGAGATAAAACTGCTACTAACTGAATTGTAGAACAGTTTGGGTTTGCAATAATTTTATCATCCTTTGTTAAAACGTCTCCGTTAATTTCTGGAACTACTAATTTCTTAGTTGGGTCCATTCTCCAAGCAGAAGAGTTGTCGATAACTGTTGTACCAACTTCTGCAAATTTAGGAGCCCATTCTAAAGAAGTCTCTCCACCAGCAGAAAATAAAGCTACATCCGGAGCCATTTTTACAGCATCTTCTAAAGTTACTATGGTGTATTCTTTCCCTTTATATGATAATTTTTTTCCAGCAGATCTTGCAGAAGCTACAGGAATAAATTCCGTTATAGGTAAATTACGCTCTTCTAAAACTTTCAACATTACTGTGCCCACCATTCCAGTTGCACCTACTACAGCTATTTTCATCGCCTAAAAATTTAATTATAAATTGAGTTGCAAATATCTTAAAAATAATAATCATACAAATCACTTACATCCTTCTAAATCGACTAAAGTTTAAAATTGAAGCACAAAAAATCCTGATGTTTAAATTTAAACAGTTTGATGTAAAATTATAATAAACCGATCTTTAAAATTTCTTTAGAAGCTATTTCCTGCTTTCCGCACTCGCTTTTTTTTCCTAAAAAGTCAAAAAAGAGCTCAAACAAATGCTTCAATCAGGGCTAAACTTATTTGGCAGCATTACTGCTAGGTACGAAGCAATTTCACGATTAATAAGCAGATTTCTTTGTTATTTTTTTTTAAAACTGCTTTTAACAACCTCGTAGTCACATAGAAAACATAGCGCTATGTTTTCTATGTGTCTATGTGGTCAATTTTTTAGTTTTTGTAAAGAGTTTAAGACTCCTTTCTAACGAGTGTGGTTAAAGATTGTCTTTAATAATAATTTAGAAATTCGTTAGAAACGAGTACTACTATAGAGCCTAAAACTTTCTCATTTTAGCATAAAACGGAGCAAATCCATGATAAAAATCATAAAACCTCTTTCTAAAATTTGTAACTTTGCAGTAAGAGAAACTGAAACAAATTCAGTTTAAAAACGTTAAACAAATTAGTATAGCATGCAACTGTACAATAAGTTAAGCGCCATAGAACGCGCTGCATTAATAGACGAAGCTGGTAAAGACCGCTTAACAATTTCTTTTTATCAATATTTTAAAATAGAAAACCCACAATTATTTAGAGACAAATTATTCTTAGAATGGAGTGAACTCGATGTTTTAGGTCGAATTTATGTTTCATACGAAGGTATCAATGCTCAATTATCTGTTCCATCAGAAAATTTTTATGCTTTAAAAGACCAATTAGACAGTATTTCTTTTTTAAAGGATATTCGTTTAAATGTTGCTATAGAACACGATAATAAATCGTTTTTAAAGTTAAAAGTAAAAGTTAGAAACAAAATTGTTGCCGATGGTTTAAATGATGAAACTTTTGATGTAACTGCAAAAGGTGTGCATTTAAATGCAGCTGAATTCAACGCAATGTTAGCAAACCCAGATACGGTTTGTGTAGACATGCGTAACCATTACGAAAGTGAAATTGGTCATTTCGATGGCGCTGTAACTCCAGATGTAGATACCTTTAGAGATTCTTTAGATATTATAGAAGAAGATTTAAAAGACAACAAAGAAGACAAAAATTTGTTGATGTATTGTACTGGCGGAATCCGTTGCGAAAAAGCATCTGCGTACTACAAACACAAAGGTTTCAAAAACGTTTTTCAATTAGAAGGCGGAATTATAGAATACACACGTCAGGTAAAAGAAGAAGGGATTGAGAATAAATTTATCGGTAAAAACTTTGTTTTTGATCATAGAAGAGCAGAACGCATTACAGATGATGTAGTTTCTAACTGTCACCAATGTGGTAAAGCGTGCGACGAGCATACAAATTGTGCAAACGAAGCGTGTCATTTATTATTTATTCAATGTGATGAATGTGCAGAAGCTACAGAAAATACGTGTTCTACAGATTGCCAAGAAATAATTCAATTGTCTTTTGAAGAGCAAAAAGAGCTTAGAAAAGGCAAAGGAAATAGCAATAAAATTTTTAAAAAAGGACGAAGCGAAGTTTTGAAGTTTAAGAAGTAAGTTAAAAAAAGTACTTAAATAAGTTCTTTTCTGTATCTTTGATTCATGGAAACAGTAAATTATACAGATTTTCGTTCCAATTTAAAACATTGGTTCGATAAGGTTTTTAATGATGTTAGTGATATCGTCATTAAAAGAAAAGGAGGAAAGGATTTAGTTCTAATTTCATTAGACGAATATAACTCTCTTAAGGAAACAAGTTATTTGCTTACAGGGAAAAACAGAGATGTTTTATTAAATTCCATTAAAGAATTAGAAGCTGGCAAAGGATTTCAAAAAGAATTAATCGAATAAATGAGATTAATTTGGTCAGCATCTTCTTGGAACGATTATGTCTATTGGCAAAAAGTTGATAAGAAAATTGTTAAAAGAATTAATGAACTTATTAAAAGTTGCGTTAGAACACCTTTTGAAGGGATTGGAAAACCAGAAGCTTTAAAAGGAGATTTACAAGGGTATTGGTCTAGAAGAATAACATCTGAACATAGACTAGTATATAAATATGAGAATGAACAGCTATTAATTGCTGCTTGTCGCTATCATTATGGGAAATAAACTTTTATTAAATAAAAGAACAAAGAACAAAAAAAGCTTTGTAATTCTAAAATTTAAAAAATAAAGTCATGCAAAAAATCGAATTAATGGCGCCAGCTGGTAATTTTGAATCTATGCAAGCTGCTTTAGATAATGGTTGCGATTCTATTTATTTTGGAGTAGAGCAACTTAATATGAGAGCAAGAGCTTCTGTTAATTTTACGTTAGATGATTTAGAAGAGATTTCTAAAAGATGTTCAGCAAAAAATGTGAGAACCTATCTTACATTAAATACAATAGTTTATGATCATGATTTATCAATAGTAAAAACATTGATAAAACGTGCAAAAGAAGCAAATATAACAGCTGTAATTGCCATGGATCAAGCAGTGATTTCTATGGCTAGAGAACAGCAAATGGAAGTCCATATTTCTACACAAATAAATATTACAAATATAGAAACGGTAAAATTCTATGCACTTTTTGCAGATACTATTGTTTTAAGTAGAGAGTTGAGTTTACGACAAGTAAAAAAGATTACAGAAGCAATTGAGAAAGATCAAATAAAAGGACCTTCTGGTAGATTAGTTGAAGTTGAGATTTTTGGTCATGGTGCTTTGTGTATGGCGGTTTCTGGTAAATGTTATATGAGCTTACATTCATCAAATTCATCAGCAAACAGAGGTGCTTGTAAACAAAATTGCAGAAAAAAATATACGGTTATCGATCAGGAAACTGGTTTTGAAATGGAGTTAGATAATGAATATATTATGTCTCCAAAAGACTTGTGTACTATTGACTTTTTAGACCAAGTTGCAGATGCTGGAATTAAAGTTTTAAAAATTGAAGGTAGAGGAAGAGCACCAGAATATGTTGCCAAAGTAATTAAATGTTACCGAGATGCAATTGATAGTTTGGCTGCAGAAACTTACGATAAAGAAAAAGTAATTTCTTGGATGCAAGAATTAGAAAAAGTCTACAATCGTGGTTTTTGGAATGGCTATTATTTAGGTCAGAAATTAGGAGAATGGAGTAAAGAGTCTGGTTCTCATGCAACACAAAAGAAAGTCTATTTGGGCAAAGGAGAACATTATTTTGACAAAGCTAAAATTGGTCAGTTTAAAATTGATGCGTACGATGTTGCTTTAGGCGATACAATTCTAATAACTGGGCCTTCAACTGGGGCTCAAGAAATGGAAGTAAAACAAATGTTTGTAAACGATGTTCCTGCAGAAAAAGCAACTAAAGGAGACGAAGTTACCATGAAGTTAGATTTTAAAATAAGAAGATCAGATAAGTTATATAAAATTGTAAAAACGGAATTCGCAGAAAACTAATGGTAGTAATTACGTTGCAAAGAAACAAATGCATTGGTTGTAATTACTGTGTAGAATTAGCGCCAAGTCAGTTTCAAATGTCTAAAAAAGACGGGAAAACTGTTCTTTTACATTCCATAGAAAAAAAAGGTTTCTTCACTATAAAATCTTTCGATGAATCTATTTTTGATGCTTCTTTGGAAGCTAAAAAAGCCTGTCCTGTTAAAATTATTGAAGTAAAACAGGTTTAAAAATCGAGAAAATTTAAAAATAAAGTCCTCATTTATTGAGGGCTTTTTTTGTTTAAAAAAAAGAGGTGTTTATACGAATACTAATTAAAACCATGCAAATACTAAACGGATTCGGAAGTAAACAATTTTTCATACTACATTTGAGGTATCAATAAATAAAAAAGTAGTTATGTTAACTTTCATAAACCTATTTTTTCATTCTTTGAGAATGCGTATATTTACGAATTAGTGAGGGTTAAGTTGTGTATATCTATCAGCTTGATAATCAATTTATAAACCAAGAGGTTTTTAGGATTTATAGAGCGCTTTTTTAGTGGATATGCTGCTAAAAATAGACTATAAAGACTATCAACTATAAAAATATATATACTTACATGGCATGTGGAAGTTGTGGTACAACAGAAAATGGAGTACCAAAAGGTTGCAAGAGTAATGGTAATTGTGGGTCAGGAACCTGCGGAAGTGGTAGTAATAAATTAGCCGTTTTTGACTGGTTGTCTAATATGACGTTGCCAAGTGGACAAGAGAAATTTAATATTTTTGAAGTCCGTTTTAAAAATGGAAGAAAGCATTTTTTCACAAACCCAGATAATTTACCCATCACTATGGGAGATATTGTGGCGGTAGAAGGATCTCCAGGACATGATATTGGTACGGTTTCTTTGGCAGGAGAATTGGTAAAAGTGCAAATGAAAAAACGCAAAATTACCGCAGAGCATGAAGATGTAAAGAAAATTTACAGAAAAGCGAGTCAGAGAGATATAGATATTTGGCAAGAAGCTAGAGGAAAAGAAGAAGAAACGCAAAGAAAAGGACGAGAAATTTTAGGTCGTTTAGGTTTGCAAATGAAATTATCTGATGTAGAATATCAAGGTGATGGAAACAAAGCTACATTTTATTATACAGCAGATACAAGAGTAGATTTTAGACAGTTAATTAGAGACTTGGCAAGTGCTTTTTCTATTCGTGTAGAAATGAAACAAGTAGGTGCAAGACAAGAAGCTGCCCGTTTAGGTGGTGTTGGTTCTTGTGGTAGAGAGTTGTGTTGTTCTACGTGGTTAACAGATTTTAGAAAAGTTACTACATCTGCAGCACGTTATCAACAACTATCTTTAAACCCTTTAAAGTTAGCTGGTCAATGTGGTAAGTTAAAATGTTGTTTAAATTTTGAGTTAGACACCTATTTAGATGCTTTAAAATCATTTCCGAAACAAGATCTAGTACTAAAAACAGAAAAAGGAGATGCAGTATTTGTAAAGATGGATATTTTTAAAAATCATCTTTGGTATACTTATAAAGAAGAACGATTTAAATGGTTTAGACTTACACTAGAACAAGTTTTAGAAATAATAGCGCTTAATAAAAATAATGAAAAATCTATTTCATTAGAAGAATATGAAGCAGATGTAGAAATCCCAGTAAAAGTAGATTTCGAAGATGCTGTTGGGCAAGATAGTTTAACACGTTTTGATACTCCTAAAACGAGTAATCGTAAGAAAAGTAGAAATAAGAAAAAACCAGCAGAAGTTGCTAATAATAGGCCAAGGGCAAAGTTAAACCCAAATCAAAAGGTAAATACAAATCCAAACCAAAAGCCCAACCCAAATCAAAAAAGAAAGCCACAGGCTAAGAAACAACCAAATACAAACCCTAACCAGAAGCCTAAAGCTAAAGTGAACCCGAATGCAAATTCGAACCCAAATCAAAAGCTTAAAGCAAACGTTCAGCCTAAACCAAGGCCGCAAAGAAAACCCAAACCGAAACCTCAAGACGAAATAAAAAAACCAGCAGGAGAAGTTAAGGATATAAAGAAACCAGAGGGAGAGGTTAAAAAGGTAAATAAGCCAAGAAAAAATAATAGAAACCGTAAAAATAATAACCCAAAAAATGACAACAATTCTGAAAAGTAATTCTTTTTTAATTGTTTTAGTAACTCTTTTATTGCTGTTTTCTTGTGATGATAAATCAGATTTTAATCTATATAAATCAATAGACAATGAAGGTTGGAAAGCGAATGAAAAAATATTTTTTGAATTTGAAGTAAAAGACACTATTTCTCCAAAAAACCTATTTATCAACATTAGAAATAATAATGAGTACGCCTATAGCAATTTGTATCTTATTACAGAACTTGTTTTTCCTAATGAAACCAGGGTTGTAGATACTTTACAATACGAAATGGCTGATAAAACAGGACGTTTTTTAGGTGTTGGGTTTACAGAAATTAAAGAAAATAAATTATTTTATAAAGAAAAAAAGGCATTTCCAATTTCTGGAAATTATATTTTTAATGTGCGCCATGCAATGCGTAAAAATGGAGAAGTGAAACCTATTGAATTCTTAAAAGGAATTCAGGATGTAGGTTTTAGCATAGAAAATTAAATAAAGTTCCCGTTTGCGTGGGAAAGACAAATTAATGAAATCTCAACAATGTTGAGAAATAGTTTTTTATTATGACACAAAAGAAAACAACAGATTTTAAAAAATATATTAAATGGTTTTGGTTGCTAATTCTAGGTGGGTTTGCAGCAGTATTACTATTGTTTTTAATTGCTTCTTGGGGTGGTTTAGGAAAATTACCAACGTTTGAAGAATTAGAAAATCCAGAAAATAATTTAGCAACAGAAATTATTTCTTCAGATGGTAAAACATTGGGTAAATATGCTACAGAAAATAGAACACCTATTAAGTTTAAGGATTTACCAGATAATTTAATAAAAGCTTTAGTAGCAACAGAAGATGAACGTTTTTTTGAGCATTCTGGTATCGATTTTAAAGGAACTGCAAGAGCTATCTTAAAACCAGGAAGTGGTGGTGCTAGTACAATAACACAGCAACTAGCTAAAATGTTATTTACTGGTAGAGCTTCTAGAAATATTTTTTTAAGAGTTGGTCAAAAGGTGAAAGAATGGGTGGTTGCTATAAAATTAGAAAGACAATATACCAAAAATGAAATTCTTACCATGTACTTAAATAAGTACGATTTTATAAACCAAGCAGTTGGTATTCGTTCTGCAGCGCGTATTTATTTTGGTAAAGAACCTAAAGAATTAGAGATACAAGAATCTGCAATGTTGGTAGGGATGTTAAAAAATGCATCACTATTTAACCCTTTAAGAAGAGCCGAACGAGTAAAAAATCGTAGAGATGTTGTGTTAAAACAAATGAATCGTAGCGAGTTTCTGTCTGAACAAGAAAAAGATTCTTTACAGGCATTGGCTTTAGGTTTAGATATTCATAAAGAAGGACACAGTGATGGTTCTGCAACTTATTTTAGAACATATTTGCAAAAATATTTAAGAAAATGGGTGGAAGAAAATCCAAAACCAAACGGAGAAGAATATAATATTTTTAGAGATGGTTTAAAGATTTATGTAACGATAGATTCTAGAATGCAAAAATATGCAGAAGAAGCTATTGAAGAACACATGTCTAATTTACAATCTTATTTTTTTACAGAGCAGAAAAGAAATAAAACAGCTCCTTTTTATGACATAGATGAATCTGAAATTAATAGAATTTTAGAAAGAGCTAAGAAAAATTCTGACAGATATAAAAGATTAAAAATTGCAGGAAAATCTACAAAATATATCGATGAAGTTTTTAAAACCAAAACGGAAATGAGTGTTTTTTCTTGGAAAGGTGATATTGATACCATTATGTCTCCAATAGATTCTTTAAGATATTACAAATACTTTTTACGTTCTGGCTTGTTGTCTATAGAGCCACAATCTGGTCATATTAAAGCTTGGGTAGGTGGTATTAATAACAAACATTTTAAATATGATGCAGTTGCGCAACAGAAAAGACAAGTAGGTTCTACCTTTAAGCCATTTGTATATGCTGCTGCAATTAATCAATTAAAATTATCTCCTTGTGATGAGTTTCCAAACATACCTTATACAATTCCAAAAGGAAAATATGGAATACCTAAAGCTTGGACTCCAGAAAATGCAAGTAGAAAGTATGGTGGTATGCTAAGTTTAAAAGATGGTTTAGCAGGTTCTGTAAATACAATGTCTGTAAGATTAATAGATATGGTTGGTCCAGAGAATGTAGTGCGTTTAGCAAAATCTGCTGGTATAGAGAGTGATATTCCTGCAAATCCTTCTATTGCATTAGGTGCCGTAGATTTATCATTATTAGAAATGGTAAGTGCATATGCTACTTTTGCAAATCAAGGTTTACGTGTTGCTCCAATGATTTTAACAAGAATTGAAGATAAAAACGGAACTGTTTTAGAAGAATTCACACCAGAAACAAAAGAAGTTTTAAGCGAAGAATCTGCTTATGTTGTGTTAGATTTATTAAAGGGAGTTACCCAATCTGGTTCTGGTGTTCGTTTACGTTTACCTTGGAAAAAAGCAGATTACGTTACAGGGCATCCTTATAAATTTACAAACCCAATTGCAGGTAAAACAGGTACCACTCAAAATCAATCTGATGGGTGGTTTATGGGGATTGTACCTAATTTAGCAACAGGTGTTTGGACTGGTGGAGAAGATAGAGCAACTCATTTTGCTGGTATTGCAAAAGGACAAGGAGCTACAATGGCTTTACCTTCTTGGGCGTTATATATGCAAAAAGTATATGCGGATGAAACGTTAAATGTGAGTAAGAAAGATTTTGAAAAACCAGATAATTTATCAATCAATATTAATTGTAATGATACATCTGATGATAACGATGCTCCTATAGAAGAAGATACCGATTTTTAGTCTAAAAAGAATCTCCTAATATTTAGGAGATTTTTGTTTCAATAAATTCTTTATTTTGCATTAAATTTATTTTTTAGTAAATTACAAGAATGTCGCTTCGCGTTTAGTCGGGAAGTTCTAAAACACGAACAATTATGATCAATAAAGAAGTAAACAACGTAGAAGATGCTTTAAAAGGTGTTAAAAATGGAATGACTTTTATGTTGGGTGGTTTTGGTTTATGTGGAATTCCAGAAAATGCAATTGCTCAATTGGTAAAACTAGATGTTAGAGATGTTACTTGTATTTCTAACAATGCAGGTGTAGATGATTTTGGTTTAGGATTATTGCTTCAAAATAAACAAATCAAAAAAATGATTTCTTCATATGTAGGAGAAAATGAAGAGTTTGAACGTCAAATGTTATCTGGAGAATTAGAAGTAGAGTTAACTCCGCAAGGAACGTTAGCAGAAAAATGTAGAGCTGCACAAGCTGGTTTCCCAGCATTTTATACGCCTGCAGGTTACGGAACAGAAGTTGCAGAAGGAAAAGAAACCAGAGAGTTTGATGGTAAAATGTATGTTTTAGAACCTGCTTTTAAGGCTGATTTTGCCTTTGTTAAAGCTTGGAAAGGAGATGCTGCTGGAAACTTAATTTTTAAAGGAACTTCTAGAAATTTTAATCCGAATATGTGCGGCGCCGCAACAATTACTGTGGCTGAAGTAGAAGAAATAGTTGAAGTTGGTGAATTAGACCCCAACAATATTCATATTCCCGGAATATTTGTACAACGTATTTTTCAAGGTAAAGATTACGAGAAAAGAATAGAACAAAGAACGGTGCGTAATCGCGAATAATTATTCGTTTGTTATTCCTGCCTAGACAGGGATTGATACTGTATTAATTTGAAATTAATTAGAGAGTTTTGTTTTTACAAGAATCACATTAGATCGAATTAATACATTTTCTAATTACCAAATTTATTAATTTTCAAATTAGTACTATGTTAGACAAAATAGGAATTGCAAAGCGAATCGCTCAAGAAGTTCAAAACGGATTTTATGTAAACTTAGGTATTGGTATTCCAACCTTGGTTGCTAATTACGTACGTGAAGATATTGAGGTTGAATTTCAAAGTGAAAATGGTGTTCTAGGCATGGGCCCTTTTCCTTTTGATGGTGAAGAAGATGCAGATATTATAAATGCTGGTAAACAAACGATAACGACGATGCCTGGAGCAAGTTTTTTCGATTCTTCAATGAGTTTTGCTATGATTCGTGGTAAACATGTAGATTTAACTATTTTGGGAGCCATGGAAGTTGCTGAAAATGGTGATATTGCCAATTGGAAAATTCCAGGTAAAATGGTAAAAGGAATGGGAGGTGCAATGGATTTAGTTGCATCTGCAGAAAATATTATTGTTGCCATGATGCACACCAATAAACGTGGTGAATCTAAAGTTTTAAAGAAATGTTCTTTGCCTTTAACGGGAGTTGGTTGTGTAACAAAAATAGTAACAAACTTAGCATTTTTAGAAGTAAGAGACAACGTGTTTCATTTGTTAGAAAGAGCTCCTGGCGTTTCTGTAGAAGATATTAAGAATGCAACAGAAGGAACCTTAATTGTAAATGGAGAAATACCAGAAATGAAGTTTTAATATGAAGTTATTTAAAAAAACATATTGGTTAATTTATCCCATTCTAATTGTGTTGTTTATGTTGATTTTTGATCAATTTTATACCTCGGATAATTTCCCTTTAAAAGCGGCAATTAGTGCTGTTTTAGCATTTATCATATCGCCAAGAAAAAAAATAATTCTAACCCAAACAGGAAAGAAAAAGCAAATTACTTGGATCTTTTTAAAGAATCCAATAGTGCTAGAGCAATAAATTAAAAATAAGAGTGTTTTCCTTTATCAGGAAATTAAAAAGCATACATGAAGATAATATCATACAACGTAAACGGCATTAGAGCCGCATTAAAAAAAGGATTTTTAGATTGGTTAGAAGCCGCAAATCCAGATGTAATTTGCATACAAGAAACCAAAGCACATAAAGAACAATTAGATCTTACCGATTTTGAAAATGCAGGTTATCCGTATCATTATTGGTTTTCTGCACAGAAAAAAGGATACTCTTCTGTAGCCATTTTTTGTAAAGAAAAACCAAACCATATTGAGTATGGAACCGGAATTGAATCTATGGATTTTGAAGGTAGAAATTTGCGAGTAGACTTTGATGGTGTTTCTGTAATGAGCTTGTATTTGCCTTCTGGAACAAATTCTGAAAGATTAGACTTTAAGTTTAAATACATGGATGAATTTCAAGAATACATCAATAATTTAAAACTCGAAATTCCGAATTTAGTAATCTGTGGAGATTATAACATTTGTCATGAAGAAATTGATATTCACAATCCGAAAATGAAAAACGTTTCCGGCTTTTTGCCAGAAGAAAGAACATGGATTGGTGAATTTATTAAGAGCGGATTTATAGATAGTTTTCGTTTTTTAAATCAAGAAAAACAAGAATATTCTTGGTGGAGTTACAGAGCAAATTCTAGAGCAAATAATAAAGGTTGGCGCTTAGATTATGCGATGGTTTCAGAACCTCTAAAAGAAAAAATTTCTAGAGCATATATTTTGCCAGAAGCAAAACATTCAGACCATTGTCCAATAGCTGTAGAACTTGATATTTAAAATAAAACATGAAGAAACTAATTATATTCCTCCTATTAACTAGTCCTATTTTTTCACAAGTAAAAAAAGATACTTTATTTATAACCAAAGACACCTTACAAAAACCTATTAGAAAAAGTTTTTTTTCTGATGCAGATTTAAATGCAATTGATAGCTTATTGGTCGATGAAAAATTTAATTCGGCATTGGTAGATTCGTTAAGTTACGTAATAAATGATATAGATATTATAGGAAACACAAGCACTGTTTTAACAACAGATTTGTTAAAATCACGTCTTACTGCTTTAAATAATAAAACGCCTTTTAATTTAGCATTTAATCCTTCTTTAGAACAGGTAATTAATAGTTACTTGTTACACCGTAAAAGATACTATCCTGCTTTAATGGCAAAAGCAAAATACTATTTTCCAATGTTTGAGCAATATCTAGATCAATATGATATTCCTTTAGAAATGAAATATTTGGCTATTGTAGAATCTGCTTTAAGACCAAAAATTAAGTCTGGAGCTGGTGCAACAGGTTTGTGGCAATTTATGTATGGTACGGGAGTAGAGTTCGATTTAAAAGTGAGTTCTTATGTAGATGAGCGCCAAGATCCTGTAAAAGCAACCATTGCTGCTTGTAAATATTTAAGTCAGTTATTTACTGTTTTTGGAGATTGGGATTTAGCTTTAGCGGCCTACAATTCTGGACCTGGAAATGTAAGAAAAGCAATAAAACGTTCTGGTGGGTATACAAATTATTGGAATATAAGACCTTATTTACCAAGAGAAACGGCAAGTTATGTACCTGCTTTTTATGCAACTATGTATATTTTTGAATATGCAAATGAACATAATATTTATTCTGAGCTTCCTCAGTTTTTTGATTTTCAGACAGATACAATTCATGTTAAAAGAACCATTAGTTTCGATCAAATTTCAGAGAAGATTGCCATTGATGAAGATGTTTTGTCTGAGCTAAACCCGTCTTATAAATTAGATATTATTCCGTTTGTAAAAGACAAAAATTATGCTTTAATATTACCAAGTAGCAAGGTTATTGAGTTTTTAGATAAGGAAAAAGAAATTTATGCTTTGGCAGATACAGATGATGCGCAAAGAGAAAAGCCTTTACCTAAGTATTTTGAAATGGATCAACGTATACGTTACAGAGTAAAAAATGGAGATTTCTTGGGTAAAATAGCAAATAAATTTGGGGTTCGTGTAAGTGATCTTAAACGTTGGAATAGTTTAAAGACAAGCCGATTAAAAATAGGGCAAAGATTGTCTGTTTATCCAAAGAAAATAGGAAGGTAAATACTGTTTAAAGAAAGAAAAAAGTAATAAAAACTCCCCTAAAAGATACCTAATAGACCTGCTTTAAAGTATTTCTAAAAACATTTTTAATTTTCTTTGAAATACTCTAAAAGTGGAACAGTATTTGGTGTATTAAACTTTTAAATGTTAGAACCAACCTTACAACATAAAAAATAACTAAACTCATGAAAAAAATATTTACACTACTAGTAATTGCAGTTTTATTAACCTCATGTGATGATGGAAAGGATAAAATTACTTTACGATCATCGGTTGGTAAAGTAAACAAAGTAATGGTAGTTACCAAGGCTAGTGATTGGGCTGGTGATATTGGTAAAGAAATAAGAAATTCTTTTGGAGAATTAATGGTTGGTTTACCGCAGCCAGAATCTCTTTTATCTGTATCTCAAGTTGCTCCAAACGGATTTAAAACAATGATGCAAGTTGGTAGAAATATTATGGTTATTGGTGTTGCAGATGAAGAAAAATACTTTATAAGAAAAAATGTATATGCACAACCACAAACTATTGTTTATGTGTATGCCAAAGACAGAGAAAGTGTAGTAAAACTCTTTAAAAAACATCATAAAGAGATTATTAAAACTTTTATTGAATCTGATGTAAACATGCTTCAAAATTTGTTTGCAAAAAATAAATTAGATGATTCTCAATTTAAAACACTACAAAATTTAGGGGTTTCATTAACCATTAATAATAAATTTAATACCGTAGATGATACGGGAGATTTTTTATGGTTGCGTCAACATTTATCAAGCGGAATTGCAAAAACCGGAAGTAATAATATTTTAGTGTATGCTGTTCCTTTAGTAGATGAAGCACAAGTTTCTGATAGTATTGTAGCTGTTAGAAATAGAATTGGAAAAAAATACATACCTGGTTCAGATCCAGAAACCATGCACATGATTACCGAGTTAGCATATACTCCTTTTACTTTTGATGCAGTTATAGATGGTAAAAAAGCGTATGAAACTCGTGGAAAGTGGGAAGTGAAAAACGATTTTATGGCAGGACCATTTTTAAATTACACGGTGGTAGATAAAAAGAACAACCGATTAATTGTTTTTGAAGGATTTACTTATGCGCCTTCTGTAAATAAAAGAGCTTTTTTGTTTGAATTAGAGGCTATTGCAAAATCTATGAAGATTAAATAAAAAGGAACTTATATAAAAAAAACCGAAAGCATTTGCTTTCGGTTTTTTTATGCTTAAAAATATTATTTAGTAACCAATTTTGGCTCTCACTCTTTTTAGAACACCGTTAGCAACAACAGTTGCTTTTTCTGCTCCAATTTTTAAAGCCTCATCAAGTTCATGCTTATTTTCCATATAATGATTGTAACGATCTCTTATTGGAGAAAACTGCTCAAGAATCAATTCATATAAAGCTTGTTTTGCATGTCCATACCCATAACCTCCACCTTCGTAGTTTGCTCTCATTTCTGCAATTTGAGTATCTGAAGCTAGTAATTTATACAATGCAAAAACATTATCTGTATCTGGGTTTTTTGAATCTTCTAAGCCTAAACTATCTGTTTTAATAGCCATTATTTGTTTTCTTAACTTTTTGTCTGGTAAGAAAATATTGATAATGTTATTTCTAGATTTACTCATTTTTTCACCATCAATTCCAGGAACTAACTTTGTTCCTTCTTGAATTTCCGCCTTTGGCGGAACCAATGTTTCCCCAACAATATTATTAAACCTATTGGCAACATCTCGTGTCATTTCTAAATGTTGTAATTGATCTTTACCAACAGGTACAATCTCTGCATCATACAATAAAATATCTGCAGCCATTAACATTGGGTAGGTAAATAAACCGGCATTAACATCACCTAATCTATCTGCTTTATCTTTAAACCCATGTGCTAATGTTAATCTTTGATACGGAAAAAAACAGCTTAAATACCAAGTCAATTCTGTTGTCTGTGGTATATCACTTTGTCTGTAAAATATTGTTTTGTTAATGTCTAATCCACAAGCAAGCCAAGTAGCAGCAACACTATATGTGTTTTCTCTTAATTCTTTTCCATCTTTAATCTGGGTTAAAGAATGCATATCTGCAATAAATATAAAAGATTCATTTCCTGGACTATTTGCCATTTTTATTGCTGGTAAAATAGCTCCTAATAAATTTCCTAAATGTGGAGTTCCTGTGCTTTGTACACCTGTTAAAATTCTAGACATTACGTTGTTTTTATCTTTTTTTTTGATGGAGAAATTCTAATTCTCTCTGTAACTACAAAAATAAGGTTTTGTTTAAGAAAACCTATCAAACAAAAGAATATTAGTATTTTTGTTTCTTAGTAGCATTAAGAATAGTAACTTTATTCTTTTAAGTAATTACTAATTTAAATAATCAAGCAATTTTTTTTGATTTTATGAAATACCTTAAAATCCCTTTTCTTTTAATTTGGCGTTTGTGGTTTTATCTTTTAATGATTGTAACTATTTTAGTGATGTCTCCGCTTTTACTAGTATTTACTTTTAAAGAGTCGCATTATCCTATTTTTTGGAGAATTGCTAGAATTTTATCTAAAGTGTTAATTTACGGAATGGGTTTTCGTTTAAATACGCAATTTGATGAAGAACTAGAGCCGAATAAAAGTTATATGTTTTGCCCAAATCATACTTCTTTAATGGATCCTTTTGTATTGATTGCCATCAGTAAAAACCCTATTGTATTTGTTGGTAAACAAGAGTTGGTTAAAATACCAGTTTTTGGTTTTTTCTATAAACGAGTTGTTATTATGGTAGATAGAAACAATCCAGAAAGTAGAAGAAGAGTTTTTAGCATGGCTAAAAAAAGATTGCAAAATGGTGTAAGTATGGCTATTTTTCCTGAAGGATTAGTGCCAGAAGAAGATGTAATTTTAGCACCATTTAAAAAAGGAGCTTTTAGTTTAGCTATTGAGTATGAGATACCTATTGTGCCGCAAGTTTATTTTGATTGTAAACGTTTATTTTCTTGGGATATTTTTAAAGGAGGTATGGGTGTTTTTAGAGTACACCAACATAAATTTATTTCTACAAAAGGCCTGTCTACTAAAGATATAGATCAATTAAAAGACAAAACATTTGATATTATTTACAATGATTTGGCAAATGACAAAAAGTATATGAAAGATACAAATAGCACAAAATGAGTGTAAAAATAAATCCAGGATATTCAGAGACAGAAGAACGCTTAAATGTTTGGTCTCATGGTTTAGGCTTGCTTGCAAGTATTATTGTTTTTCCTTTTTTAATAGTAAAAGCAACTAACTATGTTAACTTTTGGAACATTACTAGTTTTGTAATTTATGGGTTGAGTTTAATTGTTTTATATGCTGCTTCTACATTTTATCATGCAGCGAAAAATCCGAAGAAAAGAAGACGATTAAATATTTTTGATCACGCAGCTATTTACGTTTTAATTGCTGGGAGTTATACGCCTTTTTGCTTAGTAGCTTTAAATTCTGATTTAGGTTGGTGGATGTTTATTGCCGTTTGGCTTTTTGCCTTAACAGGCATCATTTTAAAACTATTTTTTACAGGAAGGTTCGATAAGATTTCTACAGCAATGTATCTTTTAATGGGTTGGCAAATGATGTTTTTTGTAAAACCTTTAATGGAAGCATTAACAAGTTTTAGTTTAAATTTATTAATTGCAGGAGGTGTATTTTATACGGTTGGAGCCATTTTATATTCTATCAAAAAACTACCTTACAATCATGCTATTTTTCACGTATTTGTTTTATTAGGTAGCATCAGTCACTTTCTTGCCATTTATTATTTGTAGATATTTTATTCCCAATCTTTAAAAGGATGTTTACTAATACTAGAATTATAGTATTTTACATCTCCAGTAACTTCTTTGCCTAACCAACTTGGTTTTGTAAAAGTTTCAGTTTCTGAGTTTAATTCTACTTCTGCAACCGTTAAACCCTGGTTATCTCCATAAAATTCATCAACTTCAAAAGTATGATTACCTACTTTAACTAAATATCTTGTTTTATCTATAATACTTGGTTCGCATAATAAAAGTAAACTTTCAGCTTCCGTTTTGTCAATTTCTTTTTCCCATTCAAAACGGGTTGTTCCTGTTGCATTAGATTTTCCTTTAATAGTCATAAAAGCTTTTTCATCAGCAATTCTAACTCTTACAGTTCTATTTTTATCAGAATTTAAATACCCTTGTTTAATGCTTTTCTGCGCGTAACTATTACTTTTAAAATCGTTGTTTTTTACTAAAAATTTTCTTTCTATTTCTACGCTCATAAAATCTTTTCATTTTTGTACTAATGTAAGGTGTTTTATCGTTATTGTAACAATAAATAAATATCTTTGAGAATCAAAATTTAATAATGAAAAAACTATTATTACTATATACATTGCTATTTTCAGTACTTTTTTCTGCGCAAACAGATTATAGTGCTTCTTGGGAAGACTTTTATTCTTACAACAATGTAAAAGATTTTGTAAAAGTAGATGATGTAATTTATGCTTTATCAGACAATGCTGTTTTTACGTATAATGTGGTTACAAAAGAGATTGAAAAATTGTCTTCCGTACAAGGTTTGTCTGGAGAAAATACAAGCTCTATTCATTATAATAGTGATTTTAAAAGGCTTGTAATTGGGTATGAGAACGGATTGGTAGAGGTTGTAGATGAGGATGGTATCATAACTATTTCATCAGATATTGTTAGTTTTAATCAATCTGGAGAGAAAAGCATCAACGATATTACAGCGTATAATGGCAAATTGTATTTGTCTACCCCATTTGCTATTGTAGTGTATGATATTGATCGATTAGAGTTTGGAGACACCTATTTTATTGGTGCAGGATCTAGTGCTATAAGAATTAATGCAACTACTATTTTAAATAATGTTATTTATGCAGCTACCGAAAACGGAATTTATACGGCAGATATAAACAATACATCTTTAATAGATTTTAATAATTGGAAACAGCAATTTAACGGCAATAGTTTTAAGAGATTAGTAACGTTTAATAATAGCATATTTGCGATATCTGAAACGAAAATCTATGAAATAGATGGAATGAATTTAAATGAAATAAGAGATTTTTCTCAATCTATTACTTCTATTAAAAGCTCAGCCTCTTTTTTGGCGGTTACGCTAAGTAAAAACTCCGTAATTTTTGATACATCTTTAAATACTGTTTTTCAATTTAGCACGATACCAGGTTTCAATTTTACCTTAAACAATTCCTTTTTTGAAAATGAGACCATTTTTTTAGCAACCAAAGAATATGGTATTTTACAAAAGAATAAAAATAGCATAGATTATATTGAAATCCATCCAGAAGGTCCTGTAGAAAATGATATTTTTTCTATTGCAGCGAATAATAACAATGTTTGGGTTGTTTATGGAGGTTATACAGATACTTACGGACCTATTGGTAATAGAATAGGCATTGTTAGTCATTTTAACGATGAAGAGGTTGATGGAGCAAAATGGAAAAATATAAATTTAAATTCAGCAGCTCCATTTACAGATTTAAATCATGTAACTATAGATCCAAATACAGAAAATAAAGTCTATGTAAGTTCTTTTGGTGATACGAATATAACTTCTATTAATAATAAGAATGCAACAGGAGGTTTATTAGTGTTAGAAAATGACGAGATAAAAACATTTTATAATCATAATAATAGTACTTTAGAAGATATTGAACCAGGAGATCCAGTAAGAGTAACGGTAAGAGTTAGTGCTTCTGTCTTCGATTCTCAAGGAAATTTATGGGTTACAAATGTTTTAGTAGATAATGAGTTACACAAACTTTCTGCAAGTGGCAATTGGACTAGTTTTGATATGAGATCTGTAGAAACTGATGCTAGTAGGGCAGGTTTAAGTGAAATTGCTATAGATAAAAATAACAGTCTTTGGTATGGCTCAAGAGCAAATGGAGTCTATGTTTTTAATGAAAATGGAAATAGAAAAAAAGCTTTGATTGCTACACCAAATTTAGGAAACCTTCCGGATGCAAATGTAGAGTCTGTGGCTGTGGATGGTAGCAATAGAGTTTGGATTGGTACGAGATCTGGTTTGGTAATGTATAGTAATGCATCAGGTGTTTTTGATGATGCCACACCAAATGCAAATGCAGTAGTTATCAACGGAAACGAGGAGGGTTTTGGAGAAAGGCTTTTGGGAGATCAAAGGGTTAATAGCATTGTGGTAGATGGCGCAGATAATAAATGGTTTGGTACAGATAATGGAGGTGTAATTTATACCAATCCAAACGGACAAACTACTTTAGCCAATTTTAGCATGCAAAATTCGCCATTACCATCTAATAAAATTGTAAAAATAGCGGTAGATGATAGTACAGGGAAAGTTTATTTTGCAACCAATAGAGGTCTTGTAGTTTACAATAGTAAAGTGGCGCCTTTTGGCGATGTTATTCCAGCTATTTATGCTTACCCAAACCCTGCGCTAAAAAATCATGAAACGATTACTATTGATGGTAGAAACGGTACACATTTACCAAAAGGAACCAATGTAAAAATAATTGATGTTGCTGGTAACTTGGTGCATGAAACGAATGTAGTAGAAGGGCAGGAGTTACAAGGAGGAAAAGTGGTTTGGAATAAAAAAAATCTTGCAGGTAATGCTGTAGCTTCTGGTATTTATATTGTGTTACTTTCTAATGAGGATGCAACAGAAACAGCGGTTACTAAAATTGCAATTGTAAATTAAAATGGCTGTTGTAACTACTAAAGCAATTGTTTTAAGTTCTCTAAAATTTGGAGACTCTAGCTTAATTGTAAAATGCTTTACAGAAGAAGAAGGTGTAAAATCTTATTTAATTAGAGGTATTTTAAAAGCTAAAAAAGGAGGTATAAAGGCCGCTTATTTTCAGCCTTTAACACAATTAACAATTGTTGCAAGCCATAACAATAAAGGGACTTTAAATTCTATTAAAGAGGTTCAGGTTTCATATCCTTACCAAACTATTTATAGAGACATTGTTAAACAATCTGTAGTTTTATTTTTATCTGAAGTGCTCTCTTATGCTATAAAAGAAGAAGAAAAAAATGAAGGCCTTTACGAGTATTTAGAATCGGGACTTATTTGGTTAGATTTACATGATAAAATTGCCAATTTTCACTTATTGTTTTTACTAAATTTAACCCGTTTTTTAGGTTTTTATCCAGATTTATCTGATGAAGACAAATATGGTTTTGATTTAGGTGAAGGCATGTTTTCTGATTTAATCTCTCAAAAAAACATTATTTCAGGCAACTATTATTACCAGTTTAAAAAATTGTTAGGCATAACTTTTGACGAAATAGAAAATGTATCTTTTAGCAAACAAGAGAGACAGATTGTTTTAAAAATTATAATTCACTATTTCGAATTGCATTTAGATGGATTTCGAAAGCCAAAATCATTACAAATTTTAGAAACCGTTTTTAGTTGATACATCAAAAATACCGACTGTAAAAGACTTAAGACCGCTTTGCTAAAAGACGCAAGAAACAAGACTTTGGCTATTGATTGTTTTTTAGTTTGAAAAAAAATTTAATTTTTCTTCTTTTTACCTTCTTCAGTAAAATTATCGTTTAATGCTCTTTCTGTTTTTATAACACTAACTAAAATAGATAATAGCACTAAAACCATTGGTTGCCAAGTTAATTCTATAGTAGCAAAGTTTACAAGAGCTAAAGCACCTAAAAAAGAAATACCAGAGTAAATTAAAAAACTTTTATTAAAATTAGCATTTGCAAAATCCCATATTTCTTGATTTAGCATTGCTTTTGGTGTTTTGTAGCCATAAATTCCATTTACTTTTTTGGGAGGGAATTTCCAAAAAAGAATACTGATTAAAAATAATAAACCGTTTGTGGTAAGTATATATATGAAAGTTTCACTCATAATTCTATTTTTTTAATTTTGCTACTGCTACTGCTACTGCTACTGCTACTGCTACTGCTACTGCTACTGCTACTGCCTACTTTTTAATAGGTCTTAATAATCCTTCTTGTGCTACAGAGGCAATTAATTTACCGTCTCTTGTAAAAATATTTCCTTTAGACAAACCTTTAGCCCCAAAAGCATTTGGAGATTCTACGGAATACAACATCCAATCATCAAAATCGAAATCTCTAAAAAACCACATAGAATGATCTAAACTTGCGGTTTGAGTATTTCCAAAATTGTAGTTGCTTGCATTCGGGTTAAAAGCTGCATTTAATATGTTATAATCAGAAATATAGGCAAGAATTTCTTGTTTTGTTCTAAAATTCATTTCTTGCTTTTCACCTTTTAAACGAAACCAAACCTGTTCTGTTGGTGGTAAATTTTCTGGTTGTAGTGGGTTTGGTATTCTTACCGGCTTAAATTCTATGGGTCTTTCTATGCTTAAAAAGTATTTCATAGATTTTGGTAAAAAATCACCAAATTTCTCTAACATATCATCCCAACTCAATAATTTTTCAGGTTGCTTTATAGCCACATCAAACGTTGCTTGATGCTCAAAACCATCTTCTTTTTTATGAAATGAAGCTGCTAAAATAAAAATAGTTTTTTCATTTTGGCTAGCAGTAACTCTTCTTGTAGAAAAACTACCTCCATTTCTTACTTCTGCTACATGGTAATTAATAGGAATCGTTAAATCTCCGGCTTCTAAAAAATAAGAGTGTAAAGAGTGCAAAAAACGATCTTCTGGTATGGTTTTATAAGCAGCATTTACTGCTTGTGCTATTACTTGTCCGCCAAAAACATTAGGACTTCCAATGGTAACGCTATTTCCGCGAAAATTATGATTGTCTAAATTTTCTAAATCTAAAAGTGATATTAATTCTTTAGTGTTTTTCATGCTTGGGTTCTAAAGTTTTAAAAGGAAATTTTTGTTGAAATAGAGTTGGTAGAACTCTTTGCAAAAATAACTTTAAAATTTTGTTTTTAATCGTTTTTTGATGACGAAGATACATGGTTAAATCTTGGGGTACTGCACCAACAGAACTTTTTATCTCGCTAGCAGTTCTGCCAAAATTTAAAATTTTTAGTTTTTTATTAATGGCAATTTCTATATAATCATAGAGCATTCTTTGGTAAATAGCGTATTCTCTATTTAATTGATAATCGATACCTACAAAGTGTGCGTCTAATGCTTGTTTATTAACAACTCCAGAAATAAAACCAACAATTTTATCATCTAAATAATAAGATCTTAAAATGTAAGTATCACCAAATTTTTCTTTTAAATTTTTATAAGTTTCTAAATTGAAAACGCCTAAATTAAAACCAGAATTTAACGCAACTTTTTTATAAAGAGCAGTTATTTTTGGTAAAATATCATCTATGTTTTCTAAAGTAACTTCTTTAATTTCTATTTTAGAGCTCTGCTTAAAAGCTTTTTTTGCTTTTACTCTAAACTTCGTTTTCATGGCAGCCAAATAATCATCAAAATTTTGCCAATTTTCATGTAATTGAAGCTTCATATTGGGTTCAACAGAAAATGGATGGTAACCAAAATCTTTTAAAATATTAGTAATAAACAAAGATTCGTTTGCAAAATCTTTTACAAGAAATGCATCAATCTGTTTTTTTAGCTTTTTATCAGCATTCACAAAGTAATTGATGCTTTCTGCCAATTCTTTTATAATGGCTTTTTTATCTTGATTTTCCTTTATAAAAACGCCATGTTCTCCGCTAACAAAAGTGTTTCCACAAACAAATAATTTTAAAGGTTTTTTATCAGGAAATACATGTAGTTTTCTTCCAATATTTTTTAAAGTTTCAAAATCGTTTTTAATAGAATTTAATTCAAAATTAATTATTTTCAAACTTGCAAAAGCAGTAGGTTGATTCTCTTTATCAACCAAAATAATATAAATAAAAGTTATTTCTGGGTGATTTTTTTCTAATGATGCTAAAAATTCTGGGTGAAAATAAATATTTTCGGTACAACCTAAAGCCTTCCAAGTTTTGGAAGGAATTTCATCTATAGAAGAGAAAAATTTTGCGGTATTTTTGGTAGTACTGCAAATCAAATTAATTCATATGGTATTTTAAATTTCTATGCAAAGTTCCGTTTTCTTTGGTAATAATAGGTCTTTTTATAAGTCAAATTTTATTGCTTCTAATTTCAATAGCTTTTATGTATTATTAGTGTCTGCAGTTTTTTTATAAAAAAAAAGGTCTTTATAAGCCTAACTTTTATTTTCTATAATTAATAGCTTTAGAAAAGAATGTTCTAATTAATTCTTTTTGTGGCGAGTAATCAGTCGTAATAAGGGTATGGCTTCTTACGTATTGTTGTCTAAATTTTATACGAGTCTAAAATGGAGTATCATTTATTATTGGTGTAATTTTTTAATAGATAATTGTTATTGGCAGTAACATTAATAAAAACAGTGTGTCTAGTCTTATTTTATTAAAAAGGTATTTCTTTTTGATTTTTAAAATTGATGAAACTCTAAAATTAGACGATACTTAGATTTGTTCGTTTAGTATATAACGTTAAAATAAAAAGAACTTCATTAAATTTTAACTCAACAATTAACCAATTATAACATTTCTTTAACATTCTTGATTCTAAACTATTTAATGTTCTGAGCGTCTTAGAACTATATTTGCCAAATACCATTTTTTTAAAAGCATAAAATTTAAAGTACAACTAACTAATTATGAGAAAGATTATTCTAGCTATTCTAGGAGTTTTAACAATTGTAGGTGCTATCTTATTAGGTAATTACCTTATTGATAAAAACCAAAAACCAAAGCCAATATTTAAAAGACAGCTAAAAACAGTTTTTGTAGAAAATGTAAATAATAAAAATATTCCTATTATTTTAACTGCAAGCGGAAACTTAATTGCAAAGAATAAAATAGAAATCTACTCTGAAGTTTCTGGAGTTTTAAAATCTGCTAATAAATTATTTAAGGCGGGTACAAATTATAACCGTGGCGAAACTTTATTAAGTATTAATAGTGATGAGTTTTACGCTAGTTTACAATCTCAAAAAAGCAGTTTAAACAACTTAATTACTGCTATTTTACCAGATTTACGTTTAGATTATCCGGTTGAATTTAAGAAGTGGGAAAATTATTTACAAGGTTTTGATATGAATAAATCAACACCAAAATTACCAAAATTTTCATCAGATAAAGAAAAGTACTTTATTTCTGGAAGAGGAATTTTAACGGCATATTATAATGTTAAAAACCTAGAAGTACGTTTGTCTAAACATCAAATTAGAGCTCCTTTTTCTGGTATCTTAACAGAAGCTTTAGTTAGCCCTGGAACTTTGGTTAGAGTGGGTCAGAAATTAGGAGAATTTATAGATCCTAAAATATATGAAATGGAAGTTTCTGTAAATTCAGCATATGCAGACTTATTAAAACTTGGTAATTCTGTTGACTTATCTAATTTAGAAAAAACAAAAAAATACACAGGAAAAGTGGTTCGTGTTAACGGAAAAGTAGACCAAGTAACACAAACTATAAAAGCATATGTAGATGTAATACATACCGATTTAAAAGAAGGTATGTTTTTAGAAGCAGACTTAGTTGCCAAATCTGAAACAGATGCTATTGAAATTTCTAGAAAATTATTAGTAGATAACCAATCTGTTTATACAGTTAAAAATGACAGTATTTTAACGTTAACTAATATTCAACCAGTTTATTTTGGCAGTGAAAAAGTGGTGATTAAAGGGTTGGAAAATAATCAAAAAATATTAACACAAATACTGCCAGGTGCTTTTGATGGTATGATTGTAAAAATTAATAAACAGTAATTAGATGAAAAAAATAATTACATATTTTATTAAATATCCTGTTGCTGTAAATGTATTTATTATTGCCTTTGTTGCTTTTGGGTTAGTGGGCGCATTAAATATGAAATCGTCTTTCTTTCCATTAACAGATTCAGAATTAATAAACATTTCTTTAACATACCCTGGTGCTTCTCCAGCAGAAATGGAAGAAGGTGTTGTGTTAAAAATTGAAGACAATTTAAAAGGAATTGTTGGTGTAGAACGTGTAACATCTGTTTCTAGAGAAAATTCTGCAACCGTAAGAATAGAAGTAGAAAAAGGTAAAAATATAGATGTTGTTTTAACCGATGTAAAAAATGCAGTAGATAGAGTTCCGTCTTTTCCTTCTGGAATGGAACCTGCCGTAATTGCAAAGGTAGAAAGTGTAAGACCTACTATTAGTTTTACGGTTAGTGGAGAAAATATTCCGCTAAAATCTTTAAAGCAATATGCTAGAAATATAGAAAATGACATTAGAGGAATTGAAGGAATATCTCAAGTTGCTATTTCTGGTTTTCCAGACGAAGAAATAGAAATTGCTGTAAAAGAAAATGATTTACGTGCTTATAATTTATCTTTTGCAGAGGTTGCACAAGCTATTCAAAATTCTAATCTTTTAATTACTGGAGGTAATATAAAAACACCTCAAGAAGATTATTTAATTAGGGCAAGCAATCGTTTTTATTATGGTATAGAATTGCAAAACTTAATTGTAAGAACAGAAACAAACGGAAATATAATTAGGTTAAAAGACATTGCAGATGTTAGAGATACGTGGTCAGAAACTCCAGACAGATTGTATTATAATGGTAACCTAGCAATCGATATTTCTATTAGTAATACTAATAACGAAGACTTACTTTCTTCTGCTGATAAGATTAAAGAGTATATCTATAAATTTAATCAAGAAAACCAAAATATTCATTTAGATATTACAGATGATAGAAGTGTTACCTTACAAGGTAGAACCAAACTTTTAATAGAAAATGGAGTCGTAGGTATTTTACTTGTTTTGTTTTTCTTAGCCTTATTTTTAAATTTACGTTTGGCAATTTGGGTGGCTTTTGGTTTGCCTATTTCCTTTTTTGGAATGTTTATTTTAGCAGCTCAATTTGATGTTACTATAAATATTTTATCCCTTTTTGGGATGATTATTGTAATTGGTATTTTGGTGGATGATGGTATTGTAATTGGAGAGAATATTTACCATCATTATTACGACTTAGGTAAATCTAAAATTCAAGCGGCAATAGACGGAACAATGGAGGTAATTCCGCCAATTGTATCTGCAATTCTAACAACTATAATAGCTTTTTCTACCTTGTTTTTTGTAGATGGTAGAATTGGTAATTTCTTTAGTGAAGTATCTACAGTGGTCCTTTTAACCTTAACGGTTTCTTTAATTGAAGCTTTAATTATATTACCAGCACATATTGCACATTCTAAAGCTTTAGATAGAAAAAGATTAGAAAGTGGTGAAATAAAAAAGAAGAATGCAATTGATGCTTTTTTTAATAAAATAAACAGATTTGCAGATGGGGGCTTAACCAAGGTAAATCAAAAACTATATGTTCCTTTCTTAAAGTTTTCATTAAAAAACAAAGTATTTGCATTTTCAATTCCTATTGCTTTATTAATTTTTAGTTTAACATCCATTGGAGGGGGAATTGTAAGAACTTCATTTTTTCCTTCTGTTGCAAGTGATAGAATTCAGGTTACTTTAAACATGCCACAAGGAACTAATGAACACATTACAGATTCTATTATTTCGGCAATAGAAGAAAAAGTTTGGATTATTAATAAAGAATACACAGAAAAACAATCTGGAGATGATGAGGTTGTACAAAACGTAATTAAAAGAGTTGGTCCAGGGAGTGCAAATGCATCTTTAAATATTAATTTATTACCAGGAGAAAAAAGAGAGTTTGCATCATCTGAAATAACAAATTCTATTCGAGAAAAAGTTGGAAAAGTATATGGTGTAGAAAGTTTAATTTTTGGTTCTGGTGGTAACTTTGGTGGAAGCCCGGTGGCTGTGTCTCTTTTAGGAAATAATATTGAAGAGCTTAAAGCAGCAAAAGCAGAATTAAAGCTAGAGTTAGAAAATAACCCACTTTTAAAAGATATTTCAGACAATGATCCTGCAGGAATAAAAGAAGTAAGCATCACCTTAAAAGACAACGCTTATGTACTAGGGTTAAATTTACAATCTGTAATGGCACAAATTCGTTATGGTTTTTTCGGTTTGCAAGCACAACGTTTTCAGCGTGGACAAGATGAAATTAAAGTTTGGGTACGTTATAATAAAGAAGATAGGTCTTCTATTAAAAACTTAGATGATATGCAAATTGTAGCTCCAAACGGAACTAGAATTTCGTTTTCTGAAATTGGAAATTATCAAATTAAAAGAGGAGACATTGCTATAAATCACTTAAACGGAAAAAGAGAAATTCAAGTTTCTGCAGATTTAAAAGATGCTAAAGAAAGTGCTACAGAAATTTTAGATGATATTAAAACACGTGTAATGCCGTTAATAATTTCTAAATATCATTCTGTATCTCCACTTTACGAAGGTCAGAATAGAGAGGCCCAAAAAACTATAGATTCCTTAGAATGGTTAAAGTGGATTATTTTAGGCTTAATTTATATTGTAATTGCGTTTACATTTCGTTCTTACAGTCAGCCTATTTTACTGCTTTTAATGATTCCTTTTAGTATGATTGGGGTTGTTTTGGGGCATTATATTCATGATTTCTCTATAAATATTTTATCTTGGTTAGGTATTATTGCTTTGGTGGGTATTATGGTAAATGATGGTTTGGTTTTAATAGGGAAGTTTAATAGCTATTTAAAAGAAGGAATGTTGTTTGATGATGCATTAATTATGGCAGGTCAATCTCGTTTTAGAGCAATTTTCTTAACTTCTTTAACCACAGTAGCTGGTTTAGCACCTTTAATGTTAGAAAAAAGTAGACAAGCACAATTTTTAATTCCAATGGCAATTTCTATTTCTTACGGAATTGCAATTGCAACTATTTTAACCTTGGTAATGTTGCCATTACTATTGTCGGTTTCTAATTCTATAAAAGTGGGAATTAAATGGTTAAAAACAGGAGAGAAAGTAAATAAAGAAGAAGTAGAAAGAGCTATTATAGAATCTAAATTCGACGAACATGAAGATCATTAGAAACACCATATTACTAGTTGGGTTTTTATATACCTTACAAGGGATTTCACAAGAAATCTTAACGAAGAAAGAAGCGCTAGAAATTACCTTAGAAAATAATTTCGGAATTAAAATAGCAAACAATAACTTAGAAGTTGCAAACAACAATAAAAGTATTTACAATACTGGTTTTTTGCCAACTGCATCTGTTTCTTCTGGGGCAAATTATAGTAATAATAATCAAACCAACACACCGCAAACGGGCGCGTCAACATCTACAACAGGTGCTGTAACTAAGTCTTATAACGCAAGTATTAGCTTAAATTATACTCTTTTTGATGGATTGGGAAGAAAATACAATTATGAGCAATTAAAAGAAACCTATAATCTAACCGAATTGCAAGCTAGAGAAACAATCGAAAATACGTATTTACAATTGTTTACGACGTATTTTCAAATTGCAAGGTTATCAGAAAATAAAACAAACTTAGATGAGGCATTGTCTATTTCTAAACAACGTTTACTGCGTGCAAAATATCAATACGAATACGGACAATCTACCAAGTTAGAGTTGTTAAACGCAGAGGTAGATGTAAATAATGATAGCATAACATTAATAAGTGCCAAACAGCAATTAAGCAATGCAAAACGTGGTTTAAACATTATTTTAGGAATTGAAAAAGCAGTAACTTATAATGTTGAAACGGAGGTTGTTTTTAATAAAATGATGAACTTAGAGGAGCTTCAGCAAAAAACAATTGCTAATAATTCTACCCTTAAACAAAATGAAAAAAACATTGCAATTAGTGAGTTTAACATAAAAGTAAATAAGGCTAATTATTTACCCTCTTTAGCTTTAAATACATCTTATGGTTGGAACCAGAATGATAATGAAAACCTTGCCAATGCCTTTCAACCAAAATCTACATCATCTAACGGTTTAAATGCTGGTTTAAGTTTATCTTGGAATTTGTTTGATGGTGGAAGTACAAAAACGAGGGTTGCAAATGCAAAAATTGCTTTAGAAAATCAGCAAATACTATTAGAGCAACAAAAAGTAACCATCAATAATAATTTAAAAAATACTTGGGAGAATTATCAGAACCAATTATTTATTCTAAAAGCACAAGAACAAAACGTGTTAACCACGCAAAATAATTTTGATAGAAGTACAGAGCGTTACAAATTAGGACAGATAACTTCTATTGAATTTAGACAAGCTCAGATTAATTTTATCAATTCTAAAACGGCATATAACAATGCTAAGTTTGATGCAAAACTGATTGAATTACAGCTTTTACAATTAAGTGGAGATATTTTAAATGTGAATTTTTAAAAAACTGATTTTGATCATATTTTAAAATCATCTTATTTTTTATTTTTGAATTCAAAATTAGATGAATATGAGCTTTTTAAATATACCACAAGTTTCTTGGGTAAATGGTACCATTATGATAGGCGTTTTTGCTGTAGTTGTTGTTGGCTTAGTTGTAGTCGTTTATTTATTAATGAGTACAGATAAAAAAGCAAAGTAATTATTACCTAATATATACAAAAGCCTGAGTTTATCTCGGGCTTTTATTGTTGCAATAAATTTCAATATCCTTTATTTATAAAAAACGTTTCACTATTTTTATAGATGAAAAATAAAGTAAAATGACAAGTAAGTTAGAAATTAATTTTGGCTATCTTTTAGAAAAAGATTTAATTTCAGAAATAGAAGAATTAGGGGTTTTTAAAACCTTTAAAGAAGATACAACCATTATAGAAGTTGGAGATTATATTAAATCGATGCCTTTACTAATTTCTGGTGCTATTAAAATTCTTAGAGAAGATGAGCATGGAGATGAGATTGTTTTATACTATTTAGAAAAAGGAGATACTTGTGCCATGACACTTTCTTGCTGTATGGGACAAACAAAAAGTAAGATTAGAGCGGTTGCAGAAACAAATGTTGAATTAATTATGTTGCCAAAAGAAAAAATGGCAGAATGGTTAGGGAAATATAAAACGTGGCAATCTTATATTTTACAAACCTATCATAACAGAATGGATGAGCTTTTAGAAGCTTTAGATACCATCGCTTTTCTAAAAATGGACGAGCGTCTTTTTAAATATCTTAAAGATAAGGCAATGGTTACCCACAATGATGTTTTAAATGTTACCCACAAACAAATTTCTGAAGATTTACATACCTCTAGAGTTGTAATTTCTAGATTGCTTAAAAAGTTAGAAAACGAAAGTAAAATTCAATTATTTAGAAATAGTATTAAAGTTTTAGAACTGTAACATTAGTTACTGTGTAATTTAAAGTGGAGTCTTATTTTTGTAATAAAAATAATGAAATATTTTACTATTTTCATCGCAATTACTTTTCTTTTCGGTTGTAAAGATTCTAAAAAACCGCCCTATTCTAAGAAGAATAACGTTTCAGAAATGCAAAACCATGCTGGTAAAAAGTTAATGGAAACAAACTGCTATGCTTGCCACAACCCAACAACAATAGAAGGTAATAGAATTGCACCACCAATGATTGCTATTAAAAGACGTTATTTAATGGGCAACAGTTCTAAAGAATCTTTTATCAATTCTTTGCAAGATTTTATTAAAAACCCAACAGTAGAAAATGCTAAAATGTATGGAGCTGTAAAACGATTTGGAGTAATGCCAAAACAGGCTTTTCCTGAAGAAACCATTAAACAAATTGCAGATTATATGTTTAAGTTTGATATTGAAAAACCAACATGGTTTGAAGAACATTATAATAAACAGCATGGCAATAGTAACGGAATGCAAAAACAGCCCCAAGGAAATAATTTAAAAAAGTTATCTTATGGAGAACAAGGTTTAAAATACGCACTTTCTACCAAGACAGTTTTAGGGGGGAATTTAATGAGTAAAATGCAAAAAGAAGGAACGCTAGCTGCATTAAAGTTTTGTAATGTAAATGCATTCCCTTTAACAGATAGTATGTCTGTGGTACACAAAGCAACCATAAAAAGAGTGTCTGATAAGCCTAGAAATCTTAAAAATAAAGCAACTGCTATAGAAAATGGATATATTACAGTGTTTAAAGAAGAGGCTAAATTAAATAAAGCGTCAGTACCAATTGTGGTAGAAGCTGCAGAAAATGTAAAAGTATATTATCCGATTAAAACAAATGGCATGTGTTTGCAATGTCATGGCCAACCAACCTTAGATATTAAAAGCACTACATTAGCACAAATAGAAAAGTTATATCCAAAAGATTTGGCAATTGGATATAGTGAAAATCAAGTGAGAGGAATCTGGAGTATTACCTTTAATAAATAAAAAAAACAAATCTTAGTATGCCTAACTTTACCGAAATTATAAATCAAGATAAACCTGTTTTAGTAGATTTTTTCGCAGAATGGTGTGGGCCTTGTAAAACCATGAGTCCAATTTTAAAAGAAGTAAAAGACGCATTAGGTGATGCTGTTTCTATTGTTAAAATAGATGTTGATAAAAACCAATCGTTAGCAGCAAAATATGAAGTTAGAGGGGTACCAACCTTCATTTTATATAAGTCTGGAAAACAAGTTTGGAGACAATCTGGTGCAGTACCTAAAAACCAGTTAATCACTATTATAAATAACAGTGGTAAGTAATTTAATAGTAGGTTGATTAGAAATAGTTTTCTAAAAAGGACATTTTTGTCAATCTGAATTTATTTCAGATGCTTATAAAGGTAGAACTTGATTAAGTTGATTTTTTGAAAAAGTTAAGTCTTTTAAACCTTTTTTAGACAGCCTCTTTTATTTAGAAATACAATCTAAACTATAAAAACCACCACAATTTTCGGTTCTCTTTTTAGAGAATTGTGTAATTAAATATGCAGTTGTAATTAAGTTTCTCAGTTCACATAAATCTATAGAAAGCTCAGAATGGTCATAGAGGCGTTTGTTGTCTTCATAAAGTACTTTTAAACGCTTTTCTGCGCGTAGCAAACGCTCATTAGAACGTACGATGCCTACATAATTACTCATAATAGTTTTTACTTCATTTCTATCATGCGTAATTAATACTTTTTCCATGTTTTTAATAACACCACTATCATTCCAAACAGGAATATCTTTTGGGGTTTTGGCTTTATTATATTTTTTAGAAATGCTTAAAAATGCATTATGAGCATATACCAGTCCTTCTAATAAAGAGTTAGATGCCAATCTATTTCCGCCATGTAAACCAGTTCTGGTAACCTCACCACAAGCGTATAATTTCTTGATAGATGTTTTTGCTTTTTTGTTCACATTTACACCGCCACAAATATAATGAGCTGCAGGTACTACAGGAATATAGTCTTTGGTTACATCAATATTTAAAGATGCACATTTTTCTGTAATATTAGGAAAATGCTCTTTAAATTTTACCATGTCTAAATTAGTACAATCTAAATATACATGCGGTTTTCCACTCTTTTTTAATTCATTATCAATGGCTCTTGCAACAATATCTCTAGAGGCTAATTCTTCTCTTTCATCATATTTATGCATAAAAAAATCACCATTGTAATCTCTTAGTTTTGCACCAAATCCTCGCACAGCTTCGGATATTAAAAAGGCAGGATATTCGCCTGGGTTGTACAACGCGGTTGGGTGAAACTGTATAAATTCCATTTCAGAAATTTCTGCCTTTGCACGGTATGCAATTCCTATTCCGTCTCCAGTTGCCACAGTTGGGTTTGTAGTAGTTTCGTAAACTTGCCCATTTCCTCCAGAAGCTAAAAGTGTAAATTTGCTTACAAAGGTTTTTACTTTATCTTCTTTAATATCTAAAACATAAGCACCATAACAAGAAATTTTGCCATTTCGCTTTGTTTTGGTCTTTTTAGTTTGATGCTCTGTAATTAAATCTATTGCGTAATGATAGGTAAGAAATTCTATGTTTGGTTGTGCATTTACTTGCGCTAATAAAGCACGTTCTATTTCTGCACCTGTAATATCTGTATGATGTAAAATTCTGTTTTGCGAATGTCCGCCTTCACGACCTAAATCATAGTTTCCATTTTCATTTTCATCAAATTCTGTTCCCCAATTTATTAACTCTTGCAGTCTATCTGGTGCATTTTCTACAACCATTCTTACCACTTCTTCATCGCACAAACCATCACCGGCAACTAAAGTATCATTTATATGTTGTTCAAAAGTATCTACAGTTTTGTTGTAAACGGTTGCAATACCACCTTGGGCATATTTTGTGTTAGATTCGCTTTGTTTGTCTTTAGTAACAATAACAACTTTAGCATCTTTGTGTTCTATGGCAACTTTTAAAGCAAAAGTTAATCCAGAAACTCCAGAACCAATTACTAAAAAATCGGTAGAGATTATGTTTTTATCAGGTAACATTTTAAGGCGTTATTTAGAAAGTTCTAGCATTCTGTTTATAGGAATTATTGCTTTTTCACATAATTCTGCTTCTACTTCTATATTTGGTAACTCGTGTTTTAAACATAAATACAATTTTTGCATTGTATTCATTTTCATATATGCACATTCACTACAAGCACATGTATTATCTTCTTTCGCCGGAGCAGGAATAATTATTTTATCAGGATTTTCTTGTAACATTTGAAACAAAATACCAGCTTCTGTAGCAACAATAAATTTCTTTTTATCACTATTTCTAACATGGTTTAAAAGGCCAGAAGTAGAACCAATATATTTAGCAACCTTAAGCATGTGCGCTTCAGATTCTGGATGCGCAATTAATTCTGCATCTGGATGTTCTTGATATAAGTCGATTAACTTTTCCATAGAAAAAGCTTCATGTACCATACAAGCTCCGTCCCAAAGTAACATTTCTCTTCCTGTTTCTTTATTTAAATAAGCACCCAAATTTCTGTCAGGAGCAAAAATAATTGGTTGGTCTAAAGGAATTGAATCGATAATTTTTCTAGCGTTAGATGAGGTACAAACGTAATCGCTTAAAGCTTTTATTTCTGCAGAGCAATTTATGTAAGTAACAACTAAGTGATCTGGATGTTTCTTTTTAAAGTCTGAGAACTGTTCTGGCGGACAAGAATCTGCCAAAGAACAACCAGCTAATAAGTCTGGTAATAAAACTTTTTTAGTCGGATTTAATATTTTTGCAGTTTCTGCCATAAAATGAACTCCTGCAAAAACAATAATGTCTGCATCTGTTTTAGCGGCTTGTTGTGCTAAAGCCAAACTATCACCTACAAAATCTGCAATTTCTTGAATCTCATCTATTTGATAGTAATGCGCTAAAATAACGGCATTCTTCTCTTTTTTTAGTTTCAAAATCTCCTCAACATAATCAATATTAGGAGTTTCAATATCTAAAAATCCTTTTTTGTTGAGGTTTTTTTTTGCACTAACTAAAGTTTTCATAAAAAGTGTTTATTATTAACTACGTTGCAAATATAAACTCTATTTTGTTGGTAGGAAAATGATTGGCGTCATTCTGTTAAATTATGGTTGTAATAAGCTAAAAAATGAACTTATCTGAAAATTTTTGGGAAAACAAGTATCAATCAAACAAAATTGGTTGGGATTTAGGAGTGGTTTCTCCACCATTAAAAATATATTTTGATCAATTAACAAATAAAGACTTAAAAATTTTAATTCCAGGAGGAGGAAATTCTTACGAAGCAGAATATCTTTTTAATAATGGTTTTACCAATGTTTATGTGGTAGATTTAGCTAAAAGTGCCCTAGAAAATATTAAAAAAAGGGTTCCAGGTTTTCCTGAATCACAATTAATTTTAGGTGATTTTTTTGATGTAAATCAAACTTTTGATTTGATTATTGAACAAACTTTTTTCTGTGCAATTCAGCCTGATTTAAGAGGAAAGTATGCAGGTAAAATGAATTATTTATTGAGAGATAAAGGGAAGTTAGTAGGGTTGCTTTTTGATGCAAAACTAAATGATGATCATCCACCTTTTGGTGGAAGTAAAACAGAATATACTACTTATTTCGATTCTCATTTTATAATGGATGTTTTTACAGCATGTTATAATTCTTACCCTAACAGACAAGAAATGGAGTTGTTTGTAAAGTTTTTGAAAAAGTAATAAGTGCTTTTTAAAAAGTGTGTTTTTTGTAAGTCTTAATCTATTTAAGATTTTCTAGAAATACTTTAAATTCATCCGTATTATAATTAGCCATTCCTTCATGTGCTAATACAATATTTTTATCAGTATCAATGATGTAAGTTGTAGGTAAGGCAGAAGATTGTAACATTGCAGGTAGGTTTCCTACAAGCGTATAAATTGGTAGGTTATAACCTTTACGTTTATCAAAATCCTTTGCCGTTTCAAAATTTTTATCAAAAGACAGCAGTATAAAAGCGATATCATTTCCCATTTCTTTATGTAATTTACTAATACTTGGCATTTCTGCAATACAAGGAGGGCACCATGTTGCCCAATAATTTAGAAATATTACTTTGTCTTTTAAATCTGCTAAAGATGTAATTTTTCCATCGGCATCCATCAACCTTACATTTAAATTAGCTTTTGCGTATTCCGTAATGGTTTCAGAATCTTTTTTATGTGTAATTTCCTTTACATTAGGGTTCATTAAGCCAGTAGCTAATACGCCTCGTTGTACAAAACCAATAACCTCTGTGTGCAAACCTGTAGCGTAAAGTGTAATAATAATGCAGACAAAAACTCCGTTCTGAATCCACGTTTTCTTGGTGTTTTTATTTTTTTTCATTTTATTTTTTTTAAGAAATTGTATCTTTTTTTTCATTTATAATATCAATTTATGTAGGATGTTTTATAATTGGTAATTATAAAATTTGACTCATTAAAATCCTTATTACAAGAAAATTAGAAAGTATAAAAATTTCTATTTAATTTTTAGATTTTTACAATGTGCAAACATAGATAAAATAAGACTTTACGCAGGTAACTCTAGTTACCAAACTTGTTAAACTAATATTAAATAATTGCCCTTCTATGTGTTCTTGTTTTATTAAATTTACCAATGCAAAATATAGCTTAGCTACTTATGTTACATAGAGAATGTAATACAATGTTTATTTTTGCAGATATTAATAAGTATAACAAGTATTTTTAATATGGAAGACATGATTTTTTATGATAGATTGCAATTTGCATTTACTATCACCTTTCACTATATATTTCCGCAGTTAACAATGGGACTTTCATTACTGATTGTCTATTATAAATGGAAATACCTCAGAAATAATAATGAAAAATATAACAATGCTGCAAAATTTCTGATGAAAATTTTTGCAATTAACTTTACAATGGGTGTTATAACTGGTATTCCAATGGAATTTCAATTTGGTACCAATTGGGCTAAATTTTCTGAATTAACTGGTGGAATTATCGGTCAGACTTTGGCAATGGAAGGGATGTTCTCTTTCTTTTTAGAATCCTCTTTCTTAGCGCTCTTTATTTTTGGTGAAAAATTAATGGGACAAAAACTTCATTTCTTAACCGGTTTTTTGGTGTTTTTAGGTTCTTGGGCAAGTGGTTGGTTTATTTTAGCTACCAATGCTTGGATGCAACATCCGGTAGGTTATGAAATTTTACAGAATGGTAAGTTTGTGTTAGAAAACTTCTCTGCACTGTTTAGTAATCCTTGGTTATTACCTGCTTTTTTACACAATCAAATGGCGTCTGTGGTAACTTCTTCTTTTGTGGTTGCAAGTATTGGTGCTTTTTATATTTTAAGAAAAAAACAAGTAGAATACGGGAAAATATTTTTAAAAACAGGTGTAATTTTTGGTTTGATTTCTAGTGTTTTAGTGGCTTTACCTACGGGAGATTGGAACGCTAAAAATGTGGCAAAATATCAACCAGCTGCTTTTGCTGCTATGGAAGGAATTTTTGAAACAGAAGAAGCTGGAGCAGAAATTGTGTTGATTGGTCAACCAAATATGGTAGAAAAAAAGTTAGACAATAAAATTGCGGTTCCTAATATTTTAAGTTTTTTAACGCATCAAGATTGGAATAAGCAGATTCCTGGAATGGATCAATTCAAAGAAGAAGAATTACCAGATAATATTCCGGCGCTGTATTATTCATATCACATAATGGTTGGTTTAGGTACCATTTTTATTGGTATTATGGCACTAGCACTTTTCTTTTTATGGCGAAAAAAACTGTATACTTTTAAGCCAATACTTTGGTTTATTATGTTTTTAGTTCCGTTTCCGTACATCGCAAATCTTACAGGTTGGTACACGGCAGAGTTAGGGAGACAGCCGTATTTAGTATATGGATTGTTAAAAACTAGCGATGGTATTTCGCCAACCGTATCTTCTGGTAACACCTTATTTACCTTATTAGGTTTTGTTGCTTTGTATATGTTACTAGGACTATTATTTTTAGTTTTAGTTGGTAAAACGATTAACGAAGGTCCTAAACTTGAAAAACATTAAAAGATGGAAATATTTTGGTACATTATAATAGCAACGGTTTTAGGTATCTTTTTTGTTTTAGATGGATATGATTTCGGAACAGGAATTATTCATTTATTTTTTGCAAAAAAAGAGAAGGATAAAGAAGTAATTACAAAATCTGCAGGTTTATTTTGGGATTCTAATGAGGTTTGGTTAGTGGCAGCTGGAGGGATGCTTTTTATGGCTTTTCCTACTTTTTATGCTTCTGTATTTAGTGGATTTTACTTACCCTTAATCATCGTTTTATGGTTGATTATTTTTAGAGCAATTGGCCTTGAATTTAGGAGTCAGTTTAAGTATCAAATGTGGAAAGACATTTGGGATGTTTCTTTTGGAGTTTCTAGTTTATTATTAGCCTTATTTTTTGGGATTGCGCTAGGGAATATTGTGAGAGGTGTAAATTTAGGTGGCGTAGAAAACGGAGTTTCTGTGTACGAAGGGCATTATTTTTTCTTGCCATTATGGGATAGTAGTTTTAGTCCTTTAACAGAGCATCCAGGGGTTATAGATTGGTTTACGATTATTATAGGTTTAATTTCTGTTGTTACTTTAGCAATTCACGGTGCTAATTGGATAATTTTAAAAACCAATTCAACTATTAACTTAAAATTGAAAGGTGTTATTTTTAAGTTGAATATTGCTTTAACAATTCTTACCATTGTTTCTGTAGCACTTTGGCAAATTGTAAATCCAGACTCTTTAAATAATTTTGTTGATAAACCTTATTTATTGGTATTCCCTATGCTGTATTTTACAGGATTAGTTGGTTTGTTTTTTATCAAAAAAATTAAAAAAGAGGTACATGCTTTTTGGCTATCAACGTTATTAATATTAGGAGGAATTACTTCTTCTTTGGCTTCTTTATTTCCAGTTATTTTACCTTCTGTCAATAATGTTCACGAGCCACTTACCATATATAATACTTCGGCACCAGAATACGGTTTGTCTGTGGCATTTATTTGGGGAATTATCGGTATTATCTTAATTGTAATTTATGCAATTATTCAAAAAAGATTAAAGGGAGGTAAAGTTGATAAAATGGATTACGGCCATTAGTCTAAACCTACTATTATGACAGAAACATTAATTTCTTTACTGAGTATTTTATTAGGAATAATCGGAGCGATTGGTTTTGGTATGCTTTTTAAAAAATATTCATTTGGTATTGTAGGCAATACAATAGCGGGTGTTTTTGGAAGTGTATTTTTCATTAAATCATTTGGGCGATTAGGCTTTAATCCGCAATCTATAATGCAACATGGTACATTTAATACTTCATTATTTATAATGAACTGTATCGTCTCCGTTTTAGGAGGTGTTTTAGGGTTGATTATCATTAAAAAAATCTATAATAAGCTTAATAAATAACTGTTTATATAGCTTACATGATATAAGTCATCTTATCTAGTTTCAATTCATTATACATTTGTTAACCAATTGGTTAAACTAAATAGTTGATGGGCGGGACTAAAAACGAAAATACAGAAGATCAAATTTTAAATGCAGCAAAAAATGTATTTCAATCTAAAGGAATGGATGGTGCTCGCATGCAAGAAATTGCCAATGAAGCAGGCATAAACAAAGCAATGTTGCACTATTATTATAGAAGTAAACAATTACTTTTTGAAGCTGTTTTTATAAATGCTTTCTCCTTATTAGCGCCTCAAATAAATGCTATTTTAAATGACGATTCATCTATAGAAAATAAAATACGAAATTTTTCTTCGAACTATATTTCCTTTATTGAGCAGCATCCTTATTTACCTAATTTTATTATTCAAGAATTAAATAGAAATCCTGATTTTATGTTAAAAATGAAGGAAAATAATGTGTTTCCAAATCTAGAGAAATTTAAAAAACAGGTAACTATTGAAGTTAAAAATGGCACTCTTAAAAATATTAGCGCGGAGCAATTATTTATAAATATTCTAGCCTTAAATGTATTTCCTTTTATAGCCAAGCCTTTAATTAAGGGTTTAATAGCAGTTGAAGAAGACGGATTTCAGCAAATAATTGAAGATCGTAAAACTGAAGTTGCCGATTTTATCATTAATTCAATAAAAAAATAAGATGAAAAAAGTAGTATTCATTTTAATAGCAGTACTAAGTATCTCGGCATTTGCCCAAGAAAGTTTAACACTTAATGATTGTTATAATTTAGTAGAAACAAACTATCCTTTAATTAAGCAACATCAGTTATTAGAGAAGCAACATCAATTAGATACAGAAATTATTTCGAATTCGAAATTGCCACAAATTAACTTAGATGCACAAGCAACGTATCAATCTGAAGTTATTCAAATTCCGATTCCGAATGCGAATATAGATCCCTTAAATAAGGATCAATACAAAGCAACTTTATCGGTAAATCAATTGATTTATAATGGTGGGTTAACGGCAGCGAACTTAAAGGTAAAAACGGCACAATTAAAAACGAAACAGAAACAAGTGGATGCGAATATTTATCAGTTAAAAGCACAAATTAATCAATTGTATTTTTCTGTTCTATTAAGCCAAGAAATTTTCAATCTATTAGAAGCTAAAAAAAAGCAATTAGAATCGAAATTAAAGGAGGTACAATCGGGTATAAAAAACGGCGTTTTATTGCCTTCTTCGGATAGTGTTTTAGAGGCTGAAATCTTAAAAATTAAGCAACAATTTATTGAGGTAGAAAGTCAAAAATTAACTTTAATGAATACTTTATCGAGTTTAATTGGACAATCTGTAAGTACTGCTACAAAATTTGAAAAACCTTTAGTTAAAACGGAATTACAAACGGAAATATCTAGACCAGAACTAGATTTGTTTCAATTGAAAAAGGAAGAAATAAACAGTCAGGAAGCACTTATTTCTAAACAAAATTCGGTAAAATTAAATGGCTTTGCAACTGGCGGTTATGGAAATCCTGGGTTGAATATGTTGGATAACTCTTTTCAGACATATTATATAGTGGGTGTTAAATTACATTGGAATGTGTTTGATTGGAATACCAATAAAAAACAACAAGAAACAGTGGCAATTAACAAAGATATCATAGAAAATGAAACTGAAATATTTAAACTAAACACCAATATAGAACTTAACAAACAACAACAAGAAATTGAAAAGATTTCAGCTTTTATAAATTCGGATGAAGAGATTATCAATCTTCGTAAGAAAGTATTGAAAACATTAGATTCTCAACTTAAAAATGGTGTCATCACATCTTCGGTTTATATTACAGAATTCACCAATTTATTTGAAGCAGAAAACACCTTGTTAAGACATAAAATACAAATACAATTAGCAAAAGCGAATTATAATACTATAAAAGGAAAGTAAATATTTTCTGCAGATAACGCAGATGTGCGCAGAGAAAAAACAAAATAAAAATCTGTGGTAATCTGCGAGATCTGCGGGAGAGAAGTAAAAAAAATATTCCCGCAGATTGCGCTGATAAGCGCAGAGAAAATAAAATCAGTGGGAGAAAAAACATACAAAATGAAAAACAATAATTACATATTAACATTAAGCATAATTGCTTCAACTCTATTTTCCTGTGGAAACAACAACGATAAAGCAGATGGTTATGGAAATTTTGAAGCTACAGAAATAACTATTTCGGCAGAAAATAACGGAAAATTAATGCAGTTTTCTATAGAAGAAGGCGATCAATTAGAAAAAGACCAATTTGTTGGTTTTATAGATACAGTGCAATTAGCTTTAAAACAAGAACAATTAATCGTTTCAAAGTCTGTAATTAGTTCTAAGTCTAAAGGTGTTTTATCACAGATTTCTGTGTTAAATTCAAAATTAAAAACTGCCAGAATTAATAAAACTAGAGTAGAAAATTTAATTAAAGACAATGCAGGTACACAAAAACAATTAGATGATGTTTCTGGTGAAATTGATGTTATTAAAAGTAAGATTAGAAGTGTAGAAATACAGAATTCGCCTGTTGTAAATGAACTTAAAAGTATTGATGTTCAATTAAAACAAGTTGAAGATCAAATTGAGAAAAGTAAAATAATAAACCCTGTAAACGGAACCGTTTTAACCAAGTATGCAGAACCAAATGAAATTACTGCTTTTGGAAAACCTTTGTATAAAATTGCAGATTTAAGTACTATGGAACTACGTGTTTATATTAGTGAAACACAATTGGCAAACATTAAAATCGGACAAAAAGTTACGGTTAAAATTGATGCTACGGAAGATATGAAATCTTTTGAAGGTACCGTTAGTTGGATTGCTTCTGAAGCAGAATTTACGCCTAAAATTATTCAAACTAAAGAAGAACGTGTTGCTTTGGTGTATGCTGCAAAAATTAATGTGATTAATGATGGAAGCTTAAAAATAGGGATGCCTGCAGAAATGTGGATTAATTCAGTTAGCAGTTTTCAGTAGCAGTTGGCAGTTAAAAATTTACGAATTTGAGATAATAGTTTAGTTGTTAACAAAATACCTCTGTGAAACTCATTTTACCCTGTGAAGTTCTGTGTAATAACCCATAAAGCGATATCACGGAGTAACACATAGAAAAAAAAGAAAATGTCTATAATTATAAAAAATATTAGCAAATCTTATAAAAAGATAAAAGCTTTAGAAGATATTTCTTTTGAAGTAAAACCCGGAGAACTTTTTGGCTTGATTGGTCCGGATGGAGCAGGTAAAACCACTTTGTTCAGAGTGTTAACCACACTTTTAATTGCTAATGAAGGTGTTGCAACCGTTGCTGGTTTTGATGTAATTACAGACTATAAAAGTATTCGAAAAAATGTAGGCTATATGCCAGGGAAATTTTCATTGTATCAAGATTTAACAGTCGAAGAAAATTTAGATTTTTTTGCTACTATTTTCGGGACAACTATTGAAGAAAATTACGATTTAATAAAAGATATTTATATTCAAATAGAACCGTTTAAGAATCGTAGAGCAGGAAAATTATCTGGCGGAATGAAACAAAAACTAGCCTTATGTTGTGCGCTAATTCACAAACCTAAAGTGTTGTTTTTAGATGAACCAACAACAGGAGTTGATCCCGTTTCTAGAAAAGAATTTTGGGAAATGTTAAAACGTTTACAGAAAAAAGACATCACCATTTTAGTTTCTACACCGTATATGGATGAAGCTGCTTTGTGTGATAGAATCGCCTTAATTCAGGATGGTAAAATTTTAGAAATTGATACGCCAGAAGCCATTGTAAAACATTATCCGTATCAAATTTACAATGTAGGCGCAGACAATATGTATCAGCTTATTAATAATTTAAAGGAGTATGAATTTAACCATAGTGTATATCCTTTTGGTGAGTTTGTGCATTATACAGATACAAGAACAGCTTTTAATCCGAATGATTTAAAAACATATTTAGAATCGAAAAATTTAGCTAATGTTTCAATAGAGAAAACATCAGCAACTATTGAGGATACCTTTATGGAACTAGCAAAATAAACAGCGTATTAGACCTCACAGGTTTTTAAAACCTGTAAGGTCTCTAATAAAACAAAATGAACAACAACAAAGTCATACAAGTAGAAGAATTAACCAAAATGTTTGGAGATTTTTCAGCCGTCAATAAAATTACTTTTGAGGTAGAAAAAGGCGAAATATTTGGTTTTTTAGGCGCAAATGGCGCAGGAAAAACAACGGCTATGAAAATGCTGATTGGTATTTCTACTCCCACTTCTGGTAAAGCAAAAGTTGCTGGTTTTGATGTGTTTACACATGCAGAAGATATCAAAAAAAACATTGGGTATATGAGTCAGAAATTTGCTTTGTATGACGATTTAACAGTGAAAGAAAATATCACTTTTTTTGGTGGAATTTATGGTTTGTCAAGAAAACGAATTAAAGAAAAATCGGCAATTTTAATAGCAGAATTAGGCTTAGAAAGTGTTGCTAAGAAGTTGGTCGGTTCATTACCATTGGGGTGGAAACAAAAGTTATCCTTTTCGGTGTCTTTGCTTCACGACCCAAAAATTGTTTTTTTAGATGAACCCACTGGAGGCGTAGATCCAATTACTAGGCGTCAGTTTTGGGAATTGATTTACAAAGCTGCTCATCAAGGAACCACGGTTTTTGTAACGACACATTATATGGATGAAGCAGAATATTGTGACAGGGTTTCCATCATGGTAAACGGAAAAATTGAAGCTTTAGACACGCCAAAAAAATTAAAAGAACAGTTTAAAGTAGATAATATGAATGATGTGTTTTTAAAATTAGCTAGGAGCCCATCGCCAACCCTTCCCAGAGGGAAGGTAGTTTAGTGTTAATAAAAAAAGAGAAAAGTTTCCCGCAGATTTCGCGGATTTACGCAGAAAAGAGATTGAAAAAATCTGCGCTTATCTGTGTGATCCGCGGGAGTGAAAATAAAATAAAAACAAAAACTATGGAAGGAAAAACAGAAAACGAAATATCCTATATAATTAGAGGAGCTATTTTTAAGGTTTATAATGAATTAGGTCCAGGTTTGTTAGAATCGGTTTATGAAACAGTATTATCCTACGAATTAGAAAAAGAAGGTTTAACTGCTAAAAGACAAGTAATGTTACCAATATTTTATGATGATATTGAACTCGACAATGGATATCGATTAGATTTATTAGTAAATGATAAAGTAATAGTAGAAATAAAATCTGTTGAAAAATTGGCAAAGGTGCATCATAAGCAAGTATTAACTTATTTAAAACTTTCAAAATTGAAGTTAGGAATATTAGTCAATTTTAACGAAGATAATATAACAAAAGGAATTTTTAGAAAAGTAAATGAGTTATAGATTTTCCCGCATATGAGCATAAAAGAAAAAATGAAACACAATGATTAAAAAATTTGCGCATATCTGTGAAATCAGTCGGAGATAAAGAGTTGAGGGAAAAATGTTTCCCGCAGATTACGTTGATTTGCGCAGAAAAGAGAATAAAAAAAATCTGCGAGAGGTAAATTCACAGAAGAAAGAAACATATTATGAAAAGGTTCATAGGTTTTCCCGCATATGAGCGTAAAAGAAAAAATGAAACACACTGATTAAAAAATCTGCGCATATCTGCGAAATCAGCGGGAGATAAAGAGTTGAGGGAAAAATGTTTCCCGCAGATTACGCTGATTTGCGCAGAAAAGAGAATAAAAAAAATCTGCGAGAGATAAATTCACAGAAGAAAGAAACATATTATGAAAAGGTTCATAGGTTTTATAAAGAAAGAATTCTACCATATATTTAGGGATAGACGCTCATTGTTTATCCTCTTTGGGATGCCGATTGCCCAGATTATGCTATTTGGTTTTGCTATTACCAACGAAATCAACAATGTAGATATTGCCATTTTAGATCATTCTAAAGACGCCACTACAAAAGAAATCATTAATAAAATAGCGGCTTCAAAGTATTTTAGTATCAAGCAAATTATTGAAAAAGAAGCTGATATTGAAACTATTTTTAAAAAAGGACATGTAAAAGCTGTTTTAAATTTCGAGAAAGACTTTAGTAAAAACCTGATTAAAGAAAACAAAGCAACGGTTCAGATTATTACGGATGCTACAGATCCAAATACAGCGAATACCATTAGTAATTTTGTAAATGCGATTCTGCAAAAATATCAACAAGAATTAAATAAAGAAATTACAATTGCGTATCAAATAATACCTGAAACGCGTATGGTGTACAACCCAGAATTAAAAAGTGTGTACATGTTTGTGCCTGGTGTTATGACAATTATTTTAATGCTGGTTTCTGCAATGATGACTTCTATTTCCATCACCAAAGAAAAGGAATTAGGTACTATGGAAATACTTTTAGTATCGCCATTAAAACCATTTCAAGTAATTATAGGAAAAGTTTTTCCTTATATTTTTCTATCCATTATTAACGCTGTCGTTATTGTTTTACTGAGTATTTTTATCTTTAAAATGCCAGTTCAAGGAAGCTTATTATTGTTAGGTTTAGAAAGTGTTTTATTTATTATTTCTGCATTGGCTTTGGGTATTTTAATATCCACTATTTCTGCAACGCAACAAACTGCCATGATGATTTCTTTAATGGGGTTAATGCTGCCTGTAATTTTATTATCTGGTTTTATATTCCCTATAACAAGTATGCCATTTCCATTGCAAGTGATCAGTAATATTATTCCTGCTAAATGGTTTATCATCATTATAAAGGGCATTATGTTAAAAGGAGTTGGATTACAATATGTATGGAAAGAAACCTTAATTTTATTAGGAATGACCGTGTTTTTTATAGCCTTAAGTATTAAAAAATATAAAATTAGATTAGAGTGAAATAGTTTGCAGTCACAGTAAAGAGTAGCAGTATTCAGTTAAACAAAAAAGTGAAATTTAGATAAGAGTAAATAAAGTTAAGAGAAAATATAGGCTAAACTAAAATGTCTTTTTTCTTTATTCTATTCTCTTTATTCTTTTATAAATATGAAAACAATATTATACATCATACAGAAAGAATTTAAGCAAATCTTTAGAAATAAAGGAATGCTTCCAATCATTTTTGTTTTACCGTTATTACAACTCGTTATTTTATCTAATGCGGCTACTTTTGAAGTGAAAAACATCAAATTTGGCTATATAGATCATGATCATACATCAACCTCTAGAGCGTTAATAGAAAAATTTAATGCTTCTACCTATTTTGATGTATTAACCGATTTTCCTTCAGAAAAATTAGCAAGTTCAGAAATGCTAAAAGGTAAGGTAGATGTAGTTATAGAAATTCCCCACTACTTTGAACGTGATTTACAAAAAGAAAAATACAATAAATTAGGAGTAACTATTAACGCCATTGATGGAGCAGCAGCAGGTGTAGAAAACGTATATGTAACACAGATTTTACAGAGTTTTAATCAACAGATAAAAACAGATTTATTACAAATTTCAGACAAAGGCGTACAGCCAATTAGTATTGCAACCATTCCTTTATTCTGGTATAATAAAACATTGAATTACAAAACGTTTATGGTTCCTGGAATTCTTGTTTTGCTGGTTACCATGATTACTTTATTCCTTTCGGGGATGAATATTGTTCGAGAAAAAGAAATAGGAACTTTAGAGCAAATAAACGTGACACCTATTAAAAAGAGTCAGTTTATAATTGGTAAACTTTTTCCGTTTTGGGTGATAGGAATGGGGCTATTAACAGTAGGATTAACTTTAGCAAAACTGATATTTAACGTTCCTATGATTGGTAGTTTGGCACTTCTATATTTATACACATCTATTTATATTTTGGTGATTTTAGGCATCGGGTTATTCATTTCTAACTTTACAGATACACAGCAGCAAGCCATGTTTATTGCTTGGTTTTTTACCGTTATTTTTATTTTAATGAGCGGCTTGTTTACACCTATCGAAAGTATGCCAGAGTGGGCACAAATAGTTACAGAATTCAATCCAATAAAATATTTTGTTGAGGTTATGCGTATGGTAATGCTTAAAGGTTCTGGTTTTACAGATATTCTTCCGCAATTAATAAAAACATTACTTTTTGCCATTGTTATGAATGGTTTGGCAGTTTGGAGTTATAAGAAAACATCATAATTACTATCGTATATTATTAGAAAATGCAACATTAACTTAGTTTTTAGGTTGAGTAATTATTAATATCTTGCAGTAAGAGAAAATTGATGAATTTAAAAATTCATATTCAGATTACTTTATTTTAATAAACAGGGTTTAAGGAATGTCAAAAACTGAAAAATTCGGCACATTTGCAGGTGTTTTTACACCATCAATACTTACCATTTTAGGTGTAATTATGTATATGCGTCTTGGTTGGGTAGTTGGAAACGCAGGCTTATTAGGTGCTATTCTAATTATTATAATTGCACATGTTATTTCTATCTCAACAGGTCTTAGTGTGTCTTCTGTTGCCACTGATAAAAAAATTGGTGCAGGCGGAATTTATTATGTCCTTTCTAGAAGTATGGGTGTTCCAATTGGTGGTTCTATTGGTATTGCTTTGTATGTAGGTACCGCTTTTTCTATTGCATTATATTTAATAGGTTTTGCAGAAAGTTTTAATAGTTATTTGGGCTTCGGAATGGAAATAAATGACTTTAGAATTACGGGAACTATCGCTTTAGTTTTACTGACAGCTTTGGCATTAATAAGCACATCCGTTGCCTTAAAATCTCAATATTTTATTTTAGGAGCCATTGTTTTATCAATAGTTTCTATCTTCTTTGGGTCGCATGATTTTACACCACAAACGGTATCTATGTTTTCTACGGAAGGATCGGTTCCTTTAGAGGTTGTTTTTGCCATGTTTTTCCCTGCAGTTACTGGTTTTACTGCGGGTATAGCAATGAGCGGAGATTTAAAAGATCCTAAAAACTCTATTCCTAAAGGTACTTTACTCGCTATTGGGGTTGGTTTAATTGTGTATTTAGTATTGGCAGTTTTTATAGCCTACACCATAGATTCTGAAGTTTTAAAATCGGATTACAATATTCTAATGAAAATAGCCTTTTTTGCTCCTGCCGTAATTGCTGGGGTTTGGGGAGCAACATTATCATCCGCTTTAGGCGGAATTTTAGGTGGCCCAAGAATTTTACAAGCCATGTCTGTAGATAAAGTTACACCTCGTTTTTTTGCAAAAGGAAGAGGTGAAAATAATGAGCCAGTAAATGCTTTATTGTTGGTGTTTTTAATTGCAGAAGCCGGAATTTTAATAGGTGAATTAGATGTTATTGCGCGTGTGGTTTCTATGTTTTATTTAACCGCTTACGGCTTTATAAATCTGTCTTATTTTTTAGAAAGTTGGGCAAACCCAGATTTTCAGCCCACTTTTAAAATTAAAAGATGGATTGGTTTGGTGGGTTTTGTAGCTTGTTTTGGAGTGATGTTTAAATTAGACATGATTGCAATGATTGGTGCTTTAGCTGTAATTAGTGGGTTGTATTTTATGTTGCAACGAAATGAAGTGAAAATAAATTCTACAGATATCTGGAAAAGCGTTTGGGAAAATGTGGTAAATAAAGGCTTGATGCGGATTGATACAAAACATGATATTGACACTAATTGGAACCCAAATATTATTCTTTTTAGCGGAAGTAGTGAGCATCAGGGGTATTTATTAGAATTAAGTAAAGCCGTTTCTGGTAAAACGGGTGTGGTTACTAACTTTAAGTTGATTATTGATAAAGAGAATAAAATTCCTTTAAAGAAGAGAGATCAGGTTGTTAGAGAAGACATCTATAATGAATTAGGTATTTTTGCTAGACAAGTTAAGGTTGATAATTTATATAAAGGAATTACCAATATTGCTACTACTTTTGGTTTTTCTGGCGTGGAACCGAATACCATTATGATGGGGTGGCCAAAAGGTTTAGAAGGTTCTTCTGAATATGCAGAAATGACGGAAACTTTGCTCTATTTAGATTATAACTTATTGTATTTAGATTTTGATAGAAAATCGAAATTTGGAAGGTACAAAACCATCGATTTATGGTGGCGAGAAACCGACAGTAAAAATGCCGAAATGATGCTAAATATTGCTCGTTTTATTATTGCTGCTCCAAAATGGAATCAAACTTCTATTCGTGTTTTATTTGTGGATAATAATAATGTGAATCCGGATGTTATTCATGCAAAAATATCTGAATTGGTAGAAGATCTTAGAGTATTAGTAGAAATTGTAATTGTAGAAAATGTTATAGATCAAACCCCTTTTTACGATTTAATAAAGCAATACTCTAAATCTACAGATTTAACAATTGTTGGAATTCCTAATTATAAAATTGAAAAACAAGCTCAATTTATTCTTAAAACAAACGACTTATTCGAAACTATTGGCTCTACGTTATTAGTAAAAGCTGCCAATAATTTTAATGTTTTAGACTTAGATTTTGAAGAAGATAAGTAGTTGGTTTAGGTGTGTTTTTAAATCAATTTTGATGAAATAATTCGGACTCCCATATCAATCATATCTTTTTTAATTTTCTTAAAACCTTCGTTATCTAAAGCTTCGGAAGCATCTTCAATAAAATAACAGTCAAAACCTTCTTTAACAGCATCACGAATGGAGTAATAAACACAAATATCTGCAGCTAACCCACACATAAAGAGTTGGGTAGTTCCTTTTTCTTTTAAATATCCAGCTAATCCGGTAGATTTTAGGTGTCCATTATCATAAAAGGCACTATAGCTATCTATTTTCTTATCTGTTCCTTTTCTAAAAATAGTTTCACATTGTAATGTGTTTAGTTTAGGATGTAATTCTGCTCCTTTAGAACCTTGTACACAGTGATTTGGCCATAAGGTTTGTGGTTGTCCTTTTATTTTAATTTCATCAAAATTAGATAACCCTTTATGGTTCGAAGCAAAACTGATATGATCCTCTGGATGCCAATCTTGCGTAGCAATTACCAAATCAAATTTAGGTTGTATATCATTGATAATTGAAACTATTTTATCTCCATTAGGAACAGGAAGCGATCCAGTTGGCATAAAGTCGTTTTGTACATCGATTATAAGAAGTGTTTTCATAAATCGTTTTTTAGTTGAAATTAATATATAATCATGCTATACACAATGGTCTCATGAATATTCAATTTAGAATTTATGTTCTTGTATCAATTGATCGCGGTCTTGTTTTAGTTTTAAGCTAAGTCCTATTTTGTAAATATGCGGATTCTGAAAACGTTTGTATTCATTTGGAAGCTGTGCTAAACGAGATTTAGAATATGCAGCAATTTCAGAAACAGATCTAGAAGGGACTGTTTTTTTTCCATTTTCCATAACTTTCTCTAGCAATGGTTCTTGTTTAAAAGCATCTAAATTTAAACTTTTTGTAGCATCAAAAGGATGTTCTATTTTCGCTACTTCGCCTTCTTTATATAGTACTACAGCATCCGCACCATAAAACATGCCTTTATCATCTAACATTCTATAAACCTGTTTTTTGTAAGGTAATGATACTTTTATAATGTTTTCGGAAAGTTTAATTCTTGGCTCTCCATTGTATTCAGATAATTTATAAACACCATCCATGGCAGCATCAGGATTTCCTGTAACTAAATTAGTTCCAACACCAAAAATATCAATAGGAGCTTCTTGCTCTTTAAGACTTTTTATAACATATTCATCCAATTGATTAGAGGCTACAATTTTTACATAATCTAAACCGGCTTCGTCTAAAATTGCTCTCGTTTTTTTAGATAAATATGCCAAATCACCACTATCTAAACGGACTCCAAGTAATTTTTCTCCTCTAGCTTCCATTTCTTTGGCTACCGTAATCGCTTTTGGTAATCCACTTTTTAAACTATTGTAGGTATCTATTAAAAGTACACAGCCTTTTGGTCGTATGCTTGCAAAATCTCTAAATGCTTGTATTTCTTCTTTATAACTTTGTATGAATGAGTGCGCCATTGTACCCGTAGACGGAATGTTATAATCTTTGGCAGCAATGACATTACTTGTACTATCAAAACCACCAATTATAGCGGCTCTTGATGCATAATAGCCTCCAGTGGCATGTGCACGACGTAAACCCATATCTAATAGAACTTCCTTTTTTGCACTATATCTAATTCTGCTTGCTTTGGTTGCTATTAAAGTCTGAAAATTAAGAATGTTTAGTAAAAAAGTTTCTATAATCTGTGCTTCAATAATATTCGCTTCTACCTGTAAAATAGGGCGATTAGGAAAAACAACATCACCTTCCTTACTTGAAAAAATAGTTCCTTTAAAACTAAAATTCTTCAAGTATTCTAAAAAATCATTCTGAAAACCATGTTGTTCTAAATATGCAATATCAGAAGCTGAGAATTTAAAAGTTTCTAAAGTCTTTAATACATCTTCTAATCCTGCAAAAATAGAATACCCACCATTAAAAGGATTGTGGCGATAATAATAATCAAAGACGGCTCGTCCATCTGGTTTCGTCTTAAAATAGACTTGAGCCATGGTAAGTTGATAAAGATCTGTGTAAGCCGCTGTAATATTCATGCTAATTAAGTTTTAAAATGTGAAGGTATTTAAAAAAAGAGATATTATTCCTAAGCCTTTAGAAAAAAAGTGCATTCCTTTATTTTAAACATTTCTATAACTCCCATAACCGTTCTTTTATTTGTGAAAATTTTTATAATAGTTTATCCTAGAACTACTTTTAATTCTATTTGTGGTAGTGAATCCGTGTGTTTCGTAAAAATAAGTATGCAACTATAGCGAACTATCATTCTTTGCTCGGTAACTTATGTTACTGACTAGAGAAATAGTCTAATGTACATTTGCCACAGATAATTAAAGAATACATGAAAAACACAATATACATAACCATACTCTGCTTATTTACAGTTACTTTTCTGGTAGAAGCGCAAGAAATAAAACCAATATCAAAAGCAGAAGTCTTAGCTAAAGTTGCGGAGAAAAATACAACGATTCAGATTTCAGAGGAAGAGTTTAATGCTTCTAAAGCAGATTATAGACAAACAAATGCGGTGTTTTTACCAAACATTACAGCAAGTCATACTGGTATTTCTACCACAAACCCGTTAATGTCTTTTGGTTCTAAATTGAATCAAGAAATATTGACAGCTGCAGATTTTAATCCAGCTATTTTAAATGATCCTACAACGACTAGAAACTTTGCGACGAAAATAGAAATTCAGCAACCATTAATTAATTTAGATGGTTTTTATAAAAGAAAAGCTGCCAAAACTAAAATGGAAGCGATGTCTTTAAAAACGGAAAGAACGCAAGATTATTTAGCCTTTGAAGTAGATAAAGCATACATGCAATTGCAGTTGGCATACAAAGCAGTTGAAGTTTTAGAAAAGGCTTTAGACGCTGCAAATGCGAATAAACAAATGGCAGACAATAGTTTTAAACAAGGTTTTTTACAGCGAGCTGATGTTTTAAATGTTGAAATAAGAGTTACAGAAGTTAAAAATCAGTTGCAAACTGCAAAAAGTAATGTGCAAAATGCCTCTAATTATCTATCATTTTTAATGAATGATGAAAGCGATGTTTTATATAAACCAACAGAAAGTTTAGTTGTTGCTAGTTTTAATGTTGATAACAAAACAATTTCTGAAAATAGAGCAGATATAAAAGCAATGCATCTAGCTTCTAAAGCATACGAAGCCATGAATAAAGCAGATAAAATGGCTTTTCTACCACGTTTAAATGCCTTTGGAAGTTATGAAATGTATGATAATAAAATTTTTCAGGGTGATGCAAATGGGTATTTAATTGGTGCCCAACTAAGTTGGGATATTTTTCAGGGTTCTAAACGTTTTGGGAAAGCTCAAAAAAGTAAAGCCGAATTAGAAAAATCGAAGTTAGAATACAATCAATATGTGTCTAAAAGTAATTTAGAGTTGAACAAAGTAAAACGTCAATTAGTGGATGCAAAAAACAGTTTAGAATTAACAGGTTTAGCGGTGCAACAATCTGAAGAGTCTTTAAGAATTAGAAAAAATAGGTTTAAAGAAGGTTTAGAAAAAACATCTGATTTATTAATGGCAGAAACGCAATTTGCACAAAAACAATTAGAATATTATCAAACAATTTATCAATTCAATTTTACACAAACGTATTTAAATTTTCTAACGAAGAAATAAAAAGAGAGCCAGGAATTAAGAACCAAGAATCAAGACAGCGGTTTGTGTATTTCTAGTTTAAAAAAAACAAAGTAAATAGAATTATCCTGCAAGGTTTCAAAAACCTTTTAGGTATCAAATAAAAATCAATACAAATGAAAAAATATATCAACATAATTACAGTATTCACTTTTTTACTATTTATAGTGAGTTGTGGAAGTGAAGAAAAAAAGGCAGCAGTAGATAATTCGCCTGCAATTAAAATTACGGTGAGTAAAGTTGCTGTAAACAGTAACAGTCCGTTTTTATCTGTAAGTGGAAAAATACAAGCATCTAATAGTGCAGATTTAAGCACCAGAATGATGGGGTACGTTAAAAAAGTACATGTTAATGTTGGCGATAAAGTTAAAAAAGGTCAGTTGTTAATATCTATTAATAATGCGGATTTACAAGCTAAAAAAGGACAAGTAAACGCAGGAATTACACAAGCTAAAACTGCTTTTAATAATGCAGAAAAGAATTACAATCGTTTTAAAAATTTATTTGAGAGTAAAAGTGTTACTCAAAAAGAAATGGATGACATGACTGCAAATTACCAAATGGCAAAAGCAGGTTTAGAATCTGCAAATCAAATGAAAAACGAAATTAATGCACAGTTTGCGTATTCTAACATAACGGCGCCTTTTAGTGGTATAGTTACAAGTAAAAATATTGAAAGTGGAGATATGGCAAACCCAGGAATGCCTTTAATTAGTATAGAAACTCCTAAGGAGTTTGAAGTAATTGCCATGGTTCCTGAGACAGAAATTTCGCAAATTAAAAAAGGAATAACTGTAAATGTTTTAGTGAAATCTATGGATAAAACATTAACAGGAAAAGTTACGGAAGTAAGTACTTCTGCTAAAAATACAGGTGGACAATATTTAGTGAAAATTAATTTAGATAGAACAGAGGTGTCTATTTTATCTGGGATGTTTGCTACAGTTCAGTTTCCAGTAGAAAGAAAAGTGAAATCGGAATTGGTTTTAATTCCTAATGAAGCAATTGTAACTAACGGTCAATTATCTGGGGTTTATACAGTAAGTGAAAGCAATACAGCAATGTTGCGTTGGTTACGTTTAGGAAGAACGTACGGAAATCAGGTTGAGGTTTTATCGGGTTTAAATGCTGATGAATCTTATATCGTTTCTGGTGAAGGGAAGTTGTTTAACGGAGCTAAAGTTAGTGTTCAGTAGACAGTGTTCAGTTGGCAGTATTCAGTCATCAGTTGCAGTAAAGAGTAGTTCTGCAAGGTTTTAAAAACTTTGTTGGTACAAATAAAATAACAAATTTAGTTAGAATTGTCGCGTTAAGGATAGAAGTGAAAATCCTTTTTTTGCTGCCATATATGGCAAAAAAAGATTGTAACGGATAGCCTGTTAAAACGCCCAAAATATAAGAAAATATGAAAGAAGGTTTAGCTGGAAAAATTGCAAAAGTCTTTATTGGATCGAAACTGACCGTGTTGCTAATGATCGTTTTTATGGTGGTTGGTGTGTATGCTTCGTTTTTGATTCCGAGGGAAGAAGAGCCGCAAATTGATGTGCCAATGGCAGATATTTTTGTGGGGTATCCGGGGGCGAATCCTACAGAAGTAGAAAGTAGAGTTGTAAAACCTTTAGAGAAATTAATTTCGAATATTAAGGGTGTGGAGTATGTGCATTCTACTTCTATGAACGAAAAAGCAATGGTAATTGTGCAATTTTACGTGGGCGAAGATATTGAGCGTTCTTTTGTGAAATTATACAACGAAATTAACAAACATATGGATCAAATGCCTGCGGGTGTTACGTTTCCGTTGGTTAAAACTCGTGCTATTGATGATGTGCCAATGTTGGGGTTAACGTTGTGGAGTGAAAACTATAGCGATTATCAATTAAGCCAAATGGCGCAAGAGTTAGAATCGGAAATTAAGAAGGTAAATGATGTTTCTATTACGCATAAAATTGGTGGAAGAAATCGTCAGTTACGTGTAGTTTTAGACAAAGATAAATTGGCCGCAAGCGGATTGGATTTCTTATCGGTTTCTGAAATGATAAAAGCCAATAATACCCAATTAATTTCTGGTAGTTTTGATAAAAATGATACCGAATTTTTAGTAAATACGGGTAAGTTTTTAGAGTCTGTAACAGATGTAGAGAATTTAGTGGTTGGGGTACAGCAGAACAGACCTATTTATTTAAAGCAAATTGCCAACATTGTTGATGGACCAGAAATCCCTCAAAATTATGTGTCTTTAGGTTTTGGAAAAGGGAGTGAAAAATCTGCAGATTACAAATCTGAATATCCTGCGGTTACCATTTCGGTAGCTAAAAGAAAAGGTGCAGATGCAATGAAAATTTCGGAAGTTATTTTAACAAAAGTAGACCATTTACGAACTACTTTAATTCCGGATGATGTACATGTAGAAATTACAAGAAATTACGGAGTAACAGCTTCTCATAAAGTATCTGAATTGTTGTGGCACTTGATTGGTTCTATCTTTGCAGTAACTTTGGTTGTGATGTTGGCAATGGGCTGGCGCGGTGGTTTAGTGGTGTTTTTATCTGTGCCGATTACGTTTGCTTTAACGTTGTTGAGTTACTATATGATGGATTATACACTAAACAGAATTACTTTATTTGCATTGGTGTTTGTAACGGGTATTGTGGTAGATGATTCCATTATTATTGCAGAAAATATGCACCGACATTTTAAGATGAAACGACTGCCTTTTAAACAAGCGGCTTTGTATGCGATTAATGAAGTTGGTAACCCAACAATATTAGCAACATTTACCGTAATTGCTTCTGTTTTACCAATGGCTTTTGTGTCTGGTTTAATGGGCCCTTATATGGCGCCAATGCCAATTGGAGCATCAATTTCAATGATTTTATCATTATTTGTAGCATTGACAATTACTCCTTATTTAGGGTATATTTTCTTAATTGAAAAAGATAAAAAAGGCGGTGTAGAAAAAGCAGAAAAAACTTTAGAGGAAACTTTTATTTATAGAATTTATAACAAGTTTGAAAGACCTTTGTTAGAAAACGGAAAGTTACGTTGGTTGTTTTTAGGTGGAACATTTGTGGTTTTAATGGCAACAATGGTATTGTTTTTCACCAATTCTGTAGCTGTAAAAATGTTACCTTTTGATAACAAAAATGAGTTTCAGGTAGTAATAGATATGCCAGAAGGAACTACTTTAGAAAGAACAGGCGTTGTAGCACAAGAAATTTCGCAATATTTAGCGACAAGACCAGAAGTGGTGAATTATCAGAATTATATAGGTACTTCTGCTCCGATTACTTTTAACGGTTTGGTACGTCATTACGATTTAAGAGGTGGATCTAATATGGCAGATATTCAAGTCAATTTGGTTGATAAGGGAGAACGAAGTATTCAGAGTCATGGAATTGCAAAATTATTAAGACCAGAAATACAACGAATTGCTGCAAAATATAATGCAAATGTAAAGTTGGTGGAAGTTCCACCAGGACCTCCAGTTTTATCTACCATTGTTGCTGAGGTGTATGGACCAGATTATAATGAGCAAATGAGAATTGCCAATGATGTTCAGAATATCCTAAAAAACACTGCAGATGTGGTAGATGTAGATTGGATGGTGGAAGCAGACCAAAAAGAATATCAATTTGAAATAAATAAAGAAAAAGCAATGTTATATGGTGTTGCGCCACAACAAATTGCGTACACCATGAATATGGCGTTGTCTAACAGACCTGTTACTAATTTGTATGATGAAAATGCCGTGAATCAAGTTGGTTTATTGTTGACTTTAGATGAAAAAGAAAAGTCTACTATTTCTGATATTTCTCAATTGAAAGTGAAATCTAAACAAGGTAACATGGTGCCTATTGCAGATTTGGTTGAAATTAAAGAAACTACAGCTGCAAAAAGCATTTATAGAAAAAATCAAAAACGTGTAGTTTATGTAACGGCTGATATGGCAGGAGAATTAGAAAGTCCGGCGTATGCTATTTTAGGAATGGAAGATAAGTTGAAAGAAATAAAACTTCCTGAAGGCTTTAAATTAAACGAAATGTATTTAGGTCAGCCAGATTTTGAAGATGATTATACTGTGAAATGGGATGGAGAATGGCAAATAACCTTAGAGGTTTTTAGAGATTTAGGAATCGCATTTTTAGGAGCAATTATCTTAATTTATATTTTAATTGTTGGATGGTTTCAGAACTTTAAAGCACCAATTGTAATGATGGTTGCAATTCCGTTATCATTAATAGGAATTATTTTAGGACACTGGATTATGGGTGCCTTTTTTACAGCAACGTCTTTTATTGGAATGATTGCTCTGGCAGGAATTATGGTTCGGAACTCGGTGTTGTTAATTGATTTTATCAACTTAAGAACAGATGAAGGCATTCCGTTAAAACAAGCTTGTATTGAGGCAGGAGCAGTAAGAACAACGCCAATTTTATTAACTGCAGGTACTGTTGTAATTGGGGCGTTTGTAATCTTATTTGATCCTATTTTTCAAGGACTAGCAATATCATTAATGGGAGGAACTATTGTTTCTACAGTATTAACCTTGTTGGTTGTGCCGTTGGTGTATTATATGATTGAAAAGAAAAATTATAAATAAAGAACTTTTTCCCGCAGATTAAGCGGATCTACGCAGAAGAGTTAAATAAAAATCTGCGATTATCTGCGAAATCTGCGGGAAACCAAAAAAATAAACTCATGAAATTAGTAATAGTTACAGCGGTAGAAGAATTTCAAAAGGAGGTTTTAAAAATCTTCAAGAAAGCAAATATTGAAAACTTTAGTAGTTCTGATATTGATGGTTATAAAAATGCACCTTCTTTATTAAAAGCTTCAAATTGGTTTTCAGCAGAAAAGAACGGTAATGAATCTATTATGTTTTTTTCTTTTACTAAAGAGGAAAAAATTGACGGACTTTTCAATTTTATAGAAGCGTTTAATACTAATTTAGAAACAAACAACCCTATTAGAGCGATTGTTCTTCCTGTAGAAAGATTTATTTAAAAGTTAAGTCTGCAAAGTTTCAAAAGAATTTAGACATAAAAATAAGGAATGATTAATAGTCCCGCAGATTACGCGGATTTACGCAGAGCCATAGAGTAAAAAAATCTGCGCTTATCTGTGAAATTAGCGGGAGACAAAAAAGAATAAAAATGTTAAACAAATATTTTAGAGTTGTAGTAGGAGTAATGGTTTTATTAAGTGTGGTGCTTTCTGTTTATGTGAGTCCTAATTGGATGTGGTTTACCGTATTTATAGGTGTAAATTTAATCCAATCTGCATTTACAAAATGGTGTTTGTTAGAAACCATTTTAGTGAAGTTGGGCGTCAAAAAATAAGAGTTGATCTTAAAATAAGACTTATTCGATAATTTTTTCTGGTTGTTTTAAAAGATATTTTGTTGAATAAGCTCTTGTAAAGTGTGCCCCATAAAAGAGAATTAAGCTAGTGTAAGAAACCCACAGCATTATTAAAATTATAGAGCCTGCAGCACCATAAGTAGAACCGGGTTCTAGTTCGCTAAAATAAATTGCAAGTAAATATTTACCAACAACAAAAAGAATTGAGGTTAGCAATGCACCAATTCTAACAGCTCTCCATGGTACGTTTGCATTTGGTAGAATTTTAAACATCGCAGCAAAAACAAAATAAATAGAAGCTAAGGAAATAAAAATATCTAAAGTAAAAATAGAATTCACGAATTCATTGGAAATAATATTTTTTAAATTTTCTCCAAAAGTACTAAGTAGTGAAGTTAATACAAGACTTATTAAAAGTAAGAAAACAATAATAAGGATAAAACCAAAACTTTTTAATCTAACAAAAACAGTTTCTAAAACACCATTTTTAAACCTAGGTTTAGCGTCCCAAATGGAATCTAAAATATTTTGTATTTGAAAAAACACCCCAGTAGAACCGTATATTAAAGTTGCAATACCAATTATTGTTGTAAAAAATGACGTTTTTTTACCTCCATCATTAAGCATCATTCCTTTTATTGTTTCTGCAGTTTCAGCACCAATAGCATTCGATATTTCGTTTAAAATTTGTCCTTCTACAATTTCTTTACCCCAAATAGAACCAACGAGGTTAAAAATAATAATTAGAAGTGCAGGTAAAGAAAGTATTGCATAATAAGCAATAATTGCAGCTTTATTAAAAGGATCATCTTTAAACCAAGATTTAGCACTCGTTATTAATAACTCGGGTAAGTGTTTTAGGTTAAACTTTTTTCTTTTAGTATCTTCTTTCTTTTCTATCATTAAAAGCTAAATTATAGCATAAATATAAATCTAATTTTCTTTTTTAACGAGTGTTTTTTAGTATACTATTTCCTGTTCATCTTTTATATTGAAAAATAAATAGTAAAATGCTGCTTTTTAGTTTCTATAATTTATCCTCTATGTCTTCCTCTTCTTTGTGGTTCAAACTTTTTACCTTCTCCTCCTAAACTATTAAATTTCCAGGTAAAGGTTAACATTGCATATTGTTTTAAAACGGTACTTGAAGAATCTTGAATATAATCTTCTGTTGCTACTCTTCTTGCATTTGTATTCTGATTTAAAATATCATACACTTTTATACCAACGGCTCCTTGATCTTTTAAGATGGAATAACGCAAAGTGGTATTCCAAAACCAAGCACTTTTTTGAAATCCGTCTGCAATATTCGGATTAAAGTTATACTTAACATCATTTCGCCATTCTAATTTTTTAGGTAAAAAAGTAGAGGTGCTTATTAAAACATCATGACTTGTAAAATTTTTATCACTAAAACTATCTATGTCGTAGGTGTTTCTGTTAAATGAAACAGAATAAGACGGTCTAATTTCAAAGACATCATCCCACATAAAATCAAAACCAATTCTTGGAGAAATTGACGTTGCTTTACTAGAATATTGTACACCATTATTAAAGTTAATATTTTTATTATGATTTCCAAAAACCATAAATTCATATTTTAAACTACCTAAATCTTCCCATTTTTTGGTTACACTATAACTTCCACCACCTTGTATACTATAAAAACCATCTACGTTGGCATAGGTAGTTTCTCTAATAAGTGTATTTTGGTCTATTACAGTATTTGCAATTACTCTATCGTTTGTTATAGAAGCATTACCAAAAGCCCAAAAACCTGTTCTGTCTTGCCAATTAAAATTAGAGAGCCCAAAACGAAGGCTATGTGTTTTAGTTGGGTCTAACTCTGGGTTCCCTGTTACAATATTTAGAGGGTTAGATTCATCTCTAAATGGTTGTAATTCATATAATGATGGAGTTCCGTTTCTAAAGTTATACCTAAGGCGAAAGCTACTAGTTTTGTTTTTTCTAAAACGGAGACTTAATCCATATTCTAGATTGTTAAACTCTCTTTCTAAATCTGTTTCTGGTCTTAGAAAGTCTGTGTTTTTTAGGGTTCTGTTTACGTAAGCGATGTCTGCAGATGTAGACCATTTTTCATTTCTGAATGATAGCTTTGCACGTGGCTTTTTCACATTATCTTGATACTTAAAATCGGTACTTAATAAACTACTAAAATCTGAGTAATCGTTTGTGTTTTCATCAAGATTAAATGTACTTCTTTTCTTTATTGTATTGGTGTTGGAGTATTCATAAATAACATCAAAGTGTAAAAGTTTAGAGATGATTGGAATACGATAGGTAACCTCACTACCTATTTCTGTTTTGTCTGTATTACCATCAGAAAATTGATCTCTTACTATTTGATTTGGACTATCTCCATAAATATTGGTTTCTGATTTTACCAAATCTTCAGTTTCAGATTTATCTACATTTGCTGTCAATTCTACTTTTAAAAATGCACCTCTACTACCAAACATCTTTGTTATGTTTATCTCATTATCAAACTTTTTTCTATTAGAATCTGCAATAGAATTAGAGTTAGAATCGTTTGTAAGTGTGTTGCTATTATTAAAACTTTCTGAGATACTTGAGTATGTGTTCTTGTTTGTATCTGCATTAAAATCAGACTCTATATCAATTCTAAAAGTACTGTCAATTTCAATCTCAAAATCTACACTTGCATCATGACTATCGCTTTCATTAAAAGAAGTGTTGTAAGAATTTGTAGAAAAGCTTGTACCGTCTGCTAAGAATGTTTCTCTGTTTCTAGTTGTTTTATTGTCAGATTCACTGTTTTTATAGAAATAATCACTAGAAAGTTCAAATTTTTCTCCAAAATCATTTATGTAGTTTAGACCATAATTGTTAGAAGTAACAATACCTTGGCCACCTCCAAAACTTCTATCATTTCCACCAAACTGTAATCGTTGATTTCCAAAACTAAAACCAGGAGAATTTACATTATTTCCACCAGCTAAAAGTCCAATTCGTTCACTTTGTTTAAAACGCGTTGCCATGCCTGCATATTCATACCTGCCGTCTGTTCCTATACCAGCTGCAGTTTTACCAAAATATCCCTTATTATTTTCTTTTCTAATAGTAAGGTTTATCGTTTTGTTTTCTCCATCAGAATCTTCACCAGCAAACGCTTGTGCATTTGTTTTTGTATCTGAAATTTGTATTTTTTCTATAATATCTTTTGTAAGATTTCTGGTGGTAATTGTTGGGTCGTTACCAAAGAAAGGTTTTCCGTTAACGAGTATTTTATTAACAGATTTTCCGTTTACGGTAATGCCACCTTCATCATCTACCTCTACGCCAGGTAGTTTTTTTAGCAGATCTTCTACATTGGCATCCTTTTTAGTTTTAAAAGACTTTACATTAAATTCTACAGTATCTTTTTTTATGGTGATAGGAGCACTAGATCTAATAACAACAGCATCTAATGCATTAGCTAGTTCTAAGTTTAAATTACCAACATGCTGGTTTTTTGTATTAATTATTTTTGTGTACGGTTTATAACCAATATATGAAACGACTAATTTTATTTGGCTATCTGCTGTTTTTCCTTCAACATTAAAATAACCTTTAGCGTCGGTTATTGTATAAGAAATAATACTGCTGTCTTTTAAACGTTCTGCATGTACGGTTGCAGATTCTAGTAATTCATTATCTTCTAGAGATGTTATTGTACCAGTAATTTTAAATTCTTTAGTTTGAGAATAGGTGATACAGGTAAAAATTAAGCAGATGAGTAAAAGAACTTTCTTCATTATTATTGGTTGATTAAATGAGGTGTGAAATAGTGTAACTAAATTTCTAGGCAAAGGTTTAATTAAAGAATTGATAAATATGGTGTTTTAACAAAACTTTAAGTTTTTAGATTGCTATTTCTTTTTCTATTTTGAGAAAAAAATGAACCAAGTTTATCAGGTATCCATTGCGTGTATTACAATAAAAATTAGTTAAGTGTGGAGATTTTATAGTTTTTTATTTTGTTATTTTTATTTATTCTAAATAAATACTATATTTGCGATATAATTATTTAATATGATAGTTTTTTATACCGAAAGTAAGTCTGTAGTTTCTATGTTAAATACATCCGTTTGTGATAGTGTTTGCTCTTCTAACTGCATAAAACCAAAAAGTAGCTGTTGTAATAAGTATAAAAAAAAGGGTATCAACTGTAAGCGATGCCCAAATATTTTACTAAAAGCTTCTTAAGTCCTTGCTCTTATTACTTTTTTAAGTTGATTGGTAATAAAGTTAATTGTAGATAACAAGCTGTTTTATTTAGAATACTTACTGTTTTGCTAACTTTTCTAATGCAATTGGTAAAAGTCTTTCTACAAATTTTGTATAGGCTAATTTAGAAGGATGCAAACCATCATTAGCAACTAAAGCAGTGTTTGATAACCCCATTTTTGTAATGTCTGTAATGTTTAAGAAAGTAATGTTTTTTTCTGCGCAGTAAGATTTAGCAAAATCATTATATTTTTTAATATCACTAGAAATAGTAGGGTTTCCTTGTCCAAAAGGTGTAAAAGCATAGTCGGGAATTGATACAACAATAACATTATTCATATTACTATTAGCCGCTTTTATAGCCATGTTTACCAATTTAGGAAATTCTTCTTTATAAAGGGAAAACGATTTATTCTGATATTGATTATTGACACCAATTAACAATGTAACTAAATTATAGTCTGTACTAATTTTTTCTGATGCTATTGCGTTAATTAAATTAGTAGTAGTCCAGCCAGTTCTTGCTATTATTTTTAAAGGAAAAGTACTTTTGTTTTCGGTTTGTATTAAAAGAGAACCTACTAATTGTTCAGGAAATCTACAAGTATTACAAACACTTTGTCCGATAGTATAACTATCTCCTAGCGCTAAAATTTTAAAAGCTTGGTGTTTTATTGTATCAGAATTATTTATGTCTGTTACACTATCTTTTACGGTAATAATCTCTTCATTTTCTATGATAGCATCTATTTCTGAAACGCTAGCACAAGATAAAAACAATAAAAAACAGACTGCAGTAATAAGGAGGTATAAGTTCTTCATATTATTGTAGTCTGACTTTTAGTGATTTAATTACACAATTTTATTTAAAAGCGCTTAAACCCGTAACGTCTAAACCTGTAATTAATAAGTGAATGTCATGCGTTCCTTCATAAGTAATTACACTTTCTAAATTCATCATATGGCGCATAATAGAATACTCGCCAGTAATTCCCATTCCTCCTAACATTTGTCTTGCTTCTCTTGCAATGGTAATTGCCATGTCTACATTGTTTCGTTTAGCCATAGAAATTTGAGCAGATGTTGCTTTGCCTTCATTTCTTAAAGTACCCAATCTCCATGCTAATAATTGTGCTTTGGTGATTTCTGTAATCATTTCTGCTAATTTTTTCTGTTGCAATTGAAATTGACCAATTGGTTTGCCAAATTGTTCGCGCTCTTTACAATAACGCAAAGCGGTGTCATAACAATCCATGGCAGCACCAATTGCGCCCCAAGCAATTCCGAATCTTGCCGAATCTAAACAACCTAAAGGCGCTCCTAATCCAGATTTATTAGGTAATAAATTTTCTTTAGGTACTTTAACGTTATCAAAAATAAGTTCTCCGGTTGCAGAAGCACGTAAAGACCATTTATTATGTGTAGTAGGCGTTGTAAAACCTTCCATTCCGCGTTCTACCAATAAACCATGAATTCTACCTTCTTCATTTTTAGCCCAAACAACGGCAACTTGAGCAAAAGGCGCATTAGAAATCCACATTTTAGCACCATTTAAGAGATAATGATCTCCCATATCTTTAAACTTTGTTTCCATGCCAGAGGGATTAGAACCGTGGTTTGGTTCCGTTAATCCAAAACAGCCCATCCATTCACCAGAAGCTAACTTTGGTAAATATTTCTTGCGTTGTGCTTCATTTCCATATTTATAAATAGGATACATAACTAAAGAAGATTGTACGGAAGCTGTAGAGCGAACTCCAGAATCTCCACGTTCTATTTCTTGCATTATCAATCCGTAAGAAATTTGATCTAAGCCTGCGCCACCATATTCTTCTGGAATATAAGGCCCAAAAGCACCAATTTCTGCCAAACCACTAATAATCTGAGTAGGAAACTCTGCTTTTTGAGCATATTCTTCAATAATAGGAGAAACGTCTCGTTTTACCCATTCTCTAGCGGCATCTCTTACTAGTTTATGTTCTTCGGATAATAAATCATCTAAATTATAATAATCTGGAGCTTGAAAAAGATCTTGTTTCATAAGTTTATATCTAAAAATTGATTCGAATTTAATCTTATTTTTTGAACAATATGTATGTTTTTAAACAAATATATTGATTCTTGTTTAATATTGATGTTTGTTAAAATGAAACTTTAAAAAAGCAACAAATATTAAAGTTAAAGATACAAAATCTATAAAAAGTAGATGATTTCTATTAAGTTTGTATACATGAAGCATACCTTAGGAAAAGAAGAGCGTTTAAAGAGTAAAAAGCTCATAGAAAAACTTTATATGGAGAGAAATTCTGTAAAGGCGTTTCCTCTTAGAATGATTTTTTTACAAACGGAGCATACCTCAGAATTCCCAGCTCAAGTGGGTGTTTCTGTTCCTAAACGTAATTTTAAACTAGCTGTAGATAGAAATAGAATTAAGCGATTAATGCGAGAATCTTATCGTTTACAAAAAGAAATTGTCTACAATAATATAGAGTTACCTTATGTTTTTATGATTTCGTATATTGGGAAAGATAAATGTACTTATGACGAGATGTACTTAAAAATGGAAAAGTTACTAACTCGGTTTGTGAGCGAAATAAATAATAAGAAAAATGACGAGGTTTAAGATTTCGAAAAATACAATTATTGTCCTTTTGGTAGGAACAATCTTTTTATCGTTTGCATTTAAATCGAAATTTTTTGAGGTTGCAAAACAAATTGAAATTTACAATACTTTATTTAAGGAGTTAAATATGTATTATGTAGATGAAATTAATCCTGCAGAATTAACAGATAGTGCTATTAAAAATACGCTTAAAGATTTAGATCCTTATACCAATTTTTACAACGAGCAAGATGTAGAAAATGCAAAAATATTAAGAGAAGGTGAGTACGGAGGTATTGGCGTTACTGTTTATTATTTAAAAGAAGGAATTCAGATTAAAGAAATTTTTAAGGGATATTCGGCAGATAAAGCTGGTTTAAAACCTGGAGATATTATTGTTTCTATTAATGGACAAACTGTAAAAGATATGGAAAGTGAACAACTTTCTATGTTGATAAAAGGAACGCCAAACAGCATGTTTTCTGCAGAAATTGAAAGACAAGGAAAAAGGATTCAGAAAGAAATAACAAGGGATAAAGTGGAGATAAACCCAGTACCTTTTTCTGAAATGATCGATGAAGAAACGGGGTATATTGTATTAACAAGATTTAATGAAAAAGCGTCATTTGAAGTAAAAAAAGCATTTAGAAAATTAAAGAAAGTAGGAATGAAGCAACTGGTTTTCGATTTAAGAGGGAATCCCGGAGGTTCTTTGTTAGAATCTATAAATATTTCTAATTTCTTCTTGCCAAAAGGAGAAGTAATTGTTTCTACAAAAGCTAAAGTTAAAAAATGGAGCAATATTTATAAAAGTACTAATGATCCTTTAGACTTAGAAATACCGATTGTAGTTTTAGTAAATGGACGTTCTGCTTCGGCCTCTGAGATTGTAAGTGGTTCTTTGCAAGATTATGATAGAGCGGTAATTATGGGGCAACGTTCTTTTGGTAAAGGATTGGTGCAGCGTTATAGAAAATTGACATACGGTACGCAGTTAAAATTAACAATTTCTAAATATTATACGCCAAGTGGTCGATGTATTCAAGAATTAGATTATGCTAATAGAGATAAAAATGGAAAAGTTCCTAAATTTTCTGATGCAGGAGTTAATGTCTTTACAACGGCAAACGGTAGAAAAGTATATGATGGAGGCGGAGTTTTACCAGATGTAGTTATTAAAACATCAGAAAAAACAGCAGCAACAGAAAAATTATTAAGCGCTATCACTATTTTTAATTTTGCAACAAATTATTATTATCAGCATCCATCAATAGAAAGTGAAGTTAATTTTGATTTTAAAGAATCAGATTTTATAGATTTTACTAATTATTTACAATCAGATACTACGTTTGTTACCAAACAAGAGAAGCTTTTTAAGGAAGCTTATCAGGCATCAAAAGGAAATGATATTTCTGACGAGTATAAAAAAATTAAAGAAAAATTGGTTAAAGATAAGATTGATGAAATATCAAAGAATAAAGATATTTTAAAAAGAGTAATTAAAGAAGAAATATTAAATAGATATTATTATCGAAAAGGAGTTTATAACCATAATTTAAAAAATGATTTGGTTATAAAAGAAGCAGTTAAATTACTGTATAACCAAGATGAATATAAGCAGCTATTGTCCGCTAATTAATTTATCTTTGAAGATTAAAATTTAGAATGGCGAAAATAAATAAAACAGATAGAACAAGAGCCCAAGAATCTACCAATGCAATAGAGAAATTATACATTTCTATGCGTCATTTATTTAGTAGAGGTTTTTATAAACCAATGGGAATTTCGGGAGAAACATTGCGTAAATCTTTACTTTCTTTAAGACCAGAGATTTATGGTTCAATTGCAGAAGAAAGAATTGAATTAAGTGGTTTGGTCTATGTAATAGAAAGATTACCAAAAGGAATTGAAGAGTGTCAATTTATCAATTTAACGGCAGATGAAGGCTATGGTGATTCTCATTTCGAAAGCATAATTCCTCCAAAAAGAAGAAGAAATTGTTATAGAATAGACAAAGATCAAATGAACATAGAGATTACTCGTGGGCGTTCTGAAATTTATGATATTCTTACACATTTAACGTTCTTGTTTATAGAATCTCATAAAATTCAAAAAAGAGTAACCATAAACGAAGGAACAGATTTTATTAGAGAATGGAAATATTTAGAAGATATTGTTATCTATAATAAAGAAATTACAGACCAAGAAAGAGAGGTTGCTACTGCTCATTTAAGTAATATTTTAGGAAGAACTTTTGAGGAAGTAGTAGATATTCATAAAACATTTGCAACATCAGAAAAAAAAGATCGTTTTTTTCATTTAATTTATTGGTTAGGTAAATTAGCAATAGATGAAGTTTTAGATAACAAAAAGAGAAAAGTTACTTTTAGCTCTGTTTTAATTGAAGAAATCGGACATCATATTTATGGTGATATTTGGGCAAATAATATTAAAAAAGTACTAAAAGAAAATAGTTTACTAAAAAGACCAATTCATATTATTAGTGCAAACATGCACAGTGTCTTAAATTCTATTTATGCAAAAGGTGCGTTGCCAAAAGAAGCTGAAGAACATGAAGGTTTTGGCCTGTTTCAGTTATTAAGTAATTCAGATAGTAAACCTTTGCAAAAAGCGGTTAAGCAATATGCGTCTGAAAATGGATTGATCTATATTAAAGATACTTCTGGTACCAATATTAATGTACAAGTAATAGATACAGAGAAAATTAATTTTGAAGATTCTCCGTTTGATAAAGTAAATTCTGTAAACAAAAAGCCTGTTATTATTGTAATGGATTATGCTTTTGGTGAGCAAGCTTACGAAACTATGGACGAGTTGTTAAAACCTTATAAAAACAGTAAGAAAAAGAATCATTTAGATGTAAAATCTGTTTCTATAATGGGTAAAGCAGGTATTTTAGAAGGTGGTAAAGGAGATATTATGATTCCTACTGCACATATTTTTGAAGGTACTGCAGACAATTATCCGTTTAAAAATGAGTTGTCTAAAGAAGACTTAGAAGGTTTTGGAGTAGAAGTTTTTGATGGTTCTATGATTTCTGTTTTAGGAACCTCATTACAAAATAAAGATTTGTTACAGTTTTTCCATGATTCTACATGGAATGTTATTGGTTTAGAGATGGAAGGAGCTCATTATCAAAAAGCAATACAATCTGCCTCTAAAATTAGAGGAAATATTTCTAAAAACGTAAAAGTAAGATATGCATACTATGCATCAGATAATCCGCTAGAAACAGGAGCAACATTGGCCTCAGGAGGTTTAGGTATGACAGGTGTTACACCAACATATGCGATTACACAAAAAATATTAGAACAAATTTTTTAATAGCCAAAGGCTAAATTTTATATCAAAGAAGAATGTCAACAAATCAAAAAAATAACGAAGAAGAAATAGATTTAGGTTCTTTATTTGTACTTATAGGTAAAGGATTTTCTAAGTTTTTTAATTTTATTGGAAGTGTTTTTAAAGCGTTTTTTAATTTTCTAATCATAATTTTAATCTTTTTTAAACAACACTTTATTAAAATTGCAATTGCAGCATTAATTGGGGCTGTTGCAGGTGTCTTTTTGGAGGTAAAAAAGAAAGATCTTTATGGATCTGATTTAATTGTAAAACCGAATTTTGAAAGTACAAGGCAATTATACAATAATATAAATTACTATAATGATCTTGTAAAACAACAGAAAACGGCAGATTTAGCAGCTATTTTTAAATTAGATGAACCAACAGCTGCCAGTTTTAAGAAATTTACAATCACCTCAATTAAAACTGAAAACGATATTATTGATTCTTACAATAAATTTATTTTGGATGTAGATACAGCAACTGTTAAGAGTTATAAATATGAACAGTTTAAAATGGCGTTCTCAGATTATGACTATAAGGCTCATGAAATTCATGTAGTTTCAGAGAAAAACGACGTTTTTAATAATTTAGGAGATGTTATTATTTCTTCAGTTACAAAAAATAAATACTTTAATAGATTAAAAGAGTTAGGTAATGAGAATTTAAATAGAACAGATTCATTATTACGCCAAAATTTAGGTCAGGTAGATTCTTTGAGAAAGGTTTACATGCAAGTAATGGTTGAAGAGGCTAAGAAGCAAAGTAATGGAACAAATATAGATTTAGGAGGAGTAAAGAGCACAACTAAAGAATTAGAGCTATTTGAAACAAACAGAAGGATTAATAATGAATTAATGAGTGTTGTTGATGATAAATCTGAAAAATATGAGATTATAAATGTAATTTCTAATTTTCAGGCGGTAGGTTATAAAATAAGTGGAGTTACACAAAATTATGTGTTTTTATTATGTGCTTTAGGTGCGGCTATTATGATTTTATTTTTAATGATAAAACAGTTAAATACGTTTCTAAACAACTACAAAAAATAAACAATGCAAACAATTCTTATAACAGGTGGAGCAGGGTTTATAGGCTCTAATTTTATACCTTATTTTTTAAATACCAATAAAAATTACAAAGTTGTAAACTTAGATCTACTTACGTATGCAGGAGATCTTTCTAACTTGTCTGAAATAGAAGATAATGAAAGATATATTTTTGTAAAAGGAGATATTTGTGACAGAGATTTGGTAGAAAACCTTTTTAAGGAACATAAATTTACAGGGGTTATTCATTTTGCGGCAGAATCTCATGTAGATAATTCTATTAAAAATCCTGATGCTTTTGTTAGAACAAACGTTTTTGGAACTTTTAATTTACTAGATGTTGCAAAAAAATATTGGATGGAAAGCCCGAATGTATTTACAAAAGGTTTTGAAAGCTCAAGATTTTTACATGTTTCTACAGATGAGGTATATGGCACTTTAGGTGAAACAGGTTTGTTTACAGAAGAAACACCTTATGCACCAAATAGTCCGTATAGTGCATCTAAAGCATCATCAGATTTTATGGTAAGAAGCTATTTTCATACGTTTGGGATGAATGTTGTAACCACCAATTGTTCTAATAATTATGGGCCGAAACAACATGATGAAAAACTGATTCCTACAATTATAAGAAAAGCAATTTCTGGGGAAAATATTCCCATTTATGGTGATGGAAAAAATATAAGAGATTGGTTATTTGTATTAGACCATTGTACTGGAATAGCACTTGCTTTTAAAGAAGGTAAATTAGGGGAAACCTACAATATTGGCGGTAAAAACGAACGAAATAATTTATATATAGCAAATGCTATTTGTGAAATTTTAGACGATGAAAAACCAAAAGGAAAATCGTACAAAGAACAAATTAGTTTTGTAGAAGACAGAGCAGGTCATGATTTTAGATATGCAATTGATGCATCGAAAATAGAGAATAAATTAAACTGGAAAGCTCAAGAAAATTTTGAGACTGGTATTAGAAAAACCATTCAGTGGTATTTAGAAAAATATAGTTAAATATGAAAGGAATAGTTTTAGCAGGAGGTTCTGGTACAAGGTTGCATCCTCTTACATTAGCGGTTAGTAAACAGTTAATGCCAGTGTATGACAAACCGATGATTTATTATCCTATTTCTGTTTTAATCCTTTCAGGGATAAATGAAATATTAATCATTTCTACACCGCAAGATTTACCATTGTTTAAAAGATTATTGGGTGATGGAAAAAAATATGGATGTGATTTTCAATATGCAGTTCAAGAAGAACCTAATGGATTGGCAGAGGCATTTATTATTGGGGAGAAATTTATAAAAAATGATAGTGTAGCTTTAATTTTAGGTGATAATATTTTTTATGGTTCTGGTTTACCAAGATTATTAAAAGAAAATAATAATCCTGATGGAGGAATTGTATATGCTTATCATGTAAATGATCCAGAACGCTATGGAGTGGTAGAGTTCGATGATGATAAGAAGGTGTTATCTATTGAAGAGAAACCTTTAGAGCCTAAATCTAATTATGCAGTTCCAGGAATTTATTTTTATGATAATTCTGTTATAGAAATTGCAAAAAAAATGAAGCCAAGTAAAAGAGGAGAGCTTGAGATAACAGATATTAATAAAACCTATTTAGAAAAAGGAAAATTAAAAGTAACCATTTTAGATAGAGGTACTGCTTGGTTAGATACTGGTACTTTTAACTCTTTAATGCAAGCCTCTCAATTTGTACAGGTAATTGAAGAAAGACAAGGTTTAAAAATAGGTTCTATAGAAGAAGCTGCTTTTAGAGCTGGTTTTATTACCAAACAAGAAATGTATGAATTAGCAAAACCACTTTTAAAAAGTGGTTATGGAAATAATTTATTAGAAATAAAATGATAGTTAAAGAGACAGGATTAAAAGATTGTTTTGTAATAGAACCAATTTTTTTTAAAGATAATAGAGGGTGTTTTTTAATGGAATATAATAAAAAAGAGTTTCAAGAAAAGACAGGTTTTACTGGAGATTTTGTTTTAGGAAATCAATCTACTTCGCAATATGGTGTTGTAAGAGGTTTGCATTTACAAAGAGGCGAGTTTGCACAAGCAAAATTAGTAAGAGTTGTAAAGGGCAGAATTTTAGACGTTGCCGTTGATGCAAGAAAAGATTCTGAAACTTATGGTAAAGTGTTTTCGGTAGAATTGTCTGCAGAAAATAATAAACAATTATTTGTTCCAAGAGGATTTTTACATGGTTTTTCTGTTTTAGAAGATGATACTATTGTATCTTATAAATGTGATAATTATTATAACCTAAAGTCTGAAGATGGCGTTATTTATAATGATGAAGATTTAAAAATTGATTGGAAAATACCTTCTAATAAAGTTACATTGTCAGAAAAGGATACTAAATTACACCCATTTAACAAGTTTGTAAAGGAATCGTAATTTACAATAAGTTATTTATTAAAAAATATACCTCATCTTAATTATAACAAAAATTATTTTGTTTATTCGAGATATATCTAGTAGCACAAGCTATTAAAAGATTCTCGTACCTGTAAGTAAGCTACATAACATTTATGGAGTCAGAATCGTAGATGAAAAATAATAAAACACAGATTAAATCTTTATTGTTTAGAGGTTAAAAGTATTAAATTATATATAATGAATATAGTTATTAAAGGTTTTAGTTGGAATTTTATTACGCAAGTATATAAAGTTTTATTTTCTTCTTTAACCTTAGTTGTATTAGCAAGGTTAATTGATGTCTCTGACTTCGGTATTATAGGTATGGCAACTGTTTTTGTGCTATTTTTTAATACAATACAAAATATTGGGTTTGATAGTTCTATCATTTATTCTAAAAGTTTTAAAGAAAATCATTTACTTTCTTTATTTCTTTTAAATATAATTTTAGGGGTTTTTATTTATCTAGGAGGATATTTATTATCACCATTTTTATCATATTTTTATGATAATAAAGAAATAGAATCGATCTTTAAAGTACTTGTTTTAACAGTCTTATTATCTAGCTTTGGTATTGTTTCTAGAGGTTATTTGCAAAAGAAATTAGATTTTAAAAGATTAGCTATAGTAGAAATAATTGCTATTACTATATCAGGAGTTATTGCAGTTTTTTTAGCAATAAAAAATTATGGTTACTGGTCTTTAATAGTTCAGCAATTAGTTACAGTTGGTTTAACTTCTTTGGGTTTTTTACTTATAACATTTAAGAGTGTTTTTGGACATAAGTTTTTTTCATTTAAAATTATCTATGAACATTTAAAGTTTGGGTATAATGTATTTATTTTTAACGTTTTAAATTTTTTCGCTCAGCAATTAGATGTTCTTTTAATTGGTAAATTACTTGGTGAGGAACAGTTAGGGATATACTTATTAGCCTTCAATTTAATTTTAAAACCAATATCATTATTAGTTCAGATTTTCAACAAAACTATTTATCCCGTTTTAACAAAAGTTAAATCATCTTTAATTAGAGATAGTTATATTAGTTTTACATATTCATTTTTCTTTTTTTTAGCGCCATTAATTATTTTTCTTGTATCTATAAGTCAAATTTTGGTACCAGAGCTTTTAACTAATAAATGGATTGAAACTTTACCACTTCTTTTAATTTTTGGTTACCAATGTGTTAGAATGATAATAGCATCTCCATCAGGACTATTATTTTTGATAACAGGAAACCCAAATAAACAATGGAAATATGCAATATTTATATCTATTCCTTTAAGGTTTATTGGAGTGTTTTTAGGTTACTTTTTTTTTAAATCTGCTTTAGGTATAGCTTTGGGCATCAATTTATTTGCTACAATTGAAATGTTTGCTGGGTTTTATATTACCTTTAAATTAATAAATTTAAAAATATATAATTATTTAATGTATTTTAAAAACTACTTTTTTTCACTATTCTTACTTATTACCTTATTATTTATTATTAATACGTTTATTTCTTTAGTTTGGTTTTCATTTTTAATGCAGCTCTTAACAATAATAATATTTGTATTTTTTAATAGAAATGAAATAGGAATTAATATAAAAAAAGTTAAAGAAATTTTATGAAAAAAATAGGAATAGTAACTACTTGGTTTGAAAGGGGAGCTGCTTATGTCTCTAAACAATTTAAAGAAATTTGGGAAGAAGAAAACGAAGTATTTATATACGCTAGAGGTGGTGAGGATGTTGCCTCTAATGACCCAAAGTGGGAGACAAAACAGATTACTTATGGTAAAAGGTATTCTTACACAAAGTTAGATAAAATAGACCTTAAGCATTTTGAAAATTGGGTTAAAACAAATAATCTAGACATTGTTTTTTTTAATGAACAGCATATTTGGTCACCAGTTTTATTGTGTAGAGAACTAGGAGTAACAATTGGTTCTTATATAGATTATTACACAGCATCAACAGTTCCTTTATTTGGTGTTTTCGATTTTCTAATTTGCAATACTAAGAGACATTATAATGTCTTTAATTGGCATCCACAAGTTTTTTATATTCCTTGGGGTACAAACCAGAATATATTTAACAAAACACAAAAAAAAATCACAAAATTAAATGAAATAGTTTTTTTCCATTCAGCAGGAATGAATCCTTATAGAAAAGGGACAGATTTTTTGATAAAAGCATTTAACGAATTAGATTCAGATATAGCAAAGTTAATTATACATTCTCAGGCAGATATTTTTAATTTTTTTCCGAAATTAAAAAATGTATGTGAAGATTTAATAAAACAGAACAAACTAGAAATTATAAATGGAACAATATCCGCACCTGGTTTGTATCATAAAGGTGATGTTTATGTATATCCAACTAGATTAGAAGGAATTGGTTTGTCTATTGCGGAAGCAGGGAGTTGTGGAATGCCGGTAATAACAACAAATGAAGCACCAATGAATGAGTTTGTTGTTGATAAAAAAAATGGTCACTTAATTAATGTTTCGTCCAGAAAAGAGAGAAGGGATAAATATTATTGGAAAGAGAGCTATGTAGATATAAATCATTTAACATTTTTATTACAAGATTATGTTACTAATTCTCTGAATTTAGAAGAAAGAAAGAGAAATGCAATAGCCTATTCAGAAGAAAACTTTAATTGGTCTCAGAATGCTAAAAATATATTACCAATTGTAAAGGAGGTAAAAAAAATAGAAAATGATACAGAATTAATTTTTAATATTAAGAAGTACGAGCAATCTAGAGGGCTCAAATTTTATTTAAGTAATTTGGTGTTATATGATAAGGTTAAAAATAAAATTAAAAATCACCTAATAAAGTGATATTAAAAAAATACTTACTAAAGTAGAGTTTGTTTATGAAAATATTGATTGTTAATACTTTATATTATCCTAATAGTATTGGAGGTGCAGAGAAATCAGTACAAATTTTAGCTGAAAAACTAGTACTTTCAGGACATGTTGTAAAAGTTGTTTGTTTAGATAAACAAGACTCAAATTATGAAATAAAAGGAGTTAGTGTTAATGCTTTAAAAATTAAAAACAATTATTGGCCTTTTGATAATAGTACTAAGTCTCCATATCAGAAATTTTTATGGCATTTAAAAGATTCTAAGAATACCAACTATCTTAGTGAGTTTAATAAAATATTTATAGAATTTAAACCAGATGTTTTATTTACAAATAATTTAAGTGGCTTTTCTACCAATATTTGGTCAATAGCAAAGCAATTTAAGGTAAAGATAGTTCATACTTTAAGAGATTATTATTTACAATGTCCAAAAATAACAAAGTTTAAAAATGAAAAAAATTGTAAAACTCTTTGCGTAGATTGTAAATTACTTTCTATTACAAAAAAGAAAGATTCAGCTAAAGTAGATCATGTAATAGGTATTAGTAATTATATTTTACAAGATCATTTAAAAAATGGATATTTTAAAGATGTGCAGAATCAAGTAATTTATAATGGTTTTAATATTAAGAGTAAACATAATTCTATAGATAATGATAAAATTGTGTTTGGTTATATTGGTCAGGTTAATAAATCGAAGGGTGTTGAGTTGTTATTACAAAGTTTCTTAAATATAAAAAGTAAGAATTGGCAACTTTTAATTGCAGGAAATATAGAGGAAAAATATCTTAATTATTTAAAAGGAATTAATAATTCTGATAAAATAAAATTCTTAGGGTTTATAAATAGCAATGATTTCTTTAAGAAAATAGATGTGTTAATTGTGCCTTCATTATGGCACGAGCCTTTCGGAAGAGTTGTTTTAGAATCTTTAATACATAAAAAACCTGTTATTGGTAGTAAGAGAGGTGGCATCATAGAACTTTTGTCGAATAATAAAGCCTTTATTTTTAACCCGGATGATGAAAATTTAGATCTTCTTATCGAAAAAATAATTTTAGACAAGAATTTTTTAAATAGTTTTAATTTTAATGAGGAGTTTCTTAAACAGTTTAAAGTAGAAAAAGTTGTAGAGGAGTATTTAAATGTGTTTCATAAATTATTGATCAATGAGGGTAAAATTAAATAAGCTTTTTTTTTGGTCTATTCTTTTAACAATAATATCTACACAAGGTGTTTTAACTTTTGTCGTTTTTAAATTTCTTGGTAATTGGGAATTAAAAAAACTTATCCATCCTCTTTCTTTTTTTTTAATTTGTTTTCTGTTCCTTTTTAAAGCAATAAAAAAAATAAAAGTCACCATTATAGACTCACTTTTTATTCTATATTTTTTGGGGTTATTTATAGTATTGTTGTTTAATAATAATGGATTACAATCTTTATATATTTCGTTTAGAGAAGTGTATTTTTTATTTATTCTCATTTTTATATTTCAAAAATTAGAAATCGAAGAAAAAGAGTGGAATAAAATATTAAACCTTCTTTTTTATTTACTAATATTAAATACAGGGTTTATAATATTAACCTATGTTTTAGGGCCAAAGAGTTATATGGAATTAATGACAGGACGTTATAGATGGGGAATTGATCCTGAATATAAATTTAAAATGACTAATTTTTCTAAATTTTGGAGATCTCCAGCTCTTATTGGTAATCCTGCATCTGTAGGTTATTTTAGTATTTTAACTTATCTTTTAATGGATCAAAATGAAAAATTTAAAAAGAAGAAATACTTTGCATTAATACCTTTAATTTTTTCATTTGTAAGAAGTCCATACTTGATTTTTATAGTATATGAGTTTTTTAAGTTTTTTACCAAAAAGAAAAATTTGAAGAAGTTAGTTTTACTTTTAAAGGTTGGAATGCCTGTTGGTGTTTTAACATTTATTTTTTTAGCTAAAAATAATATTTTATCAACAGCATCTTTATATGATAGAGTTCATTTATGGACTACTCAGATTAATGTAGATTATAATTTTCTTTTTGGAGGAGCAATTGGTAATGTAGGAGGAGGTGTTAGAGGAATAGGTGGTTTTATAGAGACTATAGATAGTTCTTGGTTCTTTTTTTTATTTTCATCTGGGTTTATAGGAATTGTTTTAATTATTCTTTTTATTCTTCAAAAAATTAAAAATAATAATAAGTCCTTTTTTATTTTAATAGCCTTTTTTTTAGCTGGTTTTCTTGTTCATTTAACACAAAGCATTGTGTTTTTAGGAATCTTTCCGTTATTGTTTATAAAAATAAAAAAAGAGAAAGTAATACATAATTTAGAAAAATGAAAATAAGTATTTTACATAAGTTCTTTTTAAGTTTCACTTTAGTTTTAGCATCTTTTCCTTTACTTCCTTTTGGAGTTAGAAGTGTCGTAACTGTTATCTGGTGTCTATCTGGTATTTTATTTTATTTTAAAGAAAATAAGATTAATGTTAAATTGAATAAAGAAATATGGGTGTTTTTAATTCCGTATTTAATATTAATTTTTTCATTAATTTATTCTAAAAATACAAATGAAGGAATAAATACCTTAACTAAAATGTTGTCTTTTATAATTATTCCAATTCCTTTTTTTTTAAATAGAAATATTTTTAATAATAAAAATGTGTTTAGAATTATATATGTTTTTTCTATTGCCGTTGTTTTACTAGTTCTTTATCAATTAAGTGTAGTCTTATTTAATATGGACTATTTATTGGAAGGATTATCAGTATCAGAAATAAAAATTAACGGATACAAATCTATTCATGAGGTTACTGAAGAAGCTGTTTCAAGAATTAAGCTTAGAAGGTTTAGAAGTTTTATAAATACCATTTCAAACACACATACTACTTACCAAGGATTATGGATATCTTTTACTATTTTTATATTTAGTGCTTCAATTTATAAAAGGAAGATATGGGCTGAAAGAGTCGTTTTATTCTTTTTAGTAGTTATCTTGTTAACTTGGTTATACCTTATTTCAACTAGAATGCCTTTATTGTCTCTTTTAGTATCTAGTATTATAACTATTGTTGTTTTTGGTAGATTAACAAAAAAGAAGTTGTTTTATTTAGGTTTTACTTTTTCGCTAATTTGTATTCTTACATTATCGTTTAAGAACCCACTATCTATAAGGGTAAAAGAGTATTTTAACACAGGGTTTCAGGTTTTAAATAAAAGTTCAAAAATTAATGATTATAATTCTTCAAATGTTAGAAACGGTATATATTACTGTTCGTTAAATTTAATTCCTAAAAATTTATTTTTAGGTGTTGGTATTGGTGACATGCAAGATGAATTAAATAATTGTTATTCTACAGAACTTAGTTCTGTTATTTATAGTTGGAATGATTATAATACTCATAATCAGTATCTTTTATTTTTTGTTTCTTCTGGTGTTATTGGTTTTATAGCCTTTATGTTTTTTTTGTTTTATATGATAAGAAAATCTTATAGAGATAAAAATTTTATATATTTTTATTTTATAATATCTATTTGTCTGATGTTTTTAACGGAAAATATTTTAGTAAGATCAGATGGTGTTATCTTTTTTTCTTTCTTTAATTCGCTTTTATTTTTTAATACCCTAAAAAAGAAAAATTCGTATGATTATAATTAATTCAAGATTTTTAACTCAAAGAATTACAGGGGTTCAAAGGTTTGCAATTGAAATTTGTAAGGAGTTAAAAAAAAGTAATTTAGAAATTGAATTTGTTTCTCCAAAAAATATTATAAATTCTGAGATTGCAGAAGAATTAGATATAAAAAAAATTGGTAATTTAACAGGTCATTTATGGGAGCAAATAACATTACAATTGTATGTTAGCAAAAAAGATGCCTTATTAATTTCATTATGTAATACTGCTCCTCTTTTTTTAAAACATCAAATTGTAACAATCCATGATCTAAGTTTTATGTTATTTCCCGAATGGAATTCAAAAATGTTTTCATTGGTATATAATTTTATGATACCGATTATAGCTAAAAAGGCAGACCATATATTAACAGTTAGTAATAGCTCTAAAAAAGAACTGATTAGTGAATTAGAAATACCTGAAAATAAAATTAGTGTTATCTACAATGCTGTAAGTACCATTTTTTTAGAAAAAGATGCACAAGAAAAAGAAAGTTATAAAAATGAAGAAGATTATATTCTAACAGTTTCTTCTTTTCATCCTAGAAAAAATTTAAAAAGATTAATTGAAGCATTTCTTATATTACCTGATAAAAAATTAAAGTTATATATTATTGGTAATTTTGATAAAAATTTTGCTTTTGAGGCTTTAAATATAGAAGAACATCATTCTCGCATTAAAATACTAACAGGTGTAAATGATTATGATTTAAAAGGATTTTATAAGAACGCAAGGCTTTTTGTATATCCTAGTTTGTATGAAGGTTTTGGTATACCAATAATAGAAGCTATGAGTTGTGGTGCTCCTGTATGTGTTTCTAATATAGATGTTTTTAAAGAAGTTTGTGGTAACAATGCGGTGTATTTTAATCCTAAAAGTACAGCGGATATAAAAGATAAAATTATTTTATCAATAAATAAACCTAAGCAAGTATTTAATCAATTGGATAAATATAGTTGGACGAAGTCTGCTAGTTTCTTAAAAATAAAAATTTTAGAATTAGAGGCAAAGCATTTAAAAAAGTAAAACCTTTTTAATAAATGAATCTTCTTGTTGTGTGTAAATATGGTTTTAGTAGGTTATTTGATGTTGTAGTTTTTTTAAAATATCATCTGTTATATTACATGTGTTTTTAGGTTTTACTATAGGGTCTATTAACACCATTGTTATTTAGTTTTTTCTACAAGAAGTTCAATTTTAGAGGTTTATTTGTATATCCCTTTTAAGTTTAGAAAAATTACTGTCATTTTTTTGATTTTACACTATTTTATAAGGCAACATTCCATAAATTTGGGCTAAAAAGCTAGAAATTAAATGAGAAAAGCACTAGTACATGACTGGTTTTATACAAATGGTGGAGCCGAAAAAGTAGTTCATTCAATTGGTAATATTTGGGATGATTTAGAATATCACTCACTTATAGATTTTTTAGATGAAAAAGACAGATCTTTTATTTTAAAAGGAAAAAAAGTTAAAACTAGCTTTATTCAAAAGTTTCCAACAGCTAAAAAGAATCATAGAAAATTTTTGCAATTTTTTCCAAAAGCGATAGAATCCTTTAACCTTAACGACTATGAATTAGTAATTTCTTCTTCGTCATCGATAGCTAAAGGTGTTTTAACAAACCAAAACCAATTACATATTTGTTATTGCCATTCTCCAATGAGATATGCATGGAATTTATATCATGAATATTTAGAAGATAAAAACCTAACAACAGGTTTAAAAGGGTGGTATGCCAAACGAGTTTTACATAAATTAAGAACTTGGGATGTTATTTCTACCAATAGAGTAGACCATTTTGTAGCTAATTCTAATTACATAGCCCAAAGAATAAAGAAAATTTATAATAGGGAAGCTACTGTTATTTATCCACCTGTAGATATACAAAATTTTCCATTAGAAGAAAATAAAGAAGACTATTACGTAGCAGCTTCTAGATTAGTTTCTTATAAGAAAATTGCTTTAATTGTTGAAGCTTTTAATAAAATGCCAAATAAAAAATTAAAAGTTATTGGAGAAGGACCAGAGATGTCTAAAATTGTTGAAATTGCTAAAAGCAATGTAGAAATTTTAGGAAGAAAAAAACAAGATGACATGGTTAAAATTCTACAAAAAGCAAGAGCATTAGTTTTTGCCGCTGATGAGGATTTTGGAATTTTACCTGTAGAAGCTCAAAGTTGTGGTACACCAGTTATTGCACTAAATAGAGGTGGGTTAAAAGAAACCGTGATTAATAATGAAACTGGTGTGTTTTTTCAAAAACAAGAAACTACAGATATTATGGAAGCTGTAAACAAATTTGAGACTTTAAAATTTGACGCTAAGATAATTAGAAGAAATGCAGAGCGTTTTAGTAAAGAAAGGTTTGAAAGAGAATTTAAAGAATTTGTAGAACAAAAAATAAAAAATCTTTAATTTGAGAAAAAGATATTCAACATATATAAAACCAGTATCATTTTTTTTTGATTTATTAATAATAAACTTAGTAATCTTTTTTATCTATGATTCTGAGTTTTTAAATAAATTTTTTCTAGTTTACATTTCCCTATTTTGGTTAATTTCTTCTTTAGTTTTAGGATACTATAATACGTATAGAAATACCAAACTTTATCAGCTTATTAAAATATTAATATCCCAGACGGTTATTTTTATTTTAGGCTATTTTACTTATTTTGGTTTTTTTAGAGAGGGGGTTGTTATTAATAATCAAGCAAAAATTTTAACAATAATTATAGCATTTTTATGGATCTTCAAACTTTTTGTTTTTTATTCGATAAGATTATACAGGTCTAAAGGTAATAATTACAGAAACGTTGTTGTTTTAGGGAGTGATAGTTCAACAAAAAAAATTATACAAACATTAATAGAAGATAAGGAATTAGGATATAAGTATCTAGGTTTTTTTTCTGATAAAGTAAAAGTTAATAAGTTGTATTTAGGTACTATTAAAGCTAGTTTTAAATATGTGTTAAAAAATGAAGTTGATGAAATATTCTGTTCTTTAGATGAATTAAAAGAAGTAGAATTAAGAAAAATAAGAAAGTTTGCGAATAGAAATAATTTAATACTAAAATTAATACCTAACTCAAGAGAAATATATAATAAAGATTTAAATACAGAGTATTTTGGTAATTCTTTACCAATTTTAAATGTAAAAAAATTACCACTTGAAATCTTTGAGAATAGAGCTTTAAAAAGATTTTTTGATATTTTATTTTCTTTTTTAATCGGTATACTTGTTTTTTCATGGCTATTTCCTATTATTATTCTTATTATAAGAATTGAATCTAAAGGGGCAACAATTTTTAAACAAAAAAGAGAAGGTATTAATGGAGGAGACTTTATGTGTTATAAATTTAGATCTATGTATCAAGAAAAATCAATAGATGCAGGCCATACAAAGAAAAATGATGCCAGAATTACTAAAGTAGGAGCTTTTTTAAGAAAAACAAGTATTGATGAATTTCCTCAATTTATTAATGTATTTTTAGGTCAGATGAGTATTGTAGGGCCAAGACCACATATGAATATTCATTCTTTAAAATTTGATAAAGAAGTTAATAATTATATGAAAAGAAAGTCTGTAAAACCAGGAATTACTGGTTTGGCTCAGGTTAGTGGTTATAGAGGTGAAATACAAAAAAAATCAGATATAGAAAATAGAGTTCGTTTAGATGTTTTTTATATAGAAAATTGGTCATTTTTATTAGATATTAAAATTATATTTAAAACTTGTATGAATATTTTTAAAGGAGAAGAGAAAGCATATTAAATAAATGAAAGAGAAATTAGACATAACAGTATCTATTGTTCTTTATAATGAAAATTTAGAGGAGCTTACCGAAACAATAAATTGTTTTTTAAGTATTCCACTAAAAAAGAAACTTTATTTAATAGATAATACTCCTGAAAAAATGTTTAATAATCTTTTTTTACAAAATGAAATAGAATATATAGCTATTGGACATAATATAGGTTTTGGCTCTGGACATAATATAGTTTTAGATAAAATTGATAAAAGCTCTAGGTTTCACTTAGTATTAAACCCAGATGTTTTTTTTAAACCAACAGTTATACTTAACTTAATTAAAGAATTAGCAAACAATAAAGAAGTTGCAATGATTGCGCCAAAAGTTTTGTTTCCAGATGGTAGGCATCAATATTCTTGCAGAAGGTATCCTTCTGTTTCAGAGTTAATTGCTAGGAGGTTTTCATTGTTAAAACCATTTTTTACAGCTGTTATTTTAAAAGGAGAATACAGAGAAAGAGATTTAAAAGTGCCTTTTTTTGCAGAATATATTACAGGCTGTTTTCAATTATACAGAACAGAAGACTTTATAGCATTAAAAGGTTTTGATAAGCGATATTTCTTATATATGGAGGATGTTGATATTTGTAAAAAAATAGATGTATTACAGAAGAAAAAAATCTATTTTCCTCAAGAAGAAATCATACATGTTTTAAAACAAGGCTCTTCTAAAAGCAAAAAATTATTTTTACGACATACTTTATCTGTGGTTAAATATTTCTTTAAATGGGGGTTTTAAGAACGCAAAGTTCTTAAATAGAATTTCGTTTTCCTTTAAATTGTCTATACAATCAAAGGGGAATCCAATATTTTTAAAATATATTTGCAATAACAACAACACAACAAACAATGAATGTACTTATTTTAGGTTCTGGAGGTAGAGAACACGCTTTTGCAATTAAATTATTAGAAAGTAAAAAAATTAATAAACTATTTGTAGCTCCAGGAAATGCCGGAACAGACAAAATTGCCACCAATATTAATATTGATGCTACAGATTTTGAAGCGGTTAAAAAAGTAACCTTAGAAAACGACATTAAAATGGTTGTTGTTGGTCCAGAAGTACCTTTGGTAGCTGGAGTTCACGATTTCTTTTTGGCAGACGAAAAGTTGAAAGATATTCCTGTAATCGGACCTAAAAAAGACGGAGCATTGTTAGAAGGATCTAAAGATTTCTCTAAACAATTTATGCAAAAACATGGCGTTCCAACAGCCAGATATCAATCTTTTACGAAAGATAATTTACAAGAAGGTTTTGATTTCTTAGAAACCTTAGCACCACCTTTTGTATTAAAAGCAGACGGTTTAGCAGCAGGAAAAGGAGTATTAATTTTAAACTCTTTAGAAGAAGCAAAAACCGAATTAGAAGATATGGTTTCTAACAAAAAATTCGGAGAAGCATCTACAACCGTTGTTATCGAAGAATTTTTAAAAGGAATAGAATTATCTGTCTTTGTTTTAACAGACGGAAAAAGCTATAAAATTTTACCATCAGCAAAAGATTATAAGAGAATTGGAGAAGGTGACGCAGGTTTAAATACTGGCGGAATGGGCGCAATTTCTCCTGTACCATTTGCAGATAAAGCATTTTTAGATAAAGTAGAAGAATTGGTTGTAAAACCAACAATTGCAGGTTTACAAAAAGACGGAATAGATTACAGAGGTTTTATCTTTATTGGTTTAATGAACGACAACGGAAACCCTTCTGTGGTTGAGTATAACGTGAGAATGGGGGATCCGGAAACGGAAGTTGTTTTACCAAGAATTGAGTCAGATTTATTTGAATTGTTCGAAGGAGTGGCACATCAAAATTTACATGAAAAATCATTTTCTGTAACCGATAAAACGGCAACAACCGTAATGTTGGTTTCTGGCGGATACCCAGATGCATACGAGAAAAATAAAGAAATTACAGGTTACGATACCGTAGAAGATTCTTTCGTTTTTCATGCAGGTACTACCATTAAAGATGGTAAAGTGGTTACAAACGGAGGTAGAGTTATCGCGGTAACTTCTTTTGGTAACACCATTGAAGAGGCTTTAGAAAAGAGTTATAAAAGTATAGATAAGATTCATTTCGATAAAATGAATTACAGAAAAGACATTGGTTTCGATTTAGTGTAAATTTATTTTTATTTGGGCGTTTTAACAGGCTTGGAATTTATCTTGAGTGGAGTCGAAAGATTATATCTTTTTTTCAGAAAAAGAAAAAAAGGATGCCATTTCAATCCCTAACGCACTTGTTTAAAAGCAACTGTTTTATCCGAGTTTTTTAGTGATGATTAAAAAATGAAAGCGAGCCAAAATAAAATAATAATTGCACCCTTAAATTGGGGTTTAGGTCATGCAACACGTTGTGTGCCTATTATAAATGCATTATTAGAAAATAATTTTACACCCATTATTGCATCAGACGGAAACGCCTTAACCTTTTTAAGAAAAGAGTTTCCTTACTTAGAATATATAGAAATCCCAGCTTATAATATTTCTTATCATAGAAATTTAAAGTTGGGATTACTTTTTCAAATTCCTAAAATTTTAAAAGCTGTTAGAGAAGAATGTAAAATTATAAATGATTTTATACTTAAAAATACAGACGTTGTTGGTGTAATATCAGATAACAGATTCGGAGTAAGAAGCTCGTTAGTTCCTTCGGTTTACATAACCCATCAAGTAAACGTCTTGTCTGGGCGTACCACTTTTTTTACTTCTTATTTTCATCAACAAATAATAAAAAAGTTTGATGAATGTTGGATTCCCGATAATGAAAATTCTCAGTTTTCAGGAAAACTATCATCAACCAAAAAAAATCTGAACACAAAGTTTATTGGAGTTTTAAGTCGTTTTAAAAAAGCAGCATCAACCCAAAATACAGATGTTTTAATCATTCTTTCTGGTATTGAACCCAACAGGACATTCTTAGAGAAAAAGTTAATCTCAGTCTTTAAAAACGACACTAGAAATATTATTTTTGTTTTAGGTAAAATAGAGTCCGCAAAAAAAAGTTGGAAAATAGGAAATACTACTTTTTACAATTATGTACTATCACACGAACTTCAAGATTTAATAAACGCGAGTAAGATTGTTATTTGTAGATCTGGTTATTCCTCTATAATGGATTTGGCTGTTCTGGGTAAAAAAGTATTTTTTATTCCAACAGAACAACAAGATGAGCAAGAATATTTAGCATCATTTTTAGAAGAAAAAAAGTATGCTCCATTTTCTAAAATGAAAGATTTTGTAAAAGAAGATATTTTTAAAGTTGAAGATTATAAAGGTTTAAAAACTGTAGAAACAATATTAGATTCAGATTTATTTAGCCTTTTCGAGCGTAAAAGAAAACTCTGATCCTTCGCCATAAGTACTCTTTAGTAAAATGGTTTCGTTATGTGCTTCTATAATGTGTTTTACAATAGACAAACCTAAACCAGAACCACCTTGTTCTCTAGATCTGCTTTGGTCTACTCTATAAAATCGCTCAAAAAGACGCGAAAGATGTTGTGGTTTAATCCCTTCACCATTATCTATTGTTTTAACAATAAATTTATTTTCATTGTAACTTTCTACCGCAACAATAGTAGTACCGTTTGGTTTACCATATTTAATAGAGTTTACAATTAGGTTTATTAAAACTTGTTCAATTTTTTCTGCATCTCCTTTTACAAATACAGGAAATTCATGAATTCTATCAAATTTTAAGATAATGTTTCTTTTTTTAGCTCTCATTTCAAACATGTCAAAGACATTTTGTACAAGTTCTAAAATATTAAAGACATCTTTATTTAGTTTCATACCATCATTTTCTAATTTAGCAATCATATCTAAATCTTTAATAACAGCAACCAATCTTTCTACTCCTTTATTGGCTCTTTCTAAGTATTTTGTTCTAATTTCTTTGTCATTTACGGCTCCTTCAATTAAGGTTAAAATATAGCCTTGTACCGTAAATAAAGGTGTTTTTAGTTCGTGTGCAACATTTCCTAAAAAATCTCTTCTAAAAGAATCTCTCTCTGTTAAACTTTTTATTTCTAGTCTTTTACCTTCTACAAATCTTTGCATTCTTTTAGAAAGTTTTTCAATATCTGTAGTTACAGAATCTCTTCGTAAATCGTTTACATCTAAAATAGAAACATCTTCATATATTTTTTTAAGACGTCTGTAAATAAAGTGTTCTGTTCTATACTGAATGATAAAAAAGGAAATTACAAAAAGAACTACAATAGAAAAAAAGACAGAAACGGCACCAATATGATTAGAAAAAAAATAATAGAATATTAATGCGATAACAACAGTAAGCATTGTTAAGTATACGGCAGACCAAAGTGCGTAAGAATACGTTTTTTTAATTTTCATGAGGCAATTTTAATGTTCTGCACCTTCTAAAACAAACTTATAGCCAACCCCTTTTACAGTTTTAAAGTGGTCGTCACCAATTTTTTCACGCAGTTTTCTAATGTGTACATCAATAGTTCTGCCGCCTACAACAACTTCATTTCCCCAAACGGTATCTAATATAACTTCTCTTTTAAAAACTTTACCAGGTTTAGAGGTTAACAAAGAAAATAATTCGAATTCTTTTCTAGGTAGCGATATTCTTTTTCCTGCCTTATAGACTACATATTCATCTCTATCGATAACAATATCACCAATTTTAAAAGTTTCTTCGCTATCTTTTTTTGTTTTTAGTCTTCGTAAAAGAGATTTTACTTTACTTATTAAAACTTTAGGTTTAATAGGTTTTGTAATATAATCATCTGCACCGGCTTCAAAACCAGCTAATTGAGAATAGTCTTCGCCTCTAGCTGTTAAGAATGCAATAATAACGTTTTCTAGTGATTTTACTTTTCTAATTTTTTCGCAAGCTTCTATTCCGTCCATTTCTGGCATCATAATATCTAATAAAATTAGATGAGGAATATTTTTCTTAGCAGCTTTAACAGCTTCTACACCATTTGTTGCTGTAAATATCTGATAACCTTCATTTTTTAAATTGTAACCAACAATTTCTATAATATCTGGTTCATCATCTACCAATAAAATTTTAATATCACTTTTATTCATATAACTAGTTAAAGTACCGTTGAATATCAAAAATAGTAATAATTATATTAGCAAGTCTATTACTTAACAATCATTTAATCTCAAACAAGTCTATTAACGTTAATGTAACATTAAAATATATTATTGATTAAAATTTAGTTTTTTTTTAATTTTATTAGTTGAATAATAAATTAAGCTATTAATAATTCAATTATATGTATTTTTACTTGAATAATCTAAAATAGTTGCAGCATGAAAAAAAACTACATTTTTACTTTATTAATTACACTTTGTTTAACAGGTGTTTCTTTTGGTCAAGAAATGCTATTAAACGGAGGTTTAGAAAATTGGGATGATGATACGTCTCCAACAAGTTGGACAAAAGCAGAGAGTTTAACCAAAATAACAACAGAAATACATGGTGGTTCTTTTTCAGCGGTTAGAAATGGTGAATCTGGGACTAAAGATTTAGGACAAACAATTACAGGAATTGTTCCTGGTGAAAGCTATACAGTAAGTTTTTGGTATAAAGTTACTGCCGGAGATGATAAGGATGCAAGAATTTGGTGTACTTGGAAAAATGGTTCAACTACAGTTTATCATGCAGGAGATGGAAATAATCGTTCTGCTGATATTTTAAGAGGGCCAGAAGATGGTTATTTAGATAATAATGGTGGTGTTTGGACAAAACACGAAGTTATCGTTACTGCTCCTGCAGGTGTAGATCGTTTTTATTACGAGGTAAGATCTTATTCAAACTCTGTTACTTATTGGGATGATTTATCATTTATTAAAAATACAACAGCATCAGTAAAAAATAATGCTATAGAAGGTTTTGCAACATACCCAAACCCAATTACAGATAAAAATTTTACGATTTCTAGTAATAGTTCAAATACTAAACAAGTAGCTATTTTTAGTGTTATTGGTAAAAAAGTGTTTTCTACTTCTTTTACAGGTTTAAAGAAAAACTTAGATGTTTCTACAGTAAACTCTGGAATCTACATTTTAAAAGTTACAGAAGATGGTAAAACAGCTACTAAAAAATTAGTGATTAGATAATTTCTAAACACCTCTTTATTATAAAAAGCTCCGAATTAAATTCGGAACTTTTTTATTTTTAGTATCTTACTAGGTGAACAAGAAAATATATTGCTATGAATTTACCTTTAAAACTTAATGATGTTCTTTTTTTAGATATTGAAACTGTGCCAGAATATGAAGATTGGGAACAGCTTGCAGAAGAAACGCAAGTACTGTACAATAAGAAAACTGAATACCAACGTAAAGAAGATGTTACGGCCGAAGAGTTTTATGAAAGAGCTGGTATTTGGGCAGAATTTGGCAAGATTGTTTGTATTTCTGTTGGGTATTTTGTTGATGTTGAAAAGAGAAAACAATTGCGTTTAACTTCTTTTTATGGTGATGATGAACATCTACTTTTAATGGAGTTTAAATCGTTACTAAACTTACATTTTAATAAGAAAAGCAATGTTTTATGTGCACATAATGGTAAAGAATTCGATTTTCCTTTTATCGCCAGAAGAATGATTGTACATCAAATAGAATTACCAAGTAAATTAAACTTGTTTGGTAAAAAGCCTTGGGAAGTTCCGCATATAGATACACTAGAACTATGGAAATTTGGCGATTATAAACATTATACATCACTAAAATTATTAACGTCTATTTTAGGTATTCCATCACCAAAAGATGATATTGATGGGAGTGAAGTGGCTAAAGTCTATTACAAAGAAAAAAACCTACAAAGAATTGTAACCTATTGTGAAAAGGATACCATTGCAGTGGCTCAAATTTTATTGCGTTTTAACAACCAAGAATTATTGAAAGCAGAAGATATTGTAAGTGTTTAATTATTTTGCCGAGATTTATAGAGAAACTCAGACGTATAAAAGAAAATAAGAAGTTTCTCCTGCAAGGTTTCCAAAACCTTGTAGGTGTTTTTAACTATTTTGAATTACACCTACAAGGTCAAAAAAAGACCTTGCAGGAGTATGAAAATTATTTTACTAGTAGATTCTTTGTGCAACAACTTTTAATCTTCTAATTTCATAGAAAGCTCTAACCAGCGTTCTTCTTTTTGCTCTAAATTAGCGATTGTTTCTTGTAATTCTTCAGATTTTTTAGCAATATCATCAGGCGCAATTTCTACATTTAAAAATTCTGCTTCTATCGTTGCTTTTCTTCTTTGAAGTCTTTCAATATCTCCTTCTAAAGCCCCAAACTCTCTTTTTTCATCAAAAGTTAAGGTGTTTTTATTTGATTTTTTAACCTCTTTTTTATCTTCCTGTTTCCCTATAGGTTTTGCTACAACTTCTGTTAAAGCAGAACCATCATCGTACGCTCTAAAATCTGAGTAGTTTCCTGGAAAATTCTCTACAACACCTTCGCCTCTAAAAACAAATAATGCGTCTACAATTTTATCCATAAAATACCTGTCATGCGAAACAACTAATAGGTTACCAGGGAAATCTAATAAGAAACTTTCTAATACATTTAGTGTTACAACATCTAAATCGTTTGTTGGCTCATCTAAGATTAAAAAGTTAGGATTCTGAATTAAAACAGCACATAAGTATAAACGTTTTTGTTCTCCTCCAGATAGTCTTTCTACAAAATCGTATTGTTTTTTCTTGTCGAATAAAAAACGCTCTAATAATTGTGATGCAGAAATTTTTCTTCCTTTAGTTAAAGGGATAAATTCTCCAAATTCTTTAACAACATCAATTACTTTTTGTCCTTCTTTTATTTCTATACCAGCTTGTGTATAGTAACCATACTTTACAGTTTCACCTAAAATAACTTTACCAGCATCTAATTCTGCCGTTTCTGTAATAATATTTAAGAAAGAAGATTTACCGGTTCCGTTTTTACCAATAATACCAATACGTTCTCCACGTTTAAAGACGTAATCGAAATTCTCTAAAATCTTTTTATCACCAAAAGACTTAGAAACCTTATGAAGTTCAAGAATTTTACTTCCTAAACGTTCCATATTTATTTCTAATTGCACTTGATGATCTTGTCTACGTTGATGTGCTTTTTCTTTAATTTGATAAAAGTCATCTGTTCTAGATTTCGATTTTGTAGTTCTTGCCTTTGGTTGCTTACGCATCCATTCTAATTCTTTTTTAAATAAACTTTTAGCTTTCCCTAAATTGGTTGCTTCTAAAGCTAAACGTTCTTCTTTATTTTGTAAATAGTAAGAGTAATTACCCTTGTATTTATATATTTTACCTTCATCTAACTCTAAGATTTCGTTACAAACACGTTCTAAGAAATAACGGTCGTGCGTAACCATAAATAAAGTGATTTTTTCTTTTGCAAAGAAAGCTTCTAACCATTCGATCATTTCTAAATCTAAATGATTTGTAGGCTCATCTAAAATTAATAAATCTGGTTTATTAATTAAAACGATTGCTAGAGATAACCGTTTTCTTTGTCCACCAGAAAGTGCACCTACTTTTAAAGTTAAATCGTCTAACTTTAATTTTGATAAAATTTGTCTGTATTGTGTTTCAAAATCCCAAGCATTGTATTGTTCCATTTGCTCAAAAGCAGTTTGGTATGCATCGGTATCGTCTAGGTTTAATAATGCTTTTTCGTATTGGTTAACAATAGAAAGAATTTTATTATCTGTAGCAAAGATGGTTTCTTCTATGGTTAAATCTGGATTAATATCATCTTTTTGAGCCAAATAAGCAATAGAAATACCTTTTCTACTAACTACTTGCCCAGAGTCTGGAACATCTAAACCAGCTATAATATTTAAGATAGATGTTTTACCACTACCATTTTTAGCTACAAAGGCAACTTTTTGGTCTTTACTAATTCCAAAAGAGATGTCTTCAAATAAAACGCGTTCTCCGTATGACTTAGAGATATTTTCAACAGATAAATAATTCACAGAAATAAATTTATTTTTTGCAAAGAAACAAAAAACCAAAGCGTTAACTTAGGTTTTTGATGGCATTTAATTTTTTTAGAGGAATAAATTAAATATTTTCTAATAATAAATAAATATCTGGTAAAATAAAGCACGAGTTTATTACTTATAATCGTAAATTTTTGTCTCTGTAAAAATGATAGTACAAAAAAAAAGAACCCTTAAGTTAAACTTAAGAGTTCTAGTAGTTAGTTAGTTAGTTAGTTAGTTAGTTGATTTTTTACTGTTTAGTTAATTTTTTTGGTAAAAGTTTTTCTTTTTTTTGATACTGTAGTTAAATAAATTTCTTTTTTAAAAGTATTTAGATCCACAGTATTATTTTTAAAGGTATTGTTTAACCTAATAAATTCTAATACAATAATAATGTAAATATATAATGAATAAAGGTACTTGTCAATACCCGAAAATGGTGAAATTTCACCTCCCTGAAAATGGTGAGATGACTCCCTGAAAATGGTTATGTAAAATTTAAAACCCCAGGCTATACCTAGGGTTTTAAAGGATGATTGGTAATAAGTTATTTATTGTTTAATAAATTTCTGAGTAAAAGTTTCTTCTTCGTCGGTTAATTTTATTAAATAAATTCCTTTTTTTAGGGTGCTAATATTTATAGCATTATTTTTAATACTCCCCGTTTTTATTATTTGACCTAATACATTTGTAATACTATAATTAGGTGATATTAAACTAAAATTAGGATTGATATTTAAAATATCTCTCGCAGGGTTTGGATAAACCATTTTATCGCCATTAAATAAACTATTGTTAGTTGTAAAACCTATGTTTTTAGTAGGCAGTGCATTAATAGCGTTTTCGGCAGCTTTATTGCCAACGATACCTTTAATAGTTACTTGGTCTATATAGATGTAATCGTTATTATTAGAGGCATCATTTTGAAACCTAAAGGCAGTATTAGTTGCAAAATTAACATCAGTATTATTTAAAGTGATTTTAGCGGTGTAGAATTTGTCATTTTCAAAATTTGTTCCACTTACCCAAGCAGCTACTGTAGTCCAAGAAGACCCATTGTAATAACGTAGCCAAAAATCTTCTCCGTTTTCCATAGAGTAAGAATAGAAATAGAATTCTACTTCAACAGAATTGTAACTAGTTAAATTAAATGTTGGTGATGTCATTGCAGATTCGGTACCAGAATTATCTCTAATTCTAATTGAAGAATTACCTTGGTAAGAGCTAGTGCCAGTATATCTATAGCAATCAGTTCCTCCGTCAGACCAACCGCTCCAGTCAGATTCAAAATAAGCTTCATGTAGCATTGTTGTAGATGCTGTTACTGCAGCAGCACCCGTAATGTTTACACTATAATCTTCAGTTTCTCCATAATCATAAGAATTACAAGCAGAAGGAGTTGTATTGTATTGCATAACAACACGCATTCTTGTTGGCCCTGTAATTGCAGATGTTGGCACTGTGAAAGAACCACTTATTGGTGTTGTTTCTGAAGTTGTAACAGTCCAAACAGTTTCTCCACTATCAGAAAAATCACCATCTTTATTATAATCAATAAAAACAGCATAACCTTCATTATATGCAGTTCCTGTCCAAGTAGGAGTTATTGTAATTGTAGAAGAAGTTCCTTTAGTTAAATTTGTAGATTGAGAAGTGTAATCTGTATATCCGCTAGGTGCTCCTCCGGTTGTATTGTTAATACTTCCTAAAACTACTTTACTAATATATTCATCATTCACACTATTTCCGTTAGAGTTACAATAATTTAATTGAACATCTTTAGTAGTAAAATTAACAGATTGGCTATATGCTGATGTAGAATTATTTATACATTTACTTCTTACTTGTACTTCGTATGAAGTTTTTGGAGTTAAGCCTGATAAAGAAGTAGAAGTTGTAGCGGTAGTAGTGTTTGTCCAGGTAGAAGTTCCTGTTTTTCGATATCTAAAATCGTAAGAAGTACCTGTAACTGCACTCCAAGAAGCAGTTGCGGTAGAAGAATCAAAATTATCAATAGTAAGACTTGTTGGAGTTGTAGCATTACAGATAGTAGGAGTTCCTGTTAAACCAGTTACTATTAAAGAGTAATTTTGACTTCCACCAATTAAAGATCCCTTATGGGTTACTTTAATTGTATAAGTTCCTGATGCATTTGCAATATCTACTCTTTCATAAGGGTCTACGGTATTATCTCCTTTTCCATTAGTGGTAACACCCGTTAGTTTCCATGGTGTGTATGTAGTTTCGTTTTTTGAGACTCTAATATCTAAATCATTTACTAAAACAGCTGTATTTGAATTTACTTTTGTTGTTGCTACCCCCGCTCTATCTGTCCAAGAAATTGAAGCCATTAAATCATTCACTCCGTCAGAATCTACAGTAATTTGGTATGTTTGTCCGCTTGTTAAAGTTAATTCTTCAATTTTAGATTCAGTACCGTTTTGTGTAATTGCAACCGCTGCTTTTTTAGCATTCATTAATCCCCATCCAAAAATAGCATCAGGACCATTGGCACCTGCATCATCTGCAGTATGTAAAGCAATTCCTTTTAACGTAGAAGCTTTTATAAATGAACCCCTAACATTGTTGGCGTGTTGTTGTAAAATTAATAACGTACCAGCAACGTTTGGAGATGCCATAGAGGTTCCTGTAATACTATTGTATGCAGTATCGCTAGATTCATAAGTAGAATAAACGGCAGTTCCGTTTCCTGTAATATCTGGTTTAATACGGTAATCGTCTGTTGGTCCTTCGCTGCTAGAAGAGTTTATGGTAACAGAAAGTAAGTTTCCATTGGCATCAATATTTGCATCATTAGCATTGGCTACAACCATTCCGTTTTTAGAGGTTGCATGACCAGATAACTTATCATAAGAAGAATTTCCATTTAAAGGAGTTCCGTTTGCAGAATTATCATTTCCGTCATTTCCTGCAGCCACAACCATTAAAAAGTTAGGAGCATTAAACATAACGTTATCCCAATCTCTAGAATCAGAAATATATCCTCCAAAATAATAATCTGGAAGTTGAGGTTGCCCTTGTTGATTTCTTGTAGCAAAACCATAAGAGTGATTTGAAACTAACATTCCGTTTGAAGCAGCACTTGTAGCTTCTGAAGTATCATTATTCCAATCATAACCAACCGCTCTTGCTTGTGGTGCCATTCCTTTTGCTTTTGCAACTACCCCAGAAGCAATAATAGTACCTGTTACATGAGCAGAATGATAGTTTAATGTTGTTGTGCCGTCTCCAATAGAAAATCTATTTGTTCCGCCAGCTCCATCATATTCTTGATGAGAAGTTCTTGCTAAACCACCATCCCAAACATGTGCAATCATATTTTGCCCCATAAGATTTAGGCCTAAAGATCCGCCAGAATTTAGATGGTTTGTTCTTGTAGATTTTGCTGCAGCAACATTAAATGTTGTGTAGTAAATTGGTTTTCCGTTTACTACTTTTTGAAGTTCAAGTAATTCTCCTTTTTTGTTAATAAACCTAACATCCCATCCTTTCTTTTTTGCTATTTTAAGTGCCTTTTCTTTTTCAAAAGAAGACTTTTCTTTAAGTTTATTTTCTAAAGTACTTAATGTTTTTTGATTGTACTTGGCACTAATTTTTTTTAATTCAACTTGCTTTTGTGCATGCAGGTTTAAGCTGAATGCGAAAAAAACTCCTATAATAAGAAGTTTACTGAAGTAATTTGTTTTCATTGTTTTTGTAGTTTTCAATTAATGATTGTTTGGGTTAATTTTATCGCCTTTTTTTTTTGAAAGTCTAAACGATAAGACTTAATAGAGATGTGTATTATTAATTTTATTTAATAATATATTACGAATAATTTTTACTTTTGCGTGGATTAGTAAATATTTGTAAATTATTCTTTGTAAAATTATGTTTTTATTACGGATCTTGCAATCACTGAAAAAGGTGAAATTTACCATCACTGAAAACAGTGGGATAGCTAACTGTTTTCAGTGAGAATGAGAAAGTAAAATTGAAATCTTGTTTTTTTACATCTCCTATATTAATAGTATATTGCGCTCATATTTATTGATAAAAAAAAGATATGAAAATAATAGTACCAATGGCCGGAATAGGGTCTCGTTTAAGACCTCATACATTAACAGTTCCAAAACCTTTAACAGTAATTGCAGGAAAACCAATTGTACAACGTTTAGTAGAAGATATTGCTTCTGTTATTGATGAAGAGATTGATGAAATTGCATTTGTTATCGGTACAACAGCCAAAGGATTTCCTACAGATACAGAAGCACAATTATTAAAAATTGCGGCAGAATTAGGTGCTAAAGGATCTGTTTATGTACAAGAAGAAGCTTTAGGAACAGCACATGCAATTTACTGTGCTAAAGAATCTTTAAGCGGACCGTGTGTTGTAGCGTATGCAGATACTTTATTTAAAGCAGATTTTACGTTAGATGTAAATGCAGATGGTGCAATTTGGGTAAGTAAAGTAGCAAACCCAAGTGCTTTTGGTGTAGTTAAATTACAAGATGGTATTATTACAGATTTTATAGAAAAACCAAAAGACTTTGTTTCTGATTTAGCTATTATTGGAATTTATTACTTTAAAAGTGGCGATAAATTATTAGAAGAAATTCAATATTTAATCGATAACGATTTAAAAGAAAACGGAGAATATCAACTTACCAATGTTTTAGAATCTTTAAAACAACAAGGAGCTAAATTTGTACCTGGTACCGTTAGCGCTTGGATGGATTGTGGTAAAAAAGACCCAACGGTAGATACAAACAAGCAAGTTTTAGGTTTTGAGCATGAAGCGGGTAATAATTTAGTTGCTAAAGATATAGTTTTAGAAAATTCAGAAATTATTCAACCATGTTTTATTGGGAAAAATGTAGTGCTTAAAAACACAAAAATAGGACCGTATGTTTCTATTGGAGCAAATAGTGTAGTAGAAAATTCTACGATTGTTAATTCTTTAATTCAATCTAATGTAGAAATTTCTAATGCAGATTTAGACAATGCAATGATTGGTAACCATGCTAAATATAATGGTAAATATACTTCTGTAAGTATTGGTGATTATACAGAATTAACATAAATGAAATTTAGAAGGAAGAACAAAGAGTTTGGAGAAAAGAACATTATTGGTTTTTATAACTATGTTCTTTTTTCTTTCTTCTTTGTTCTCTCTTCTTTAAACTCTTTCTCACAAGATAGTATACCAATTGCTAAAGATTTAACAGAAGAAAAAGAGTTAGATTTTCAGCAATTTTTTTTTAAGGCTTTGTCAGAGAAATCAATTGGTAATTATCAAAAAGCTATTGAGAATTTAGAAAATAGTAACCAGATCTTAGCAGGTAATATGGCTGTTTATTTTGAGTTTTCTAAAAATTATTTATTGCTTAATAAAACGTTATTGGCAAAAGAATATATTAAAAGAGCTCTTAATAATGAACCCAATAATATTTGGATGTTACAGCATCTTGTTAAAATCCATATAAGAGATAAAAATTTTTCTGAAGCTATTGTTGTTCAGCAAAAATTGGTTGCAATTAACTTAAATGAGCAAGAGTTGTTGGTAAAGTTGTATTTAAATAATAAAGAAGAAGATAAAGCGATTTCTTTAATGAATACAATGGAGCAAAACAACGGACTTTCTGCCTCTTTTAAAAGGTTGAAAGAAGGCTTAACTAAAAGAAACAATAAAGCAGTAGTTAAAGAGGGGGTAACTAACGGTAGCTCTCTAGAAGAGCAATTTAAAGCGAATAATTCGTATGCCGTTTTACAACAAATTTTAATAGCATCTAAAGAGAATCCTGAAAAACTTTTAAAATATTCTGATGAAGGTATTCTACTGTTTCCTGCGCAGGCTTTTGTATATTTAATGAAAGGAAAGGCATTAAATTATCAGAAAAAGTTTAAAAAGGCGTTAATAAGTTTACAGAATGGTATCGATTTTGTAATTGACGATACTATGAAAGTAGATTTTTATAAAGAAATGGCAGTTTCTTATAAGGGTTTAGGTAATATTATAGAAGAAAAAAAGTTTATTGAGAAATCAAAAAAAATAAAAGAATAAGAATGAAGTTTTTAAAATATTTTGTGGTTTTTGCAGTAGTCTTTACTTCTTGTAAAACAAAAAAAGATTTAATAAGTGCAAATAATATTGCCGAAGAAATGTCTGCAAAAAAGGTTGCAAGAAAACATATTGCTGCTAATTTTGATAAACAAACGGTAGATGCAAAGCTAAAAGCAAACTTTAATAACGGTAAGATTAATCAAGGTTTTTCTGTTAGTTTAAAAATGGAAAAGGATCAAGTAATCTGGCTAAAAGGAACTAAGATTATTACGTTGTTTAAAGCAAAGATTACACCAACTTCTGTAAGTTATTATTCCTCTTTAGAAAGAGAATATTTTGAAGGAGATTTTACAATGCTAAAAAAGTTATTGGGTACAGATATTAATTTTAATCAACTTCAAAATTTGTTTTTGGGGCAATCTTTAAAAAATGTTAAAGATCAAAAGCAACATGTAAGCATCATAGATAATTCGTATGTTTTATCTCCAGAAACCCAAGAAAAATTATTTGATGTTTTCTTTTCTGTAAATCCTTCGCATTTTAAATTAGACAAGCAATCTATTGTAAATACAGCAAAAAATCAACGTTTAGATATCTTTTACCCATCTTATAATTTGGTTGATGATGCTATTTTTCCATCAGAAATTAATATTAAAGCAAAACAACCAGGTAAATTTACAGATATAGATTTTATAGTAAGATCTGTGGAGTTTAATAAAGATATAGACACTTCTTTTTCAATACCTAAAGGTTACAAGAAAATTAAATTATAGTGAAAAGCAGAAAAATTTATATACCCGTTTTTATTTTATTTTTAAGTGTTTTTTCTGTTTTTGGACAAACAAGAAAACAGTTAGAAGAGCAACGTAAAAAACTTAATTATGAAATTAAGCAAGTAAACTCGTTGCTTTTTAAAGAAAAGAAGAAAGTAGATAATGCCTTAGAAGATTTAAATGATTTAAATAGAAAGATTAGTGTTAGGGCTAAATTAATTTCTATAATTAACGCAGAAGCAAGGATTTTATCAAAAGAGATTCGTGCAAATGAAATGGAGCTAAAAAAATTAGAGAAGAAGTTAGCAGATTTAAAAGCAGATTATGCAAGTATTATCCTTAAATCTTACAAAAGTAAATCTCAGCAAAGTAGAATGATGTTTTTACTTTCTTCCCAGAATTTTCATCAGGCTTATAAAAGGTTTGAGTATATGAAACAGTATACTGCTTATAGAAAAAAACAAGGAGAAGAAATTGTTGTTCATACAAATGAAGTACAAGTTGTAAATGACTCTTTATTGGTTCAAAAAAACTTAAAAGACAAGTTAATAGCTTCTGAAAATGAACAAAAAAAGGAAATTGAAGAAGATAAAAGGAATCAAGAGAAATTATTAGCTACTATCAAGAAAAAAGAAAGTAGTTACAAGAAAGAGCTTCAAAGTAAAGTTAAAGAAGAGAAAAGGGTTACAGTACAAATTGATAGAAAAATTCGTGAAGAAATTGAGCGAGCAAATAGAGTTGCAAGAGCTAAGCTAAAAGATGAGCCCAATAAACCAACTGTTGTTAAGAAAAATGAGTTTATTTTAAGTCCGGAAGCAAAGGCTTTAGCCGCAAAATTTGAATTAAATAAAGGTAAGTTACCTTGGCCTGTAAGTGAAGGTATTGTAATTAGAAAATTTGGTACTCAGCCTCATCCATCATTTCCTGGAATTACCGTTAATGGTACTGGTTTGCATATTGCTACCAAAGAAGGCATAAAGGCCCAATCTATTTTTAATGGAAGAGTATTAAATGTTTTGGTGAGTGCAGAGGGTAGAAAAAATGTTTTAATACAACATGGTAATTATATTTCATCTTACAATAACCTAGAAAAAGTTACTGTTAGTAAAGGAGATGTTGTTATAACGGGGCAAGCAATTGGTCAGGTTTTTACAGATAAAGTTTCTAAAAAAACAAAATTAATCTTTGTATTGTTTAAAAATACAACACGTTTAAATCCTTCTTCTTGGATTTTAAGAAGATAAAATTACTTAAAATAGTATTTGCGTTAAAATAGAATTTGATACCACACATAAGAACGCTGGTATATAATTAATTTTGTAGTAGAATTTACAAATTTTTTATATTAATTAAAATTTTATTAAAATGGAAAACTTAAAAAGAAAGACCGTTGCAATATTAGCAACTAATGGATTTGAAGAAAGTGAATTAAAAGAGCCTAAGAAAGCTTTAGAAGCAGCTGGTGCAGAGGTGCACATTGTGTCTTTAGAATCTGGAGAAATAAAATCTTGGAATGAAGGTAATTGGGGAAAAACGTATAAAGTAGATAAAACTTTAAAAGAAGTATCTCAAGAAAACTATAACGCATTGATGTTGCCTGGTGGAGTTATAAACCCAGATGTATTGCGTGATAATGCAGATGCAGTTAGTTTTGTAAAATCCTTTTTTGAGCATCATAAACCTGTAGGTGCTATTTGTCATGGACCTTGGTTATTGGCAGAAGCGGATGTTTTAAAAGGGAGAAAAATAACTTCATATAGCTCTATTAAAACAGACCTTATAAACGCCGGAGCAAATTGGGTAGATGAAGAAGTAGTTGTAGATAAGGGTTTGGTTACCAGTAGAAACCCTGATGATTTACCTGCATTTAATGCTAAGTTAGTAGAGGAAGTATATGAAGGTAAACACAAAGGTCAAATGGCTTAGTTTTATCTTTTAAATAAAACGATTATTATTGATAAATAAAAAAAGAAGCGCAAATTTAAATTTGCGCTTCTTTTTTATGATAATCTTTAACTATTTTAATCTAAACAAAAATCTTTACTAAAAAATTAAATGAAGACTACTCTGGTTGAGGAGAATATTTAATGTTTTTTTGAAGAATAACTGCATTAGGAATGGTTATTAATTCTTTTTCTAGCGTTCTTAGCGTGATAAAAAATGCACCAATATCTCTAATTTCGCCAGTAATATTATTATCTTTTTCTAAAATAGTAATAGTATCTCCAATTTTTACGGGGTAATTTATAAATAAAATTAAACCCGCAGTAATATTAGAAAGAATAGACCATTGCGCAAAAAAAGCAATACCTAAAATGGTTAAAAAAGAAGAAACGTAGACTAATAATTGTTTCTCATCTACACCCCAAACAAAAGATACAAATACAATTATGGTAATGTAAATAAGCACTGAAATTATTTTATTAGTTAAAATAATTCTGGCTTTTTGAAACCCAAATTTCAGTTGAATTTTTTTTAAAGAATTGGTAATTACAAAGCGAATAAAAAAAGCAACAATTAAAATTGCTAGCGAGGATATAATTTTATAATTGTAAAATTCCATAATTATAGTATTTAACTAAATACAGCTTTTAAGGCAGTTGCATCTCCAGGTTTTAGCTTTCCTGCTAAAACTAAACTTAATTCTTTACGTTGTAAAGCACCTTCGTAGCGTGTCTGTTCTAAATCTGTTTCTGGTCTAATTTGTGGAATTGCAACAGGTCTTCCTGTTTCATCTACGGCAACAAACGTATAAATACCTTCGTTTACTTTAGTTCTAGATCCAGATTGTCTGTCTTCTGTCCAAACATCTACATATGTTTCCATAGAAGAGTTAAACGCTCTCGAAACTTTAGCTTCTATAGTAAGCACACTTCCAACGGGTACTGCTTTGCTAAAAGCAACATGGTTTACAGAGGCTGTAACTACAATTCGTCTAGAGTGTCTCCCTGCAGCAATACTACAAGCTCTGTCCATTCTGGCAAGTAATTCGCCTCCAAAAAGGTTGTCTAAATAATTGGTTTCACCGGGTAAAACTAAGTCGGTAAGTATTGTTAAAGATTCTTTCGGCGTTTTTACTTCCATCAAAAAATATTTTTTTTTGCAAAGATAGTAATCGCTTCTTAAAAAATGAGTTTTAAAAATGTTAAAGAAAAGTAGTGTTAATCTAACTTTTCAACAAGCAACCAAGCATCTTTAGATACTGTTTTTTGAATTCTATAAAGGTTATTAGTAGCTTCATTACGGTTAGTGTAACTATTAAAAGTAACTTGTGTTAACCCCCATTTATTAACGCCAATTATTTGAGCATCAAATCCTTTTGCTTTTAATTCTTCTACTCTTTTTTCTGCATTTTCTGCAAATTGAAAAGCTCCAGCAATAATATGAAAAGGTTTTGCTACTTCTTTAACAACATTTAAGTTAATAGTAGGTAAAGGGTTAGAAATAACAAAAGTAGCCGATTGTATTTTTTTCTGAATTGCTTTTTCTTGATTTGCTAAATTTTCTTTTTGTAGATTATTTTCATAACCATTATAACCAGCAAAACCCAACGTTAGTAAAATAGCTGCAGTTGCTGCGTATTTTATAAATGCAGGTATTCCTTTATTTTCTTCTTTTACAGGAAGAGGGTTTAAAGGTTTTACTTGTTCTTTAAATCTAGAAATAGCAGAAGAAGTTACGGTATCTAAACCAAAAGATTCTGTTAAATAGTTAACAGCAGTATTTGGTTCAAAAATAATTTGTTTTTCTTCATTTAAAGACAAAATACCTAAACTATCAATTTGTACAACTTTAGATTGCAATTCATTTTGCCACTTAATTACAGATAATGAAATAGCAGTAGATGCTTTTGTAAAAGAAATATTTTCTGCAGAAGCAATATAATTAGCTAATAAACCATCATTGTGTTTTAACAAGCTGTTAAAAGTAACCTGTTTAGTTGGTGGTGTAAAAGTATGTGTAAAATTATTGGTTTTTGCACCAATTCTATTAGTTACAAATCCTCCAAAATCAGGTACAATTACGCAATCGTATCTGTACAGTAAATCGTTTATGTAAGTTGCTAAATTCATTGTAGCAAATATAGAAATTAAGCCGTTTTGTAAAAGAATTTCTTAACAATTTTATTAACAAATATTTTATATATTGGTATTCAAATTGTTACAAAATTGAAAGAAGAAAAATTATTAGCGATCTTAAGATTACAAAAGAGCAAAGCAATTGGCGATATTTTAGCCAAAAAACTCATTGTAAATGTGGGAGATGTAGAACAGGTATTTAAAGAAAAGACAGCGATACTCTCAAAAATTAACGGAATAGGAGGTCATGTTTTAAAACATTTGTTCGATTCGAAAAATATAGAATTAGCGCAACAAGAGCTAAAATATATTCAAGATAATAAGATTTCTTATACTTATTTTTTAGAAGATGATTATCCTAAAAATCTTCAACATTGTATAGATAGTCCTATATTATTGTTTAAAGATGGAAACTTAGATTTTTCTAACCAAAAAATTATTTCTATCGTTGGTACCCGAAATATTAGTTCTTACGGACGCGATTTTTGCAATCAATTAATTAAAGAAATTGCAGTTTACAACCCTATAATTGTAAGTGGTTTTGCGTACGGAGTAGATATTTGTGCACATAAAGCAGCAATAGAAAACAACTTGCAAACCATTGCTGTTTTAGCACATGGTTTAGAGCAAATTTATCCGAAGGTACATAAGAAATATATAAACCAAGTAAATGAAAATGGCGGTTTTTTAACCGAGTTTTGGAGTGAAGAAACTCCTTTAAGAGAAAATTTTTTAAAAAGAAACAGAATTGTTGCGGGCATATCTAAAGCAACTATTATTATAGAATCTGCCTCAAAAGGAGGTTCTTTGGTTACAGCAGATATAGCGAATTCTTATAATAAAGATGTTTTTGCGGCTCCAGGCAGAACCACAGATATTTATAGTAGAGGTTGTAATAATTTAATTAAAAATAACAGAGCGCACTTGCTAACTTCTGCTTCAGATATTGTAAAAATGTTAAATTGGGATGTTCAAGAGAAAACGAAACCAATTCAGAAACAATTGTTTATAGAATTAAACGAGAAAGAGCAAAAAATTCATGATTTATTACATGAAAAAGGACAACAATTATTAGACGTTATCTCATTAGAATGTAATATTCCTATTTATCAATTATCATCTATTTTGTTGCAAATGGAATTAAAAGGCGTAACAAAACCTTTGCCAGGAAAGATGTTCGAACTTACTTAATAATGCTTATTTTTGATGAAAATCTGAAGTAAAGATGGCGGTAGAGAAAAAATTGATGTCCAGAAAAAAACCAACATTTCCCGTAAATGAAATGCTTGGTGCTTATTTAAAGAACTATAATAGAAATATAAAGATTCCTCTTTATTATGATGATTTATTACGTTTTCAAGGATCAATAACTGTCTATGATAAGAATGATGAAGACACTTTATGGGTAAGAACCTACTTTTCTCAATACGAAAGAGAAGAGATTGATAGAAATTTAAAGAAAATTTACACAAGGTTGCATTCCGATGGTAATGATGATAGCATTCCGTATTTAAACATAGATGCTATAGATTATTGTACGTTTGGTAACTCTAAACCATTTAGAATTAAAGTTAGAAATATCTTAAATGATAACTTTACCTATTTTTATGTAAAAAAGGCAGATGCTTCTCGTATTTATGGTTTAGAATTAGAGCATATTCTGTCTCCCCATAACATGAACTTTTTGGTATTTAAAGACACCTTAATAGAAGAGCACATTGCAGGTATACCTGGAGACGATTTTATTAGAGACATTTTACCAGGCTGTACCGAGTTAGAAAAAGCACAAATAGCCAAAGAATTTGTAAAGTTTAAAGAACGATGTTTAATCCGTTTATTGGGCGATATGCGTTCGTACAATTACGTAATTACACCAATTCACGATTTTGACCAAGTTATCTATAAAATAAGAGCTATAGATTTCGATCAGCAATCTTTTGAAGGAAACTTAAAAGTCTACAACTTACAGTTTATGAAAGAGAACTTTAAGATGGTAGAAATGGTTGGTAAAAAACTACAAAATAGCTCTATAGATCAATACAAAATAGAAGAACGTTCCTTTATGGCTAAAAGGATGATTACCGCTCCAAGAAGAACTGCCCGTTTAATAAAATGTATGAAAGCAGATACTATTTCTTACCCAAAAAACGTAGCGCTTCTAAAAAAGCAATTAATTAAATATGTAGGAGATGTAGAGTTTAAAAAATGTAATAATATGGGTGAGATTTTAGAAACTATTCTAGCTTTTGTTAAGCGTAACTATTTAGATATTAGTAATAAAGAGTTGTTTTAGAAGCTATTTCCTGCTTTCCGTTATATCTTTTTTTGAAAAAACAAAAAAAGGATGCCACTTCAATCAGGGCTAAACTTGTTTGTAAACTATTTTACTAAAGGAATTACAAGCATTAGTATCTAAAAGAAAGATTCTGAAATAAAAAAAAAGGACGTAAAAATTAATTTACGTCCTTTTTAGTTGGCATTATTTTAATATTACCAAGCCCCAATAAAATGACTTCCTGTTGCGTTTACTAACTCAGCACCTTTAGCTACAGCACCACTTTCAGTATCTACAACATAAATGTTTCCGTTTTGGCCAACAGGCGCTTGTGTTAAATAGATTTCATTTCCATCAACCGCAAAACCTTGGTATTGGAATAAGTAAAAATCTGGATCATAAGGAATATCTTCAATTTTTACAGCTGTTTTAGCATTTAAATCTACCAAAGCAAAAAATCCTTGAGCTCCTGCTAAACCATCCGCAGAAGCTTCATGACGATACGCTAATACTGCTTTTCCGTTTGCTGCAGGTCTCCAAGCAAGAACATAAGCTCCTGTTACGCCTAAAGCATCGTCTAAATTAAAGTCGTAAGAATTGTCATATTCATTATTAGCTCCAATTTTTAAAATATGAGAACCTTCTGGATCACTTTGGTTTGCTTGGTAAACACTTCCGTTATATTCAAAAGCATTAATACTTCTGTATCCGTTTGTGTTTCCATGTCCTACAGTAGAAGTGATTACTGTTGGGTTGTCTAATGATGGATAATCTAATACAATTGTCTTAGAACCTAAAATTTCGTAATCACTTTCACTTTCTACTGTAGTCGGATTTACTTTACTTAAACGAGCTCCGATATATAATTTATCTCCTGCTGCATTTAAAGTTGGCATGTCAATTCTAGAAAAATAATAACCTGCAGCTTCTTCTTCTGCACTTAAAGGAACAACGTGTTCTTTAAACTGAATTATTGATGAGTTTTCTAAATCTAAAGTAACAACACCTATAGTCGCTTCTGTGTTTGTATAAACATCATCTGTTGCATCATCTGGTGTTCCGTTATCATCCACTTGGTGTTCTGTAGATACGTATACTGCAGATCCTGTTTTGTCACCGTCAAATAATTTTATCCATCTTGGTGCAGTTCCTACATAAGGAGCAATACTTATAGATGTACCTTGTGGTGTAAAATTTTGACCACCTTCTACAGTATACTTTGTGTAATTACCACCAGTATCTCCTGCATAACTAATGTTAAAAATAGTGTTCCCGTTTTCAGAAGCTTGTAATCTAGCAGTTCTATTAGAAGGTGCTATAAAACCATTTTCGAAAGGATCTATAGACACTGTTGGGTCTTTTGCATCTTCACTAGATACACTATAAATTAATGTTCCTCCATTTCCATCTCCTGGTGCATCTCCCATTTTTGCTCCAGCAATTGTTATCCATCTAGTAGCATCTGGTTCTGGGGTATCAATTGGATCATCGTTGACATCTTCGCTACATGCCGTAAATAGGCCTAAAGATAATACAAGGGCTAATGCTTTGTGGTTTAAAAAAAATCTTTTCATTTTTATTTTATTTAGTTAAATTTATTGATTGTGTAATTTAATTTTATGTAAAAAGCTCTACCTGGTTTTTGTACAGATAAATTATCGAATACAGGTTTGTCAAATATGTTTTTAATATCGAAACTAGCAACAAGTTTTTTGTTTGGAAAAGAATAACTCACACCAAAATCTTGAGAAAATTGTTTCGGTACTTCAAAAAAATCATTACCAACTGTATTAGAACCCTGTGGTACTAAGTATGAAAACTCATCTGTAAAGTACATCGAGTAAAATAGGTTTAGTCTAGATTTTTTCTGTATCAAATCTTTAAAAGAGTAGCGTAAACTACCATTCATGGTAAAAAAAGGTGTGTTTGGTACATCTATTTCTACATTGCTATTTATAATTTGTAAATCGAAACGAGACACGTTAAAATTTACTCCAAAATTTCTATCATACGTGTAATTTAATTGTGCATCTATCCCTTTAGAAGTTGCGGTTCCTTGGTTTACGTATACAATTAATTCGTCATCAACATTAAAAGATGTTTCTATAGGTAAACCAATTCTGTCTTTAATGTTTCTTGTAAATACATTGGTAGAGATAGAGAAATCATGGTCTTTTATGTTAAAGGTTCCAAATCTAAAACCTAAGTTATAGTTGTTACTTTGTTCTGGTTTAATAGTTGGGTTTGCTACTACGTTATCACCATCATTACCAAAAACTTCAGTTTCATCTGGTAAACGAACAGCTTTTTCCGCAGAAGTTAACAATGTAACTTTTGGAGAAATAGCATAAGAAGCTGCAAAACCGTATCCGTCTTTTTTGTTATTACTACTTATAATTTCATCAACGATACTTTTGTTTCCGTTTGTATCTGTTTGTATTTCAGGATCTATACTGGTGGTTTTTTGTTGATAATGTTTTCCAAATATGCTTGTTCTTAATCTATTATCAAAAGCTTTAAATTCATAGGTTAAAGAATAGATGTTTTTGTCAATATTTCTTGTGCCTTTAAAGGTGTTTTCTAATACCGAAACTAAAACATCACTGTCTTCTCTGTCAACTCCGCTGTAAACGTGGTTTACTAAAACTTTATGTTGATCATTAAAATCATAAGAGATACCAGATCTAATAGAAGCTACTTTTCTTTTAATTTTAGCTAATGTTGGTCCTCCTTCTTGCTGAGATCCCCAAGTATATTTGTATTCGTTACCTCTAAAGTCTATTGCCTTTTCTCCGGTCCAACTATAAGCCCAAGCAACTGTATCGCTAATAGCACGGTTTCTTTTTCCATACAATCCGTTTATTTTTACATCTAACCCTTTGGTAAAAAGATTTGTCTTTTGATAAGTTATGTTTGCTAACAAAGCATCTGATTCTAAAAAACGATCTTTATAGGGTGTTATAGTCATAAAAGCACCATGTTGTACCTCTTTGTAATCACTAGAAGCATTAAAGCCAACCAAAAACTGGTCTGCCCATTCTACATCTGTAAAACCAACTTGAAAAAGTCCTCCAGTAGATTTATAAGCATCATTAAATCTTTTGGCAGTAATTGGGGTTTGCACGCCTCCTAAACCTGTATCTACAACACTTCTTCCAGATACTTTGTAGTTGTTATCTGAGTAATTATGAAAAATAGCAGATTTTACTGTAAATCCAGATTTTTCAAAACGATATAAGCCATTTACGTTAGTTTGTAGGGTGTTAAATGAACCATAAGAAAGAGATGCGTTTAAATTTGTTTTAACGTCATTATGTAGTACAATATTAATGGCACCTCCTAAAGCATCATCTGTTAAATGCCCAGGAACGACTCCTTTATACACTTCAATATTCTTTATCATGGAAGGAGGAATACTATTTAGGTTGTAGGAAGAACCATACATAGAACTAGGGATTCCATCAATAAAAATTCTTACAGCATTACCTGATAATCCATTTAAACTATAACTAACTTCTGATCCCAAGCCACCATTTTGACGAATTTTTACACCAACTGTAGTGTTTAATAAATCGTTTGTTTGAACATTTCTAAGACTTGCTTCTTCGGTTTTTATAACATTTACAGCAAAACCTTGGGTCTCTTTTTTTGTTTCTTCAGTTTTGGTTGTTATACGGACTTCTTCTAACTGATTTTTTATACTTTCTAATAAAACAGTTACTTCTTTCTTTTTAGCATTAAGTTGAACAGTAATTGTTTTAGATTTTGAATTTAAAGAATGGAATTGAATTTTATGAGTTCCGTAAGGAATTGATTTTATGTAGAATTCTCCATTAAAGTCAGTAACTGTTTCTTTATAAAAGTTATTTCCTTTTATAACTACAAAAATATCGATACCTGGTTCATTGTCATCTACTTTTACTTTTCCGTAAAAATCACCTTCTTGACCAAAAGCAGTGTATGATATAAGTAGCAGTATAAGTGTTTTAAAAAAAGATGGCATTTGTTTTATTTTTCGACAAATATAATATTATTTATAATTAGTCTAAATAAACTTAATGGATTTAAGGAATTATTTTTTTTATGCTACTTTTAGGATGTATGTGTTAATTTTTAGGTGTTTATAATGATAATAATTAAAAAAATACACGTTATTTTTAATGATTCTATATAGTGTGTTTTTAGTTTTGTTATTTTATAAGCACAATTATCCTTTTAAAAATAGCTTTTTTTATTTTTTAGGAGATACAGAAGGCTAGGTTAATTTGTAGTGTTGTGATAATAAGGATTATTGAATCTATTTTTTCATTTTACAAAAAATATAAACTAAAATGGTAGCAAAACTAACTTTACATAATATAATTGCTTCTGTGGTAAAGCAATGTATTTATCTAAAACAGCAGAGGTGCTTATAAAAAATGTTGATAAAAGTAAGAGGGTAAGTTTTTTACACGTGAGTTTTTCATCTATATTTTTAGATGTTAGTAAAAAGCTTAAAGGTTTATTGTTTCCATTCTAGTGTTTCTACTAAACGTAAAATGTCTTTTTTTACATAATCTACAGCAGGTAAAATGGAATCGTAGTTTGGTTTGGCGTAAAAATACAAGGATCCTTTTATAAAATTTTTGGTACTATCTGTTATGTGAAATTGAATTTGAGAGGCCGCATTACCAGTTATATAATACATGCTACCAAACACTCTTTTTTTAGGATTCACAAAATCTTTTGGAATAATTTGTTCTGCTTTTATTGTATGTTTAAAAACCAGTTTTTCTGCTTCTGTTAGCAGTTCTTTAATGTTATTTTCTACAGGTCTATATGTAATGTCTATCGAAGCTTTTAAATTAGGGTATTTTATGGTTAGCCAATTGTTAGGGTCGTCATAAACTTTTGTATTTTCTAAAATATCAAAAGAATAAGGTCTTTCTAAATCTAATTTTTTGTAGGCTTTTGTAGGGTATGTTAAACTTAAATATCCTTTTGGTTTTGGTAGAACATCATCTTTACAAGATAGAAATAGAATTGTAAGAATTAATAGAAAAATATTACGCATTTCGTGTGGCTTTAACTTGTTTAATGCGTTTTTTATCTAACGCTTCTATAGTAAACGTATAATTTTTAAAGTTTATTTTCTCTCCTTTTTTAGGGAATTTACCAGAAACTTCTAAAATAAAACCAGCCAAGGTTTCACTTTCTCCTTTTTCTTCTTCAAATATATCTTCATCCTCGTCATCTAAAATCTTGCAGAAATCTTTAATACTTGTTTTACCTTCAAAAATATAATTGTTAGCGTCTATTTTAGAATAATGTAAATCTTCATCATCAAATTCATCATTTATATCGCCTACAATTTCTTCTATTACATCTTCTAGAGTAACTAAACCGCTTGTTCCTCCATACTCATCTACAACAACTGCTAAGTGATTTTTTTTCTCTCTAAAATCGACTAATAAATCATCTAATTTTTTGTTTTCTGGCACAAAAAAAGTTTCTCTTAGTAGTGCTTGCCACTTAAAGGTTGTTTTATTTAAATGAGCTAATAAGTCTTTAGCGTATAAAACTCCAACAATATTATCTATGTTGTCTTTATAGACTGGGTTTCTAGAGTAGCCATTTTTTAGAATTTTGTCTAAAACTACTTCGTAGGATTCAGTATCAGAAAGCGCAAATATATCTATACGAGGTACCATAATTTGCACGGTTTCTGTATTTCCGAAGTTTACAATTCCTTCAAGAATTTTTTGCTCATCTTTTGTGGTTGCACCTTCAGAAGTTAACTCTAGTGCCTGGGATAGTGTTTCTACCGAAAAATTAGAATTTTTACTACCTAATTTTTTTTCAATCCACTTTGTTAATGTAATTAATGGTAAACTAAAAGGTGTTAATAGTATGTTTATGGCATGTATAAACTTAGACATTGTTTTAGAAAAGCTAAGCGCATTTCTAGAAGCGTAGACTTTTGGTAAAACCTCTCCAAATAAAAGTATTAGAAAGGTTACAAGAACAATTTCTAATAAAAATCGGGTAGGAATTAAAAACGAAAATAGCTCTAGTTTAAAATCGAAGCTACCAAATAAGGTTTCTGCCAATGAAGCAAATAATAATACAATTAAGATATTTATAAAATTGTTGGTTATTAAAATTGTGGCTAGTAATTTTCTAGGTCTTTCTAATAAACTAACTACTATGTTTTGGTCTTTTCCGTTGTTAGAAAGTTCGTTTAAATCGGTTTGTGAAAGTGAAAAGAAGGCAACTTCTGCTCCAGAAACTAATGCAGAACTTATAAGTAAAACAATTAGAAAAACTGAATTAAACGTAGTTACAAAATCTATTGAGGCAAATAATGAGAATAATATTTCGGGATCTGGGTCCAATTGTTATAAGTTATATTAATTAAAATGGTAAATCATCGTCTTCTTCTGGTGTAGCAACACTTTTTGGTGCTGGGGCAGAAGCTTTAGATTCTTGTGGTGCCATAGGGGTTGAGCTATCTGTATTTTTCTTGGTAGAAAGCATGGTCATTTCATTTACATGAATTTCTGTAGAATAACGTTTAACGCCATCTTGTTCCCATTGTCGGTTTCTTAATTTACCCTCAACATATACTTTATCTCCTTTAGATAAGTATTTTTCACACACTTTTGCCAAACCATTTCTTACAACAAGGTTGTGCCAATCGGTAGAGGTAACTTTTTCTCCGTTTTGTTTGTTTGTGTAACTTTCACTGGTTGCTATTGGAAATCTACCAACACAATTTTGATCATCAAAATAATGCATTTTAACATCATCACCTAGATTACCAATTAAAATCACTTTATTTATTGTTCCTGCAGCCATGGCTTGTGGGTTTTAAATACAAAAGTACTAAAAATATCAATTACTTTTCATTTTGAAAAGCTTCTAAAAAATTTGCAATTAAAATAGGAACAGGGTATTTTTCAATTTCATTCCATTTTATAGTTGTTTCGGCAGTATTTGCAGTTTCTACAATCCAGAATTGAGTATATAAATGTTGATGAGATAATTTATGAACAATTTCTTTTGAGTTAAAAAGTGAAATGGTGGTTTCTAAAGGAAATAAATTGATAAATTCTTCTGCTGAAATTAATTCTTCCTTATTAATAATTTTTTCACTTTCTATTAACGGAAATTGGTATAAACCTTGCCAGATTCCTTTACCTTTTCTTTCTGATAAAATAGTTTTATCATCATCGGTTTTTATCACAAGAAAATTAAAATATCGTTTTCTGACCTTTATTTTCTTCTCTTTTACGGGCAATTCTTTGGTTAACTTTTTTTCTAAAGCTACACAGCTATCAGAAAAAGGGCAGGTATCACATAATGGATTTTGAGGCTTGCAGTGCAATGCTCCAAAATCCATAATAGCTTGGTTATACGTTCCGGGTTGTGTTTCATCAATTAATGATTGTGCCAAAGCTTTAAACTCTTTAATTCCTGCAGTTGAATTTATAGGTGTATTTATTCCATAATAACGAGAAAGCACTCTGTAAACATTACCGTCTACAACTGCGGTTGGCTCGTTAAAACAAATAGAAGCAATAGCAGATGCGGTATAATCTCCAATTCCTTTTAGTTTTATAATCTCTTTATAGGTAGTTGGGAATTCGCCATTAAGTTCGTTTGCAATTTGTTTTGCAGAAAAATGTAGGTTCCTTGCTCTAGAATAATATCCTAGACCTTGCCACATTTTTAAAACGGTACTTTCATCTGCTTTAGCGAGGTTAAAAACAGTTGAAAAATCTGTAGTAAATTTTTGATAATAAGACAAACCTTGGGCAACTCTTGTTTGTTGTAACATGATTTCTGATAACCAAATAAAATATGGATTTTTGGTTTTTCGCCATGGTAAATCTCGGTTATTTTGTAAGTACCAGTGTATTAATGTTTTATGGAATTTCAATTTTTAATAGATTTTATGTTAAAATATAGTGTTATGTTAAAATTCATATTGCGTTTTAACTAATTTGGTAATTATTAACATTATCGTTGTTAAAATTAGCATTTATCTTGCTTTATTAACAATTAATTATGATGTTTACATAAATTAATTCAAATAGAATATAAATGAAATTAAAAACAAACTTTATTCTAACGCTGTTTTTAGCGTTTGTGGTGCAAATGACTTTTGCGCAAGATAAAAAAATCTCTGGAACTGTTTCAGATAAAACAGGTGTTCTACCGGGGGTTTCCGTTGTTAATAAAACATTAAAAAAAGGTGTAGAAACTGACTTTGATGGTAAATTTACTATTATCGCAAATAATGGAGATGTACTTGTTTTTAGGTACTTAGGAATGAAAACCATAGAGAAGGTTGTTAATGGAGATACTGTTAATGTAATTCTTGAAGAAGATGAACAGTCTTTAAATGAAATTGTAATTACAACTGGTTATGATAAAATCAATAAAAAATCTTTTACAGGTGCTGCAAGTACTATAAGAATGGAAGATGTAAAAATTGATGGTGTTATAGATGTTGCTAGAATGTTAGAAGGAAGAACACCTGGTGTAAGTATACAGAATATTTCTGGTACTTTTGGTGCTGCTCCAAAGATTACTATTAGAGGGTCTTCTTCAATATTTGGTAATAATGCTCCATTATATGTTATAGATGGTGTAGTGCAAGAAGATATTGTGGAGGCTAATTTAGATCAGTTATCTTCTGGAAATGCTGAAACTTTAATAAGTTCTTCTATTGCAGGTGTAAATGCAAATGATATAAGAAAAATTGATATTTTAAAAGATGCATCTGCTACATCTCTTTATGGAGCGCGTGCAAGAAATGGTGTTGTTGTTATAACGACAAAGAGTGGTAGAAAATCATCTCCCTTAAAAGTAACTTACTCTTTAGAGCAAACAGTAAGAGATTTACCATCTTATTCTCAATATGATATTTTAGATTCTAAAGAGAATTTAAGTATTCTAAAAGAATTAGAAGCTAAAGGATTCTTAGAGTTACCGAGTGTAGCGCAAGCAAGATATGGAGGGGTTTATGCTATTATGGCAAATAGAACAAATACGTATAATCCTGAAACTGGAAGGTTTTTACTTGAAAACACACCAGAAGCTAGAAATAGTTTTTTACAACAATATGAGTTAGGGAATACAGATTGGTTTAAAAAACTGTTTAGACAGTCTTTAACTCAAAATCATTCTTTAAGTTTTTCTGGTGGTGGAGAAAAGAGTGCAATGTATGCTTCTGTAAGTTTTTTTAATGATCCAGGGTGGTCTGTTGCAGAAAACGTAAATAGATTAACATTTAATTTAAAAAACACTTTTTACTTTTCAGATAAATTTAATTTAACACTGTCTTCTAATGCTTCTATAAGAGAGCAAAGAGCGCCAGGAACATTTGAGCGTCAGACAGATAATGTTTCTGGAGATGTTTCTAGAGATTTTGATATCAATCCATTTAGTTATGCTTTAAATACTTCTAGAACTTTAAGACCAAGAGATGCTAACGGTAATTTGGAATATTACCGTAATAACTGGGCAGATTTTAATATTTTAGAAGAAATAGAAAATAATTATATAGATTTAAATTTAAGAGATATCCGTTTTCAAATAGATGCTTCATATAAATTATCAGAACATATAACTTATGATTTTAATTCTGCTGCTAGATATGTAAATAGTGTTAGAGAACACAATGTAAAAGAAAACTCTAATGTTATAAAAGCATATAATGCGAATGAAACAACTATAGTAAGAGATGCTAATATCTTTTTATTTACAGATCCAGAAAATCCAAATGCTACTCCTGTGCCAGTTTTGGGAGAAGGAGGTATTTATAATAAAAACGACAATTTTTTAACTACTTATTATTTAAGAAATAGTTTTAATTACAATAATATATTTAAGGACAAACATGAGTTAAATGTTTTGTTAGGGCAGGAGTTGAGATATGTAGATAGAAGTAGCACAGATTTTACAGGTTATGGTTTACAATACGAAAATGGATATGTGCCTTTCACGGATCCTAGGGTATTAGAGAAAATAATTACTGAAGGTGATAATTATTTTGCACTTAACAATGAAAGAGAAAGAACAGTTGCTTTTTTTGGTAAAGCTACTTATGGTTATGATGATAGATATATATTTTCTTTAACAGGAAGATATGATGGTTCTAATAGACAAGGGCAAACATCAAGTTCTAGATGGTTACCTACAGGTTCTGTAAGTGCTAAATGGAATGCTACCAATGAAGATTTTCTTCAAGATTCTAATACTGTTAGTAATTTAGCGGTTAGAGGTTCTTATGGTTTAGTAGCAACGCCAGGTTCTGCTACCAATGCTGCAGCAATATTTCAAAGTTTAATTAGCAATAGATTAATTCCTGGAGACAGAGAAACATATCTAAATATAAGTGATTTACAAAACTCTGAATTGACTTGGGAAAAACAATATGAATTAAATCTTGGACTAGATTTAGGATTATTTAATAATAAAGTGTTTTTAACAGCAGATGTTTATTTTAGAGATATTTTTGATAACGTAGATTTTGTTAGAACTTCTGGTATTGGAGGACAATTTATAAAACAAGGTAATAACGCAGATGTTACTACAGATGGTTTTGAACTTGGTTTGACGACAACCAATATAGATACAGGAAATTTTAAATGGACTTCATCTTTAAATGTTTCTTATTATGATCAAAAAATAACAAAACTAGAAAATACGCCTATTGCATTAGGTTTAGTAGATCAAACAGGTGGTAATATAGAAGGATACCCAATTAATTCATTGTTTTCTTTTAAGTTTGATGGTTTAGATAGTAGAGGTTTTCCAACATTTGGACTTCCAGAAGGATCTGATGTTACAACAGGGGTTGATTTTCAAAATTCTGTAGATGTTACAGATTATTTAGTTTTTGAGGGGTCTGTAGATCCTAATATTTCTGGAGGTTTTTCAAATAATTTCAAGTATAAAAATTGGAGTTTAGATGTTTTAATAACTGGGTCTGGTGGTAATAAAGTGCGTTTAAACCCTTTATACTCTAGTCAATATTCAGATTTAGATGTTTTTTCTAAAGATTTTGTAAATAGATGGACGGTTCCTGGAGATGAGAATTTTACAAATATTCCTGTTATTGCTAGTGCACAACAACAAGCAACTATTAATAATTTAAATGTAGCTTACAATGCTTATAATTATTCAACTGCTCGTGTTGCAGACGGAGATTTCTTAAGAATGAAAAACATTGCTTTAGGGTATTCGTTTAATAAGCAATTAACCGATAAACTAGGTCTTTCTTCTTTTAGCGTAAGATTTCAAGGTACTAACTTGTTCCTAATTTATTCAGATTCTGCATTAAATGGACAAGATCCAGAGTTTTATAATACAGGGGGTGTTGCTCTTCCTATAAGAAGACAATTCACAATGTCGTTAAATCTTAGTATATAATTAATCTTAAAAAATAAAACATGTTAAAAAATAAATTTAATATTTTACTTTATATCTTCATTTTCTCTTTTTTAGGGTGTGAAGGTTATTTAACCGAGCTACCGGATAATAGGACTAATATTGATTCTGCAGATAAAATAGCAGCATTAACTACAGGGGCTTATACGGAAGCAAACTATATGTTAATAGCAGAGTTAATGTCTGATAATGCAAGTGAAAAATTTGTAAATGGAGGAGATCAATTAGATCTTGAAATGTATCAATGGCAAGATTCTAATTTAGAAACAGACAGAGATGCACCAGTATTCTTTTGGAATAATACATATGAAGCAATTGCTCAAGCAAACCAAGCCTTAGCGTCTATAGAAGAACTTTCTGGTTCTATAAATTTAGATGCACAAAAAGGAGAAGCACTTTTAGCAAGAGCGTATGCACATTTTATGTTAGTAACATTTTGGGGAAAAACCTATAATCCTGCTACAGCAAGTTCAGATTTAGGAGTGCCTTACGTGATAAGTCCAGAAACAGCATTAATACAAGAATATACAAGAAATACAGTACAAGAAGTATACGACCTAATTGAAAAAGATTTAACAGAAGGTTTAAGGCTTGTAAAAAATGAATATAAAGAACCTAAATTTCATTTTACCAAAGATGCTGCCAATGCATTTGCAACAAGGTTTTATTTATATAAGGGAGATTGGGATAATGTAATATTATATGCTTCTAAAGTTATTTCTAATCCACAAACAGAGATTAGAGATGACGTTGCGTATGGTAGTTTATCTTATTCAGAAACAGCTAGAACATATGGTAGTGCTTTAGATAGAACAAATTTATTATTAAGTTCAACTTCATCTTTATGGGCACGTAAGTTTGCGAGTTCTAGGTTTGGTTTAAGTTCTAATCTTGCAAGTCAATTCTTTTTTGGAGGTAGTGGAAATCCTTTTGGTAAAGCTTGGGCTTATAGAGTATTTGGAAATGATGAGGTATATAACTTACCAAAATTTGATGAATATTTTAAAATAACAAATCAAAGTGCGGGTACAGGTCTACCTTATTTAGGTATTGTTTTATTTGATAAAGATGAAGTTTTATTAAACAGAGCAGAAGCTTATGCTATGAAAGAAAATTATGCAGCATCTTTAAGCGATTTAACATCTTTTTTATCATTAAAAACTGCAAACTTTAATGCCGCAACAGATATACTAGAAGAGTCTGATCTGACTTCTAGATACCCTGTAATAGAAAATGAGTTTACGCCGTTCTATACTTTAAATGATACGCAAACATCATTTATAAAAGGTATTGCAGATTTTAAAAGAAGAGAATATTATCATGAAGGTTTGAGATGGTTTGATGTAAAAAGATTTCAATTAGAAGTTACACATTCATTTAATAACTCTCCTATAGTATTAACAAAAGAAGATAAGCGAAAAGAATTACAAATACCATTAACAGCACAAAATTTTGGTGTAACACCTAATCCTAGATAATTATGAGATATATATATATTTTAATAGCATTCGTCTTTCTAACACTAGCTATCTCTTGTGCAAAAACAGAAGATACTTTAACAGAGAGTAATTTAGACACAGAAACACCCTCTTTAAACGCTACAGATATTTGGTTAAGAGGTAATTATACTTCTCCTTACAATATTGAGGTGTTTTATAATTGGAATGAAAATAGAGTAGATTTTAATAGATATTTGTTTCCTCCAACAGTAGAAAAAGTAAAGCCTGCAATGGAAGCAGTGAAAGCTATTTGGTTGGAAACTTATAGAGAAGTAGCTGGTGATGATTTTGTAAAATTAATAGCACCTAGAGAAATTTTATTAATAGGAGGTATCAATTTAAACCCTTCAGGAACTATTACATTAGGTCTTGCAGAAGGGGGTAAAAGAATTACTTTTTTTAATACAGATTTAGTAGATCTAAAAGATAGAAATCAATTAATTAGATTTGTATCAACAATACAACATGAGTACACACACATTATCAATCAAACAGTACCTTTTGATGAAGAAACTTTTGAACAAATAACCCCTTCTGGTTATACCGCTCAATGGTTTAATAGCTCTATTGCTGAAGCAAGAGAATTAGGGTTTATATCAGACTACGCGAGATCTAATGAAACAGAAGATTTTGCAGAGATGGTTACTGCATTGCTTTCTAATGATAATGCAAGTTATAATGCAATTATTGATGCAATAACAAGTGAACAAGCAAAGACTGATATTAGAGCAAAAGAAGCGCTTGTAGTTACTTATTTTAAATCAGAATTTGATATAGATATTTATGAGCTTCAAAGAGTTGCAGCAGAGAATGTATTAAAAGTATTAAATTAAAAATGAAACAAATGAAACAAATTATAAATAAAATAAGTCTTATTGCTGTTGCATTTTTTATTTTAAATGCATGTACAACAAATAATGATCCTGATGAAGTTTTTAATGAGGTACCATCAGTTAGGTTAACTAAGCAAAAAGAAGATTTAAGAGAGTTGCTTCAGTCTTCTGAAGATGGATGGAAAGTAACCTATTTTACAGATGATTCTCAATTAGGAGGATATACGTATTTAATGGATTTTACTGGAGACAAAACAGTAGAAATGGATTCTGACTTTGGTTCAACTCAAGGAACAAGAACGGCTAGTGAATGGGATGTTACCCTTGGATCTACGGTAAAACTTACTTTTACAACCAGAAATAAAATACACGAATTATCAGACTCTAATAATGCTCCTGATGCCGATTTAACTGGTCAAGGATATTTAGGAAGCTTTGAATTCTTGTATTATGGTACAGATGGAGATAATATTATCTTTAGAGCAAATAGAGGTTTTAATGAGGTTATATTTAAAAAAGCTACTTCTGCTGACTGGAGTGATTTAAGTAAAAATAATACTATCGTAAGTGCTATTTCTGGTCAGTTAGCTTATGAAGTTGGTGGAGATATTAATTTTTTTAGTTTTAATAATGCTAGAAGGTTTGTTTCTAACTTAGATACACAAATTAATGATACAGATTTTGGAATTGGTTACACGCCAACAGGTATTACTATAAGTCCTGCAATCATAGCAGATAATGGTAATGGGTATTCTAATTTTACGTTAAATGATGCAAGAAATAAGTTTGTATCTGAAGATGGTGAATTTTCTATATCAATTTTAACAGCTCCTTTTAATATTAATGAACAATTTGCAATAAACGTTGTTGGTGTAGGAGAAGTTTCTGATACGTTTTTTAATACTTTTGTAGAAATTTATAATGCTAGTCTTGCTGCAAGAAATTGGACATTAGGTACTACTATGGATTTTGGTACTGTTACAAATTTTGATGGTACTGATTCAAGCATATTGATTTATAATGTTAGTCCTACGTCAGCATTTATTGGTAGGTATAACCTATCTTTTGCGGGTGTTTTTGGTAATTCTAACTTATTAAACATATCAAGAACAGGTCCAGGTACTAACTGGAGTTTCTTTACTTATCTAGACCCTATGGTAGCTTTAATTGTAGATAATGCACCTTATTCTGTAGAAGCATCATCTACTACAGATCCAACAGTAGTTAAATTAACTAGTGTTGCAAATCCAGATGTTTGGTTTATTATTAGAAGATAATTAGCGTACTTATAATTCTAAAAAAAGTCTTAGGTTTTCTAGAAAATCTAAGGCTTTTTTATTTAAATAATTTTAATTGCAACTTTAATAACGTTTATTTCTTCGAATTGATTAATTATCATATATTTGCATCCGCATTTTTGAAAGTAAATTAATAAAAATATAGTAAAAATAGAGACATGACGAAAGCAGATATCGTATCAAAAATTTCAGATAAATCAGGAATCGAAAAAACAGATGTTTTAGCAACTGTAGAGGCATTCATGACTGAAGTGAAAGATGCATTAGAAAATGGCGACAACGTTTATTTGAGAGGTTTTGGTAGTTTTATTATCAAAACAAGAGCAGAAAAGACAGGTAGAAATATTTCTAAGAATACTACAATTAAGATTCCAGCACACAATATTCCAGCCTTTAAACCGGCAAAAACTTTTACTGAAGGAGTGAAAAGTAAAGTAGTAGTAAAGTAACAAACACACAATATTAATCTAAATCTTAACAGATTTAAAAATTCTAAACATTATGCCAAGCGGTAAAAAAAGAAAAAGAGCTAAGATCTCTACACACAAGAGAAAGAAAAGAGCAAGAGCAAATAGACACAAGAAGAAAAAGTAAGCATCCGCTTACTTTTTCGTTTATTGTATAACGAAAAGAAAAAAGTTCATTGACATAAGAGATTAAATAATCTCACACGGTATTACAAATACCTGACAATATTAATCCCATCTGCACAATTATGTGTAGAGTTAAAACCATTTCAGCATGAAAACAGAATTAATAATTCGTTCAAATTCATCTGATATTGATTTTGCCTTATTAAGAGATGGAAAACTTATTGAATTAAATAATGAAACTAGTGATAACAAATTCTCGGTTGGCGATATATTTTTAGCCAAAATAGGAAAAGTTTTAACTGGTTTAAATGCAGCCTTTGTAAATGTAGGATACCCAAAAGACGGGTTTTTACATTATCATGATTTAGGTGCGCAAGTAAACTCATTAAATTCGTTCATTAAGAAAGTAAGCACAGGTAAGTATAAAGAATTCACTTTAAAGAGCTTCCAAAAAGAGGAAGATATCAACAAAGACGGTAGTATTAACCAAGTACTAAAAACAGGGCAAAACCTATTAGTACAAATAGTAAAAGAACCAATTTCTACAAAAGGACCACGATTAAGTTCAGAGTTGTCCATAGCAGGTAGATTTTTGGTTTTAGTTCCTTTTTCTAACCGAGTTTCTGTTTCTCAAAAAATAGCAGACCCAAAAGAAAAAGAACGTTTAAAAAGATTAGCAAAAAGCATTAAGCCAAAAGGGTTTGGTGTTATTTTAAGAACTGTTGCCGAAGGCAAAAAAGTAGCAGAACTAGATAAAGATTTGCAAAACTCATTAGAACGTTGGGTAAGAATGTGTAAAAGTATACCTAATACAAACACACCAACAAAAATTTTAAGCGAGTTAAACAGAGCATCCTCTATCTTAAGAGATGTTATGAATGATTCTTTTACTAGTATTGTAACAAATGATGAAACTTTGAAAGAAGAAATAAAAGAGTATTTACAAGAAATTTATCCCGAAAAGGAAAAAATTGTAAAATTACACAAATCTGAGACTCCTATTTTTGAAAAATACGGAATTGAAAGGCAAATTAAAACATCGTTTGGTAAAACAGTTTCTATGAGTAAAGGTGCCTATTTAGTTATAGAGCACACAGAAGCATTACACGTTATTGATGTAAATAGCGGAAACCGTTCTAATAAAGCTGGTTCTCAAGAAGACACTGCATTAGAAGTAAATCTAATTTCAGCTACAGAAATAGCACGACAGTTACAACTGCGTGATATGGGAGGTATTATAGTTGTAGATTTTATTGATATGCACAAAGCAGAAAATAGAAATAAACTGTTTCAGCATTTAAAAGATCAAATGGCTTTAGATAGAACAAAGCACAAAATATTACCTCCAAGTAAGTTTGGATTGGTACAAATTACAAGACAAAGGGTAAGACCCGAGTTAAGTATAAAAACTACCGAAGCCAACCCAAATATTAATGGAGAAGTAGAAGCACCTATTGTTTTGTTAGACAAAATAGAAGCAGATTTAGAGAAGTTTATGTCAACCTCTAAAGCAGGAAAAGTACAATTAAATGTACACCCTTTTATTGCATCTTATCTAACAAAAGGAGTAAATTCTATTCGTTTTAAATGGTATTTAAAACACAAAAAGTGGATTACAATTATACCTCGTGACGCTTACACATACTTAAATTATAAATTTAAATCTAAATAGTTTTAAATATTATAGTATAAAGGCAATAATTTTTTATCAAAAAACCCCGAAACATTTATGTTTCGGGGTTTTGTGTTTTATAAGATTTTGGTAATTCTTTGGGCGTTACCACAAGGGTCAGGCTTTCGCACTCGCTTTTTTTATTCAGAAAAAGAATAAAAAAGAGCTCAAACAATTGCTCTATCCTTAACGCATATAGAGAAATAGATAGAGTAGTTATTTTAAAAAACACCTAGCTATTTCTAAGCAAAGAGAAGTCTCATAACGGTAATAATACAGCAGTAAATCACCCACAATTGTCATCCGCCGTTAGGAGAAATCACATGATCGTTATCTCATAACAGTACACTGCAACACTTGTCACTTCGAAAGCAAAGAGAAGTCTCATAACAGTGATAACGTATTAGTAAACCACCACAATTGTCATTTCGATGTTAGGAGAAATCACATAAAGAAGCTAACGCAAAACAGAACAACTTCATGAGATTTCTCCCAAAAGGGTCGAAATGACAAAACTGTGTAGCAAAACTGAACGCTAATAAATCCCCCCAACTTATCATCCAACATTAGGAGAAATCACATAAAGAAGCTAACGCAAAACAGAGGAACTTCATGGGATTTCTCCCAAAATGGTCGAAAAGACAAAATTGTGTAGCAAAACTGAACGCTAAGAATAACGTTGCAATTATTTATTCTGTTTCGCTTCTTTAATCAAATACAAATAAACAGGATAATGATCAGAGTAGCCACCTGTGTAATTTCCGCTAGAAAAACTTCTAAAAGGATACCCTTTATATTTACCCTTTTTAGTGGTTAAAAAGCGTTTATTAAAAATCATTGCCTTGTACATTTTATAAGTAGAAAAATCTTTATCACCTTTATCTAGTAAAGGAGACGTAAAGAAAATCATATCAAATAAGTTTATTTTATCTCTATACTTTAAGGTATTAAATCCTCTGCGAAACATGTCTTCATATGGGTTATATAAATCTCCTTCTGCTACTTCTTTTTTTCTGCTTTTAGTCTTTAGTACATTTTTAAAACTAGAATTATTAGGGTCATCATTAAAATCGCCCATAATTAATATTTTAGCATTGGCATCCTGTTCTCTAACCTGCGCTATAATTTTAGTATTCTGGTAAGCCGCTTTTTCTCTATTTGGCCTGCTCGCAGCTTCACCACCCCTTCTAGAGGGCCAATGGTTTACAATAATATGTATTAATTCATCATCTAAATAACCAGAAACCAATAGCTGATCTCTTGTGTAAACTGGGTAGTTGTCTTTAAAAATTTTAGGATTAAAGGCTTCGTGATAAATAGGGTTAAAGTATTTTTTTTGATATAACAAAGCCACATCTATACCTCTTTTATCGGGAGAATCATAATGTATAATTCCGTAATCATTCTTTATCAAATGTTTAGAATGTATTAAATCTTCTAAAACATTTAGATTTTCTACTTCAGAGACACCAATAATAGCAGGACTAGTTTTTGATTTATCAGCACCAATTTGAGCTATGGTACTGCTTAGCTTTTCAATTTTATCCCAATAAACCTTAGATCTATTCGATTTTAACTCCATTATTGGGCTTGCTTCGTCATTCTTATTTACATCGTTAATCGTGTCAAATAAGTTTTCTAGATTGTAAAAAGCAATGGTTCTAATGTTATATTTTTTTTCGTTTTTCTGAGAATTACATACCGTAATTGTTAGCGAAAAAATAAAAATAAAAAATATTTTCTTACTCATTTTAGTGTTTTTATAAAGTAGTAAAAGTAAGAAACTAAAGTTGTTTTATGAGTTAAGAGTACTTGAAATTCAGTGCTTTAATTTTTTTTGACTAACTTTAAGTGCAAAAGAAAAATTAGAATACCCCTTATTTATGAAAAAAATTGTTATGGCAACTTGTTTGTTGTTAGCTTCTTTTATTGAGGTTAATGGGCAAAGTACAGTAAAAGGAATTGTTTTAGAAAACAATTCTAAAAAACCACTTAAAGGTGTTTTAGTTACCTTAAAAAATACAGATATAAGTAAAACTACAGACTTAAAAGGTAATTTTATAATTAAGAATTTCCAAAATAGAAAAGCTATTTTAGAATTAAAAATGATTGGTTTCGAAACTCAAAATATACCCATAGAACTCTCGGACAATACTTTAAATTTAGGAAGTATCTTTTTAGTTAAAAATATTATAGAGCAACAAGATTTAAGTTTAATTACTTTATCTGATGATGAATTAAATGACGATGCTAGTTCTGCTGATAATATTTCTGGACTACTACAAGCATCAAAAGATATTTTTCTTAGAACTGCTGCTTATGAATTTAGTTCTTCCTTTTTTAAGATAAAAGGATTAGATTCTGGAAACGGTAAAGTGTTAATTAACGGCATAGAAATGAATAAAATCTATGATGGTAGAGCACAATGGGGAAATTGGGGAGGTTTAAATGATGTCTTAAGAAACCAAGAATTTAGAAACGGATTAACACCTTCTGATGTTACTTTTGGCGGGCTTTTAGGATCAACAAATATGAATACCAGAGCTTCAGAACAAAGACCAGGAATAAGAGTTTCTTACTCTTCATCTAACAGAAGTTATCAGCATAGAATGATGGCAACGTATGCTACCGGAATGTTAAAAAACAACTGGGCTTTTACTTTTTCTGGCAGTATTAGACTAGGTAATGAAGGCTTTAATGACGCAACTTCTTACAAAGCATATTCTTTTTTTACATCCATCGAAAAAAAGTTAAGTGATAAAAGTAGTATTAATTTTACGGGAATTTTTACGCCAAATAGAAGAGGGAAATCATCACCAAATACACAAGAAGTCTTTGATTTAAAAGGAATAAAATACAATGATTATTGGGGTTTTTTAAATGGAGAAAAGAGAAATTCTAGAATAAAAGAAGTCAGTGAACCTATTTTAATGTTGAATCATTATTGGAATATTTCAGAAAAAACTTCTGTAAACACAAATGTGTCGTATCAGTTTGGGAAGATTGGTAATAGTAGAATAGATTATAACGGAGGTTCTAATCCGAGTGCTGCTTATTATCAAAATTTGCCAAGTTATTTTTTAAGATATGACGATTTTGAAGGTGCGTATGATGCTGAAAATAATTTTAAAAACGACGGACAAATAAATTGGAATCGGGTTTTTGATGCGAATAGGACAAATAAAAATTCAGGTTTAGAAAATGCTTATGTTTTATATGAAGATAGAAATGATGACAAGCAATTTACCATAAATACTATTTTAAATACAGAAATAGATGACCATATTTCTGTCAACGGAAAATTGGAATACAAACAACTGCGTTCTCATAATTTTGCATCTGTTATCGATTTGTTAGGTGGAGAAGGATATTTAGATATCGATCCTTTTGGTGCAACTGTAAACGAGAAACAAAACGATCTTCTAAATCCGAATAGAATAGTAGGCGAAGGAGATGAATTTAAGTATAATTTCAATATAAACTCTACTATTATTGCTGCTTTTACACAAGCTCAATTTAGATATAATAAAACAGATTTTTATGCTGCTTTAAATGTTTCTAGTACAACACATCAACGAGAGGGTTTGTATAAAAATGGTAGTTTTTCTGAGAATTCTTTAGGAATGTCTGAAGCACAAAAATTTATAAATTATAGATTTAAAACAGGAGTAACCTATAAAATTACAGGTCGTCATTTAATTGATGTAAACGCTGCGTATATAACGGCTGCACCTACCACTAGAAATACGTTTTCTAACTCTAGAGAAAATAACAATGTGGTTTTAGATTTACAAAGTGAAAAAACGCTTTCTACAGATATCAGTTATGTTTTTAGAAGTCCGATTATTACATCTAAAGTTACTGCATATTACACTTCTGTAAAAGATGCTACAGAGATTTCGTTTTATTTTGCAGATGGTGTTGGTGGTGATAATACTGCTTTTGTACAAGAAATTCTAAGTGGAATTAACAAAAAACATTTGGGACTAGAATTAGGTTTGGAAGCTCAAATTACAGCTACTTTAAATTTAAAAGGAGCTGCTGCTATTGGTCAGTTTACGTATGATAATAATCCTAATTTATACTTAACAACAGAAGCAGATACAGAATCTTTATCAGCAGGTTTTGTAAACGGATTTAAAGATTTTGGAACCACAAACCTTCAGAATTACAAATTAGCTGCCGGACCTCAAAATGCGTATTCCGTTGGGTTTGAATATAGAGATCCATCATATTGGTGGTGTGGAGCAACACTTAATTATTTTAGCAACACATTTATAGATATTTCGCCTTTAAATAGATCTCAAAATTTTTATACAGATAATGATGGGTTGCCTTTTTTAGAATATGACAATGAGATTGCTAAAAGACTTTTATCTCAAGAAAAATTCGATAATTATTCGGTAGTAAATTTAGTTGGAGGAAAATCTTTTCTTATCAACGGTTATTACATCAGTTTTTTTGCTACTGTAAATAATTTATTGAATAAAACTTATAAATCTGGCGGATTTGAACAAGGAAGAAATGCCAATTACAGACAATTATTAGAAGATAAGTCTTTAGATAAACCTGTTTTTGGTAATAAGTATTGGTATGGTAGAGGCGCAACTTATTTTATGAATGTAAGTGTGTCATTTTAAGAAAAAAAAATTATAGATGAAAAAGAAAAGGATAATTACAATAGTTATAGCGCTTATAGTAAGTATTTTATTTGTTACCTGTGCTGACGATACAGATTTTAGAGTCCCAGAAAGTTTAGGTAATGAAGAAAATGAAGCTGTAAGTGATCTTTTAGATAGTATTTCTATTGGAATGCTTCAATTAAAAACAATAAAACAACTAAAAGAGCTTTACATAATTGGTAATGATCCGTTAGAAATTACTTCAAATATAGTGGTTAAAGGATATGTAGTTTCTTCGGATAAATCAGGTAATTTTTATAAAGAATTTTATATGCAAGATGCTCCAGAAAACCCAACAGCAGGTATAAGAGTTGCTTTAAATTTAAGTAATAGTTATAATAAATTTAATATTGGTAGAGAGGTTTACATTCGCTTAAAAGGTTTATATGTTGGCGAAACAAATTCTGGAGATGGTAATATTACCATAGGTGGAAAAATTAGCGCTACAGACCTTATGGAGATTGAAAATGTTACTTCAAATCAAATTCCGAATCATATTTATAGAACAGAAACTACAGCAGAAATTATACCCAAATTAATTGCTTTTGGAGGAATTAATGCCTCTGATATCGGGACTTTTATAACGCTAGAAAATGTTTTTTTCGATGTCAAATTATTAGGTACATCTTATGTAGATCCCGTAGAAGATTTTGATACACAACGTAAAATTCAAACTTGTTTAGGCTTGGGCTATGATGATTTATTGTTAGAGACAAGTTCTTTTTCTCGTTTTTCAAGCGAAACTTTGCCAGAAAAAGCAGGTACTATAAATGCGATTGTTTCTAAAGATTTTAAAGGTGATTTAATTGTACTTGTTTTAAATGATAGCAAGGGTGTTGTTATGAATGATGAAAGGTGTACACCGCTACCAGCAGAAGAATATTCGACAATTTTATTATCAGAAAATTTTGATACTGAATCTGGAGATATTGATGTTTTAAATTGGATTAACTTAAGAGAAGAAGGTACAAAATCTTGGAGATCTTATACGGATACTTATGCGCAAAGTAAAGCTGCTAGAGTTAATTCTATTAACTCTGGAGATGAAAGTACTATTACTTGGTTAATTACTGGCGGAATTAATTTAGACAATACATCTCAAGAGTTTTTATCTTTTGAAACTTCTAATAGTTTTGGAAATGGCAGTGAGTTACAAGTTTTAATTTCTACAAATTTTGATGGCAACAAAAAAAATATAAATACTGCAAGTTGGACTGTCTTACCAGCAAAAATTGTTTCAGATGGAGAAAATTTTAAAAATTGGGTGCATTCTACCTATTTAGATTTATCTGCCTATTCAGGTACTGCTTTTATCGCTTTTAAATATACTGGAAATGGCAATGAAAATTTTAATGGAACTTATGAGTTAGATAATGTAAGTGTTGTGGCTAAAGAATAATATTGTACTTTTTTGATGTATACATCATTCAGATGTTTTCTTATTTTTACAAAATGGATAAAATAGAACACATTGGCATTGCTGTAAAAGATTTAGAAAAATCGAATAACTTATATGCAGCACTTTTAGGGGTATCGCATTACAAAACCGAAGAAGTTGTTTCCGAAGGAGTAAAAACCTCTTTTTTTAAATCAGGTCCTAATAAAATAGAATTGTTAGAAGCTACAAACCCAGAAAGTCCAATTGCTAAGTTTATAGAAAAAAAAGGTGAAGGAATTCATCATATTGCTTTTGCGGTTTCAGATATTAAAGCAGAGATAAAAAGGCTTCAAAATGAAGGTTTTATTGTTTTAAATAAAGAACCTAAAAAAGGAGCAGATAACAAATTAGTGGCATTTTTACATCCAAAATCTACCAATGGAGTTCTTATTGAGTTGTGCCAAGAAATAGATTCGTTAAAATACTGCTAACAGTTACGGTAACTGCATTCTAATTATTATCTTGCGTGCTTAAAAAATATTCTATAATATGTCTTCTAAATTTGATGCTTATCAAAAACGACGACTGCTATCTTCTTACTTATCAGTAGTAGTAAGTATAGCTTTAGTGCTTTTTATGGTCGGTATTTTAGGGTTAATTTTGTTAAAATCTACCTTTGTTGCCAATAAAGTAAAAGAAAAAGTAGCGATAACTTTGTTTTTAAAAGATAATGTTTCTACTAAAAACAGAAACAATTTTAAAGATTCTTTATTAGAAGAAGAGTTTACAAGAACAATTATTTATACAAGTAAAGAAAAAGCAGCAGAAACGTATAGTGAAGAAATTGGTGAAGATTTTTTAAAATTCTTAGGAGAGAATCCGTTAAAAAACGGAATAGACATCTACTTAAAAGCCGATTATGTAACACCAGAAAAAATGCAAGAATTAGAAACACGTTTTCTTAAAAATGCTTTTGTATCTGATGTTTCTTATGATAAACCTTTAATTAATTTATTAACAAAAAACATTAAACGAATTAGCTTTTGGCTATTGGTAGTTTGTGGTTTCTTTGGTTTAATAGCAATGATATTAATTAATAGCTCTATTAGGTTGTCTATCTATTCTAAACGTTTTAATATTAAAACCATGCAAATGGTTGGTGCTACTAAAGGTTTTATTAGAAGACCTTTTATTTGGCAAAGTATTAAATTAGGTATTATAGGGGCTCTTTTAGCACTTGTAGCTTTAGGTGTTATTATTTATTATGTAGATCAGCTTGCACCTAGTTTACATTTGATAAAAGATTATGTTACACTAGGATATTTAGTTGGAGGTGTTTTAATTTCAGCCTTTTTAATTACTTGGATTAGTACTTACTTTGCAACGCAACGTTTTTTAAACTTACAAACAGACGAACTTTATTATTAATACAATGAAAAACGAAATTACAGAA